>PBEB01000016.1 GCA_002717505.1 Leptospiraceae bacterium
CTCCATTTTTTATGAGCCTGTTTCCCGGGATGTGAGTACCCTGTCTTCAGGCCCAGAACCGATGATTGCCTTTGACAATACCTACACCAGTCTTCCCGGAAAATTCTATGTAAGGGTGCAGCCAGAGCAAGTAACACATCCTCAGCTCTTTGCCTTCAACGCTGAATTGGCCAGGGAATTGGGACTGGACCTTTTGTCTCTATCGGAAGAAGATCGCGCCGCGCTGTTTACAGGGCAGGCCCTGCCGGCAGGAGCGAGCTCCATATCCCTTGCCTACGCAGGTCATCAGTTCGGACAGTTCAATCCTCAACTGGGGGATGGTCGGGCTCTGCTTCTGGGCGAGGTGCAGGCGCCCAACGGCGAACGGTATGATATACAGCTCAAGGGTTCTGGCATCACACCCTGGTCCCGAGGAGGGGACGGTAAGTCCTGGGTGGGCCCGGTGATCCGGGAATACATCCTGAGCGAAGCCATGCACCATCTGGGCGTTCCCACCACACGGGCTCTGGCTGCGGCCACTACCGGCGATCCGGTTTATCGTGAGAGTTCATTGCCCGGCGGAATATTCACCCGGGTTGCCTCCAGTCATATTCGAATTGGTACCTTTGAATTCTTTGCGGCTCGCCGGGATACGGAAAGCCTGAAGTTGTTGGCCGATTACTCCATCGAACGCCACTATCCGCAGTGCAAGCAGGCCGAAAATCCGTATCTGGCTTTTCTGGAAGCAGTGGGTCGAAAGCATGCGGCGCTGGTTGCAAAGTGGATGTCACTGGGCTTCATACATGGAGTAATGAACACGGACAACATGTCCATCTCCGGCGAAACCATAGATTACGGCCCGTGTGCATTTATGGATACGTTCTCAGACGACAAGGTATTTAGCTCTATTGACCGGGGCGGCCGCTATGCCTATGGGAATCAATTAACGATCGCACAATGGAACCTGGCCCAGTTGGCCAATTGCCTGGTCCCCCTGGTGGAGCCGGACATTAACAGCTCTGTTGAAAAGCTCCAGGAGTGTATGAGTCAGTTGATGAGGATCTACGATGAAGAGTGGCTAAGTGCAATGGCTGCGAAATTTGGCATCTTTGAACCCCGCAAAGAAGACACAGGAATCGTTCGGTCTTTCTTGAGCCACCTTGAAGAAGAAAAATTGGACTTCACCATTGAGTTTCGCAGGCTCATTGATGACCACGGAATCAATAGCAAAGATGAGAGCCAGGGCTCCGATGATTTTCGTAGGATGTGGCGCCAGCGCCTTGGGGAGCAGCCGCAGAGCCTTGAGCAGGTCCGGGAGCGAATGCGCCGTAGCAACCCGGTATATATACCGCGTAATCACCAGGTGGAGCGGGCTATCCGGGCTGGAATGGCGGGGGATTATTCGGTTTTCGAGAGCATGAACGAATGCCTGAAAGCGCCCTACGAGAAGCACGAAGGGTTTTCCGAATTCGAGCGCCCACCGGAGCCAGAAGAAGTTGTAAGGGCTACATTTTGCGGCACGTAGCGACTACGCAAATCGACTACGACGGGCCAGAATTTCATCTCCTGCGCGAGGGGACGAACTACTAGCATTTGCAGCGACTACGCAAAGCGATTACCACCGGCCAGAATTTCATCTCCTGTTCGCAGCGACGGAGCATTTGCACTTGCAGCGGCTACGCAAATCGACTACCACCATCCCCGAATTTCATGTCCTGCGCGAGGGGACGAACCACCTGTATTTGCAGCGACTACTGACAATCCGTGTCGAACCTGGTTTAAATCAATAGTGCACCCGGGGAAGTTTTCCATGCGAACCCAGGAAGGATCATTCAACAATCTCTGGCGTTCAGGGCAGCGCGGCTGAACACAAAAAAAGGCAGAGAATTCCCTGCCTTTTTTGCAGTAGCCGGCGCGAATTCAGTAGAGAGGTTTCATCCTCTGGACGTTGCGCCGACCCTGTAGAAGTGTGAATCAGTTCTTATCGTTCTGGTTCAGGGATGCTAGAAGCGCCTTGCCGAAGCTGGAAACCTCTTCCTTTTCCTGGGGTTGGTTTTCTTGCATATACTGCTCGTATTCTTTTCGAGCATCTGCATCCTGAACCCTGCGAAGAGAAAGGCTGATCTTTTCTCTTTGACGATCTACATCTAGAATCATCAAGCGAAGCTCTTCACCTCTATGGAACTCTCGATCCGCCGCTACTCCCCGGGGAAGGCCGGTTTCGCTCATAGGAATGAGACCGCTAAATCCATCAGGCAGACGAGCGAAGACGCCGAAATTCTTTATGGATTCTACAGTAGCTTCTACGATATCGCCGGGGGCAAAAGGCATTTGTCCCTGCCATGGGTTTTCGAGAAGGGACTTTAAGGAAAGTGTAATGCGTTCCTCTTTCCAGTCTATAGAGAGCACTTTGACGCGAATGGACTGGCCGGACTTAACAACTTCAGAAGGATGTCGAATTCTCTTGTAGGAAAGCTCGGACAATGGGATCAATCCTTCCATGCCTCCGATATCAACAAAGGCTCCGAAATCCAGCAGGTTGGTAACGGTGCCCTGGATAACGGCTCCTTCCTCCAGTTCATGCTGCAGGATTTCCTTTTGTCTTTCCTTCTCCATCTCTCGAAAGGAGCGATTGGATACTACAACCTTACGATCTGAGAGTTCAATAACCAGAAAACTCAGGATCGACCCAGGAGCAGGATCTCCTTCCATCTGAGACATGGGGCAAAAAGCAGAAGCTTCGCCCAGAACGACCTCGTATCCGCCTTTGATCTTTCTCTGGATAGTGCCCTGAACGGGAAGTTTTTCCTGAAGGCTATGCTCCAGAATCGCTTTCTGAGCTTTTCCACTGGGAAATAGAGTTAGATGCAATTCGCCGTTTTCTCGGGAAAGGACGTAAGCCTGAATAGTCTCGCCCGGATTAACAGTTACACGATTGTCCTGATCCAGCAGTTGTGCCTTGGGGATGACGCCGGCGCCCAGATGAGTGTTTACGAAGATAAAGTCTTTATCGCGAGTACTGGCAATGCGAGCCTGTACCGGGGTTCCAGGACGTGTTTCCTGGCGGCCATCCATGCTGGCCTCCAGCAATTCGGCGAAAGATGAATCCGCCTTTTCTCTACCGATCTGCTTACTTTTCATAGGGTACCCCTCTTCTTGTGCTTGCTAGTATGAGTTCTTAGAACGATTACGGAATCATGCAGGCTGGTTCACAGATATCCGTCCCTCCGGTATCCCAGGGAGTGCTAAGAATTTTAGTGCTCCTGGGGGCCGCGTTCGTTCTGGAAGTCATCGCAGGTTCCATGGGGACGAATCTAAGCCCGCTGGCCCTGCATTTTGGTCAGAATTTTCATCCCGCCCAGATTCTCACTCACATTTTTGTAACGGACCCTCGCCCGGGAGCCCATTTCCTGAGCCGGCTGATCTCCGTATTCTTCGAAGGGATAATCATCTATGGATTTGGCTCCCAGCTGGAAATTCTCTGGGGACGACGCCATTTCTTGAAGTATTTTCTCATTTCTTTGCTGGGTGGAGTCCTGGTATGGTCGGCCGTAGGCTCGGTATTGCCCGTGGCGGTCTGGGGCATGGGAGCGGGAATTGCGGGGATGCTCATCGCCTATGCGGTAATCTGGCCGGACCGTCAGGTTCTTCTGTTCTTCGTGTTTCCGGTGAAGATGAAATGGCTGATTCTGGGATTGTTTATCTTCATCTTTCTCTTCGCATTGGGGGGCAGCCTGGACACAGTTGTATTGTACTCCGGAGGTGCTCTGGCCGGAGCGCTGTATCTTTTCTACCATGCTCGCCGTGGTCGCGTGATGGCGGAAAGCTCTTCAGGTTTTCAGGGGTCTACGCGTAGCTCTTCCATAAGTAGTGGCATCGGCGCCGAGCATCTAAAGGAGAAGAAATCAGGTGGCCTTTTTAGCTGGTGGGAGAATCGCCAGAAGAAGAAGCGTCTGGCCAAAAAACAGGCAGAGATTGATCGCCGCATCTCTATGAAAGAAGAAGTAGATCGATTACTTGAAAAGATTTCCAACGAAGGGATGGATTCGCTTACAAGAAAAGAGAAGGCTTTCCTGGACGATGCCTCCAGGGAATTTTAGTTAAAAGGCTGCATTTTATCTGGACCGCCGGGGGATGTTTCTAAGGGCGCAATGGCTCTAAAGGGGGCGCTTCGGGCAAAGCTTGTCGATCGGTGCCTGCAATCTGCCGCCAAAGGTTTGCGAGCCGCCTGGGCCTCGTTCTGGGGCCGCCGCGCAATGCACCGGTCAGTCCGTGGTTTTTGTTGTTTTTTTTGCAATACATCTGCTCTTCCCATGCTTGTCTGTACCGGCCCTAATTGATGGGTCTTAAACTCTCTTTCTGAGCATCCTTCAGCTACTTACGTATCTACATATAGAATTAAGCCTCTCAGCTGAGAGGCTTCCCGTTCGGATTATTCCGCCATTCCTTGGCCTCCCGGGACCGGCCGGATGCGGAAAGCGGAAACTGGGTATCCCATCCCCCATATCGCTCTGGCTTTTCCCAGGAAATGTATCTTCGATACGTTACGCATCATTCGCCGGAGAAAATGGGCCATGCGCAAAAGGAATAACCAAAATCGGAGCTACTGTGAGCATTGATGATGGGGAAGCAACAGGTTCTTCCTGCGCAGGAAAAAATGTATATGCTTTAATAATCTTGTTGATAGGTGGCAATAACGAATAAGATTCGTTTATCATTGAGGATGCATGATGCTTCGTATTTTAACCGTTCCCTGCATTGTTGCCGCATTTTTCCTGTTCGGCGGTTGCATTGCTATTCTGAATGACCAGGAATCGGAGCAGCAGCCGCTTTCCTCGTCTGCTCTGGCCCTGGTTGCAATGGGGGGCGACGGCGCGATTTCAGGAACCCCGTCTGGGGGAGGAACGGCTGGACCTGCTGGTGCTACTATTGTCTCCTCTGATGGTTACTTAACTCTGCATATTCCGGAAGGTGCCATCCAGCAGGGGGACGAGAACCAGGAATTCACTATTACACGGTATACTGCTGGCACCTCGGCGATGCCAGGTTCATACATTCCCACAACTTTCGTATATCAGATAACGCCATCCTACCGTTTTCAAAAAGACGTCTCGGTAGAGATCACTCTCAATTTGGCGACGATACAATCGAACAATTTGAATCAGTCGGCCACAAGAGGATTCTCCTGGAGCCTCACCTCTGTGGAGGATACAGCCGGGCGTATGCCAGGATGGACAGGCCATGAATCGATGGTGAACAGCGACAAAGTAGTATTCTCGACTCGTACGTTTTCCTTGTTCGGAGCCGGATCTCCTCCACCCGGAAATCAACCTCCCGATATCCAGGGGGCTTACTACTATTTCAAGTCCAACTGCGAATATCTCCCCTATAGAGTTCGGGCCAGAGTAGATGAACCGAACGGAGACAACATGAATGTGTACCTAATCACGGGGCCAGCCAACGGGGGCAACGTGGTCATCCCAATGGTCCCGGATGGCGCAGATTGGTACATTGCCGACATTCCTTACGAAGCAATGGTTTCTAGCGGGATCGAAATTCAGGTGACGGCGGTGGATGAGCACGGCGCGAACACAACCGTACCGGCCACCGGTACCTTTCTCTATCCCTCGGATTCCGGCAATTCTCTATATATCAACAACTATAGTCCGGATGGTGACGGCGATAGCTATCTGGATGCCTGGGAAGTGGACAATGGATATGATCCGACGAATCCAGCCTCCCCTTCCGGAATCCTTGATAGCGATGGCGATGGTATTCCAGACAGCGCGGATTATACACCAAATGGAGAGGCAAATCCAGTCATTGATAGTCTGAACATCTTTCCGGCTTCCGCTACGGCGAATGTGGGAGAAATCATTGTCTTTGCAGCGCAGGCGAGTCTTGCCGGACAGCCTCGGTATGTGAACGCGAGTTTTGTCACTACGGGTAATGGCCGCGGTGGATCGCCCGTGGGTTCGATGAATGGGTCCTCGTTTACCGCTGAATATCCTGGCACTGCTGGGGTCATTGTTAGTGTCGGGCCTTACAATGATACAGCTTCTGTCCTGGTTCCGGATACGATCGGGCCTGGTGATATTTCCGACCTTGTGGCTTTTGCCCCTTCGCACAGTCGAGTTCGGCTTCAGTGGACAGCCCCCGGAAATGACGGGGCCGCGGGAAAACCGGCAGGATATCAGATTCGGCGGTCCAGTTCGCCAATAAACAATACACTGGAATGCTTCAGCGCCGCTATGGTAGCTCATTCGATAACTCCTCAAGTTTCCGGACAGATTGAAACCCTGGACGTGGATGGCCTGTCCGCAAATACGACCTATTCCTTCTGTGTCCTTGCCTTCGATGCTAACGGAAACTTCAACAGCTGGACTCAGGGAGTAGTCAGTGTTACGACACAAACAGCACCAGACCTGATAGCTCCGGCAAATGTCACTGGCGCGACGGCCGCTCCTCTTGACTCTGATGCGATTCGCTTGAGCTGGACCGCCGTGGGAGATGACGGAAATGTAGGCTCGGCCAGTTCCTATGAAATCCGGCGTTCCACAATTCCAATAAATAACGATGCGGATTGCAGTAACGCCGGGAATGTTCCTAATGCTGTGGCACCGTCCGGTGCGGGTTCGCCGCTCCAATTTGATGTGACTGGCCTTTCAGACAACACCGTATATTATTTCTGTATTCGGGCCTACGATGATACGAACAACCGATCATCCTGGACGGGTTTTCTGAGTGCCACTACCCCGGATGGTAATGGAGCACCGGTAGCGGTGGCAGGGTCCGATCAAGAAACATTCGTAGGTTACCCCCTTGCCCTGGATGCCAGTAGTTCTGGAGACCCTGACGCTGCGGCCTGCGGCGCGAACTCTGGAAACTATTTGTATTCATGGACTCTGGCTCAGAAACCAGCTACCTCTGCGCGCACCTCTGCTGATATTCAGAATTCGAATTCTCTGCATGCCTCATTTACACCGGACGTTCCGGGACAGTACACCCTGCAATTTGCATTTACGGATGATGCCGGAGCCTGCGCCGGAGGAAATGCAACCAGCATTGATGATTTGGTTCTGATAGCGAATCCAGTCCTGGCCCCTTTGAAGACTTTCCAGAGTCAGTGCTGGGATGCAGCTGGCTCTATAATCCCCTGCGCGGGCACCGGCCAGGATGGGGAGCATCAAGCAGGTCGTGGCGTAAATTTCTCCGGTCCAAACCAGCATCCCACCTTCGGCACGGACTATACCACAACGGATCACTCCACCGGATTGGTCTGGAAATCCTGTAGCGAAGGGCTTCATGGTCCGACTTGTGGAAGCGGGTCTTCACTACATTCTAACCGATCACTTGCCGCCAATGCCTGCAGCGCATTGAACAACGTTCATGCCGGGGCCGGATACGCCGGTCGCACTGATTGGCGGATTCCCACTGTGAAGGAGCTATATACAATTATGAATTATGATGGGCAGTCGCCCACTGGCTTCCTTGCTTCATTTCCCGGCATGCTCGCCAGCAGCTACTGGACCTCCAATATGGTTCCACCCCCGATTGTTGACTTTTTCTGGGCCCCAGGATTCAATAGAGGTCGGGTAAACTTCACGCACGTAAATGACGTAAGCCCGTCTGTCCTTTGCGTTTCTCCGGGACCGGGCCTCCCGTCTCCAGAATACATCGACCATGGAGATGGTACGGTCACGGACCGGTCCACTGGTCTAACCTGGCAGAAATGCAACCGAGGGCAGAATAATGACTCCGCGTGCACAGGCACAGGTACTCAACAGACCTGGACGGATGCCTTAGCTTATTGTAATAGCCTGAACCTTGCGGGTCGCAATTGGCGCTTGCCCAGTGTAAACGAGCTCAAGAGTTTGGCAAATTATTCAACCGCGAACCCCGCAGTCAATACGTCCATGTTTCCGGGGACGCGTGCCGATTTTTACTGGTCCGCGACGACCGTGCTTTCGAATACTTCCAGAGCATGGGTGGTCTGGTTTCAGCACGGCACGCTGGACGAAACATACGGCAAGAATGAGCTATTCCGGGTGCAATGTGTTTCAGATTGATTGTCAGAAATAGGAATCATGATTCCAGCATTGGCGGCGGATACTGGGAGCGCCCGCCTTACTCCAGCTCGCATAGGAAGCATTCGTACGGCTCAGTTCGTTAAAAACATCCGCAGAGTATCTATAAATACTTTTTGTGCACTGTAATGCAGCCAGTGGTCGGCGCCCTTGAGTTCTACCATTTGGCTGGATGGAAAGTATCGGTTGAAAAGCGCTCGGTCTCCATCCTGGATGTAGTCGGAATGCTCCCCTTTAACTATGAGAGTGGGACCAGCAAAAGTTAGATCCGGGAAGCTCTCCTGGAATCCGCTGAGGTAAGCCGCATTTCGTAGCGGTTTGACGTTTATATTCCAGCTGTAGCCTTGTTTATCTCGTTCCAGGTTCATCTGCAAGAACTTGCGCACGGCCGTCACAGGATGGATCTTCGCCATAGCAGCATCGATCTCAGATCTGCTTTTGAATCCGGAAAGATCCATTTCCAGGGCATCAAATTCTTTTCCATGATGTGGTTCGTAACTTCTCGGTGCTATATCTACAACAACCAGCTTCTCTACCAGTTCGGGAAAAATTAATGCCAGACCCATAACCGCAAGTCCGCCCATAGAATGCCCCACATACACTGCTTTGCCAGATACAGTTTCTTCGTGCCATTGTCTGAGGTCCGCCACCATATCATACAGGGTATGGGAGTGGGTATGAGGACTGTTTCCGTGGTTTCTCTGGTCCAGGCTATAGACCGTGCGTCCATCCGAAAGTTCCTGAGCGATGGACTGCCAGTTTCTGGAGGAACCAAACAATCCATGCACCAGAACGACAGGTGCTGCCTCGGACTCTGAGCCTGCCGTGGAATAAGAAAGGGCCACAGATTCTGTGGCCCTTACGGCTTGCTGAAGGTTTTCGCGAGACGAATGATCAGGCATCGCAAGCGTTTCGAATCCGGTCGAAATACGGAGTGGAGACTACGCCGTTTCCAGCGCCCCCTACAGAGGAAGCCAGCTCATGCATTTGCTTTACCCGCTCTTCTGCCGGGGGATGAGTCGTCATGGCATCGTTCAGTTTGGAAAACAATTCGCTATCGTCATCGCCACTGGATTCGATCTGATACAGTTTCTCGTAGAATTTGCCTACATAGTCTTTGTGGTAGCCGGTCTTGACAGCTGTGCGAAAAGCCACGCGATCTGCTTCCATCTCATCTTCCTGGGAGTTGGCGAAGAAGGCATACTTACTGATCAAATAGCCGGCTCCGGCACCCAGACCGGTTCCAATAAGCGTGGCTGATGTTACACAATCGCTATCGCCTTTGGGGCAGGCCGAGCGACCAATTCCATAACCCAGTAAAGCGCCGATCAAAGCGCCAATTCCAGTGTAGAGCCAGTCATCCTTTTCTTCCTGCATGCGCTCCGCCGTATGGCGGGCTTTGATATGACCAATCTCATGCCCCAGAACTCCTGCAAGTTCCGCCTCGGTTTCGGCCATGGCTACCAGAGGTCTGGTAACAAATACAGTGCCGGCCGGTAAGGCGAATGCGTTGGGATACGGAGCCTCAACTACGCGAAAGCTGTAGGAATAGGGGTTTCGGGTTAGACCGTTTCGGGCCACAATCTTCTGGCCCACCTGATTGATGTAGCCCTGTACAGCGCCATTTTGCATTCTGGGAAAATCTTTCTCCAGCTCTGGTAGCACCGCTTTGGTAAGTTGTTTTTCTTGATCCACGGTGAGTGCCGAATCCTGGCCGGTGTTGTCACCTTCCCGGTTTCTGTCGCCGGAGACGCAGGCGGTCATCAGCATGGGCACTGCTGCTAGAAAGGTCTTTCGACCATAAGGAGTGGATGTCCACTTTTGCAATACATGTTCTAATTCTTCATTCTCGATAGGCTGAGGCATGGAATCTATGGTATCTCTGGGTGCTAATAATCAAGGAAAAAACGTAACCTCGTGGCTCATTTTCCTGCATTCGGATTCACCGAGTCAGGCATGGATGGATTCTACTTGACCGTTATACCTCGCTACGGCTTAAATCGGACTTTCCTATGACACCAGCGGCCTGGATAGAGAAATGCAATCCGGATTGGAATCGATTCCAGACTCTATTGCAGCTAATGGAATACAACCCTATGGGGGCCAGCTCGGAAGAGCTTCGTGAATTCTCCAGGCTATATCGCAAGGTTACCACTGATCTTTCGCTGGCAACTGTGTATCGTTTACCGGAAGATTTGACGGATCGCCTGCAAAACCTGGTGAGCCGCGCTCATAGCTATCTTCATTCTGGCAGAAAGGACCGCGGCCGATTTAGCAAGTTCTTTCTGGAAACCCTTCCTGCGGGTGTCTTTTCCGATCGCTATGCCTGGAGTTGCATAGCTCTGTTCTATATTCTGTTTACGATTACCGGAGTACTGGGGTACCAGTACAGAGAATTCGCTGCTTCGTTGCTGGGAGAAGCCACGCTTCAACAATACGAATCCATGCATTCTGGAGATCGCGAAGAATTGAGCGCAGGCGATGCCTTGATTGGAAGTAGCGGTTATGTTCTGAATAATCTCAGTCTTTCTCTTCTATGCTATGGTCTCGGTATTCTGGCTGGAGTTGGCTCTCTTTACATGCTGGTTTACAACGGGTTCTACCTGGGTACTCTCATTGGCTTTCTTTTGCATTCCCCTGCACGAGATAATATCATGAACTGGATTCTGGCCCATGGACCTTTCGAATTAACGGCCATAGGTCTGGCTGCGGGAGCAGGGATGCGAACCGGATTTGCTTTTTTCAGCCCCGGGAATCTGACCAGAATTCGAGCTGTGACCGAAGCCGGTTTGCGAAGTGTTCCCGCTCTTGTGGCGGATGTAATTCTAACTTTTATTGCAGCCTTTATCGAAGGATTTGTAGCTCCTTCGGACCTTCCCACCTGGGTAAAAGGCTCCATTGGTGGCACCTGCATTTTAATCCTATTCCTGTACTTTATTGTTCTGGGCTGGAGGGCTCATTCTGGACGTAAGACGAATACAGTACGAACTGCGTAAGCGACGAGCGGATGAAATTCTGGATTTTGCCTTCGTAGTCATTCGCGAAAAGCTGGGCCAGATTCTGCGAGTTCTTCTGCCTATTGTGGTATTCTTTCTGCTAGTAGATGCAGGCTTGATTGCGCTTCTGAGCCAGCTATCAGAAGGAGACGAAGCTCTGGACCAAATTTTCATGTTTCCTGTGATTCTGATCCAGGTGATGCTACTGCAGATTCCTGTATTTCATATGAATGCTCGCTGGTTGTTTGAAGCGGACGTCCGGGATAGGTCCATCTGGAAGGATACATGGAGGACTCTGTTTCCATTTCTGTTTCGCATTGTGTTGCCTTATTTCATCCAGCTTACTATTCTTGCCCCCCTGTTGATTTCACTATGGAATGTTCTAATTCGAGGCTTTTATCGACCGGAGGTGCTTTTCCTGGAGGGCTTGCGAGGAAAGGATATGCGAAAGCGGATTTCCTCGTTGACCAGCGCTCTTCAGGTCTTTACCTTCTGGTTATTTCACATCATCCTGTTCTGGATCGCAATGTTTCTGGGGCTTACCTTCTTTGAATCTGTTTTCGAATTGCTTAGAGTTCAGAACTTCGAGGTCTACACCTCCTTTTCACTCACTTCTTTGCTTTTCATATTTCTGATTTTTCTTTATTCAATCTTCTTTGCCGTATCAAGGTTCCTGTTCTACGTAGACGCTCGAACCTTTCTTGAGGGATGGGATCTGGAACTACAGTTCATTCGAGGGCTGGACGAAATGACATCGCAAAAAAGGATCACCTAGCAATGTTCATGGGCCGAGAAAAATCGATAAAGGGTCAGGGCAGGAATAATCTGTCTGGCGTCTCGTATCTCTCCTTATTCTTGCTACTCGCTGTAACCGGCCCTTTCGGCGCATCCTGCGATCAGATGGGGGATTATTTCTCCGGAAGCGAAAGCTCCGAAAAGCAACTCAGTCCGTACGAAGAAGAACTGAAGGAGATGTCCTGGTACGATTTCAAAAAGAGAGACTACAGGGAATTTACCGAAGAGGATATGGAACCCTATATCCGAGAGGCTCCGGAGCGAAAACGGAGCGGTGGAGGATTTCCGGTCTTCAATCCTATTATCCTGCTATGGGGCCTTCTGGGGGCTGTTGTAGTACTGCTTCTTGTCTTTCTTTTTCGCAACGGAATTTCTTTTCAGCGAACTGCTCGTCAGGTCGAAGAGGACTCACCGGACCTTGCATTCTCCAGAGAAGAACCGCGTAAAAGGGATCCACTCTTTGACGATGCATTGAAAGCGATGGAGGAAGAGCGTTACTCGGACGTCATGGAGACTCTACTGGAAATTCTGGTCCGGTTCAGCCATGCGGAAAAGTATCTGGCACGACGCACCGGTTTCACACCCCGAGAATTTCAGAGATTGGTGCGAAAGGTTGCGCCAGCGTCCTTTGTTGAATTGGCAGATGATCTTTCCCCGGCCTTCGAAGAAACGGTGTATGCGCTTCGACCCCGGAGCCAGGACTACTATCGGGAATTAATCCATCGCATGGAGAAGCAACTGCAGGGAGTAGGCCGATGAACAATCTGGCTCGAAAGTCCCTTCGGGTCCTGGCTTTGGCTTCTGTTCTCCTGGTTGCCATCAGTTGCGGCGAACCCGTGGTCATCGAAGTCTACGGACTGGATGGAGTGGAGAGTATTAATGGTTTTGATCTGTTCGAAAAGACTGTGGGACGACAGGTCAATCTTCAAAGAAAAGGATTCCTGGAAGAAAGTTTTTTTGAAGAGCAGAACGTTATTCTATATCTGGATCGATATGGTCGCCCGGCGGCATTCGAAAGACTGGTACCTTTGCTAAATGAGCTGAACAATCGCTGGACGGATGAAGAAAGCAGCGATCAGCGGGCATCTCTTCTGATCCTGCTAAAAGACACCGATGCCAGCGTTGAGGCATGGCGTAGAATTGCGCTGGATATGCCCGAGGAGACCGAGGCCCGAAAGGTAGCGGAACAGATTACCGCCATTGAAATACTCAGAACCTACAAAGACAGGGATCCTCATCCTCCCATCCTGGGAATGGCACAGACAAGATCCGATCGAGAAGCAAAAGTTCCTCCGGAGTTGCCTTTCCAGTTCGAGGGCGGACTGCCAATCCTCAAAGACAGCGAATGGCCCCCCCTGAAGAAATGGTTTCCTTCGCTCAGGCTGGCCGAGCAGAACACAACCTGGAGCTATTACCCGCACTGGCGATCCGCTGTCTCAGATAAGGAAGAGGGCAATGAGCAATTTGGTCAGCTACCCAGGACCCTGCCCATTCGTCGTTTTATGCAGGCTTCCGATTACTCGGGCTATGGACCAAAGGGTACACCGGAAGATGAGCTGGATGAAGAATTGGTGGATGAACTGGAAGACTATGCGATATTCAACAACGGACATCGTACCATTATTTCGGTGGCCGGACGGCCTCTTCTTATTCGTGTGCAGTATGGTCAGGTGCCGGTGTACATTATGGCCGGTAGCGAACTATTCTTGAACTGGCATATGTCCAGATCTGAAAACGTGTCCTTTCTTACCTTTCTCCTTCATGCTGTGAGCGAAAGGCCATCCACGGGAGAACCCCTGAAAGTTACCTACATTGAGCGAGGACTTGTGAATGCCGGGCAACGCGCCACGGAAGAAAGAAGCCTCCTATTTCTTTTTGCCGAAGAACCCTGGGGTTTGATTCTGATGCAATTCATTCTGGTGCTGATTATATTTATCTGGTCTCGCTTTCCCCATGAACGGACTCCCCTTCAGCCTCAGGAGTCGGGCACCAGGAATTTCAAAGAACACTTCGAAGCTCTGGGGAGTCGTATGGTTCGCTCGCGAGATCGGATGCATGGATTGGCCCCCCTGACTCGCTGGAAAAAGAAGCAAGGTATAGATACAGTTTTTCCCGAAATCAATGCCAATACAAAGCTGGACGAACAAACAATCTTGAGAAGGATACGAAAACTCTGGGAGTAGATGATGTTAGGTGAACAGGAACAGGCGCAAATGCGCGATGTAATTCGAAAACTCAAGGAGCAAATGTCCCGGGTTTACGTTGGTCAGGATGAACTGATTCGCGGAATTCTGGCCGCGCTATTTGGTGGTGGGCATGCACTGATTGAAGGCGTTCCCGGTCTGGGAAAAACCCTGTTGGTGCGAACTCTGGGCAGTCTGCTCGGGTGCGACTTCAATCGAATTCAATTTACTCCAGACCTGATGCCTTCGGACATCACCGGTTCCCATATCTACGATCAAAAGGAACAGAAGTTTGTCTTCTACAAGGGTCCCGTATTTACGAATCTTCTTCTTGCAGATGAGATTAACCGGGCCCCTGCCAAGACTCATTCAGCGCTCCTGGAGATTATGCAGGAAGGCACTATCACTGTGGACAATAGCACCTTTCAGGTGGATGATCCTTTCTTCGTAATGGCCACGCAGAATCCGGTGGAGTCGGAAGGTACCTACAATCTGCCCGAGGCTCAATTGGATCGATTCCTGGTGAAGCTCTATATCGATTACCCCGTGGAATTAGAGGAATACCGCATCTACTCGCAGCATGCGGGTCAGGGTGAGCCAGAGCCGGAGAAACTGGAACCAGTGATGGATTCCAGAGGTGTCCTGAACACAATGCAGCTCTGCGAAAAGGTTACAATATCCGATAGCATTCTGGAATACATCAATCGCCTGGTTCGAGAAAGTCGTAAGCGAATAGAAGTGCAGCTGGGATGTTCTCCCAGGGCGGGCATTGCTCTGATTCGAACAGCGCGGGTTCTGGCTTTGATGGATGGCCGGGACTACGTGATTGCAGACGACATCAAAGAAATGGCTCCGGCCTGCTTTCGACACAGGTTGATCTTGACCCCGGAAAGCGAAGTGGAGGGAATGAAACCGGACGATATAGTAAACAGTCTTCTGGAAAGTGTAGAAGTTCCGGGCACCTGAATGTTCTACCCAACGAACAGATTCTGGTACCCTTTACTGATCCTTGCGGCTCTCTCGGCCACAACGGCAGGGGTACTGTACTTTATTCCGTCCTTTCGGATTTACTACGATCCGGCGCGGCTGGTCATCCTGGGCAGCCTCAGTTTCTGGGCTTTGCTGGGTATCCTGGATGCCATCACAATTCCGCGGAAGAAACGATTCTACGTTGAAAGGAAAACAGATCGGATTTTCTCTCAGGGATTTCGGCACCACGTTACTCTGGATGTGCATGTAAAGAGAACTATTCAGGGCAGATTTCGTGTAAAAGTAGCAGATCATGAATTTGATCGGGCAAAACAATACGGAATGCCATTTACCGGTCGATTTCGCCGTGGTATCAACAGTCTATCATACAGGATTCGCATTTCAAAAAGGGGACTTTATCCGTTTCGACATGTCTATCTTACGTGCTATTCCTTGATCGGTCTCATGCGAAAGATCCATGTTCTACCCTGCGAAACCGATGTTCGAGTTTATCCAGATCTAAAAGCTATCAGTCGGTATTTGCTACTGGCTCGAAAAAGCCACCTTGGTCTCATGGGTGTGCGGAAATTTCGTCGTCGCGGAGGGGATCAGGAATTTGAGAGGTTACGGGACTATACCAGAGACGATGAGTTTCGACACATCGACTGGAAGGCCACAGCCAGAAACCAGAGATTAATTGTTCGAGAATATGAAATGAACCGTAACCAGAGCGTTTTGTTTCTGGTAGATTGCGGTCGTACCATGACTGCCATGGACGATGCCCAGAGTTATCTGGATTATGCAATCAATGGATCCTTGCTTCTGTCGGCGGTGGCGGAGCGACAGCAGGACCGAGTGGGATTTCTGGCTTTTTCCAATCGAGTACTTCGTTACGTCAAACCAGCTAGAAATAGTCGCGAACGCATCATTCAGGCAGCCTACGACCTTGAGGCCGATTACACCGAGAGCGACTATGAAGGAGCTTTTCGCTTTCTGAACACTGTGCTACGAAAAAGAACTCTGCTTATATTACTTACCACAATTATCGATGATCGCACCGCAGATATGGTTCATGCCTATCTCGGCACTCTGAGCGGAAAACATTTACCCTTTGCTGTGATGCTGAATCCTCCGGATCTGCATCACAGCCTGGATAAGCCCCCTTCCACCCTGGATGAAGCCTTTTTTCAGTCTAACGTTGCCGATTATCTGCTCTGGAAAGCCGAGCTGCAGCAGAAGCTAAAGAATCGTGGAGTGCTGGTTATGGATACTTTGCCGGAAGATTTGAATGCCGGTATTATCAACGAGTATCTGCGTATCAAGGCTCGGAATCTGCTTTAAATTTCCTGCCAATCAGGAGCCAGTAAACTTGGCCGGCCTCTGGAATCACCCTGATTTACACATTCAGCTCAATTGACCCGGGCAGTGGCGAACAGCTCCCGGGACATTTCTGGTCTGGAGCAACTTCTGGCCTGTTTTACCCTCTGACCTGGTTTATTTCATGGGCCTTTGCGGCCCTATTGATCCTGCGATCTTGCAAGCACTGGACGAATGCTTCTCCAGATGTTTTCTGCCATTATTTGAGTTCCTTTTACATTCGGATGAATTCCATCGTCCTGGTTTAAATCATCCTCACCGGCAACACCTTTGAGAGGAAAGGCAATGAGATGTAAATCCAGTTCGTCGGCCAGTTCAGGAAAGGCTGCCTGGAACTTTTTTGCATAATCAGGCCCCATGCTCGGAAACGTCTGCAATTCATAGATAAAGATTTCTACCTGCGGATTGAACTTCCGCGTACGTTCTACAATATCTACGATGTTCCTTCGCATATCAGAAATGGAAAGGCCACGCATTCCATCGTTCGAACCAAGTCCAATGACCAGATATTCAATCTGATTCTCTTTTCGCAAATACCAGTCCAGTCGGGAAAGTCCGCCGGATGTAGTATCGCCGGACACCCCAGCATTTATGACCTTGAGATTCCAACCCTCTTGATCGATCTTTTCCTGGATCAGGGCCGGAGCTGCCTGAAATTTCTCCAGGCCCAGTCCCGCTGTAAGACTGTCTCCAAGAAACAGTATGGCAGGGGCAGCTGCTGTATCCCGCTTGTCTGGCTCCGCCTTTGCCGTTTCCTCTCCACAGGACGTAACCATTAGCGATGCCGCAGTCAGTATGGAAACTCCCATCGCACGAAAGAATGGCCGTCCCGAGAAAGTAGAGCGAAAAGACTGCATATTGGGTCCAGGTGTGCGAAATATTTTCATTTCAGAGGCAGAGCTCCGAAATAGATGCAGCTTGCGGGAAAGTGTGCGAAGGAGTCGGAAAGTCTGTAATTTCATACCTGGTCCCAATTAAAGTGAGAGGATTTCCTATGGCCACGATTTCTACGGTTCACGGATTCCGGTCGGACTGGGCGGAGCGAATCTCCAGAGCCTTCTCGGGAAAATCTGTCATTATTCCGTCCACGTTTCTCTGAACCAGTGTTTCCATCTGCTCCGGTTCATTGATGGTCCAGTAATGGGCTCTCAGTCCCCGGGTTCGAGCCCATTCAATGAAATCGACATCGGCCCTCAGGGCAGGCAGGATTGAATTTGGCCGGTAGGGGATCTGCAGGGCTTGAAAGTCGAAATTGCATCTTGCATCCAGAAGATAGCAAATGGATGCTTGGATAACTTCGGAGGTGTAGGCCGAGGTAGGCAGTGAGGAATGGCGACGGAACTCTTCCAGAGCATCTGAATGGGCGCTGCCTACCATTACATCCTTCCGATCCTGTCTATTGGCCACCAGATTGGCCACCTTTCGGGCAAGCTCGCCACTGTCGTTTTTCAATTCAATATTTGTGGGTTGGTCCGGGAATGCTTCCAGGAATTCTTCCAGAGTGGCAATGCTGAAGCATTGCTCTAAACAACCATACGGAATCTTTAGCTCTTGAAGCTGCTCAAGGTCCAGATCCTGAATTCTTTCTGGCCGACCGGCCAGGCGGCTCAGATCATCATCATGGAATAAAACTACAACTCCATCCCGGCTCAGTTGCACATCGGTTTCCAGGACATCGGTTCCCAGACTCAGCGCCCTTTCGAAGGACGGAATTGTGTTTTCCACAGTTCCGTCCGTGAGGCCTCTATGGGCAAACACCAGGTTCTGGCCGGAGGATTCGAAAAACGACGATGGAAACAGTATCTTTTCCGGCCGGCCAATGTTAAAGATGGCCACCGTCAGGATTGTGAGAAAATAAGTGGAGATGACCAGGGCGACGAAGCCCACCCCGTAGCGCACTGCAGCCTTTCTGGAAATCATGTTAGTCCCCCGTAAGAATCCTTAACTAAACCCGGCCCCCTGTACAGGAAAGAAAAAATATGGCCAGACTGTCGGGGAGGGGCAAATTGGCATCATGCAGGGTACAGATCTGGATGTAAAGGACCGGGAGAAAATCCTTCAGGCCGTAAATGAAGGTAAACGAATCAGGTTCATTACTTACTCTCTCACCGATACAATGGAGCGGCAACTGGATTTTGTCATCGCCGCCATTCTGAAAAAGCATGAGCATCCTTCCCTGCAAAGTACCCTGTATTCCTGCCTCAAGGAACTGGTGGTTAATGCCACAAAGGCCAATGCGAAACGGGTCTTTTTCGAAGAACTGAAGCTGGACATAAACGATCCGGGGGAATATCGCACCGGAATGGAAAAACTCAAGGGTAATATCTCGGAGAAATGGATTCGGGAGTACGGCGACAAAGCGAAGGCCCGGGGACTGGAGACTTCCATTACCTTCGACCATACAGACGATGGATTAAGAATTCTTGTATTGAACGACACGGATTTGATCGGTGCCGATGAGAATCGAATTCGGGAAAAGCTGGCCGAAGGTATGAGTTACGATGATCTACTGTCTTTCTACATGGCCAATGGCGATCAGACGGAAGGAGAGGGGATGGGCCTCGTTATGAACCTTCTACTGATGAAAGGGGAGGAAATCGATCCTGCTCTATTTCGCATAGGGAATGTGGAGGGCAAAACCATGGGCCGAATTGAGATTCCTTTCAGTGAAAGGTTCGAAAGCGTTCGTGGCAAAGATCCCCGGGGCTGGCGAGATAGACCGGCCGATGAAACTGTAAACCTGAACTTTACCTCGGATCCATCCTGAAGCGAGGTATGACCATGGGCTGAACTCCTTGCCGAAAGGAAATCCTTCACCGAGTCAGCCTGCATCCCTTGGCGAAAGGAAATCCTTCACCGAGTCTGCCTGAATCCTCTGCCGAAGTGGAATCTTTCAGGGCGGCCGCCTGAATACTAATCCTGGATTGGAGTCTGGCCTGAAAAAGGGATCAAAATGTCCTCACTATGTAGCAGTCTTTGCATCGGATAGTGCTCTCGCAATCGCGCAATCTTGCTACGATACTGTTCCGGTACCCTTTGAGACGATTGCTCCATGTATCGAGCATTCTTTTCGCTCAAGCGAATATGAACAGCTTCCAGGCGAATGCGATTGGGTCTGGCTCCCGGAGAAACGGACTCCTGCCATACCCGGACTTCTCCGGATCTTAAGCGATTGTCCTGGATCTGTTTTGCTTCCGGTTCCCATTGCCAGTGCTGTCCAATTCTGTATGTCTTCTCTACTTCGTTGCCGGGAGCAAAGATCTTCAGGCGAATTTTTATGAACCGTTCCGGATCTCCTGTGGGCAAATAATGCCCGATATTCAGATTACGCATCTCTACAGAAAAGCGAAAGGTCTTTGTTTCGGGATTCCATGTATAATCCAGGAGCTTCAATCCCAGGCCGCTGCGATACCCCCCCTTTTCCTGCGCATCCATCAGCGCGAATTCCTTGGGAATGCCGCCGCCTACGAAAAAATGCATATGCGAAACTCGGTCTGCATAGTCACCGGACAGCTGTACAATCTTTCTCTGGATTTCCGGCATATGACAATCCGAGCAGGCTTTATGCGAGAGATCGGATTCTGCCAGTTCATTTCCTGTATTGAAAAAACAAACTAGAGAGGAGCTGACCTTGTAATTGACGTTGTGGCAATCCAGGCATCGATTCTGCAAAGCTTCGCGATTAACGACTACAGGGTGTGGAGCCCGACCTGTGCCCAGAGGGCCAATTACTACAGTCTTTCCGTCTTGTTCTTTTAAATGGCAGGTGGCGCAACTCACCCCTTCCTTGCGCATCTCAGGATCAAAGGCCGGATTTGGTTCTGCCACCGGCCGTAACAGATCTCCATTTTCCACCATACGTACAATTTCTTTTCGCTGGTTGCCTGCAGGTATATGACAGTTCAGACAAAGCCACTGCGGAGAAGAAGGCTTGGAAAGCTCCGATTGAAATTGCAGATCGGAAAGAGCATGAGCATGGGTAGATTGCGACCATTCGCTGTAATGATCCGAATGGCAGGTTCCACAATCGCGGGCGGTGATGCCAGGGGAGCCATCCAGAGGACCTAAATTCTCCATGGGCAAAGCCCATTTTTCCCCGGGAAAAAGTTCCTGTACTGAAACGCGACTCCCTTCCTCAGAGTTCGGCTTGCATAAAGTGATATTGATAAGTATCAGGAAGAGTACCGGTTGTAGTTTTGCTTTCAAAGGGCTTCCTCGTGCTATCAGCTTTCGTATTTGTTGCGAGTCCAGGGTAACGGTAGGAGCCAATTCGCTCCTCTAAATTCTGGGGAGTTCGTTCGAGCAAGGCAGGAGTTATTCATATTGCATTTCGCCGGGAGCCAACTCCAATGTGAGAGGAAATTCTACTTTCGGTTGTGCAGACCATTCCCACATACTGCCGGGATAGTTTCGGGCCTGGAGCCCATAATGACGAAGTACTGCTGTAACAAAAGCCGATCGCACTCCACCGGTACAATACGTAATAAATACAAGATTTCGGAGCTCGTCAGAAAGCCCATCCTTTCTGTGTTTCGGGTGGCGCTCCGGTAACACATCCTTTCGGTCTTTCGATATTTCCCCTGGCAGGGCCCCTCGTTTGTCTGATGGGCTTTCGTGCGCAGAAGAATTCTTTGCTGATCTTTTCCCTGGAGCACCATCGAGTTTTTGATTTTTCAGTGCAGCGCGAATGGCCTCTCTGGATAACAGGAGCTCGGCCAGTTCGCTGGCAGACAGAATACGCCCGTCTTCGCGAATCAGATCCTGGTAATAAATATGCACGGCACCGGGAATATGTCCTCCGCGGCTTTCGCCATAAGGTGTGGCTCCGAGATACTCCTCTTTCTTGCGACTATCGATGAGGATGATTCCTGGCCGATTTCGCAGTTCATTCAGCTCATCTTTAGTAACCGTAAGGGAGTCTGCCCGCTGAAAGATAGCGTCCAGTGCAGGCGAATCATGTGTTGTTGGTAAAGAGTCCGGTTGCCCTTCCAGAGGGCCGTAGGTAACTTTCAGAAGCGGATGCAAACCTTCGAAGCCGCCATCCACAACATAGGCCGGATAGCCCAGTGTGCGAAGCATCCAGGTGATGCGGCCTTCTTCCCCCCATCCATTTTTCGATCCACCGTACACGAGAATAAGGCCATTGGCATCGATGCCATATTCTTTAAGCTTTCGCTTGAGCTCGTCCGATTGAAGCAGCAAACCTGAATTCTCCCGGGCAAACTCTTTCCAGGAAATGCTGCTTGCTCCGCTGATATGGGACACTGAATACAATGCATAGTGTCGCGCATCCAGAAGGATAGTATCTTCGGTTCGGATGTCGGCCGCCAGTTCCGGTGAAATAAACCATGTCTCCCTTTCTTGCATTGCTTTCAGCTCTTCCGTATTACTGGACTCATCTCTCCGGGTATTTCGCTCCAGCCCGGTGCAAAAAACAGGAAAGAGCAGGAAACAGCCCAGAACCATTTTCCTTATCACAAAATCGCTCTTCATCGTATTCTTAATCCATCGTCCGTGCGAATTCCAGAATGCCAGGGTTTCCTCCAGCGGATTTTTTCTGCCGATTCAGTCCATTGCGATTGGGAATTCCTGCATCGAGAATTCTTGAATATTGGCCATTCGCTGGCAGATAAAGAAGATACCTGTTTTTTCCGAATAGTGGCATTCCCGGTCTTGCTAGAAAGAAGGGTGAAATTGACAGCACTTCTAAGGCATTGGGACCTATCGCTCCGAGTCCTGCCGGAAAACCGCTGCCAACGCTCCTGCCCAGTCGGGTTACATTCGGAAGGTTAGAGACTTCGGTTTCTGGCAATTTAGTGAGATGATTCGTTTCCTGCTTCCGCCAGGTATTTGCGATGGAACTCCACCGTTCTCTGGATTGTATCTTCGATGGGGCGAATCTCCAGCCCTAGGTCGCGAATTTTAGAGTTATCCAGAAGCTTCTTTCGCCCTCTCTGACGCACCCGATCCACAGTCATCTTTGGCGCTTTATGAGTAATCCAATCGGATGTCTTTTCCATCAGGTAGCCAATGCAATATACCAGGAATCGCGGCATACGAAGAGAGGGCGCTTTGACTCCGCTGTGCTTCTCCAGCAGCTTGAAAAACTGATGTAGAGAAACATCATGGCCCGCCAGAATGTATCGCTGTCCGGGCTTACCCTTTTCCAGAGCAAGAATTTGTCCTGCAGAAAGATCATCCACATCAATGACATTGAAGTAGCCATAGAAATAGAAAGGGATCTTGCTCCTGAGAAAATCCTGTACAACCTTGCCTGTAGGCCCCGTATCGCCCGGACCAAAAGGGCCAGATGGATTCAGTATTACAATCTCCGGGCTTGCATTCGCCTTAATAAACTTCCAGACCTCTTCCTCGGCCAGGTATTTGCTCTTTGTATAATGCGAGCTCTTCTTGAACTCCTGGAAAGGTGTTTCCTCATCGGAAAGGCCGCGAGGGTTCCAGCCAATGACATTCTGAGTGCTTGTATAGACTATGCGTCGAACACCGTGCTCGCGACTCTTTTCCAGAAGTAGCCTGGTTCCATCCACATTCACTCGATACATTGGACGAAAGTCAGGCATCCATTGAGCGTGTACCGCAGCCAGGTGAAAAACCGAGTCAATGCCTTTCAGGGCCCGGTCCAGATCTGCGGGATTCGTAAGATCTCCATCCATAATCTCAACGTCCAGGCCTTCCAGCCGGTTTCTTGGCTCAGAAGGAAGGGCCAGAACTCGAACTTTGTATTTTCTTTCTAGAAGATTTCTGACAACATGGGATCCTATAAAACCGGCGCCTCCGGTTACCAGGCAATGCATAATCCTGAATGCTGCCTGGCTTCCCGGATGTCAAGGGAGGATCAATTGCGGCGAATTATAGTAGAAACCCGGGTGGATGCAAACCTGGAAACGGTGCTGGCATCTCTGAATCTGGAGCTTTTTCGCAAGCTCAATCCTCCCTTCCCGCCGGTGCAGGTTCTTCAGTTCGATGGGACGAAAAAGGGCGGGATTACCCATTTGAGCCTGCACTTTCTTTTGTTCAAGCAGCAGTGGATCAGCGAGAACGTGGAGTCTGGATTCCAGGGGGATTCAATATTTCAGTTTGTTGACGAAGGAAAGAAGCTGCCGTTTTTTCTGAGCTTTTGGAGGCATACACACCGATTCGAAGAGATCCGATCCGCTGAATCAGCGGTGGAAACAAGGATTCTGGACTCCATCGAATACAGGGGAAGGGGCCTTATGGGCATATTTTTGCAACCCATCCTAAAAATGCAGTTCCTATATCGTAAGCCTGTGTACAGAAGTATATCTGAAGGACGTTTTTTGCTTTCGGAGCAAGATTCGCAGGCGAAAAATAAAAACTGAAACCAGCGAGGGTCAAGGTGTCTCGGATTTATAAGAAGTATGAAGGTCATCCCGGAAAGAAACGATACGCGGTATATCTGCTAGAGCTGTTCGGCCAACTCTACACGCGGTTGCGATTCAGAGTAAAGGTCCAGGGCATTGAAAATGTGCCCAAAGAAGGGGGAGTCCTGATTCTGGCCAAACATGTGCGGAACTCGGACATCCCTCTGGGATTGGTGCGAGCCCTGCATCCGGCCCGCTGGGATGTCTGGTGCATTATGAAAGATAGTCTGGCAAAAGGACTGGCAGCTAAATTCTTTCTTCATTGCGGTGGAATACCTGTAGACCGAAAAAATCCGGAGAAGAGCAAAAGGGACCTATTGATTGCCAGAAATATTCTGCATGATGGGCACCTTGTAACTATCTTTCCCGAGCAGACCCACTATAAAGGCAAGATGGGCAAAGGCCGAACCCCTGGCTTTCGCTTCGTGGTGGGCCGTCCAGAAACGCCAGTACACATTGTTCCTCTGGGCTTCGAATATAAGGACCATCGTTTTCCCCGACGCACCGAGGTAATGATCCGTATTGGAGTTCCCACTTCTTACGATAAGCACTCAGTGCCCGATACCTTTTTGCATGAAAGAATGCATGAGATTGCCGAACTGAGTGGCCTGAAATACAATCATGAACTGCTGGCCAGGGGAAAGCCTACCGGCGTAAATACCTGAACCGGCTGACTCCTGCCCCGCACCTGAACCCTGGCTACGCTTTCGAATCCTGTGGCGCCTGCCTGATCCACAAGTTCCTTGCTAACGATCAGTCGGCGTCCCAATCGCTTGCATAGAGATTCCAGCCTGGAAGCAGTATTTACGGTATCTCCCAGCACCGTGTATTCCAGACGGTTTTCCGAGCCGATGGTGCCTGCAAAAACTTCTCCGGAATGTAAGCCGATTCCAATATCCAGCTTCGCAGGTAGCCATTTGGCCAGTTGCTTGTTGAAGTCAGGAAGGGTGATGAGCATTTCTTTGCTGCATTCCACCGCGGCTCGAGCATCCTCCTCACTGCCTTTACTTTCCGGTACTCCGAACACAGCCATCACGGCATCGCCAATGAACTTATCGATCATCCCTCCATGTTTGAAGATGATGTCGGTGACCAGCTCCCGGTATTCGGTGAGCATGCGAGCCAGATCCTCCGGCGGCAAATGCTCTGATAGTGTGGTAAAACCGCGAATATCGCTGAAAAGAATGGTCACAAATCTTCGATCCCCTGTGCGAAGCTGGTCCGGTTGCGATGTCAATCGCTCCGCAAGTTCCGGGCTAAAGTAGCGAGAAAGCACGGTCTTCTGCGCTTCTGCGCTGGCCAGTCTGCGAAGCATATTGAGAGATCTGCGAATTGTGAGCCCGGCTGTAAGGGCCACCAGTCCAAAGAGCATGGGGCGGGTTGGAATAACGTCAGCCAGTATCACTCCTTCACCCATTACATATGAATACCAACTACCGGTTGTTTGTGCGCCCAGGTGTAGAGATAGAGCAATGCTTCCCAGGTGAATGAGGACAAACAGGATATAAGAAATAACAACATACTTGATGCGAAACTGAAATGTGGGGATTAGCAGGGGAATTAGATAGTACAGATTCGTGGGATTCTTGATGGCAAACCCTGCATCGTCCGGGCTCTCAGCGACAGTCCAGAAAACGATCAGCCCGGTAATCAATACATAGTCAAAAAGCAAAGTAATGTAGTTGAAGGCTTTGATCCAGAATGCATTGCCCAGCCGAAGAATAAATGTATGTAGTACTGTTACAAAAGCGAACAAAGCAAAAGATAACAGATTGGCCAGAACACCAGTACCTTCCAGGTTCAAGGTATTCCAGGTAATAGCCACACCTATGAAGACCATGGCGCCATAGCGGAAGCGGTTCCCCAGCACCGCTCCATGTACTTCTTCCTGTGCTAAAATATCTTTTACAGTGCTCTTACTCAAAATGGTGACCTTCCGCTGGAAAAAATCCGATTGATTGGCCGGAGACCAGATGCTCTAATTCGAGAAGTCTTCTTGAAGTACGCTTCGAAGAATTCTTGAGGTGGCTGGATCGTTCAAGATCTGAAAGTGGTTCCTGCCCAGGATACAATGCACTCGATTGGATGGATTCTTTTTCTTCGCATAGACCCGGGCAGAAAGATAGGCCAGCGAGACTTCTTCGACTACGCCATCCCCCAGCCAGGATTCCCAGACATTATTATTCTTGGTGATCAAGCTGTAGATTTGAGTGGCGGGCACGGCATCAAGTTCACCGAAATACAGTCGATTGTCTTGCTCCTGGTCCTGAGGACGAATGCGACCCTGACTCAAGTCTTCGATGGCTGCACTTCGTTCCAGTTCCGGATAATTCAACAATTGATTGGCCAGCTGCGATAGCCCGGCCAGTCCGAGCCCAATCCAGAATCCCATCTTCTCCAGAAAGGAACCTGCATCTGGCGAACTGATCATCAGTACATGACGAATCCAGTGCTGCAGGCTCTTTTCCGAAGATTGATCCTGGTCCAGGGCCGATCTCAGGATCAGGCCGCCTTCGCTATAAGCGATAAGATCGATGGGCTCGGAATGAAGCTCTTTGAGGCTTCGCAGGAGGCTCAGAAGCTGTGCTCCTGTTTCTGGAATGGATTGCAGAGGCGGAAAGCGCAAAAAGGCAGGATAGATTTCCATGGAGTCCACGGTTTCAGGAAAAGAAAATGGAGTACCGGAGTTACTCCAGAGGCTTTCATCGGAAAAAAGGCCGGGCAGAAACACTGCCATCCTGGAGTGGCCGGATTGTTTGAAGTCGGCCATCAGCTCTTCAAGACTGAGATCAGATCCGTTTTTGCGAAAGGATGTTTGAATACTCTGCTCTGCGGCCCGGAAGCTGGAGCCCATGATACTGACGGTGGGCACATTCTCAAGCACCGAGCGTCTCACCGAGGTGTCGGCCAGACGATAGGATTCCACCGTGGACTGGAATGCTCCCTCAAAGGCCTGGTGAAGGTCTGCCAGGGTAGTTTCCAGAATTTGAGGTGCATCCTGGGCTGCCTGCTGCAGACGATCTCCGGCGCTCTTAACTGCTCTGGCAAAGCCAGTGCGATCCACAAATGGAGAATCGGAGAGCTTTTCCAGTTGCTGCCCGGACCAGGACAGACTATGGGAAAGAAATCGCTGCAGTCGTTCCGCTCCATCCTCTGGAATGGCTTTATGGATCTCGTCCTCCAGCCGGGGCCGCCGCTTCTTTCGGCTTTCGGAAGGGTCAGAATCTGCCATAATGCAAGACACAGGCTGGCGGTCTGAATTACAAGCCTTTCGGAAAAAGCTTGTAACCCTGGTTCCAGACCGGTCATCCTGCCTCATAGTGGAGGGGATCGGTCAGGCAGAATCGACTACCTCCTGGTAAATATAGATGATGTCGGAAGATCATTCGGCGAACGGGGGAATTATGTCAGAAACAATCTTGCAAGAGCGAACCGGATCCGGTTCCAGACAGGCCTTCAGCCCTGCGACGGGAGAAGTAATTGGCCAGTATGAGCCCACAGATATGAGTCATGTGCCTGAATTGGTAGCCAGAGCACGAAAAGCGCAGAAGGACTGGGCTTCACTGAGCTTTCGTCAGCGAAAGAAGCAGATTCTTAAGATGCGAGACTATATTGTGGAGCATGCAGAAGAGCTGGCAGACATAGTGAGCAAAGAGAACGGAAAGTCCAGAGTGGATGCTCTGGCCACTGAAGTGGTGCCCTGCGCTCTGGCTGCGAACTGGTATGCGAAAAGGGCCAAAGGGGTGCTGAAACCTTTTAAACTGTCCGGCTCTACGATTCTGTTCTTCAATAAGAAAAATGAAATGATGCATGTGCCTCTGGGTGTGGTAGGCATAATCAGCCCCTGGAACTATCCACTGTCCATTCCATTCGGTGAGGTAGTGATGGGGCTTATGGCCGGAAATGCCATTGTTCTGAAGGTTGCCGGAGCTACGGTCATGGTAGGAAAAGCCATTGAAAAGATCGTAGCCGCTGCAGATCTTCCTTCCGGATTGTTTACCCATATCATTGGTAGCGGAGGGGCTGTTTCCACCGCGATGTTCGAAAACGGGGTAGATAAGATCTTTTTTACAGGCAGTGTTCCTACCGGCAAAGAACTGATGAAGCAGGCGGCGGACACATTGACTCCGCTTTCTCTGGAACTGGGTGGAAAGGATCCTATGGTTGTGTTCGAAGATGCAGATCTCGAACGTGCCACCAACGGTGCCGTCTGGGCTGGTTATCAGAATGCCGGTCAGAGTTGCGGTGGAGTGGAAAGGATTTACGTTCAGGAGAAGGTCTATGATCGCTTTGTAGATATGCTGGCGAAAAAGACATCAGCTCTGCGACATGGACCGGATCGGGACTTCGATGTGGATATGGGTTCCATGACTACGGAAGCTCAGCGAAACATCGTACACCGTCATGTTCAGAGCGCCATCGAGCATGGAGCCTCAGTGGTTGCCACCTCTCGTTCTATAGACTCGCAGGCGGAAGAGAAAGGCTATTTCTATCCTGCAACTCTGATGACCGGCGTTGATCACTCTATGGATGTGATGCGCGAAGAAACCTTCGGCCCTGTACTTCCGGTGATGAAGTTCAGAACAGAACAGGAGGCTGTGGAACTGGCCAATGATAGCACCATGGCTCTGACATCATCCGTATGGACCAGGAACAAGAAACGGGCTCGTCGCGTGGGAGCTGCACTTCAATCCGGAGTAACCACCGTTAACGATCATCTCTATACTCATGGCCAATCGGAAACTCCCTGGGGAGGCTGGAAGGAATCTGGCATAGGACGAACCCATGGAAAGTTCGGTCTTCTGGAGATGACCCATCCGAAGCTCATTAACTATGATATTCTGCCTTCTCGCAGAAATCTGTGGTGGCATCCGTTCTCCCGTAGAACGTACGATGCTCTACTTCAGGCTCTTCGCTTCAACTACGCTGGCGGAAATCCGTTTCGCAAGCTTTCAAACGGACTGAGATTAATGGGATATATGATTCCCAAAATGTTCGGTCGCTGGAAAGTCTAATCCTGTGCCGGGCCTCCGGGTCCGGCCCATCTATTCGGGGGCGAAGCCTTCCCTTCGAAGCGGAATAGAATCAATTAAAATATAGGACAGAAGAAAGATAGATATGAACCTGGAAGGAAAAACTGTACTGGTAACTGGATCTGCATCTGGATTGGGCTACGCTATGATTCAGGCATTTGCTCGCAAGAAAGCCAGAGTGGTAGTAAGCGATATTAATCAAGAAAAAGTAGATCAGGCTCTTGCTTCATTGAAATCGGAGGGTATTGAGGCTCTGGGTATCCCCTGTAACGTTAGTGATGAAAAAGAAGTGGAGCATCTGTTTGCCGAGGTTGTAAAGCAGACCTCCCGATTGGATGTGGCGGTGCTAAATGCAGGTATTCTGCGAGACGGAAAGCTAGTAAGCGTAGATCGTCAGACCAGTGCTGTAAAAGATAAAATGAGTCTATCCCAGTGGCAATCGGTAATCGATGTGAACCTTACCGGCGTTTTTCTATGTGCCCGGGAAGCGGCGGCGGCCATGATCAATCTCCAGAGTCCTGGTGTTATTATTCCCATCTCTTCGGTGGCCCGCCATGGAAACCCGGGACAGACCAACTATTCCGCTGCAAAAGCAGGAGTGGCCGCTATGACCAGAGCCTGGGCTCTGGAGCTGGCACGGCATTCCATTCGAGTGGCCGGGGTTTCCCCTGGATTCATTGCCACCGAGATGGTTCTACAGGTAATGAATCAGAAAGCCCTGGAGCAATGGCAGCAAAAGATTCCCATCGGTCGTCTGGGTAAACCGGAAGAGATCGCAGATACTACGGTATTCATTGCTGAAAACGACCTGGTGAATGGGGAGATTATGGAAATTACCGGCGGAGTAAGGGTGTGAATCGAAAGGTTTTTTCTGTCCTTGCAGTCTGGACACTCTGCATGATGCCTGTGGCCCAAGAACTCGGGGCAGCGCCCGGGGAATCTTTGAGTCTTACAGATTCTCTGGAGCGAACATCGATTCAACCTTTTGCCAGCTTTTCAAAAGGGGGGAGGAATGCTCTAGAAATCTGGAATTCCCGGGATTCATTCCAGCCCCTGGAAGACAATTCCTTCGGATATTCCGATGAAGTCTACTGGGTGCGATTCTCTGTTAGCAACTCCTCCGCGAAATCGCTGAAACTGTTTCTCGAATACGATTTTTCTCCATTCGACGATATTCAGATTTTCCGTGTTGGGAGCGGAGAAGATCCGGCCCAGGCTTTAAAGGAACCTGTGGCCACCGGCGGCGATCGATTTCCATTTTCGCATCGGGAGATCTCATACAGGAATGTGATCTTTTCTTTTGACCAGGCCGCGAACACGGACTATCAGTACCTGCTCAGGCTGGAAACCTCCAGTTCTATGATAATTCCCATCTATGCGATGGGCGGACCGGCCATGACTTCTCGCATCGGTACCGAACAGATCATCCTTGGGCTGTACTATGGCATTATGCTGGCCATGGTGGTGACCAACCTTTTCCTGTTATTCTCAACGCGAGATCGGACTTATCTGTTTTATGTTCTATTCATACTTTCCTATGTGCTATTCCAGGCTACGCTCAACGGTCTGTCCTTTCAATATCTGTGGCCGAATGCAGTAACCTGGGGAAATAATAGTCTGCCGTTCTTTATCTTTCTAACCTGCGGACTCATCCTGATATTCTGCCGGGCATATCTGCGCACGAAAAACTACACCCCCAGGACAGATCGCATCTACTGGATTGTGCTGGTTCTCAATATTACCGGAATGCTTTCAGCGCTTTTTCTGTTCAATTACAGGATCAATCTGATCGCTTCTATGGTTCTGACCCTGTCTACACTTGTTCTGGTTCTGACCAACGGAATTCATATCATGGTCCTGGGAGCGCGACAGGCCCGTTTTTTTCTGGCGGCCTGGCTTTTCTTTTTAATGGGCGGCGCTTTGAATGTGTTAAAATCTGCCGGTATTTTGCCGGATTCAATGCTTACGACCTATGGGATTCAGATTGGTTCTGCTCTGGAAGCAATGATATTGTCCCTGGGAATGGGGGACCGAATCAATCAGCTCTCTGCGTCGTTACAGCGAAACGTAAAGGCATTGAGCGTTGCTCAAAATGAATCGGAAAAGGTAAGCATTCGCCTGCAAACACTTGTAGAAGAAGCGGATGACTTTATCTTCACTCTGGACGAGTCCTGGAACTTTACCATGGTCAACAAGACCTTTAGGCGAATCCTGAAATACGATCAGGATGAATTGCTGAGTATGAACTTTCTGGAACTGATCTACAATCGGGACTGGAAGGATTCTCTGAATAAGATCTTCGCCCTGGAAAAACTGGAAGAATTGACCAAACCCGGAACATCGGTCTCTTTCCAAACGGAATTCAAGCAAAAGCATGTCATGGAGCCCCGAGATGCTCAAATCCAACTGCAGTACCTTCAATATGAAGACGGTCGTAGAGAGATTCTGGGCCGGGGAAGTATCATTACCGAAGATGTTCTGGCCCGCTATCTGATCAAGGAGAGAGTAGAGTTTTCCATTGAGAATTACGTGCGAAATGCAGAGATATTGAGCCAGAGGTTGAGTTCTCTGATTTCGCGATTCGCAGATGCAGAGGTTCAAATGACAGTTCGAACCAGTCTGCGAGAAATCATCATCAATGCCATCGAACATGGAAACCTGGAAATCACTTTTGATGAAAAAACGAAGGCTCTGGAAGAAGGAAGTTATCTGGCATTAATCGAGGAGCGTCGAGAGGTTCCGGAGTTCAAAAGCCGTAAGGTATTTCTGGAATACTCCATCGATGAGGATAGAGTTGCTTTTCGGGTAACCGATGAAGGCAAAGGCTTTGATCATCGAAAGATGCTCAAGACCGATGAGAAAAAGCTAAACGAAGACTTCATGGCCCATGGCCGGGGAATCATGATGACAGTGTCTGCATTTGACATTGTTCGCTACAATGAGAAAGGGAATCGAGTAGCGCTGGTTAAGTATTTCAAAAAGAACCAATCCTGAATGAAAAAATCCCGGTATCGCGGAAGGCTGGCCCCATCGCCCACGGGCTTTCTTCATCCCGGTCATCTTTCTACGTTTCTGATGGCTGCCAGGCGAAGCAGAGAAAACGACGGAACCTTGATTCTGCGTATGGAGGATCTGGACCGGGCCCGCTGCAAAAAAGAATATGATGATGCGGCACTGGAAGATCTCAGCCATTTTCTGACCTGGGATGAGGGGCCGGATTTGGGAGGTCCATTCCAGCCCTATCGACAATCCCAGCGTTTCAGCGAGAATATCTACCTGGAATTCTGGCGACGATTGCGCGACGGTGGATGGATTTATCCCTGCAATTACACTCGAAGAGAAATTCGAGCAAGGCAGAGCGAATTGAATCTGAAAGCAGGTCCTACAGGTGAGATTCCCTTTCCAGTACAGCTTCGGTCCGATCCTGCTCAATCCAGGGATTTTGATCGACCGGGCAGGCAGGCATTTCGCTTTCGCATCCCTTCGGAAAAGGTAGCCTTTCTGGATCATTACCTGGGCTCTCTGGAATACGATGCCGGAAAGGAGTTTGGGGATTTCTTGATCTGGAGCGTGGAAGGTTATCCGTCTTACGAATTCGCTGTGGTGGTGGACGATGCTTTGATGGGAATAACAGAGGTGGTACGGGGGCAGGATCTCTTACTCTCTACCGCCCGGCAGATATTGATTTATCGGGCCCTGCAACTATCAATACCCGAATTCTTTCATTGTCCGCTGTTAAAGGATGCAAAGGGAGAACGCCTGGCAAAACGGAAAGGATCGGCTACCATTCGATCATTGTTGCAGAATGGCTGGAGCGTTCATCGCATCTCTGAAAGCTGTATGGCTGATTCTCCTGATCCAGATCTGATCCAGGCGATTTCGAAAGGCGTTTAGGCGGCAGCGGATGGAAAAGGAAAGGGTGGGCACACTGAAGCAAATTGCATCCATGGCACTGTGAAGAGCCGAGAACCCTTCGAGCAATCCAATAGCCCTGAGCGGGAAGCGAATTCCAACACCAGGAAGTTGGAGAAATACATCGGCAGAAGACAATTTCTGAAGCTTGGAGCGGCCGCAGGCGCCGGTCTGGCTCTCAGTCATTGCTCCAGCCTGCGAACCCTGCGACGAATGTCCGGGGATTTTGATGTAATCCTGCGCAATGGCACAATCGTGGATGGCACCGGCAACGCAGCCTTTCGCGCCGATGTAGGTATTTTCGACGATGAAATCGGGGCGATTGGCAATCTAGCGGATGCCCGAGCATCCACTATCTACGATTGTACCGGCCTTCATGTATTTCCAGGATTTGTGGATCTACATTCCCATAGCGACTATGTACTGTTCCAGGATCGAAGGGCAATATCCAAGATATTCCAGGGAGTTACTACAGAGATTGTAGGGCAGGATGGTCGGTCCCCGGGGCCTTTCACCGATTCCCTTGGCCGAGCCATGCATTCCTATATGCAGTCTCGCTTCGGCACATTGCCCTACTGGAAAACAGTGGCCGGATACTACGATGCTCTGGAAGACCTGGGAACTACCGTTAATGTCAAAACTATGATAGGCTCCGGTGTGCTCAGACAGGGGCAGGCCGGTTATGAGCGGCGAAAGCTCACTTCCAGAGAAATGCGAAATATCCGGGCTCTGATTGATGATGCCCTGGATCAGGGAGCCTGCGGTCTGAGTAGCGGCCTGGAATACATGCCCAACGCTCATTCCAGCACAGAAGAACTGATCGAAATGTGCAGAAATGTTCGAGTGTATTCCACGCATATGAGAAATGAAGATGACCGGGTTCTGGAGGCGATGATCGAAGCCATTCGCATAGCCACAGAGTCAAGGGTTCGGTTGAACATAAGTCACTTCAAACTGCAGGGGCAGAGAAACTGGGACAAGGTAGGCTCTGCCTTTCATTTGATTCATGAAGCCAGGGAAAACGGATTAAAGCTGACTATGGATAGGTATCCCTATACTGCCTACCATACAGCTCTGAACAGTTTGTTCCCTATCTGGGCTCAAAAGAAAGGAATCAATCTTTCGCTGGCTCGTGGCCGCGATGGGGATGTTCTGCGACGTCAGGTAGAAGATAAGATTTCCGGTATTGGGGGGTATGATCGTATTCGACTGGGTGTGGTTTATTCCAATAGATACAAAAAGTACTCGGGAAAAAGCCTGGCTGAAGTAGCGCGTTCCACCGGAAAACCTCCCTATGAACTGATGTTCGACATTGCTTCCAGCGGTTCTGCCTCTACGGTTGTATTTGCCATGAGCGAGGAGAATTTGATTCGCATCTATTCAGATCCAGAGGCGGCCATAGCTTCAGATGGATCGGGTTTAAATCCTGGAATGAAAGGAAATCCACATCCGCGAAACTACGGTACTTTCAGTCATTTTTTGAGATATTTTGTTTTAGAGAAGAGTATTATGCCTCTGGAGCAAGCGGTTCGAAAATGTAGTTCGCTGCCAGCGTCCATTGCAGGAATTACCGACCGGGGCCAGATCCAGGAAGGATGGAAAGCTGACATCGCAGTGTTTGATCTAAAAAAGGTGCGTAGCTATGCCAGCTATGATAACCCTATACGAATCTCAGCTGGTGTGGAGGCGCTCCTTGTGAATGGATCTTTTACCATTCGCAATGCCCGGTTCAACGGAACTTACAGCGGGCGGCCGTTGCGCAATGTAGTGAGCTAAGGGGCTCACCGCAAGGCCCTGAAAGGCGGAGTCAGAGCCACATGGCAAGATTCTGTCATGGAGTATTTGCTCAGCGGCGCATGGCCACGAATCGAGCAAAGGGGGCTGGGATACCGGCGGTCTAAACCTGGATGACTCAGTTTGAACCGCCAGGCTGGTCCAGCAGTTAGGCTAGAGTCCCATATCCTCGCGAATATTTCTCAGAAAGGTGCTGCCCACCGGTAACACTGTTTCATCATCATTCTTCAGAACTAAGAGGAATTTACCATTCTCCTGGGTATCCAGACGGTCCAGAAAATCGATGTTAATGGCATATTTCTTATGGATTCGCAGAAATTGGGGATCGGGCAGGCGTTCCAGCAAATCCTTGATCAACGCATTGCAGTCCAGATCCTGTTCTAGAGTGTGTATGATTGTGCTCTTGTTGTTCGCCGTCAGATAGATAATGTCTGAGAACTTCACAAATTGATGGGAGCCCTTTTGCTGCAAGAAGAGGCCTTTGCTCCTGCTGTGGTCTGAGTCTTCCGCGGTGAGGCTGGGAATCAATGAGGCTGCTTTCGCCACAGCTTTCTTGAACCGTTCCCGGCTTATGGGCTTCAGTAGATAATCCACGGCCCCCAGTTCAAAAGCTTCCACTGCGTATTCTTTGTACACCGTTGTGAAGATAATGTAGGGCACGTAATCCAGTTGTTCGATGACCTGTAAACCATTCAGAAAGGGCAGGTTGATATCCAGAAAGCAAAGATCGTATCGGTTCTCTTTGAGCTTTTCCAGAGCTTCTCTTCCGTTTCGGGCCACAGCCCCCAGATTCAGCTGCTCCTCACCGATTACGTATTCAATAAGCAGTTCCCTGGAGGGAGCCTCATCTTCCACCACAATGGTGTTTAGATACATGATATTACAGAAATTTAGATCCCCTTAAGGTCAATGCAATTCGGGGCAAAAAGAGGGCCCCTCAGGGCCCGGAGTTCTTTGCATTGCAGTCCTCTGAAAAGAGGTGCAGCCTTCTGATGGGAAAGCTGCATTTGGGGTTCTGAATTAGCTCAGAAGATGAAGGTTACGGCAAGATTGAATCGATCAATCTTGTTGTTGCTACCATTCTTTTCTTCTATGTCTGCTGTGAGGTTGGATTTGGAATCCCAGCTTTCGTAGTCTGCTTTGATGGCAACATTGGGATGCGGAAAGTAGGCCAGGCCGTAGGTAATGATGCGACGGTCCAGTGTTCGGTCTGCCGTGCCCTGAACTCCATATAGTTCTGCACCGGCTTTCGAATTGGAAATGACGCCTACATTCTGGTTGCTGGCTACCTCGAACAGTCCGCCTGAATTACTGGCCACTGAATCCTGAATATCTTCCAGTCCGCCCTGGTATCGTCGGACGGTCTCTTTCTGCGTATTGACGTATTCGTTACGCACAATGGCCATCAGTCGGTGACTGGTATCGAAGAAACTAAGGATATCATAGCCCAGTTCCACATAACCGCCTTCTACAACCACGCCAACATTGTTGCCTGTATTCGCATTGATTGCTCTGGCTGTTTCTTCGTCCATCCAGCCTCGTGCGAAAAGTCCCTGCAGATGGAATGGACCTGTCTGATAACGGATATGACCTTCAGCTAGATGAAATCGGGCTCGCTCCTGCCGGCCAGCTCGAAATTCTCTCTGGGCATCTGATTTCAGGATAGGATCTGTAATTCCCAGGTTATCAAAATCCAGGCGACTCATGAAATTGACCTGCTGAATCTCATCCTGTCCTGATCCGCCATAATAGTAGGATCCACCTACCATAAGGCCGGCCAGAGGAAAAACATCCAGGGATGCAACGTAGGCAAGGTCTTCGCTCTTTACTTCACTACCTTTGGTTCGTCCACCGCGAATCCAGCTACTGCCTGAGAATCCGCTTCCTTTCATACCGGTGAGAACTCCCAGTTTGTATCGCAGCAGTCCTTCCAGAGGTTCTCCATGGATCAAGATTCCAATATCTCTCCATGTGCTGGGTATAATGCTGCTCTCGGTCTGAGGTCTTTCCACTGTGTAGAAAGTAGTGGGCTCATGCATGTAGTTAGTGATTCCCATAGGGACCAGTTGCAATCCCGCAGCAACTTGAAACCAATTGGCAAACTTAAAATCCAGGTAAGCAAACTCGACGAACACTTCTGCTTCATTGAAGCTTTTGCTACTGGAACTGGAACAGGTGGAATCGGAACACTGGTTTACGGATTCAGTAACAAATCCTGCATGCTCGTATTCAATCTCAGTGTTCAATACAATCCAGTAGTTGAATTTGTATCCGGCATACAGAATAAAGCGGTGAACGTCCGCCTCATCTGTCTTTACGTCGGAGCGATAATCTCGGAATTTAATCTCACCGTAGCCACCCCAGCTAAGACCTTCGTCTACATAGTAAACTCCGGATGCTGCAGGACCGAGTCCGCCGTAGGACTTGTACTGCTTGGTAGCACGATTCAGCTTCATTTTCTCGATTTCTTCTTCGAGAATGCCGATCCGCTCGGAATTGTTGCTGCGTCTTTCCCGATCTACCTGTCTTTCCTCATCGGGTTGCTCCGCAATGAGAGCTGATGACAGGGTGCCCAATGTAGCGATGAGTAGGATGCGACTAATAATAGTAAAAACTCTCAATCTGTCTTTCATGGTTCCTCAAATAATTGGCGCTAACGCCCAAGTTTGAGATCGAGAATCAGAATCGGACGCAGGGGGTCAATAAAAAATGAGAATCAGTCTCATGCTCAGAGAGCAGGAAAGGAGAATTGGCCCAGGGGTTACCGGGTACAGGAACTCCTGGGGCTGTAGCGGATTTCGGAATGGACCCTGGACTGGGCCAGGGGGCAGGCATCTGTCCGGCGCCTGAGCAGGCTCAGCAGGGACCCGGCCGAACTTCGGCCCTTACGATAATGTTAATTGAAGGCTGCAATGGTTTGTATCATCCGTTACTGCTCTAAAGCTCGGTGCATACGGATTGTGGATGCGATCAAATCCCCTGAATCCGAACTGACTCATGAGTCTTCAGATTTTTGGCACCCGGAAATGCAAATCTTCGCGCAAGGCGGAAATGTTCTTCAAAGAGCGAAGAGTGAGCTACCATTTTATAAACATCGAAGAAAAGCCCATGAGTCGCGGGGAATTGGAATCGGTAATCAGAAATATTGCGGCGGAAGAACTGGTGGATCCAGAAAGCAAAGAGTACAAAAAGCAGCAGCTCCAGTATATACAGTTCGATCCATTGAGCAAGCTAATGGAATTTCCCCTTCTGTTGAAGACTCCGGTGGTGCGAACCAGGGACCGCGCTACATGCGGTTACGATCCAGAAGGCTGGAAGTCATTTCTCTAATTTTTCTCATCGTCAGGTCCGTAAAGACTTGAACCTGAATAAGGTTTATGCCACATTAACGACGAAGAAAGCGGCGCCGGTAATGGTATTCGCGCAAACATGAGAGGAAAGGAGTTTGTATGAGCAGATTTAAGAAATGGATAGCAGGTCTGGCTGTAGCCAGTATTGTCCCTCTGGCATTCGGTGGATGTTACGGTCACTTTCCGATGGTTCGAACCATTTATAAATTCAATGGTTCAGTAACTGTTGGAGGTCCCAAGATTAATGGTGTTGTTCAGAGCATTTTGATGATTATCCTGGCAGTGGTTCCGGTCTACGGAATTTCCATGCTTCTGGATCTGATCGTATTCAACCTGATCGAGTTCTGGAGTGGTCGTCCGGTATTTACTGCTCATGAAGGTCCGGATGGTTCGCGAGTGACTATGAAGAGTCTGGATGAGAATACTCTGGAAATCAAGATAGAGAAGGATGGTAATAGCGATACCTACTATGCCCTACGAGACAGACCTTCTGAGATATTTGTAATCCGCAACGGTCAGTGGGTATCTGTGGATGCAAGCTATATGGACGCTGGCGAGCTACGAGCCATTACCATTCGTGAAGGCGATAAAGTAATCGCTTCTGGCATGCAATGGAAAGAAGAAGCCATCAAAGCGGAGAATCGTCTGAACATGATTCAAGCGGAGATGGAGCTACAGGCTACCAGATAATTCTACCGCTGCTTCGGTTCGCCGAAGCAGCGTTTCTGATTTGGCACAACCTGTATCGAGAATCCATCATTCAGACGCATGGTTCACGTTGCTTCTATATGATTTTGTAGCAGGTACTTTTTCAGGAGCTCTGCTTTCTTTCCATTGAAGCGATAGGCTTCCTTCTTTCTAAAGACAACCAGTACATCGCCATTTTCTTCTATCTGAACTCTGCGAGCTCGCTTGATATTCAGATAGGTGTTTTCCAGTTTCAAAAACTTCATTCTACAACTCGTATTTCACTTGTTCTCCGCCCAGGCTGATGGCTGAATACGATATGGCAATACAAATCCTGGGGTGTTCATGTATCGTTCGATTCTAATTCTCACTGGCGTCTTCGCTGCCTTATGCGCAGGCACTCTGCTTCTGCCCTTGCCGGTGGGATGGCAGTTTTTGATTCTTGTGCTGCTTTTCGCTGCATTGTTTGGAAGCTTTTCATTTCGGCACAGAACAGAATGGCCGGAGCTCTGGAGGGTCTGGCTTTTTTCCACGTTGGTAAGTTTTTTCCAGGTATTTCCAGACTGGTTTCTTTCTGCTGTGCTGGAGGTCTTGATCTTTCCGGAGGATGGTCTCTTTAAGTTCGGAACGGTAAGTGGCTATATGGCCGGACTCTGGGCAATACCTTTCTTTTATATTCTGCTGGGCACTCGGTTGTATCAATCCAGCTACTCATCCAGTCAATGGCTGGCCCATGGATCGGATTTCAAAGGGGCCCTGGTGGGGGCTGCAATCGCACTATTGATTTTTGGATGCTCGGAGGCCACGCTCTGGATGCTGGGCTCCTGGTACGCTCAGAACGTTATGGTCATAGGTCACGTGGCGCTCTACGTTCTCATACCGGAGTTCCTGCTGGGATTTTTTCTCTATCAGTACTTTCATGAAAGCCAGAATCGCGGATGGGCGATTCATCTCTACAATGCGGCCAAGGTCAGCCTTCTTTACACCGGCTGTCTGGCTTTGTCCTATTTACTTCTGGAAAAGGTAGCTTGACGTTCTGTGCCCGGACAATGGTTTCAACGAATGGATTGGACTGGTAAGAAGATTCTACTGACAGGAGCTACAGGAGGTTTCGGTTCCAGGCTGGCCCGGCAACTGTCACTGCGGGGCGGTACGTTGCTGATGGCAGATCTCAAGGTCAGTCCTGCATTTCTTGAGGAGATCAAGAGCGTCTCCAACGGAGAGATTTATTCCGAAAACTGCGATCTTTCCACCGAGGCCGGTTGCAAGAAACTGGTCCGATCCACCATAAAGAAGCTGGGACATGTAGACCTGGTAATCCACAATGCAGGGATTGCGCGAAAAGGTTCCTTTCAGAATGTCCCTCTCGATGAAACAGAGCGTGTAGTTGCTGTAAATCTCCTGGCTCCCATTCGAATTACTCACGGCCTGCATGATCGAATCAACCAGAACGGAATGATTGTCCATATTTCTTCGGTGGCCGGAATTCTCGCTCCAGCGGGTCTGGCCTCCTACGTGGTGAGTAAATGGGGGATTCGTTCCCTGGGGGATGTCCTGGACCAGGAACTGGCGGGGCGCAACATCCGGGTACTGAACATTCACCCCTTTTTCACAAAAACTGCCATTCTGGATTCTCCAGGCTATGGCGAGGACAGATCCTCCAGCATCCCTTCCTGGCTGGTGGATGATCCTGATAAGGTTGTGGCCGGAATGGTTCGGGCCATGGAAAAGAGAAAGAGAAGGTATTTGCCCGGTCTCATGGCCAGGCTTTCCTATTTTGGATCCCGCTGGATGCCCGATGTGATTCATTTCATCAGTCGCCGCCAGGTGGCTCAAGGTAAGCATCCTATAGCTACCTGATATTGTCACACATAGGCGGTATTCTGTAGCAGTGAGTATGGAGCTCTACATAGCGGATAGCCTGGAGCGGCTTCTACAGAAACTGCAAAGTCAGCTACAGGAGAACCTGGATCCGTTGAAGGCCCCTCGTATCCTGGTGCCGAACCGAAATCTCCGTCGCTGGATGCAGATGCAACTGGCTCAGAAGCAGGGGGTTGCCGCGAATCTGAATTTTCAGTATCTGGAGCAGGGAATATCCTCCATTCTGGGTTCTGGCATCCGCCAGAAGCAGGCCTCCGCCGGACTTCAGCTATGGTCTTTGATCCATGCATTGAAGAACTCCTCCGCGACTTCGGATGATTCTCTCGATGTTTACCGTCGGGCTACTCATCTAACTTTTTTATTTCGAGACTATGAGTACCATAGAAATCCCATGATTCGTGGCTGGCAGAAGGAGCTGGAGAGTAGCTGCACAGACTTCGAGCCAGATATCTTTGCTCTGGAAGAAGAGTTCCCGGTTGAGCAGGAAAACCGCTATCTTAAAGAGCAACGTAACCTTTATCAGCGAACTCTAAGTCAAATCCATAAAGCTGGCTATTTATCCTTTTCAGAAATGGCAGGGTTGGCATTGGAATCTGGAGGATTTTCCAGCCAGCCAGTGTACGTATTTGGGCTTTCCAGAATGTCCAGATTACACCTATCGCTACTGTTTCGCCTATCGCTGCATTTTCCAGTGCGCATCTTTCTTTTTGATGTATTCGCAGGTTCCATGGATCTTTCGCTACGCGAAGACTGGCAGAAGATCAATCCTCCGGAGTTTAGTACCAGAAAGGAAGAAAAAACAATGATCGTGGATCATCCCGATCTAAGCGAAAAGGAGTACAGCTTCCAGAGAGATGGTCTCGAGCTACTCTATCTATTTCGCCGGGGCCAACAATTCCTTCAGGAAAAGGGAAGTGATCTGTCCTGGTATAGATCTCCGGGAAAAACCACTGCAGGCATATTGAAACAACTACCGACCAGCGACTCAATACGCATAGTTGAAGCTCCGGGAATGCGTAAGGAAGTTGAATTTATCCATGACGATATATTACTGAAATTGGCCCGGGACCGGGACCTCAAGCCCGAGGACATAGGCATTCTGGTTCCGACAATGCATCGATATCGGGCCCACTTTGAATATGTCTTCGGCGGCCGAAAACAATTGCCATTTAATTTAACGGACTTCTCTGCCAGGGAAACCAGTCGCCTGGGAGATGCGTTGCGAACCATACTGAAGTTCGATCAGCCACTGGATCGCCGAAATGTCTTTCATTTACTCTCCAATCCTTTGATTCGCAAAAAATGGGGCTTTCAGTCCGATGAATTCCAGTCGCTTCTGGAGAAGATAGATGAGCTGAATATTTTTCGCGGCAGCGAGGACAGCGTCTTTCCTGTGCACTCATGGAAATATGGCCTGAGGCGTTTGCGGCTATCAGAGATCATGGTGGGGCAGCAAAAGCCCTTCCAGGGGTATATGCCAGCCGGTCCGGGTATATATGACCCGGACCTCTTCGCTCGACTGTGGGATTTCCTGAGTCAGCTGGAGCGCTTTCGCAGGGAAATTCGAACATCGCAGGATCCGTTTAACGTTATTCGGGAGCTCATACAGAACTTTATTAGCATCGAGGATCATCGGCAGGAGAGTCGAATTTATCTGACTTTGATGGAAGGGCTTCAGGCTGCCCGGGAAGAGAGTCAGAAACCCGGAGCGATGACGGATGCATTGATGGCCCGGGAGTGGGTTCTGGAGTCTCTTAAGGAAGTAGCCGGTGGCATCGGAGAGTATCTGGTGCAGGGAGTGACGATTTCAGCATTACAGCCCATGCGCCCCATACCATTTCGCTATCTGTACATAGCTGGATTGAAGGAGGGGGATTTCCCCGGATTCCCCATGACCCATCCGGAAGATCTTCGCCGCCAATATCGTCTGCCCGGGGATTCCTCCCTTCCGGACGGAAATCGATTTCTCTTTCTGGAGGCGCTTACCAGCTGCCAGGAGGGACTGATCCTTAGCTACATTGGTCGGGATCTTGCCCGGGACGATGAATACCAGCCTTCATCGGTAATCCTGGAATTGGAAGATTTCCTGCCGGATCATTCCCGGGAAAGGTTACCGGCTCTATGGATGTCAGATCAATATCGAAATAGAGCAGTGCTCGATCCTTTGCATGTTCGAGTTCTCCAGGAGCGCTGGCAACTACCAGAGAAAACCGGCAATCCTGTGGCCGAGGAAGTCCAGGCTGCCGCCCTGTATCGCAAGAGCTATAAGCCCCATCAACTGGTTCGCCTGTTTACTGAGCCATTAAGAGCCTTCCTGGAATTCAAGCTCAATGCCTTTCCGTTGCGTCAGGAGGATTCCTCGGATGTTTCCGATGAACCCTATCGGTTACTCTTTCAAGAGCGAAAGAATCTGAAATATCTTTTTCTGAGCCTGGCTCCGCATTTCCTGGGGCGCACATCCGAATACAAAAATCTGCTTGAGAGTTGCTACGAAGACCTGATTGCTCGAGGGGCTGCTCCTGCCGATTTCTTTGCGGACCTGGATTTTCGCTCCATCCTTCAAAAGCAACCCTGGACTGCCCTCAAAAATCAGGCCTTCCTCGATCTGGCAGAAAAGGGGCAGTATATATCCTCCCTGAGGCCCGGCATTCCTCTCCAGGAGTTTATGGAACTGAGTACTCCCTTTACTCATAGAGGACTGGAATTCCATTTTATCATTCCGCATTATTCAGAGCAGGAGCGTTCCTTTTTAGTGCCGGCTTCCAGCACAGATGCAACGGCCTTGAACATTACCTTTCTTAACATCCTTTTCTTCGCTCTTCATCGAGGTCTGGCTCTGGACCACCGGGTTCATTTCCTCAATTTTTCCGGCGAAGGCAAACTGGCCAGCTTTCGCTTAAAGCTCTCTAGAGATGAACTCCTGGAGATGGCTGATTTTCTTTGCGATGAGTTGCAGGCCTATGGCCCATTGATGTTCTATGAAGCACTGCAGGAGGGCGAGGAACTCACCGATCATCGCCTGGAAGAATTGCTTCTGGAATCCTGGCAGGAGTTACAAGACTCTTCGCATCCAGTGCTGGGGATGGTAATGGAAAAACTCAGTGCACGGCAGCTGATGGATCTTATTTTGCAATCCAGAAATGAATCCAGCGATGAGTCCATCCTCCAGCGTCGCGTGGAGATGCGATCCAGAATCGAGGAAGTGTGGCAATGAAGTTTAGCTTCCATAATCCTTACGATCCAGAATTCCTGGGCAGCGGACACCATCGCATTATTGAAGCGTCTGCGGGCACCGGTAAAACCCACTTTATAGAGGAACAGGTTCTTTTCTGGATTCTACATGGAGCTCATCTGAAGGGAAGCGAAAGCCCGGTTGTGCCGGAGATTCATCAGGTGCTGGTGCTTACCTTCACAGAAAAGGCTACTGGTGAACTGAAATTACGCATTCGTCAGAGGCTGGCTGATTTTGTCAGGCAGGGCATCAGTAGCCTCACCAGTCCTCTGCCTTCCGGGGCCAGTGAACCGGAGATGATCCAAAGAGCGGATCGAGCGTTGAAGCGATTCGACTCTGCTTGTATCTTCACCATCCATGGATTCTGTAATCATATCATTCGTACCACGGGAATCTCGGGCGATGCGGATTTCAAAATCGAACAGAACGATTTGCTCAGAGAGGAGGCTATTACCGAGACGGTGCGACGTCATTTGCTTCGTTGGTTTGGTCCCCGCCTGGCGCTGGCATTGACCGTGGCCGGCTTCTTTGACTATAAACAGCGGCTAAATTCCGAGGGATTTGCATTCGATACGCGGTTGCTAAGTCTGCTGGAGCATATCCGCGAGGAGGGCTTACCGCTGGACTATAGTCCAACGGCGGAGTTAATGGAAACCTCGGAACCCTTGTCCGGGGATCTATTTGGCCATCTAGAACCCACTCCATCGCCTACCGCCCCCTTTGCGGAGGAAGCGGATGAATTGCCCACGGAACTCAATCAAAGAGTCAGGGAACTGAATCAGAACCTCTTGAATCTTGAGGAAAGTGTGTTGTTCGCGGCCTCTTTTCTGCAGGCCGGTCTGGACAGGAAGTGGCAGGAGAATTCTGGCTCGGAAAGCTCCTTTCACCAGGAACTGTTTGGAGCCAGGAAACAATTCAATTCCAGAATCAAAACTGTACCTCCGGCCTGGATGGAAGCGCTCGAGCAGCTGCTGAACTCCTTGAGCGAGCATCCGACGCCGGAGCCAGCAGTGTTGTGGCCCTTGCTGAAGGAGGCAGCGGAATCCACCGTCCAGAAGATGGGGCCCGCAATAGATCCCTCCTGGGATAAAGTGGACTCCTCTCTGGGGCTCTGGCTCAAGAGTCTCGTGGAACTCTGGGAAGGCCTGCAGGGCCAGTATCGTCCTCTATACGAGAAGTTTATGGAGCTTTGCAGTCTTCAGGTTGATCGAATCACTTCCTCCTGGAAACGCACAAATCGGAGTCTGGAATTCCAGGATCTACTTCGCTTTGTAGATCGAGAAGTGCAGAAGCAGCCGGAACTCCCTGCCATACTGAGAGAAAGATTCCCCTTTGCCGTCATCGATGAGTTTCAGGACACGGATCCAGTTCAGTGGAGCATCTTCAAGAATATCTACCTGGTCTCGAATCCGAAGGCCTCCATCACTGTTGTGGGCGATCCGAAACAGTCCATTTATGGCTTCCGGGGAGCGGATATTTCGGCCTACGGCATGGCCCGCCAGGCAATCGTCCAGGATGGACTGGAAGGCAGGCTTGCAGTTAGCTATCGTTCTTCCGCTCCACTGCTTGCGGCCTTCAATTCCATGTTTTCCGATGAGCGCTGGTTCGGGGATATCTATCATCCTGTGGAGGCAGCCCCGGATGACAAAAGAAAGTGGACCTGGTCCCAGAAGATGGCGGGCTCTCCGGTGGAAGTCCATGATTTAAAGGATGCAGGGAATCAAACCCAGCGAATGTTTGAGACCGGACGAATCATTGCCTCCGATATTAGCAATCTGGAGGGCAAATGGGAAATTCTAGAACGTGGCCAGTCCCAACCCAGGGCATTGAACTATGAGGACCTGGCCATTCTGGTTTCCAGAAATAAGGATGCCCGCATCATAGAGAGGGTGCTCCGCGAAAGGTCCATTCCCTGTAGCATATACAAGGAAGGCGGTCTCTACACAAGTGTGCCTGCCTATGAATTTCTGGTTCTGCTACACTCTCTTCAGGATCTCAATCGACACTATCGGCAGCTACGGCTTACCTCCTATTTTCCTGCGCCCCTGGTCTCAGTGGCAACCCTCGCTGAGCCCGGAGCTGATCATACAGTTCTCAAAATCCTGGATGGATTACGAGAACTGGCTCTTTCGCATCGCTGGCCTGGTTTTTTTCGAGAGCTACTGGATTCTACATTCGTCCTGGAAAAGCGAGAGTCCAACCACCTTTATGAAGCGAGAATATCAGTGACGCTTCAATTACTGGAAGAGTTTTCCGAGTACGCCATAGGTTATGCATGCAGCCTGGAGGAATTAATCCAATACGTGCAGAGGGCGGCTTATGGAGCAGAAATTCAGCAGGATCTAATGAGGCGAAAAAGAGATAAGGCCGGGGTCTCCATTATGACCATCCATGCGAGTAAAGGCCTTCAGTTTCCGGTGGTCTTTAGCGCGCTCCAGTTTACAGGAAAAGCCGGAGCTCCGGATTTGCTTCGATATCAGGGGAAGGCCGGTATGAAGCTCAGTCTCAGCCACGATCCAGATCGAGTGGCATTGCATGAACTGGAAAGGCTGAACGAAGATAGAAGACTGGCATACGTTGCTTTCACCCGAGCGGCATTGAAACTCTATGTTTACTTCGTATCCAATGCGAATAGCATTCATCCGCTGCAAAAAGAGGTGATGGGACCGATATTCTCCGATCTGCAGGAATCCAGAAAGATGAAAGAACTTCACTTTCGAAATGCTCCTTCTGCAGGAATTGGACAAACGAAGGAAATAGTCTCTGAAAAGGAAAGGGCTGAAGAGGAATTTGTTTTTCATCAGCCGGATTTGAGGTTGTCCTTCGAGAAGAGTGGTATACAGTCGTTCAGCAGTCTGCTTGGCCGTATCGCATCGCCTATGGAGAGCAGGTCTTTGCAAGAAAAGCTTGAAGAGATGCTGAGTCCCTTCCAGGCTCCCACGGAACCTGCCACAGACGAGATAGGCGAATCGTTGCCCGCTGGTATCGACTTTGGTCTGATGGTGCACAGCATTCTGGAAGACCTGGACTTTGATGCTCTGGAGCAAGTAAATTCCATCATTCATCGAAGGGCCGAACAGTATTTCCCGGATTTGGCCAGGGACTCTGGTTTCCAGGCCGCTTTACTGGGTCTAATCCAGAACACTGTTCAAAGCAGATTACCTGGATGCTCCGTTGCCTTGAACCAGGTGCCAGCCAGCGATCGTCTGGCGGAAATGGAGTTCTTTCTTTCATCGAATCCAGAAGAAATTGCCGGACTAACTGGAGTAGATCTAAGCGAATTCAAAGGCATCTATTTGCGGGGATTTGTGGACCTGATCTTTCGCCGTGAAAATCGATACTATCTTCTGGACTGGAAAACCAATCGGTTGCCATCCTATGGACCGGAACAACTACAAAAGGAAATGCAGCATCATAGGTACGATGTTCAGGCTCGTATCTACTTTCAAGCCATGCGAAAATGGCTGGCTGCCAGTATTGCCGACTTTGATCCGAGCACAGACCTTGGGGGGGCCTATTACCTCTTTGTTCGTGGAATGAAACCCGAGACTCAAAACGGCATTCTATTTCTACGCCCGGAGGAATTGAATGTCTGAGCGTCTCTGGTTACAGCGGATCAAATCCGAAGGCTGGCTGGAGCTGCATCGGCTACAGCTCTGTGAGGATTTACAGGACATGGGATCAGTTAAGGAAGGACTGTTCTGGATTATTTCCCTGCTTCTGGCGAATTCCTCCGGAAGTCTTTGCATCCCTGTTTCCAATGATTATTCCCGTTTGAGATCTATACTGGAAGGTACATTGCCTCTGGAGGCCGTGGACTGGTGGCTGGATCAGGCTATCCCATTTCAAGCGGAGTCCCTGACGGGAGTATTGAAGGAAGTGCAAAGCGAAAGCGATTTCGTGCCATTTGTGCCGCTGGTTTTGAAGGATGGCTATCTCTTCTTTCAGGCTCATTTCTATTACAGAGAACGTTTTCTGGATTCGCTACGGCGACGAGCAGGGCTTGGCGGATTGCTCTCCGATGATGAGGCCCTGACCGGCATGAAGGAAGTATTGAAAGATGAGATCGCTCTTACGCCGGAGCAGATCTATGCTGTATTGTTGGCTGCATCTCTTCCGCTGGCATTGATTACCGGCGGGCCGGGGTCCGGGAAGACTTCTACCATCTACGCAATTTTGAAGCTGGCTCTTCGGAGCGGTATCCATCCAGAGGAGATTCGTATCGCAGCTCCTACGGGCAGGGCAGCCAGTCGAGTTCTGGAAAGCCTGGACCGCAGGGCCAGAAATGATAACTCCTCACTCCAGAAATCTAAATCCACCAGCGAATCGAATGACCTTGCGGAATCTATGCAGCGAATTCGTAGTAGCACCATACATCGTTTGCTGGGAGTGAGTAGCACCGGGTTCTATCATGACCAGGACCTTCCTCTGCCTGCCCGACTGGTAATTATCGATGAGCTTTCTATGGTGGATGTAACCTTAATGGGGCGACTTCTGGAAGCGATAGATCCGGGAAATACGACCCTGGTTCTGCTAGGAGATCCAGATCAGTTACCTTCGGTGGAGGCAGGAGCTGTACTTCAGGATTTTCTCAGGCTTCCAGGAGCCCGGTCTGGCGCAACAGCAACCGCCTCGCTGTATTCCAGACTTGCCGATGAGAACCCCGGCTTGCCTGCAAACATCGAGACTGAACCATCCTTTTCAGTCTTTCTTCAGGGTAGTCATCGGTTTGGTGGAGATCTAATGGAATTTGCCACTCGATTGCGAAAAGGTGAGCTGGAGGAGGCCTCGATCAATTCCATCGCATTGAAAGGAAGTATCCATGAAATCCAGGGGAACGGCGTTTCCTTTATCGATTCCGATGAGCTATCGCTTACCGAGCTCTTGCTACAATGGTTCGAAGATGCCAATCCTTCCCTTTTCGGAAGCGAAATGGATATGATGGGAGCCTTTGAAAGCTTGAACCATGCAAGAATTCTCAGCCCTGTTCGCAAAGGTCCATTTGGTGTGGAATCGGTGAACCGGGCCTGCAGTCAGATCATAATGGATCGGTTTTCTCCAGAAGGAAGGTCAGGCTGGTTCTCCGGCATGCCCATAATGCTTCATCGAAATGACAACGTGCGAAGACTTTACAATGGCGATACGGGCATTGTGGGCCCCTCAGGCGGCGAATTGCTGGGTTTTTTCCCCTCTCTGGCTGAAGGCTCGGATGAAAATGATCCACGAATTTCTCTGCGCTCCTTCCAAAAGGATGCACTGCCAGACCATGAAGCGGCTTTCTGTCATACGATCCATAAGTCTCAGGGTTCAGAATACGACGTAGTATTGGTACTGCTGGGCATGCAGAGTCGGCAGAGCCTGAGCCGGGAACTTCTGTATACTGCGTTGACCAGGGCGCGAAAGAAATGTATCCTTTATGGCAAAGCGTCTGAAATCGCTCGAGCCTCCAGGACCTCTCTGGTTAGAGAAACTGGCTTGAGTGCCTGAATCGAATTCTTTGATCCAATCTTCAGGCAGGCATGCGACTCTAATCCCTATGCCGCCCAATGAGGGAGCACGGAGATTTCCGTCAGGAAGATGCACAGACCGATTTGCAGGGAGGCGCAGACGTTCCGTGTAATTCGCTGGTTGGAATTGCTACATAGCCCCAGTTCCTGAGTTCCGGCTGCCCCGAAATCAATATAGCTGGTGTGTGCGCGAAATCTGATAGGTACCTTCTATGATGCGCGACGTGAGTGTAGTAGACTCAACGGGTGGACTGAACAGAAAGCCCTGACAGCGAATACATCCCAGGTCGCGAAGGATTTCGATCTGAGTTCTGGTCTCAGTACCTTCTGCGACTACTGTGAGCTTCATATTCTTGGCCATATCGATCATTGATTTCACAATGGCCTGGTTTCTGTGGTTCTCCGGCAGGCCGGATATGAAGCTGCGATCGATCTTTATGCCGGTAATAGGAAAGGCTCGTATCGCTGAAAGCGAAGAGTAACCGGTGCCAAAATCATCCAGGCTGATGCGCAGGTTTCTGGCACGGAGGCGAGTCATCTGGGTTTCTGCAATTTGATAGTCGGAGAACAGTGCCGTTTCAGTAATTTCCAATTCCAGGAAAGGCTCGTCGTCCTGGAACTCCTCCAGCAAAGCGCCAATTTTTTCCACCAGATGAGGATCTCGGAATTGAGCGGGGGACAGATTGATTGCGATGGGTAGAGTTCGACCCAGTTTTTGCTTCCATTCCTTTTCCAGTCGCAGAAGCTCCTGAAAGAGGAAGTCTCCCAGGTCAAGGATGCTTCCGAAATGCTCGGCTACTGGAATGAAGTTAGCCGGAGAAACCTCGCCTTTTTCGGGATGATTCCATCGCATGAGTGCTTCGAACCGGAAGACTTCCTGTGTTAATACGTTGAACTCCGGCTGAAAGACCAGGCGAAACTGGCCGCGATCCAGAGCGCTGTATATTTCCTGATGCAACTTCAGCGTATTTCTGCTCTCGCGCACCATTTCCTCCGAGAATTGAAGGATCTTTCCGGGCCCCTGCTGTCTTGCCTGATCCTGGGCGATCTCGGCGCTATTAAACAATTGCTCGAACGATCCTCCATCCACCGGGAAAAAGGCGAGGCCTCCATGAATTTCCCTTACCCAGGTGTGACTTCCAATGGCCACATTGCTTCCCACACACTGAGCGATTCGATGAGCAAATTTCACAGCCGAGTCCGGATTTTCCAGGTTTTCCAGAAGTACTCCAAATACATCGCTATCGAGACGAAACAGAGTACCATTTTCCGGAATCTCTTCTTTGAGAGTTTTTGAAAGTTCTTGTAGATAGGTATCGCCTCCGCGAAAACCCATTTGCTCATTGATTTCTTTGAAACGCACTATATCGAAAACAAATAGGCCCAGAAGCTCATTTTTCTTCTGAGCATCTTCAATGGCGCGGCTGAGAATCTGTTCAAACCGTTTTCGGTTGGGCAGACCGGTTACTGTGTCGAATATGGAAATGCTCTGTATCCTTTTTTCAGCCTCTCTGACCTCTGTAATGTCTTCCTGGACTACAGACAGATAGCGGATCTGACCGGTGTCGTTTTCGATGGGCGTTACAGTCAGAAAAGCGATGCGACTGCCTCCCTGCGAAGGTCCTTCAATTATTTCACCGGTCCAGACTCGACCGCTCAGTAGAGTACGGCCCAGAGCTTCTTGATAATCTCGCCCTTCCAGATACGGAATCTCGGATACAGGCTTCTGGAAGAGGTCTGAATGCCCCAGTTCGCTTCGTTCCTGAAAGGCCCGGTTACTCCAGACCATTCGCAATAGATGGTCTACGACAAAGATTACATTGGCTGCTGAATCCATGGCTCGGGAAAACAGCTCCAGTCGTTCTTTCTTGAGAGAGAAGCTAATGCTTAGCGAAAGCCTTTCGGCTACCTCATCCAGCTCGGCCAGCACATCGTCTCGAAAGCCGTGGCTATCTTCCGAGTATAGGCAGAATACTCCAATGGAGCGCCGATCCACCACCAGAGGAAAGGCCACAGCAGATTTCAAGTTATGGGTGAACATGGCCACTGCCCAGGGCCCCATGTTCATCTCCGGCTGATCGGATCGATAGACTTGCTGGAATCGGATAGCCCGTCCGGCAGGACCTTCGCCTGCTACACTTTCATCCCATCTTACACTGAGACTACGGAGGTAATCCTTCCGTGGACCGGCATGAGCTGCTATGCGAACACTGAAATCTGGTTCGGCTACACCGATCCAGCAAAGGGGGAGGCCATAGATTTCCTGAAACCGATGGCAGAGGAAATGAAAAATCTGATACTGAGACTGTTCGTTGATGATCATTTGATCCAGATCTTTGAGAGTCCGTTGAATACGATCTCTGCGATAGGATCGGGTGATGTCTGTCAGCTCAAAGCGCCTTCCTGCTGCGCCACCCGGTGTTTCAGATGGACGATAGAAACAACGAATGCGAAAGGCTTTCTGATCCGGACTCATGCCAGAGGATTGCCAGAGAGAAAGCACTTCCGGGACATTGGCACCCTGTAGGTTGGAATCCATTATCTGCGAAACCTCGGGAAAAAAATCCTGAATGTATTGATTGATTATTCGCTTTTTCTCCAGGCCGGCAATTTCTACAAATCGATCGGAGACAAAGTCTACACGGCCGGATGCATCGGTTTCGGCCAGTCCGGCAGGAAGGCTTTCAATAATGTTTCGCAGTTTATTTCTGGAATCTTGAAGCCGACTCCGACTGGCCTCCAGGCTTCTTGCATAAAGGTAGACTAGAGCAAAAAGTATGAGCGATGAAACTCCAACATAGGCCAGGCCTTTGATAGTTTGTAGTCGGCTGATCTCTACCGGATCTCCAACCTCAGAAAGTGCGATCTTGTCTGATAACAGTATCCAGAGACAACTCAGGATAAAGTAGATAAGCGGAATGTAGAAGATACCCCTTAGATCGCGTTTCATCTTGACTTAAATCGTTCCTATCGACTATACCGGTTGCGAATTCAGGAACGCCTGGAGAATCTTGAAATAAGCGGAGTCATTGGCAACAACACAATTAAAAATATCAGAAATCCTGCGATGGAAGAACCGGTAGTTGCTGTGCTTCCACCTGCATACAGGATCCAGAGTGCCAGCAAGATTCCACCCAGAGCTTCGCCAGCGATCAAGCCGGAGCTATACAGGAGTGGATCTCCAAACCATTTTCTGAGATTAATGCGTCCGGTAGGAGGTTCTGCCTCTGGGTTTTCGGGATCCTGATTTGAACCTGTACTCCACTTTCTGTGAACGTGAAAGAGTAACCCTCCCAGAAGTAAAGGCGTAGACACGCTTAATGGTAGGTACATCCCCACTGCCACTGGCATAATCGGAATACGGTAGGTACCGTACCGATTCCAGAGAAACAGTATAGCACCCAGCAGCGCACCGGTGGCGATCATGAAGACAGGCAATGGTGCATTGGAAAACATACTACTGGCCAGGGAGGCAAAGAGAGTGGCCTGAGGGGCTTTCAGAAGTCCATGGTCGCCAATTCCGTAGGTCTCATGGAGCAATTGTAGCACCAGGGCAAAGATAGGAGCGCTGACAGCTACTCCCAGAATTTCTGCAAATTGCTGTTTGTACGGGTGTGCCCCGATCAACGATCCGGTCCGCAAATCCTGGGCGATGTCTCCAGCAGTGGCTGCCGCACAACAAATCATACCTGCAACCAGCAGCATGGCTAGAACGCCATGCTCTCCATCCATAAAGGGAACCAGGATGATACCCGTAAGCAGTAATACTGTGAGTGTGATTCCAGATACCGGTGAATTTGAAGAACCAACGAGACCTACGAGATAGGCGGCCACTGCCACCACCGGTAATGAAAGCAGCAAGACCCAGAATAGAAGGGGGATTGCCAGCCACCCGCTCATCTGTACAATCAGAAATCCAGCTGTTAGGGCAGTGAATACCAGAAGTAGTGCGACAAGCCATACAGGTAGATCTCTCTCGGTTTCCGGATCACCGACTTTCGTTTCTTTGTTTTCGGATCGAGTCTGGAACTTGCCGGCGAAGAGATCCTTGATTTTTGCTTTTAAGGATTTCAGGGAAAAGGTTTGCAGCACGGAAGAAGCGAGCAAAAGAGATTCTACAGTGCCAATAAGCATGGCCCCTACACCAGCGAATCGACCTTGCGATGACCAGAAGCTAAAAACCTGCGGCTCCATTGAAGTAACCGGATTGATCGGACCGAACAGGGGTAGAATGATCATCCAGGTGATTATTCCTCCAAGAAATACCATTGCTGCAATGCGAAGACCTACAATGAAGCCTACGCCCGCCAGAGCTGCAGAAAAATCCAGCCCCAGATATCCCACCCTTCGCCCGGAGCTGCTGAGCGGGATCACGGAATACATACTGGCTTTTACCAGTAGCGATGTAAGAAACTTAAAGATTATTCCCAGGCTCATTCCGGAGAAGATGGATCCAGCCTGGCCGCTATCGCCGGTTCTAAGCACTACTGCGCATGCTTCTCCTTCCGGGTAGATCAGATCCTGCTTGAGCTCGGCATTCTGCTGTTCCGTCGAAATAAAGGGCTTGCGAAAAGGAATCAAGAATAGGATCCCCAGCATGCCCCCGGAAAACGCAACCAGAGTGGTGGGCCAGAACTGAAAATCATGCCAGTTTCTGGAAATGATGAGAGCGGGAACGGTAAAAATGACTCCGGCCGCCAGAGATTCGCCGGCCGAAGCCATGGATTGAACGATGTTGTTTTCCAGAATGCTTCCGGATCGAAGCACTTTTCGCAGTAGAAACATGGAAATAACGGCCGCCGGTATAGAAGCGGACACCGTCAGACCGGCGTATAGCCCTAGATAGGTATTGGCCGCGCCCAGTACCACCGAAAGAAGAAGTCCCAGCAGGACTGCACGAACAGTAAATTCTCTGGTTTTCAACGGGGATGATATTCATTCTGCAGAAGAGAAGATCAAGATAATTGCGAACTGGATGGCTTCCTGGACAGGAAAAAGCGGGCTGACCACGGAAGCTGGAAAGAAAAGAAGTAACCCTCCGGGTTGTAGGATGACAAACTTAGCAATGAACCGTTATTCTTTTATAAGTCATGGGGCTCCCACAATGGTCCTGGATCGAGAGCGGGGTCAGCAGTACAGCAACTGGGCTCAAGAGACGGGTGCGGCTCCAGATTTGATTCTGGTTGTTTCGGCCCACTGGGAAACGGAAGATCTGAGGCTGGGCACAGATCAGTCTCAAGAATTAATCTACGATTTCTATGGATTTCCGGATGAGCTGTATAAGATTCAGTATCCGGCCCCGGGAGCTCCGGAAGCTCGTAAATCGTTGAATTCTTTTCTGATAGAACAGGGCTACTCGGTGGAGCTCACGGATCGTGGATGGGATCATGGGGTCTGGACTCCCCTTAGCTGGCTTTTTCCCGATGCGAATGTTCCTGTGCTTCAAATCAGCATTCCCGCTTTTTCCACCAGGGGATTGTTTGAGCTGGGTCAGAAACTGGCAGCCTGGAAAGCTGATGGTTCTGTGTGGCTCATAGGCAGTGGAGGCCTCACCCATAACCTGCGCGCTATAGACTTTAGCGGAAATATGCCTGTGCCGGAGCCAATGCAATTGTTCCAGGACTTCATCAAGGATTGTCTGGAAAAAGGGGATTACAATTCCATTCTGGATTATCGTAAAAAAGCACCCCATGCGGCTATCAATCATCCTTCTGAGGAGCACTTTCTTCCGCTGATTGTTGTGGCAGGCGCTGCCAGCGCAGCGGAGCAGCCGACTCCGAATTATAAACTGGACGGATTCGAGTTCGGTTCTCTGTCCCGGGTGGCCATCGATTTTTTACCGGCCTGAATCTTTTCAATCCGAACCAGAATTGTCTTGCGACGAAAACAAGCTGGTAACGGGTCCTGTCCCAATATCGCTAGAGTCCAATCTATTGATTACTGGTGCTACTATTTTCGGGGCGAATGGCAATGCTATGTTCAAAGGTCTTCTTTTGACCGGGCTCTAAAACAGGTACTTCGCACTGACCTCTAGAATGCAGAAACATTGCATTGGTGGGCGCGCTCATTGGTTCCAGACATACAAATCGCTCCGCCGGCGGGCTGTAGACAATGCCAACTGGAAAATCCTGTCCACAATGAAGGTCGATGCTCAGATCCGGACGAATTAGTCGAAACACAGGGTCTTCTCCCTGAAGGTCTGTAAACACAGTATCAAATTTATGGCTACCCAGCACCATATCGCCATGCTCTGGCCATTTTTCGCTTACAGAAATGCTGGATCCATCGGGCAGGTACTGATTGTCCAGGATCATGGAGCTTCTGGCCGGAATCGATAAGCGAATATCGTTTCGGTCAAAGTGTCCCAGCGAAAAGTAGGGATGGAATCCAGGGCTTACAGGGAAGGGATTTCTGTCTCGATTCTCAATCTCCAGAAGGATTCGCAGCTCTCTTTGCTGTAGCTCAAAAGTCAAAAACAATGCCTGGGCGAAAGGAAAGTTCATTCGCATGCTCAGATCCGCTTCCAGATTGAATTCGAAGAGAGCTCTTGCGAAGTCTCGGGAAGCATTCAGATCTTTGAGGCTCCAGGAGTTGCTTTTGAGAATGAGCCCGTGGATGGGAAGACCGTTTCCATCGCGGTAAATCTCTTCGCCAGCCAGAGGAAACTCCTTACCGCGAAAAGGTATGAAGTCCTTTTCCAGTCGGTTCGCCCAGGGATAAAGCAACGGTATGCCAGCCAGGTCTTTACTTGCTCGATAATGATTTAGATTGAAGGGAAAATGAAGGAGCTCTTCCCCTCTGTAGCGCAGGGAAAAACAGGTGCATCCTATTTCCGGACAGATTTCTGCTTCAATGGACTCATCCGGACCGGCAAGGTACACGGAGGTGAGCTCTTCCTCTCCCGGAGCTACAGCAGTACCCGGAAGTCTTAGCTTTCTGTGTTCTGCATTAAACATTACGATTCTGGTTAACTGTGCGGACGAAGCTTCCAGGTAAACGATAGCAAGACAATGGCCAGAACCATACAGACTGCTATGGCTGACAGAGAAGCATTCCAGCCATAGTTATCTGCGATCCAGCCAAGTCCGGTACCCTGCACGGCCCGCCCGGCATAGCCAAAGAGACCTATGAAGCCCGCGGCTGCTCCCACCGCTTTTTTAGATGTGAAGTCCAGTCCGGCCACTCCCAGAAGCATGACCGGAGGATAGATAAAGAAGCCTATTACCCCGAAGAAAAACAAATCCAGATAAAGATGGCCTGGAGGAATCATCCAGATAGCGATGACCGAACCAAGGATGGGCACCAGACAGAGCAGGGAAACCATACCTCGTCGGCCCCCCAGTCGATCCGAGAGCCAGCCCACCAGCAGGGTGGAAAATATACCGGCCACTTCAAATATAGTATTACTGTTGCCGCCCTGGAGCAATGTTGCTCCTTTCTCTTCTGCTAAATAGGTTGGTCCCCAATCCAGCAGGCTGTAACGACCTATGTAAACGAAGAAATTGCAGAGTGCGAAGAGCCAGAGTGCCGGGTTCGATAGTATGTAGTTTAAAAAGAGCTCCTTTGTCGTTAATTCTCTTTCCGGATCTTCTACCTCTGGATGGTGCAACAGTTCCGGCTCATGCTCACTGGACTCGTCCTGCTTGTACGACTTTCCGGAAAAGTCCAGGGCACGGTCTGGATGATTTTTTATATAGGTCTCCACCGGAGGTAGACCCACCGATTGAGGAGTATCTCTCAGTCGCCAGATCAAATAGGCTGCACCGATTAGGGCAATGATTCCCGGAACGATGAAGGCGTTTTCCCATCCATAATTTTTTGCCAGATAGCCAGATAGAGCCCCGATGGCTGCGCCGCCTACGTTGTGCGCGATATTCCATACGCCGAAGATGGTTCCTCTTTCGCGCAATGCAAACCAGTGACCCAGACTTCTTCCGCAGGGGCCCCATCCCATTCCCTGAAAAAAACCGTTCAAGGACCACAGAAACAGGTGTGCTTGATAATCCTGGGCCATTCCAAAGAGGAAATTACAGATAGCGCTCAGAATCAGTCCCGTGGCCATGAAGACCCGGGGATTACTTCGGTCAGACATGCCACCCATAATGAACTTACCCATGCCATAGGAGATGGCTGTGGCCGTAATGATGGTGCCCAGCATGGTCTTGTCATATCCCATCGCATCGCCAAAGGCGGCCTGAGCTGGAGCAAGGTTGTTGCGGACCAGATAAAATGTGGCGTAGCCCAGAAACGTGGACTCAAGGATCTGCCATCTCATCCATGGGTACTTTTTCTCGGCTTCCTGCGGTGACAGGGCACTGGTGGCTGGTGCCGGAGCATAGAATCGTTTTATTGAGCGCTCCAGGGCATTAAAGGGGTTCACAGACTCTTGAAAGGCCTCGTCTGGTTGATGTGTCAAGAAAAACCGGGTGATTTGACTTGACTGAGTCATGCCCTGCAGGCGTTTTCCCAGAGATCTATGGCGCGTAAGAAACAGGAATCCATTCCACTGGATGACATTGAATTACTGAACATTCATAATTATCCTGAGTCCTATCCTAAATCCGTGGTGAATCAGGTCCGAAACAATCGACTGGCCCAGAAGCGCCTGGAAGAACTTCTCAGGGACATGCCTCAGCGTGGTAAACGTAAGCGTGACACGGCTGCTTTCCAGGTAGATGAGCAGGCTCTGGAAGAAATGCAATCGGAAACTGCTGAAAAGGAACAGGGCAAGGGCGGATTCTTTCGAAGAGGGAAGTCGTGAGAGAATTGCGCATCGCTTTGCTGGGCGCCGGCACCGTGGGAGGGGGACTGATTGAGTTGATTCAGAATCGGGCCCAGGCCCTCCAGGCAAGAACGGGAACCGAAATCAAGATTACGGCCGTAGCAGACCGATCTCATAGAAAAAAGGCCTTTCTACAAAACCAGAGCTTTGATGTTTCCGACGATGCGATATCCGTAATCGAACGAGACGATGTAGACGTTGTAGTGGAGCTCATTGGAGGGCTGGAACCGGCCAGGGAGTGGGTTCTCCATGCCCTCAAAAAGGGTAAGCATGTGGTAACGGCGAACAAAGCGTTGCTGGCCAATCATGGAAAAGAGATTTTCGCTCAGGCAGCGGAAGTGGGACGGGAGATCGGTTTTGAAGCGGCCGTGGCCGGAGCCCTTCCTGTGGTCCGAAACCTTCGTCGAGTCTGGGTGGGCAGCGACATGCATGAAATGTTCGGAATTCTAAACGGAACATGCAATTTTATTATCACAAGAATGCAAAAAGAGGACATGGCTTACGAGGATGCTTTAAAAATTGCTCAAGAAAAAGGTTTCGCAGAAGCAGACCCTGCATTTGACGTTAGTGGTCGCGATGCGGCCCAGAAGCTGGCCATTCTGTCTACCCTTGCCTTCGATCATCTGGTTCAGGAGTCCGACATTCGAGTGGAGGGAATTACGGAGTTAAGCCCCCTGGATCATGCTATGGCCATGAGGATGGGAAAGGTGATTCGCCTGCTTGCCGTGGCCAAAAAGAAATCGGACGGCTACCATCTAAGGGTCCATCCTGCTCTTATTTCTTCGAAGCACTTACTGGCTTCCGTGGAGGAAGAGAACAACGCACTATTCACCGATGATCCCTATTCCGGACCAACTATGATTGTGGGTCGTGGGGCAGGGGCCTTTCCTACAGCCAGCGCCGTATTGAGCGACATTGCAGCCATTGCGCGAAATCCAGAAGGCCAACCGGAAATCTGGGTTTCGGGATCACAGAGCATGCAGTGTGCCAGCGATGCCAGTTACCGGTTTTATCTGCGCTTTCGTACTCTGGACCGAGCCGGAGTTCTGGCCGCCATCTCGAAGGTTCTCGCAGATCATGAGATCAGCATCGCTACCATGCATCAGGAAGAAGGACCGGAGCCTGTAGATGTGGTCATTGTTACCCATGGAGCTCGTGAGAGCAAACTGGCCAGCGCGCTGGATATCATTAATGCCATGGAGATCATTCGCGCTCCCACCGTAGCATTGCGGCTGGAGGAGCCTGGCCAGGGTTAATGCCTGACTGTCCCTTTCATCTTGCTCATCATATTCTGGAAGATACAGGCCATGGAGATCTCTTCCTGGATACGGGGGATGCAACTCTGCCTACCTACGAAGTGTCTCAGGAGGATTTGCAGGCCATTCGAGATGCGCTCGCGCGAATTCCCGATCCGATATACTCATTGCACCGCGATGCGATAGAATCGCCAGACCAGGTGTGGCCGCTGAAAAGAAAATCAGATCATCGAAAAAAGTACCTTTCCTATGAAGGACCTGTATCCAATAACCGCGGACAGCTGTATTCGGTTTTGAAGGGCAGACTAAAATTTACTTTTCCGCTGAAGCCGCTGCCAGAAAAACTGTGGTTCGGTGTACACGCCGCTTCCGATGGTCAATAAGCCAATGGATATAGCGGTGCAGGGGCCTGTCCTTCAGCAGGATGGTTTTTCTACCCTTTGGAGTATTTGATAATGTTTTCTTCGTCCAATCAACCGATGAAAGCCAACGGGGTTTATCATGGAGCTTGAGTTCCCGGAACTCAAAGTAGCGGTTGAGGAGAAGGAGCTTGGCTCGTCGTCCATTCGTGTGGTGAAGCTTGTAGGGCGGATTACCAATTCGAACTCCCAGGATTTCAATCGGAAGTTCTACAAACTCCTGGCCAACTCAAGTCAGATCATGGTATTCGATCTTTCCGAACTGGACTATATCAACTCCACCGGCGTTGCCATCCTGTTCTCCATTCACTACCGGGCCAGAGAAAATGGCGGACGATTGGTGATAGGAGGTCTGCACAATTTCCTTCGTAAGGTTTTTGGCTTGATGGATTTGCCCCCCGAACTGAAGCTCTACCCGACTCTGGAAGAAGCTCTGGAAGCTACTGAGTCTGAACTTTCCAACTAATACCGGCGGTATTCATGTCTGTACCTTTTATTGAACTCAAACGATTTGAAGATGGTTTTCTGGATTCCTGGAATGCAAAAGTAGCGGATCTTTCTGCGAACACTCGATTCATTGGTGGACCCGAGGTTGAAAATCTGGAAGCCACATTGAAGCAGGAATGCGGCGTTTCCCATGCAATCGGTTGTGCCAATGGCACGGATGCGCTGCAGCTGGCCCTTCGGGCCGCAGGAGTCGGCAAAGGCGATGCCGTTCTTTTACCTGACCTAACGTTCTGGGCCACATTCGAATCAGTGGTCAATGTAGGCGGAGACCCGGTAACCGTGGATGTTTCTGCAGAAGATCTACAGCTTGATTTTGATTTGTTCTGTAAGGCCTGCGATGAGCATAAGCCGAAGGCTGCCATCCTGGTTCATCTTTATGGCTGGGGATCTTCGAGAATTCAAGACTTTCGCAACTTTGCGCGAGAGAAAGGCATTGCACTGATTGAAGATGGGGCGCAGGCCTATGGCGTGACGTATAACGGCAAATCCATTTACGAGGGCGCACAGCTTTCTACCATTAGCTTTTATCCGGCCAAGGTCTTTGGAGCTGCAGGCGATGCCGGTGCGGTCCTGACTTCGGACGATGAGCTGGCCCACCGTGTACGAAGCCTGGAGAACCATGGAAGAACTACGCATTACTCATATGGTCTGGTAGGATGGAATTCCCGCATGGATACGTTCCAGGCCGCCTATCTTAACTTGAGTCATCCGCATCTAAAAGCACGTCTGGAAAGCCGCCGCAAATCTGCGGAATTCTACCGTCAAGAACTGGCGAACCTGCCCATTCGAGTTGTAGAAGCCCCTGCAGGGTATTTGGAGAATGCTTATCTGAATGTTTTGATAGTGGATTCCGAGAAGAGACCGGAGCTCGAGGCTGCTCTGAAAGATAAGGGGATTGGGTTTGGGATCGTTTACCCCGGGCCCATGTCCACTCAAGAGGCTTCTCCTGCATACCTCAAGGCTAAAGTAGGCGGGGAAACCGCAGAAAGAATCTGTAAGAGTGTTTTGAACCTGCCGCTCTTTCCTTATATGCGAGAGGAAGAACTGGGCGAAGTCGTGGATGTAGTTCGAAAATTCTACTCCTGAGTCAATACCGGAAAGTTACAGATCCGTTCGCTATGATCGTGGAGTCAGTGAGTTCCATCGAAGTTATGGATCTCCCCGGGAAATCCATGACATCGCATCGGCGCAGCTCTTCCCGGAATTGATAAGAAAAATCAGAGACCGCTGTGAAGGCTGTAGAGTTCCCTGACAGCCGTCTATCAGCAACGGCTGATGATCCATTTCAACTCTTCGCTTGTGGCCAGAAGCTGGGGTCCAATTCACCGGCAGGCTATTACCAATCCTACAGCGAGCTGTTCAAACTACAGCCATCACCGGAATTCCCATCTTAAAACAAGATAATCAGGAAACATGGATCATCGGAGTAGCAATCCTACGCCGAGATAGTCAGCTAGCGGCCAAAATCCGAACAGCCGCCTGGCGGTGAGATAGTCAGCTAACAGCCATAACCGGAACAGCAGCCTGGCGGTGAGATAGTCAGCTAACAGCCATAACCGGAACAGCAGCCTGGCGGCCAGAGCATATTCAATGCAAAACTGGACTGCAACGATATACGCAGAAAATGATGATCATTCATGGACCAAACACTTCATCAGATTTTCAGAATGTGCAGGATGCGATGCCGTGGCAAGGATGCTTTCTTTTTCTCGCATCAGTAGCGAAAGTAATAGATGAAATGAAAGAAAAGAGGTGCCGTAAATGTTAGCGAGTCGATACGATCTAGAATGCCTCCATGGCCGGGCAGCATGGAGCCGCTATCTTTGACCTGAATATCTCGCTTCACCGCAGATAGAGTAACATCTCCTACAAATCCCGAAAATCCTATAAGCAGTCCTGCTCCCAGGGATTCGTATAGATTCAGAGGCGTCAGTAAAGGGGCCAGAAAATAAGAAAGTACAACCGTGGTTACCAGCCCTCCCAGAAATCCTTCCACGGTTTTTTTGGGGCTAACCTTTGGAGTAATGGGATGTCTTCCCAGTAGCTTACCCCAGATGTATTGAGCCACATCGTTAAACTGTGTTAGCAGGAGTAGATAGAGTACCAGACCGGGACCACCGCCCGCGGGGTTCTTTTCCTGGTCCAGAACCATTAGATACGCACCATGACTGATGGAAAAAACGCAGGTCATCAGTCCCCACTGAAGGGTGCCCACTGCCTTGAGGAACCCTCTGGTTTCTCCTATGCTGACCATGGCCAGAGGAAAAAACAGGAAAGCATACACAGGAATAAATACGATGAACATTCCGTACCATCGCTCGTAGATCCAGAAATACTGAACCGGAATGACCAGAAATGGCACCCAGAGCACCTTGCGATCCGATTTGCGAAGATCTATGAGAGAGAGAAACTCATAGAGGGCCAGGACACTGATTAACGAAAAGAAGAGAATGCTCAGTTCAATGGTGCTGAGCAATACTGCAGCGATCAATCCTACCAGAACCCACCAGGTATTGATACGTAGTTTTAGTTCGGTGAAGTCGCTTTCCTTCTTGATTCGAGAAAGCGCGAAGGCGATGATAGAAGCTAAAACCAGGCCGGCCAGAATTCCCCCAAAAGTATAGATTACGTTAGGGGTTAATGTATTGAAGGTCCATTTCATTCTTTTAATGCCTGCCTTGCACGGACGATAACCGTTAGAAGGGCAAGTGCAGCCAGAAGTGCAAAGAAAATTTCAACATAAGGTCTGGCCGGACCTCCGAAAGCAAGGTATATGGCCAGAACACTGCACCAGAAAGCGCGGTCTGACTTTCCCATAGGACCATCGTAGCGACGACTTGAGCCGGTAGCCTGGGAAAGGACTCCCATGAACTCTGTTATGATGGCGAATTTGACAAACATTACTACAGAGAGCGCAATCCAGGGCTGGATTATGCCGCTCCGAATGCCATACAATGCGAAAGGAAGATAAAGAAAGGCATCCGAAAGCACATCTCCCAGTTCATTCAAGAAGGCGCCTAGATGGCTCTTCATGTTATGCTCTCTTGCCAGCATTCCATCGATAGCGTTGAGTGCCATTCGTAGAAGCAATACCGCTGGAAGCCCCAGAAGAAATAATTGATGCTCGGGAAAATACAAGAAGCGAAAGCATAGATAGCCACCGAAGAAAAGGGAAATCAACAAAGCCAGGATGGTAACTTGATTTGCGGTGATACCCATTCGGGCCAGACCCCGACAAAGAGGTCTGAGGATATTCTGGAAACGAGACTTGAGCTGATAAATGCTTGCCACGGCAAATGGTATGCCTTAAACCCAGGGAGGGTCAACGAAAAATGAGTCTATTCCCCGCAAAGTCTCTTGAGCTGAAGAATGGAAACTCCCGGGCTTTGCTGGTAGTACCTGGCATCGGTTACGGTCCCTCTGGACGAAAGTCCATGCAGCGTTTTTTCCGTCTTTCCAGCCTGGATCTTTTTGTGCCCGATTACATCCAGAAGTCCGGAATCAATGACTCGGTTCGATATCTCCAGGACTACTGGTCCAAAAATCATCTGGATCATTACTCCAGGGTCTATGTCTTTTGCTTTATTGCCGGCGGATATGTTCTTGATCGCTGGCTTCAATTAGATGCTCCGCAGATGTCTGGAGTGCTTCTGGATCGTAGTCCTTATCAAGAGAGAGCCCCGTCCATTGTTACCAATCGCATCCCTCGTATTGCCAGAATGCTTTTAGGTGATTTTGTATTCCAGCTGGCTGCTGCCCGATATCCGGATCTCTGGGCCGCGCTTAAAACCAGGGGAATACGTCCGGGACTGGTAATTGAAGAGAAACGCTCCTGGGTGATTAAGCTTTTCTCCAGGGATTGCAGAAAGATGGGGCCCATTTTCTGGGAACCTACGACCTTCGCAGACCAGTACGAGGATTTCTGCTACGTCCCCTTTGATCACGATTCCATCTATTCGAACTTTCATCGACTGGCGCCGATGATTCAGTCCTTTATTGAATCCGGACATTTTGGACAGGCTAATCGTAAGATCCCTCCTTCGCAATAGCGATCGACCCATGCAGGTTATACGCTTCATGAGCTACGCGAACGTTCTATTGAAAGGCGCACCGCCTATTGAATGCTCGGCAATCCAACGCCTGCAAACTTTTCAGTGTCTGATGCCCCCGGGTCGGACCACGGAGCTCTGCCACCGTTTCCAGGGCCATTGCTCAAGGAACTTTTCCCCGGAGTTCTCCCGACTGCACAGCTGCCTCTCCGCTATGGAGGATCCCCGGTGATTGCGGTCATGCCTTTAAGGCGAAACAGATACAGCGGTCCAAATGGATGCCTGCAATTTGTAGAATGGATCATGTCCATATGCGCGGGAATGTTTCGAAGCATTCAGGCTACCCGTTCAGTCTGGTCTGGCGAAACGAGAATCCCGGGATCCTTTCTGGTGTTGCGGGCGTGCTCACCTCCTCTGCGTATTCGTATATCTCGAATTATCCTCGTGGCCTCCATCGCTCTCATTTCATCGAGTTGCGCAACGGTCCTGAGCATTTCTGCCTGGAACGATACAGATCAAGACGTTCCTCTGATCTACGGAGGTGTGGTACTGGATGCCCATGCAATATCCGGGGCATGGCGAGGCGACCTGGAATACCCGCTACTGGGATTCATCGCCGTGGTAGATTTGCCTTTGAGCGGCATTGCAGATACCGTTCTGCTTCCGGTAACCATTGGTATCTATTATCTCAGGGACGAGCCATATCCTGAATCCAGGTCGCAATACTCGAATCCATAGAAGATAAAACAGGGTAGTATGTCCAACCGATGTAGCCTGTGGACCTGCCATTGAAAAAAGCTCCCATGATCGCCTGCATACTCCAGGATTTCCGGCTCAGACAGGTGCGAGAGCCAATACCTCTTTCCAGAAAAACAGTCTACAATGCGGCAATGTCCGGACTGCTCAATCCATCCTTTTGTCTGGATGCGGCGGCCGAGGCTCTGGCAGAGGCCCGGGTTTCGAACTGCTCATGATACTCTGGATGATTCGTTCTCATGAAGCGATCCCACCAGTTAAAGTACAGCCCGTAGTTACAATTAAAGTACTTATGATGCATATTATGATGGGTGGATGTATTATGCCAGAGTGTAGCCCGCTTTCTGGTGAAGCCGGACGGAAAGAGCTCATAGCCCAGATGCCCCAGAACATTCAGGGCAGTCATATAAAAGAGAAAGATCAGAAGCGCTCCTGCATGAATAGGATACAAAAATGCAACCAGGGGCACAATCCCCGCTTCTATAATGGCTTCCAGAGGATGGAAGCTAAAGGCAGCCCAGGGAGTAGGGTTCGTGGAGCGATGATGCACCAGATGTACATGTTTGAAGATTTTCTTCCAGTGCATGAATCGATGGGTCCAGTAAAAGTACGCATCATGGATCAGAATGGTACCTACCAGAGATAGGAAGAAATAGGCCCATCCGAATTCCCCCACATCTCTGTAGATTCTGGTCCAACCATTTCGAGTGGCTTCGAACATGAAGACTCCCACAAGGCCAAAGACAAAGAAAGTCATAAAGGAGTATTTAACTTCATGCAGTATATTCTCTCTGGATGGTCTGCGGTCCGGCTGAATATACTTATGAGCCAGTCGCCGAGAGAGCAGCTTCCAGACGATAAGAAAGGCCAGACCGGCAATCACAACGTAGCGCACAGTAAGGATTCCATACACTACAGAGAATCTCTGTAACCATTCAATCAGTGTAGTATACCAGTCCATCCAGCTCTCCTGAAGCCTCCGTAGCCGTTCCGTAATCCAGGCTCCATACCTCCTTCCGCGGCATCAAGGATTCGCCGCTAAAGGGGGCGTAGCGCAAGCTCGCTGTTCGAAATCGGTGACTAAACGTGGCCTTTAGCTGATTGGACGGCCGGGGTTGTCTGGGGACAAGAAAAATTACAGTGGAAATCTGGCGCCGAAGAGGCTCCTGAAAACTGGCTTAATCGACCTTGAATTCAATCTTGCGAATTACATCCTTGTGAGGAAAGGAGCGAACGCCGCTGGCCGGACCTTCCATACCTGTGTACCAGCTTCCATCATCCTTTTTGTAGAGATCCATCCAGTAGGTAAAGAATCGGACCCGGCCATTATCATTTTCTAGGTAAAAACTCTGCCAGAAGGAAGGTAGTCCGTTGTTTACCTGGAGCTTGTATCCATCTTTTAGCTCAATGCGAAAGGATGTGACTTCGAACCGGTAGACATCTCCCTGTTTGTTTTCGCCTACCTTTACTGGCTCCCATTTCTGAAAATGTAAAGCTCTGACGTCCTTTGCTTTGATGGTCTTTTCGTATTGGACTCCGTCCCGGTTATGTTGAAAGATGAAGGATTCCGGCGCAGTGAATTTGCTTTTTCCAGATACTATGCGGTCATCGCCCAGAGTGATTTCTGCGGTGGCCGCATACTCTCGCATCTCCGGGCCATCCTTGCCAGGCTTTTCCTCTGCATGAAGACTGATGGAGGCCAGCAACAGCAGGAGTGCGAATCTGCAGTGTCTCATAGGCCCGGACTTCATTCAGGTTAGAGCATGCCTCTTAGAGAGCTTGCGATTCGCTCTACATTGTTGGCCGTAAGGGCAGGGTAAACCGGTACACAAACGGCCTTCTGATAGATTCGCTCTGCGTTCGGAAATTCAAGCCTTGCAAGATCCAGAAAATGATGCAGCGGCTCGGGAATTCGCGTAATGCCGATTTGTAGCGAGTTATAATATCTTTCCACTTCATCGTGAGTTTTGCCTACAACTACGGGAAACAGGTGATAGCAATCCACTCCGGTTTCCTTGAAGTAGGTTTCATGTTTCGTCTGACGTAACGTTTGCAGATATTTTTCGCCGATCTTTCTGCGTCTGGAAAGAGTAAGTCCCAGGCGATTTAATTGAATCAGACCCATGGCGGCCTGGAAATCCTCCAGGCGATAATCATAGGCAACGTTCTTTTTATCTCTCTTNTTNCCATANCGCAGGCTNNGCATCTTTTTCTGAAGCTTTGGCTCCGAAGTAACAACCATCGCTCCGTTACCGGTGGTTACCAGATCATACTCCGATAGCCCACAAACGGAAATATCTCCAGTCTGTCCGGTATAAAGCCCATCATTGTCGGCCCCGGGCATTCCGGTGAAGTCTTCCACAAGCAGGAATCCTTTCTCCTTTAGCCAGGTGGCATCTAGAGTATTCCGACTACCGTAGGTATGGTCCAGCAGGAAGACTCGTTTGCCTTCTGGCTTTTCCTCTACGCGATAGGTTGGATCTTCTGAAACGGCATGCGGTTCATTATCAGCATTGAGTAATGATTCGATGCTTTCCTGCTCTACATGAAAGGAACCTCGGGCCGGATCCAGCAGTCTGGGTGTGGCCCCTACATATCTGCAGGCATCCAGAGCGGAAACGGATGATAGCGCACTCATCCAAATTTCATCGTCCGGTCCAATATCCAGACCGAGAAATGCCAGATGATAGGCGGCTGTTAGAGAGTTTACAGCCAGGGTNTGTTTGTAAGAAGCTACCTGTGCGAAGGATTTTTCAAACCGTTCGCAGATGGAGCCGGAGCCCAGTCTATCTTGAATCAGGCAATCCAGCACGGATTCCAGTTCTTCTTTACTGAGTGCCGGTCGCTGGGCCTCAATAGGGCCAGGTTTCTTTTCTGTTCGATAAATTCCAGCCAGAGCCATACCATTCCTTGCGGGCTTTATTGGCAAAGGATAGGGAGTTCCATGGCCTTTGCACAGCCTCTTTCTGTCCCCTGTAACTGGATTATGTCACATGATGTGTCAAGATAAAATCCCTTAAGTACTACAAATTTGTTGGCTGTCCAGGTCCGGCCAGCACCAATTCTGCTTTCTGGGCCGAGGAAATCGAGTAGGTTGTACTACCGGACAGGGCACCGGCTGGCAGAAGCACGCTTCGTCCTGGGAGTAGCTCAAATTCCTCTTTTTCGGTTCGGATTGTGGCTGTGCCGGAAAGGGAAAGCACAATGGCCGGCAGAAGGGAATGGGGGAGCTGAACAGAATCGCCAGTGGCTTCCATGGTCCAGACCTGAAAGTCCTGTACCGGTGGCTGATAGATGCGGACGCCGCCCAGCTTCCTTGGTTCGATGGTGTCCGGTGGTCCCATTCTGTAATGAAGCATATCTACCAGAGTATCTACATCCACATATTTCGGCGTCAGACCTCCTCGAACCACATTATCCGAGCAGGCCATGCATTCGATTATGGCTCCCTGTAGATAGGCATGAGGTTCCCGGGCGCCCATGAACAGGGATTGGCCAGGGTGAAATTGTACCAGATTTAGAAGGAAAATGGAAAACAACCCCGGATCTTGAAATCCATAGAGCTGGCAGAAGCGCAGAAAGTAGGCTTCGGCAGGAGCAGGGTTGGCATTCTTTTCGATTCGAGCATGGAGCTTCCTGGCTACCTGCTCAATACGATTTCCAGACAACCGGTACAGAAATCCAAAGGCGCTCTTTAGATCGGCTCGGGCCTTTCCATTGCTTTCCAGGAGGCCGGGAAGCACCTCCTGTAACTCGGGATGCTCCTTTAGGCTGGTCTGGATTTCAGATAGATCACGAAAACCGGCCATGGCGGTGAACCCGGGGCGCAGACAGATGGCAATTTCCGGTTTATGGTTGGAATCCGGATAATGCTCTGGATCGCGAGCGTGGAGGCTTCGTGCCAGTTCTCGATCTGGATGAGCCTGGATGGAAAGCGGGCTCTGGCTTTCCAATACCTTGAGAAGATAAGGTAGCTTGCCAGAACTGGCGAATGGGCCCAGAATATGCTCAGGTTCTTTTTCTATTTGTTCGCTCAGAGAGGATCCATCGGGCAGAAGGGAACAGCCAGATGGATGATCGCCGTACCAGAGTTCTGCATAGGGCCCGGGGGGAATCTCTCCGCCGGTATTCTTTCGAAGCAGATCTGCNATGGCGCCTTCCGGATCCTGAGAGCCCCAGGCGTAATCCTTTAGAGCAGGGAATACTGGATAGAAAACCGAGCCGGGCTTCATATCCGGTGGGCTCCGATAGCCGTCACCGGAAAAGCTTGGTACTGCACTTCTTGCAATTGCTTGTGATCAGGACCTTGAATAATTCGCCCTTCTGGCTGCGCGTTGCAGCCGCTACTTCCGAACACTCGAAAGCAGAATACAAAGAAGGCAAGGTAGAACAGAAGCTTCAAAAAGAAGAATCCATCAAAAGGAGGCGAAAAATCCTCCTGCAGCATGCGACCGATTTTTTGGAAAAAAGCCACGTTACCATTCTTGGCCGCCTTGCCAGATAGGAAAGTAGATTTAGGCTGGTTTTAATGGGCGATGGGAGCCTCTTCAAAGACTACCTGGAACTGGTGCAAACCAACACGGGCTGGAAATCGTCTTNTCTGGATGATCTGGAGCAGGAGTTAAAGAGCCTGATTCAGCAAGGTCTTCTGGTAGCCGCGTCCGGTGGCCCTGATTCCCAGTTGCTGCTTTATCTGATGCAGAACCTGGCCGCAAAGTATTCGTTAACTGTTCCTACTACATTTCACCTGGATCATGGACTTCGGTCCAGCTCAACAGAAGATGCAGATCTGGTGCGCAAAACCGCGGCTGCGCTGGATCTCAGTCACTATGAAGAGGTGCAGGATGTGGAAGGTTTTGCGCGAAGAATGAAAATGAACCTGGAATCGGCGGCCAGGTTTTTGCGATATCGAGATCTATTTCGTGCCGCAAAACTGGCTGGGGCAGAATTCTGTGCCACCGGNCATCATTCCGGNGATTTTGTAGAGACTGCGCTACAGCGATGGATTCGCTGCTCTTCTCGGGAATTGAAAGACATACTGCCAATGAAAAGCGAAATGCCTATCTGGTCTTCGTTGAGAAAGAGCCGGCGTTTTCTGGGGCATCTCAACCTGCTACGACCGTTGATGCTGTTAACCAGATCTCAGATCAAGGAAATGCTCAAGGTACACTCCATCCCCTATGCAGAGGACCCGACCAATGCAGATCCGACGTACCAGAGAAACGCTCTTCGAATCAATGTACTTCCGGAACTCTATGCTCAGGGACTGAATCCAGCGGCTCTTTGGTCCGTTCATCATGATCCTCTGTCATCCGCGGAAATGCATTCATCGGGCATCGAACTGTATTCTCGAATTCCTGCGCATCTATGGAAAAATGCCAGCTTATCGGAATTGACGTCCCTGATCAGACTTTCACTGAAAACTCTGGGCGAAGATATGATCTCCGGTGCTATGCTGCAGGAAGTCCATGGGGTTTCGCATGCATTTCCTAGGGGCCAATGGTTAAGGGTTCAAAACTCATTTGTTGAGATCTGGTCTTCCGGAGAGGATCTCTGGATCTATCGAATCCAGGGAGAATTGTTCCGTCCTCCCGTGATGCAAAAGCTTTCTGAATCTGTGGATACGTCCAGCGACGCCCGCGGACCCAGTGCTGACTCGGGATGGGCCATTGAATGGCTGGGAAAGCAAAGGACCTATCGCACCGAATTGCGAGCCGTTCCAGCATCGGAGGTGTCCATGTATCGTTTCCAAAATCAGCAGGGAATTCATACAGGAAAGATCAAGACCTTGTTTCAAAGGGCCTCCCTGCCACCGCCGGTCCGGCTGCATCTTCCCATGTTGGTGGATAATCAGAATCATGCGGTTCGGGCCTGTCTTTCTTTTCTGGGGCTGGAGGACCGAATATTTTTCCTTGCTTGACTTTCAGGCATCTCGGGTAGAATAGCAGGCCGAGCCATGACACAAAGGCGTTTCTTTCAAAGTCCCGATTGGCGGGAATTTCTGGGCAAAGACCTGGACTACTTCCTGTTTCGTGGAGTAACACATGGATTTCTGGATACCATGCGAGACTTTACGGATCTTCAGGTAGAAGGTCTGGATAATCTGCCCCGCACTGGACCCGTTATTGTTGTTCCCAATCACAGTGGCGTTCTGGGATGGGATGCAATGGTGCTCCAGAATGAGATTCTGAAGAAAGCCAGGCGTATGCCCAGAACCNTGAGCCACAATTACTGGCATAAGGATGGGTTCCTTAAGATGGCCAGTGCAAAACTGGCCTACATCCCTCAGGATTTCAAGGTGGCTATTCGCGTTCTTCGAAAGCGCAAACTATTAATTCTATTTCCTGAAGCCGAAGCAGGGAACTTCAAATCCAGCATCGAAATGTATCAGCTCAAGCCTTTCAATCCTGGTTTCATTTCTCTGGCCATCATGACAGGAGCCACCATTGTTCCGGTCTCCATCCTGGGAGCCGAAGAAACGCACTTGAATCTTGGCACGCTGGACTGGACTGAGAAGTTCNTTGGCGCAAAAATCCCGGTTCCATTGAATCTGATACCTCTTCCGGTTCAATGGAAGATATGTTTTCTGAAGCCAGTGACCCTGCATGGGTTCGGGAAGAAGGATGCGAAAAACATTCGCTTTCTGGAAGAAGCGGCGGAAATCGTTCGAATGAAAATTCAGCATCGTATTAATCGCGAACTGGTAGAGAGAGGAATATTTAAATTCACTCTGGATGGCTAATTCTGAATGGCCTGCGGGTCNANAGCCANAGGTCCGGAGTTGGGTAANAATNACCGAAGAACGGAAGAGTTAGATAAGCGAATCGGCAGGTAGGTAGCATATGTCAATGATAGATGAAATCAAAGACCACGGGTTAAAGGAAAAACTGCTTCGTCGCACCCAGAAAATGCTGGAAGCGAAGGTATCGGATGTAATGACCCGGGATGTAGTTACTTGCGATGCAAGGGATCCTGCCGCTGCAGCTGCGCGCACCTGTCTGGAAAACGGTTTTCTTGGCGTTCTGGTAATGAGGGATGGNACTCCTCTNGGTACGATTACGGTATTTGATCTGCTTCGATTATCTTACGAAGATTCCCTGGATATTGAGCGAAACTTTCTGAAAGTAACGGTAGAGCAGGTCATTGAAGGGAAGGAGATGGTATCGGTGAGCTCGGACGCTTTCTTGCGTGAAGCCCTGAACCTCATGATTGCCAAAAAGGTGCGGAGTCTTCCTGTGATTGACGATGGTAAGATTCTGGGGATTCTGTCCTACGTAGATATGGTACGCTGGTATCGTCGAACGCATGATGAGGTCCGAACCGGAAAAATTTGATCCCTTCTTTGCGCCTGATCCAGGATGGATCGATCGCGAGAAAAAGAAGGCGCGCAAGCTCAGGGATAGTCCCTGGTGGAAGAAAAAAAAATCCAGCGGTAAATGCTACTATTGTCATCAATCTTTCAAACCGTCTGATCTGACCATGGATCATATCATTCCTCTGTCCAGAGGAGGCTCCTCGGAGAAGTCCAACATTGTGCCTTGCTGCAAGGACTGTAATAGCAAGAAGAAGTATTATCTTCCCCATGAATGGCAGGAATACCTGGATTCCATGGCTCCTTCGCCCAAGGATTCCCATCCCACGGAACAGTCTTGAAGCATTGGATGGAAAGGCCAGGCATACGGCGAGTCCAGGCGAAATCGTCGGGATGAGCGGAAGCTCTTCCATTCAACCTGCGCAGGCGAGTAAGCGAGTAAGCCCGGGTGCCGGCAGAGTCTGGTTTCGTGGCTAGGCAGAGAGCAAGACCGATGCCCGGTGGGGCATCGGTCCAGTATCAATTTAGCTTTTGATGGAGGAGCTCCATCGTCAGCGATTAGATATCGATTCCGTAGCTAAAAGCAAAATAGGCAAACCCTTTGGTCTGGGTCTGGTCCTGAAAATCCCAGAAGACAATGTCTGAGATAATCTCATCCACTGTGGAATTCACACCGCTACTATCGGTACGAATGGCCAGGTTGTAATATCCAGGATAACTGGTTTTCTGAACTTCTTCACGGATACCAATCTGAATGTAGGCATTCTTGTTGATATCGTATTGAATACCCAGGGTATATCTGGAGAACTCTACTTGATAGCTGGACTCAGCTCGATCGTAGCGCAGAACACCATCGGTCTGAAGAACGGTTTGTTCAAACTCCATGCTGCCACCAAAGTTAGGGAAGATGGAAGTGGTCATGAAATCTACGTAAAGAGCGATTTGAGGCATCAGATAGAATCGGCCGCCCACAGCAATGTAGCTTCCTCGAGCATTTCCGGAAAAGGGGCTGTCCAGGCTGATCGCCGAAGGGCTACCAATTGTGAGCTCATCGTAGTTGAATTCCTGGGTATGCCAGCGAAAGCCCAGGCGAGGGGTGATGAACAATTTATTGCCCACCAGGGGAATTTCGTAACCGGCTTCCAGTTCCCAGTCAGTGGTGGCAAAGTCTTCCAGGGTTACCAGAGCAACAGATCCGGTGCTGATTCCATTAAAGGAGTATTCCGGCGCGTAGCGGATGTAGTTCGCAGTCAATACCAGCTGCCCCGGTCCCATGGGCTTGAAATATTGCAGTCCCAGTGGATAGACAGTGGTGGTGTCCTTGTTGGACCATGCCAGGTCAATGCGGCTTGTGGGCTCCACAAGATCATCCAGAAGCAGTCGGCCTTCCAGTTCAGGATCCAGTTCCCCTGGCCATAGGCCTACATTTAAACGTAGTTGATCGGCAGAAACCGTAGAAACGGTCAGTGCAGTCAGCAAAAGAACAAGTTTTCTTGCTCGTTGTATTGCCTTCATAAAGATATCCTCCGAATCTTGAGGTAAGACTATCGGAAGGTTCGAAGTCTGCCTTTGGAGGGTCCACCAAAAATTCGCATGCCTTTAAAAAGTAAAAAAGCTTACCTACCGGGATGCCTTTCTTTCTTCCTTCTGGCCAGTCTACTCTACGCAGAAGCACAGAACGAGGCGAACTGGAAGGACCGACCTGTCCAGGCCCTGGTGGCTGCCCTGGATTCCAGCTTGAGTTATCCAGCCGGAATGTATTCGGGGAAGATCACCATTATCGATGAAAAGGGTCGCCCGAATATGCAGGATTTTCAGATGCATGTTTCCGATAAGGGTCGGTTTCTGGAGTTAACATCTCCGGCACGAGGAGTTACTTTGCGAGCCCTCTATTTACGTCAGGGAGAAGAGATCTGGGTATGGGATGCTCGTCGCAGAGACCTGTTGCAGCTAAGGGGAGCGGATCAGTACCAGGCAATTTTGCGATCCGGTCTTTCTTTTCGAGATCTGTCCGGGGCCAGCTTAGAAGCCAATTTTCATCCGGCCGATGTGGCGAAAGAAGTGAAAATCGAAGGCGGCGAAACAGCCATCAATTATTCTTTAATTCCCATGCTTCCTTCTTCCTATGGGCGGATCAGCGTAATCCAGGATCCTGCCAATTTGAGACCCATGCGATTGGATGTGTACGACCAGAATACAGTACTATTCAAGACAATAGAAATAAGCTACGATATACCTGTATTGCATCTGGGCAAGAAGAAGGATGTAGTCCCGGCCTGGCCGGTTCGCTGGGAGGCACTGGACCTGGAAACCGGTACAATAACCAGAATGGAGATCTATACTTTTGATGATACTCTGGAGATTTCGGATTCGCTTTTTCGTCCGGATTTCTTGAATCGTTAGATCGTCGCAGATAGACCTTTCCAGAATGAGTAGCCATGTTCTTTGATGATGCATTCAGTCTCTTTCTCCAGAGTATCGGGCGAAGCGAAGAGATAGACTTTTATCTCAAGAAGTTTCGCCAGAGCGGATCGGCGCTATTTGCTCTAATTGTGCCCGATGCCGAAAGTGTTGCGCAGGCACCGGAACTCTTACGAACGCATCTTTATTTTCTCAGTCGCCTGGGTTTGTTTCCGGCTGTTTTATTGACTGAACCTGTGGCAAGCCAGCAAATCCATCATTTCGAAAACGATGGAAGCTTTGTAGTAAAGGCCTGGAAACCGGGATCATCGCTGGACATAGAATCGGGAACTCCGAATCGAACTTTGACGGTTCTTCGCAGCGAATCCGGTTTGCAGGATACATTACAGGCGCTGGTCCCATCGCAATGCAAGCGAATTCATTTTGTCAGACTCAGCGGCGCTCTTCGACAGACCGGGGAGCCTCTTTTTCACTGTAATCCGCAAGCATCTGTACGCCNNGAGGACAGAGCCATTTTATCAATTTGTGGAGGTATGCTAGAACAAGATTCCAGTGTGCATCTTTCCGTCACTACACCGTTCGATCTGCTAAANGAGATATTTACCGTAAAAGGGGCGGGAACNATCGTNCGCGAAAGNAGCGAAATNANTCTNTNTCGTTCCATGGATGGAATAGANCGAGGGCGANTGGTGGATCTACTTCAGGAAAGCTTCGCCCGGCCTCTAAAGGAGGAATCCATACTGGACAAGATGGTAGAAATGCACATTGATTCGCGCTATAGAGGGGCTGTTCTTCTAGAAGATTACAAAGGTATGCGCTATCTGTCGAAGTTTGCCGTGGGTTTACAGGCCCGCGGAGAGGGGGTAGCTCAGGAACTATGGGATTCGGTGCTTGCTCAGCCTGGTCCTTTGTTCTGGAGGTCCAGGAGAAAAAATACAATTCATCGCTGGTACGAACGACTGGCGGACGGATTTCATAGAATGGAGTTCTGGACAGTGTACTGGAAGAATGCACCGGCTCATCGAATTCCCGAGCTCATCGAATATGCAAGCAGCCGCGCGGAGGATTTTTCCGATTTTTCTTTGCCCGCAGAGGGAGAATCCGAGAGTGACGACTGATTATGCTCAGTCACAATTTCTCGAATTTTTCATCCCATCCCTTTCGAACTCAATCAGCCGGAATTGCCCATCTATTTCAATCTAAGCCAGCGGGCATTGCCCATCCATTTCAATCCGAACAACTCTCAATTCCAGAGGTTTCATCATGTAAACCACAGGCGAAGGATCGGGTTATGGTTTTCAACAGGACACCAGTCCTGCGGCGAATCGCTGCCGCGACGCTGGCTTCGCTGAGCTTCTTTTTCATCCAACCCTCTCTGGAAGCCCGGGATCTTACGGAGGCATTGCGCTCTTACATCCCCTCCCTTATGGAGGATCAAAATATTCAGGGAGTGCAGGTTTTTGTTTTCCGACCGGGGCGAACCTACGCGGAAAGTTTCGGGTTGGCGAGTTCCGAAAGTGGCGAAAAGCTCACCAACGATACGGCCTTCGCTACCGGAGCTTTGCGAGCACCCCTTTCAGTCTATGCCTATTTNAGGGANCNACAGGCCCGTGGATTGTCCCTTGAGCAACAGATCCAGACTCCTGCTGGAGCCGTCAGTTCCGATGATCTCTTTCTCATGATTGGAGGATTGCAGAATACCCATGAAGGCTTGCTCTCGCCCGGGGTAGAAGAATCGGTGGAGAAGGTTCGCGGCGAATTGCTACAGGAAACCATGGAGCAAGCGCTGGAGCCCGGACAGCATTACATTTACGCTCCCCAGGGATATGAATGGATATTTCATTCCAGCGACCTTGACCCGAACCAGCTTGTAAGAGAACAGATCCTGGAGCCCATGCAGCTCAAAAACTCCTTCTTCTACGAGGACCGAGAGAATCGTAAATTGGCCCGGGGATACGAGCCCCGAGGAAAGACTCCTGCCCCCATCGATTTACCCAGAGTGGCCTTTCGCAGTTATCTCGATCTTCTGACAACGGCCACAGACTACGGTACCTTTCTACAGAGACTTGCGAAAGAGGCAAGAGGGGGCGATCCGGTGGCCAGACGCATTCTGGATCAGCGCTGGCATACCTCCGTACCTGGAGGCCGCAGTCCCGGATTCTATTATCATAAACTTTGTGGTCCCGATGGACCGGGCTTTTATCGCATTCTTTCCCAGTATCCGGGCTTTGTGTCCGGGGCGATCTTCACAGAAGATGGAAGGGGCGCTGTGGTCTTGCTCAATGCAAGACAGCAGATTACCCTCCAGAAGATTCTGGATCGGATCATTTCGGATTTATATCCGGAATGCAGGGAATTTCTGGATCAAACTCGCGCTGGATATTATCCTGATAATGTAACTCCAGCAATGCTCGAAGAACTCACGGGCTATTACAGGCCCAAATACTTGCTTACCGGGTCTGCCGGAGTGTTTCGCTTTCTGGCAGATACGCATCTGGACCTGAATGAAGGAAAAGTCCGATTTTCTGGCTTCTTTGAAACCGAACCTTCCATTCACCTGATCCCTCTGGCGCCGGATCTATTTATGGCCCGTGGGCAGGCAGGAATGGACGGCTGGCTGGTTCGAGTGGTCCGGAACCAGGACGGTGAAGTGACTGGCTTGCAGACCGATCTTATGCCCTACGAGAAAGTCAATGTATTGTTCTCCATTGGTGGAATTGTTGGATTTTCTGTCCTGGGTCTTGTAATGCTTGCCATCGGAATGGTCTGGTTTTTTGTGCGGCGAAGGGAGTCCTGATTATGAATAAACCCAAACATGTTGTCATCATAGGAGGCGGATTCGCCGGAATTAATGCCGCCAAGAGGCTGGCAAAGGAGGACGAGGTTACAGTTACCCTTATTGATCGAAGAAATCATCATCTTTTCCAACCATTGCTGTACCAGGTTGCCATGGCAGCCATCAGTCCGGCTGACATCGCAGTTCCTATTCGATCCATTGTTTCGGGTTACGATAACATCGACGTCCTTCTGGGTGTAGTAACTGGCGTAGATCTTAAAAATCGAAAGGTGATATGCGATTTTGGCGATGTGGATTATGACTATCTGATTTCCTGCGCCGGAGCTACCCATAGCTATTTTGGAAACGATCAATGGGAGGATTTCGCTCCTGGCCTAAAATCCCTGGAAGAGGCTACTGAGATTCGCAAGCGGATGCTCATTGCCTACGAACTGGCGGAACGCGAAACAGATCCTGCTGTCCAGAAAGAACTTCTGACTTTCGTAATTGTGGGTGGAGGTCCTACCGGAGTGGAANTGGCTGGCGCTCTGGGTGAGATTAGCCGGTACACTCTTGAGCGAGATTTCCGCAATATCGACCCGCGTCGAACCCGAATCATCCTGGTGGAAGGCGCGTCTAGAATTCTGAATCAATTCTCCGAAGAGATTTCTGAACATGCCAGTCGGGAACTGGAACGACTGGGCGTTACCATCTGGACCAATAGCATGGTTTCAGATGTGGATGACCATGGCGTAGTGGTGGGGAAAGAAGTGATTCGCGCGCAAACTGTACTCTGGGCTGCTGGCGTTCGGCCTACGGAAATTAACTATACACTGGATACAGACCTGGATCGAGGCGGCCGGGTGGTTGTTCAGAGCGATCTAAGCCTGGAGAAGTTCCCCGAGGTTTTTGTTGTTGGAGACCAGGCTTCTTTTTCGCATACCCGGGACGGCAAACCTTTGCCGGGTCTCGCTCCGGTAGCGATTCAGCAGGGACGATTGGCCGCGACAAATGTACTGCGAACCATCGCGGGGAAAACCAGAAAGCCCTTTTTCTACAAGGACAAAGGTATTATGGCCACCATCGGGCGAGCTTCGGCCGTGCTTGAAGTTGGCAAACTGAAGATGAGTGGCTNTCTTGCCTGGGTTGCCTGGCTCATTGTACACATCTATTACCTGATTGGGTTTCGAAACCGAATGATGGTCCTGGTTCAGTGGGCATGGTCTTATATGACTGTGCGACGGGGAGCTCGCTTGATCACCAGTAAAATATGGAAAACCCGGGAATGGGAAATGTCTATTGCCCGGGGAAATGCCAGTCAGGCCAAGAAGAGAGTCGGTCTTACTGGGAAGAAAGCGACGAAGAAGGGCCTGACCCGTAAGAAAGCCACGGGAAATTCCTCCAAAAAGAGTTCAAGGAAGCCTTCGAAGAAGACTTCTAAGAAATCTCGTCGTTAATAGACGCAACCAGTGAAACGGTATTCCCATTGCGGGAAATACTTGAAGTTGCAGAGACAGCTCAAGCCTTTGCGNGCGGAGCATTCGACCGGAGGGGAATTGACNCTCGGTTAGTCAGTCTTCGGAAACCAGACCACAGTGGCGGAAACTCGAGTATTGGTGCAGGTATTCGGTNCAGGGATCCCGTGTCTCGGGTTTGTTTCGAGCGGGAACATCATCCGTCTATGGCCNGAAATCAGTTACTCTGATTGCCTGGGTTCCGCTGAGAAATAGTCCCGGGATTCTAACAACCAGGCCGTGTTCGATCATTCATTGAACGGCGGCCAGTTATCGCCGGGTTTCAGATTGCTTTCGCCCTCGATTGGGCTCCTCTGGAATTTTCGCTTTTGCTCTGGATTCGCCCAGGCCCATTCGATCCCCTTCGCCCAGCAATAAACCAAAGGGAGGAAAGGAAAGGGCCAGCTCATGCAGGGCAAGAGCAGTAATCCAGGACAGGGGAATCACAACCTGCATTTGATACCAGGGATGCAGAAATCTGGTGGCTTCAATCCAGAGAGGATGGAGCAAGTAGACCAGAAAGCTAGCCCTGGATAGCTTCTTGACCCATAGAGGTGAAGATCCTTCAGGTAAAGCTACCAGAAACAAAATTAGAGCTACAGCATAAAGAGCCACCGAGATACGCCAGACTCGACCGGCGGGGTCTGGATGTAGACCTGCCTGATAANCCATGACAAAATCATTGAATACCAGAAGAAAAGCAGCGGACACAAGAGCAAAGCGCAGAATTAGCTGGAAGCCATTGCCGGCGAACAGCTTGAGCCATCCACTCCATCCTGCATTGAAGCGGGAATAATCCAGTTTCAGAAATGAATGTCTTCGCACAATTTCTGGTAACCAGAGGCCTGCCATAAAGAAAGGCACGGCGAAGGCAAAATACTCCAGCCACACTACGCTACCAGGACTGTCTCCGCTGCCCGGCTTCTCCAGGGCCAGACTGCCCAGATCAGAAAAGCGAAATCCTAGCATGACCGGCAAGGGGGCACTGTATCGCAGGGAATTGATCAGGTGCAACGTTATCCCCAGGCCAACCAGCGTTAGCAGATAGGATGGCTTATAGGGAATTTCCCGGAGCAACGGATAGCAAATATAGAGATATAGTAATACAGCCACAAAGTACAGATGGTAATGAGCTGTACCGGCGAATAACCAGGCAATTGGATCCAGAACTCGAAAGCTATCTCCGGAGATCAGAAAGAAAAGCAGAGAGAAAAGCAGGAAGGGAGGAACTATGCGAAGCAGACGGCTGCGATAGAAGCCTGCTACGGAAAGTTTATCTCGTTTGCCGGAGAACGCCACTCCAGACAAAAACAGGAAGAACAGCACCGAAGGCTTTCCCAGCTGATTGATCAGTGCTGAAAAGTGGGCCAGCATTCCCCCGGATGCGCTGGCCGAGGAAACGAAGAGCGGCCAGCTCACGTGATTGAACACGATGCAAGTAACGGCAAAAATGCGGAGCAGATCTGTAGCAATCCGACTCACAATGAACCAAATTTATATGGTGCGCTGCACGGCAACCCATTAAATCGACCGAAAATTCGGATTTTGTCCCCTTTCAGCCCGGAATTGAAGCATGGGGCAGGATCCTTTTCGGTGATGTCCATGTCTAAAGCCCTGCGCGCCCTGATTTCCATTCCTTTGCACTGGCAGATACTTGCTGCCCTGATTCTGGGAGGCCTCTACGGCTTTCTCCTGCCACAGGAAGCCGGATATGTTACCTGGGCCGGAGATCTATTTCTAAGAGCTCTTCGCATGATCGTGGCCCCCCTGATACTGTGCTCCATCATCAGTGGAGTGGCCGGTCTGAAGAACATGGCCTCGCCAGGCACCGGGCCCGGAAGCGCCGTAACCGATTCCCGTCGGAGTGACGATGCGGTGAGCGCAGGTCAGGCGCCNGGCGGTGCGACCGGCGCTCTGGGCAGGCTCGGGTTTAAAACCCTTACCTACTACGGAATCACCAGCCTACTGGCCATTACCACCGGATTGATTCTGGTAAATCTGATCCGCCCGGGGGATGGCATGGAGGCCCCGGCTTTGCAGGATTCTTCCATTGAAGTGAAGCCTCTGGGACAGACCTTGCTGGAAATTATTCCACGAAACGTTTTTCAGGCACTGATGCAGGACGATATGCTCAGNATCATTTTCTTCGCTTTTCTGGCCGGCGCTGCCATGCTTCGAATGGAACATGAAAAGGGAGATACATTGATTCGGTTCTTTCAATCCGCCTTTGAACTTATGATGCGAATTACAGACTGGATTGTACGGTTCGCCCCGCTGGGTATTCTGGGTATTGTTGCAGGGGTGGTTTCGGAAAAGTATCTGGAAGGAAATCTTCTGGAGTCGATTCGCAGCGTGGGCACCTATATGGCTGTAGTCATAATTGCACTGTTTGTACATGCATTCGTCACTCTCTTTGCCATACTGCGATTCTATGGCGGAATCAATCCCCTTCGACACCTCAAGGCCATGGGTTCGGCATTACTTATGGCCTTTTCCACCTCCAGCTCCAGCGCAACTCTACCACTGACCATGGAGTGCTGCGAAAAGCAGGGGGGCATCTCGAACAGAACCACCAGCTTTGTTCTTCCGCTGGGAGCCACGGTGAACATGGATGGAACGGCCTTGTATGAATGCGTGGCCACTCTGTTTATTGCTCAGGCCTCTGGCATCGACTTGAGTATAACCCAGCAGTTGATTGTTGTTTTTACTGCATTGCTTGCCTCTGTTGGGGCGGCCGGTATTCCTATGGCCGGTCTGGTGACCATCACTATCATTCTTTCGGCAGTGGGGCTTCCCGCAGAATCCATTGGACTGATCATTACCGTAGACCGTATTCTGGATATGTTTCGCACAGCTGTTAATGTTTGGAGCGATTCCTGCGGCGCCGCAGTCATCGCAAGAAGCGAAGGTGAGGGGATCTACGGAACGTCGGCCGGGTGATCCAAATGATCCTGGCCGAGNCCTGGAATATGAATCGCAGTGGCGCTCGNGATAAGGGAGAAGCCAATTGTTTCTTGCTTGGTCCCGGATTCTTAATCTGAGAAGCATCTGGTNTAAGTCTAAACCGTCGCCTTGACGCAAGTCCGGGGCTCTACGTTGCGAAGAGGATACCTTTAAGCCGCACGATCTTGCTAGGTAATCAATGATCCGATCTGATAGACGGCCAGACCGGCCACATAGGCCAGGGCGGTCATATAGACGAACGTGAAAACCGCATACTTNCAGGATCCNAGCTCTTTTTGNACNACNACCAGNGTGCTCATNCANTGNGCGCANAGTGCGAAGAAAACCATCATNGTAATNGCATGNANCGGACCGTANAGAGTGTTNCCTTCNTNATCNTTNGCNGAGGANAGNCTTAGNTTNAATCCNTCNTCTTCATCGGAAGCATTGTAGATNATNCCCAGNGTAGANACAATNACCTCCCGGGCNGGAAATGCGCTNAGAAGTCCTACTGTAAGCTTCCAGTCAAATCCNAGAGGAGCNAANGCCGGNTGTAACCATTTNCCNGCCATACCAAGGTAGGAGCCTTCCANCCGAGCNCCTGCCAGGGCCCGTTCCTTCTGCTCNTCNAGTTCAGCNATTCTATCCGNNNTNGTNNNTGCNNGATCCNNGGAAGGNGCATCCGATTCCAANTCTTCTGCNGNGGGTTCCGTAGGAGTGGCTTCCGGNCNGNTNTCTGNTTCCCCTGTNCNTTNGTNGGAGGGNNCTTCCNCCAGGCTTTCTATCCTCGAATCATACTTCACTTCCACCTTTTCCATCTCTGGATTCGTAGAGGGGAAGTAACTCAGGGCCCAGATGACAATACTCAGTGCGAAAATAACCGTACCGGCCCGGACTACAAACTTCTTCGCAGCTTCGTACACTCGAATGGCAACGTTCTTCACCAGAGGCATCCGATAAGGAGGCATTTCCAGGACGAATGGGGAGGGAGGAGTCTTGAGCACACCTCGGTTTAAGATGAAGGAAATCGGAAGGGCCACAAAGAGTCCCAGGAAATGCATGCCAAATAGCATGGCACCGGCCCAGAGAGCGCCGTAATGGGGTTCA
>PBEB01000017.1 GCA_002717505.1 Leptospiraceae bacterium
GAAGCCTGAAAGATGCTGCGCGGAAAAAGTCTGTTTTCAGGTTATGAGAAATAGGGTGCCGTTCGGCCGAGCTCCGAATCACGGACAGAAAGAATTGGAAAGCTGCGACGATGGTTTGCCGGTATCTCCTGTAAATCCAGGAGCCACAGGCATAATGCAAAGTGTTGTTATGAGCCCACGGGAAGAATTTCATGTCCGATTGCACTGCTGTCTTTTTTATTCCGTTTTGGCCCTATTGCTTTTCCGGCAATTGTTGCAAATCCTGCTTGTTTTCGCTTCCGCCTGCTGGCGGGCTTTTTGATTCCGGAGAGCTGCGATCTTGATTTGAGCCAGGCCTGCTATCTGTGGATGGACTCTGGATCCGATCCCGGTTGGAATCGGGTTCCGACAGCAAGGAAGGTTGCGAATCTGTGTCTCTGGTTTCCTGCGGGGACGGGCCATCCCGGCCATCTCTGCGAGGGAAAATGATCTGATCGCTCTCTCCAAGGAAAGGAGGCAGGGTCTCGGAAGAAGGATTGGGATCCCGTTCTTTCAGATCCGCGGAACCCGGCAAGGTGCTAACATCACGGCTGGGCTCAGGGAGAGGTAGATTATCGATGGCCGAATTCTCGGGCAGGATTTGATCCGGATCCGGCAATTGAATCTCCGGTGCATTGTTCCGGTTTTCCTCGCGGATAATCTGTTCTTTGATTCTGGACAGTTGCAGATCCTGTCCATCCTGAGGAGCTTCTGACTGGCCCATGACGCAGGAACGATAGGAAACCACTCCAGCCACTAGAATCCATACACCGATGAAACCCAGCCGAATGCTGCGGGCAAGGCGATCCGGCATGGAATGAAAGAATTGATCAATCCATTTAAATACAGTCTGCACTATGATCAGTATCGCACCATTTCTGGAGCATACCGAGAAAAAAAAGAGGGCCTATTTCGGCAGTTGTAGGAGGTAGCCAGTAATTCCCGGGTAACAGTCTATGGAGAGATGGCTGGCATCGTAATAATGCTGGCAATTGCTGGCTTCAGGCTGATTCAAATCCGCTGTTGCGATGCCGTATCGGTCGGCCAGGCGGGTCACCCTGGTCCAGAGCATGGAGATTTTTGGCTCTTTCTGATAGACTTCCCGCAGATACGGATTCACCCGGGGCCAGAATACAACGGCAGGTATTTCCGCCTTCTCGAGTAGTTTCATGGTGCGCTCCAGATAGAACATTTGCTCTTCGGAGACGGTAAAGGCCTCCAGATAAAGGGACACCAGGGTATCTGTTTCCCGCTTCAGATCTTCAGGCTGCATCACTCCATACCAGGCGTACTGAGCCCCACCCAGTTGATCCAGAACATCGATTTGCGGAGAAGTATGAAAATCGTAGATAGATAGGTTTTCCGAACTGGCCTGGGCCAGAGCATAGTACTTCGCTTTTTCGGCCTCGCTCAAATTCTGACTCTGCAAGAAAGGTTGCAGTTTTTCCAGGCGATCGTTGGAGGATAGGCTACCTCGAATTCGGCGAATCAAAGTGCGAATGGAAAATTGCATCCCGACTACAGCGAATCGGCGACTGTTGGCATAGGTGTCCAGATCCCGGTCTGGAATCTGGGTGTGGTAGGTCTTGATAAACTCTGAATCTATGCCATAGTTCAACACAGGACTTGCGAAAATGCCGGCATTTCTGCCAAGAGCGTCCGGTGAAAGACCAAGAATAATGGCATCTGGCTTGCGATCCGACTGTAAGAGCCTTTCAAGCAGAAAGAGATGATAGGCTGGCACTGCCTGGGGCCCTGCAAAATTCCAGACCTTTACATCGTCCTTTCCGGCCAGTTCAGCCATGGAGGTTCCAATACCAAAGCTCCGGGAATCGCCGAGAACAACTACGGTGCGACGGCCTTTTTCATCCTCGGCGCGATTCAGATATTTCTCCATCTGATGAAGCCGATGTCGGTAATATACCATCCCGCCGGGTTGCATAAAAGAATCACGCACCTCAGGAATCAAAAAGATCTTATCGAAAAGAAAGAGGAATCCCAGGACTCCAATCAGTATGTATAGAGGCTTAAGGTTTTTCATAGTTTCCTCGCATCTGGCCGGTGCATCGCAATAATCTCGCAACCCGCATCGCTTGATATGGATTCCGTGGCTGCCTCACCTGATCCGTCTACCTGATCGCATCAGCTTCACTTCGTTCATCAGCTTCAATTCGCGCAACGGCTTCAATTCGTTCATCAGCTTCAATTCGCGCAACGGCTTCGCTTCGCTAATCAGCTTTACTTCGCGCAACGGCTTTACTACGGTTGATGACTTCACTGGCACCTCACCTATGTCATAGACCTCTCAGAGAATCAGAATTGAAAATAGAAGAAATCCTTTCCCGGTCCGGCGAATTGAGTCATGGCAAGTATCAGGGCTACGCCGCCGACAGGTAGAAGCCAGCGATCGTGCTTTCTCAGCTTCACAAAGAATTCCGGCCATTCATCGATCAAGTGGAAGAAAAGCGCCGCAAGGATTCCGTAGCCAAGTATATTGAAGTTCTCCGGCACTTCTCCGCTGAACTGAAACGAAAACATCTGAAGCACAGCAGCCCCACACCAGTCCAGACCCTTCCCAAAAAAGAATACAGTGCTCGGAAGAAAAATAATGTAACTCAGTACAATTCGAAGAATACGGCCGCCCAGGGCATCCGGCCATTCCTGCCATCCTCTGCGAAATGCAAAAGACTCTGCTGAAAGAATAAGACCTGTCAGAATGCCCCAGAGCACAAAAGTATAGCTGGCCCCATGCCATAGACCGCCAATAAAGAAGGTGATGGTGAGGTTAATATAGTTTCTGTATTCAGGAACATGGCTTCCCCCCAGCGGAATATAGATGTAATCGCGAATCCATCGAGAAAACGTAAGATGCCATCGCCGCCAGAAGTCCGACACCGAATGCATAAACAGTGGTGCCTTGAAGTTCATGGGAATTTCGAATCCGAGCAGCAGCCCCGTCCCCCTGGCCAGATCGGTATACGCAGAGAAATCCGCATATAGCATGGCAAGACATCCGATGGTATAGATCCATACAAGATGCGAAGGAAAGCTTGCCGGATCTCCATGGAGGAAGGGAATGAGAGCTCCCGTAATTTGATCCGCGATAAGCATCTTCTTAACAATGCCTGCGATAATCAGCCAGGTAGCCCTCTCCGTCTGTTCCGATGTAGGACTGGAAAATTCGCTCATCTTTTGAATCTGCGGAAGCAGTTCAGAAGAGCGCATAATGGGTCCGGCAATCAGCTGAGGAAAGAAAGACTTAAAGAGCAGGACTTCTTTAAAAGAATGCTGATTTGTGTACTGCCCTCGATAGATGTCGATGCCGTAGGACATGATCTGAAACGTATAGAAGCTGATTGCCAGCGGTAGCAGGATTTCCTGTCCCTGCAGTCGATCATGCATTCGGAGGCTTTCTTCGCGCAACCAGTCCTGGTTAAACAGAATGCCCAAAAAGTCCAGAATCAGATAATAGTATTTGAATACTCCAATGTTCGCCACGTTTCCGATCTGCAGCGAAACAAAGATCCATTTCTTGCGATGAATCTTATAAAGCTCCATCACTACATAGTTCATCCCTACTACGAACAGCAGATGAAAGGTAAAAACAAAGCTCCAGGTAGCGTAAAAAAACAGCGATGAAAGGATGAGCCAGTACATGCGAAACCGGCCTGGAATGAGCCAGTAAACCAGCGCAACTACTATGAAAAATAACAGGAACTCCTGGGTAACAAATAACATCAGGGCTCCTTTTTCCAGGGATTAAAATCGCCCAGCACAGGATCGCTCTTTTTCATTCCAAACANTTCTTCCGGCTCAAATGCAAAGGTTTTTCCTTCATCCACAGGATGATTCTCCAGACTCAGAAATCCTACCGAGACCCGGTAAAGATCTATAACCTCAACCTCCAGAGAAGAGAACATTCGGCGAATCTGTCTTTTTCTTCCTTCAGAGAGAACCACTTCTACTATCTTCTTTTCGCGATCAAGGATGCCCACTCTTACAGCTCTCAGGAGTTCACCTTCATCCACAACGCCTTTGTAGAAGCTTCGCGTGAGTTCTTCCACTTCCGGCAACTCATCCAGAGTCACCAGATAGCGCTTGGTAACACGTCTGGCAGGATGCATGACCTGATTCAGGAATTCGCCATCGTTGGAGAGTATAACCAGGCCGCGGGAGTCTCTGTCCAATCGACCTGCGTACTTCAATCCCTGAAAATCCTCGGGAAGGATTTCGTAGATGGAGGGATTTCCGGGAAAGCTGCGATTGGAAACAGCGTAGCCGGCTGGCTTGTTAAAGGCCTGATAAATATGTCCTTCGGTAAAACGAACTCGTTTTCCATCCAGCGTTACCAGATCCCCCGGGCCTACCTTCGTATCCAGGGAAACCGTTTTTCCGTTCACCTTCACGCGGCCAGAAGTAACGTGATCCTCTACCTGCCGTCGCGATCCAAAACCGGCTCTTGCCAGATAGCGATTTATGCGTACCGGTTCCTGAAATATGGATTCCGGTTTCCANTCCCCTTTTTCGATTCCAGCGCCGGNTGCAGTAAAACCATCCTGCTCTAAATTTGAAATGGCCTGATCTGGATCAGGTCGAGAAGGAAGCACAACCTTACGATCATGCTTATGCCNGGTNACCCGTCGTCCAGAAGGTAAGTTCGACGGGGATTTAATCAGCATTTTCTTTTTGGGCTTTGAGTCTGATTTTCCAGCAGGATCCGGCCTGTACACCGAATCATTTTTATCGGCAGAATCCCATCGCCTTGCCGGCCGCCTGGGCGAAGAGGAATTTCTGTCGCCAAAACGAGGATTCCGGGAGCCGGCCTCTGAGTCCCGGCGAGGAGGTCTGCTACTTCGATCCGAGGAAAAGTCCTTCCGTGGGCCGGGGCCTCGGGACCCGGCTCGTCGCGCATCGGTAGGCCGATCAGAGGAGAACTCCTTTCGCGGCGAGGAACTTCGAGGTGCCCCACGACGCGTGTCAGAACTGCGATCTGATGAAGGCTTTCTTCGGNCATCTCCCCGGGCTGGCCCCTGAGNGGGTCCGCGATCGGCGCGGCCNTCAAACCTTCCGGCTGGACGCTGATTTCTAGAATTACCGGTGGGCCTGTTTCCGGATTGGGAGCCCGGTCTGCTTCCAGGTCTTGAGGTCGGTCTGCCACCGGACCTTGAGCCAGAGGAGGATGTTCTGTCCCTACTGGTTNTTCCGTCTCGGTCCGGGCGCCCATCGCTTCGCGGCTGCCGTTTTCCACCGGAAGAGTCACCGGATGGTCGACCGCCAGGTTTTCGCCCGGGTCTTCCTCCGGATTTCCCGGAACCCGGCCGGGAACGCCCGCTGTTACCGTCGGAGCTCATTCTGAGGACTCTTCTTGTTCTTGCTCTTCTTCTACTTCCAGGTATTCCTTTTCTTCTGGAGCGGGACGGAAGACGTAGCTAAAGTTTTCGATGTTGCTAAAGATCCTGTATTCCAGACCAACCTTTCGCACTTCAAGCTCCTGGCCCATGCCCGTTGGAACGGATAGCTTCAGCTTGAGATCATCGGTAATTTCATATTTGCCCGAGTTTTCCAGACGGTTGCCGTAGCTGTAAAAGAAATAATCGTTCTTGAATACGATCTTACGATAACCGGTGGAACCATCGCCTTCGATTTCCCACCAGATTCCGGGCAGAACTTCTTCGATTTCCTTTTTCTTACCCTGAAAATTCTGGGCCAATTCCTGCTGCGAAAAGCTAAGGGATGCGCCAAAGATCCAGCCTTCAATTCCGCTATCCTGTCGCACTCGATACCAGAAATCCGACACCCCATCGATGCTATCCTGCTTCGCGGTTCGCTCGATTACTGTAAGACGCTGTCCGGCCGGAGGAAAATCCACTTCGGATGCGATGATTATGGGATCCGTTCGTAGTATGGCAGCATCACCGGAGACGTAGGCNTATCTTGGACCACTACCTGTATCTGCGTTCAGATAAACCGTCTTCTTATCTGCACAGGAAAACAGAAAAAAAATGGATANGATCAGAAGGATGGCAGCCGAGAAGCCGGTTCTGACAATTCGGATGCCCTGAACTAGAGTAGACTGAGCGCCGGCCATAGCCCGGCCAGATGCCGGGCATTTTGGGGAACTAGTTTCTAGGACGCACCGGTCGGCCGTAGGTCCAAACTCGGTTGGGGCCAGTCTCAAACTGGGCATCGGGCGGGAATAGGTTGTTTCTCTCTGCATGTTCAATGGCCTGGTCGATGACGGTCCGAACGAGTACACTTTCCTCCAGCCTCTGGGCCTCGAAAAGCGGTGAAATAGACTCGCCCAGAGCCAGTTCACGCAATGCCTTTGCAGCTTCAAGTCTAACTCGCACATCATTATCCTTCAACATGGTCAGGATTTCCTGATAATACTTCACCCGAGTATGATCATTGAGGAATATGGAAAAGGCAATCCGGGCTCGAACTGCAGGCACCTTCTCATTCTGGAAGGATCGTTCCAGAGCCTCCAGAGCCGCTAAAGAGCCAATTTTCCCCAGAGCCAGAGCAGCTTCCTGGCGAACAGCCGGATAGGGATGATCCAGATACGGTACAATTTTCTCGGCGCTTTCTTTCTGTCTGATCTTGCCCAGCGCAATGAAGATGTGCTGGAGCACATTCACATAGTTGTAGCCTTCGATCCGGGCTCGATGGTCCTCTGCGCTGAGGTTCACGGCCGGTACTGATTTAAACTCATCGGCCACGCTCCAGTACACATCCGGGCTGTAGGGAAAAGGCACTTCAGTACTGGAGAGAAATGGACCTGGTTCATCTTGCTGAATCAGGAATTCATGGCTTTCCGGGGATCTTTTCTGCCGGGCAGCTTCCACGGCTTTGCGTTTCTCTTCGATGATTGCATTCACTTTTTCCGCCGCTTCCAGCAGATAAGGCACCGCGGCATCATGACCGATTTGCCCCAGGGCCCAGGCAATGTGGGATTTTACAATGGGATCGTTGGGTGCGGAGTTCCGAAGCGCCGGGTCTTCCAGGTTTTCCAGCAATTCCCGTCCCAGAGGCCGGACAAATTGAGGTCTGGCGGGCGCTCCCATATAGTAGGTGGCCAGAAGCTTTTGCTCCATGGTTCCAAAGTCCAGATCCTTCAGGGCCTGTTCCGATCTTTTTGCGTAGTAGGCCTTCGCATCATCCTCGGCTCCTGCCATCAATGGGCCGGCGGCCATAGCTGCGATCAGGCCCAGGGCCATTAGCTTTGCAGATTTCATCATTCCACTCCGTTGCACTGAATCGGACATCCCTGCCCGGCGTCTGCTTCTGTGCAGACACTTTTTCTCCCTTTATCCCTCGGTATTAGAGCAGCGGTTCTTAAAGGCCATGGCAACAAAAAAAGGAGAAATTCGCTGCTTCGAAAGCAGGAGGGTTTCAAGGCTCGAAGAGCCGAACGCTCCATCACGGGAAACGGGATGCAGGAGGCATCCCGTTGAGCGTACCTCTAAGAGGAGTGGTTCTTTAATAAACTGGCAAGGAAAAAAGCACGACCACTCCTCGGCAATCACGATGCCGGACATGGATGTCCCAATGCCGNCGGAGACACGAGGTCGAGAGACGGCGAGATTGCAAGGCTCGAAGAGCCGTTTCTCCGGGACGGGAGCAATGCTACAGGAGGTAGCTATGCGAGCGTACCTCTACACCCCTATTTCTTCATTTCTCGAATCCAGCGGGCCATCTCATCCAGACGAGCAGAGAGCTCTTCCATATCAGGCACTTTTTCCGGACCAACGGAGTCTTTTTCCCACTCGGAACGGAGGGCACCCTTTCCTTCTTCAATTGTATCCCGCATCCTTTCTTGCTGACGGGCCATTTGATCTACCAGGGAGGTAAGATAATCCTGCTTCTCAGAAAGCTGGAGCTCTCCTTTCTCCACCATCATCTGAACGATTTGCTCCAGTCGTTCCCGAGTAAGATTGGCCACGCCGATGCCGCCCTGCACAAGGCGGGACAGAAAATCTGTGACATTGGTGGATACTTCTCGGATTAAAGAACTGAGCAGGAAGGTAGCAAATTCCAGGTTCTGTTGCTCTGTGCTGACCTTCAAGAAGGTCTGACCCAGAACCCGCGTTGTTATGTCTTCACCGGTGATGTTGTCCACGACGCGAACCTCTTCCCCCTCCTGGACGCACTTGGCTACATCCTCCAGGGTAATGGTCTTGCTGGTCTCTGCATCGTAGAGCCGACGATTCGCATATCGCTTGATCAACCGCATCGCTGTTTTTGCACTGCACAAAGCGGGCCATTTTAAGTCAAGAAGCAATTGAGGCGGTTCGAGAGTTTCCCGGATTTCAAACAGGCCGGCCTGCAAGTCCAGTGCACCCCTTCTGGATTCCTGGAGTTGGCCGCACAAGTAAGTCCTGGGGATGTCGTATGACAAACGTTATCGACCATCTGGCCATCGGGCCTTCCAGTTCTATTTTCAGTGGTCAGATTTCCCGGGGGTGATTCTACTGGCGGTAACTATGGAACAACATCTGCAGATCATACGAAATCAATTTCAATCCAGCATAAANAAGATTACAGAGAACCTGGCTCGCCGGGCAGACGATGGCGGCAAGCTGTCTATCTCCAAAATGGACGAGAATCAACTGGTTCATTATAACCTGGCCTATCATACTGCCGAATTCAATATCGCCGATTACTTCCTGAATTACTCCGAGCAAAACGGAGAAATGGAAAAGGATATGGCCTCAGCCTTCATCGGCGAAGCCTTCAATCGCTTCCGCGGCGAACTTGCGGGGCGAGCAGATGAATACGGTCTCAGTCCCGAAGAAATCTCAGGGCTGTTTACTCAAGAACTCAATGAAGCCATCCAGAAATCAGTAGAAAAGAGCAAGTACGATCGCATCGCAGAGAATGTTATCGCAGGGCAATACGGGAACCTGGCTACCGACGATTACAACGAAGTGCGAGATGTATATCGCAAGATCGCAGAACAAACGGTAATGCCTCATGCNGAGCATGTGCATCGTCACGATGATTTCATCCCGGACGATATTCTGAACGAACTCATCAATAATGGGGCCTTTGGCCTTTCCATCCCCGAGCAATACGGCGGACTTCTGGATATGCTGGGCAACGTAGGTATGATGGTGGTAACCGAGGAGCTCTCTCGCGGCGGCCTTTCCATCGCAGGATCTTTGATTACCCGTCCGGAAATCCTCTCCAAAGCCATTATCAAAGGTGGCACCGAAGAGCAAAAAGAGAAATGGTTGGGAGCTCTGGCAGCAGGCGAACGTATGGCCGGTGTTGCTGTAACTGAGCCCAATTTTGGATCCGACGTGGCCGGTATGAAAGTAACCGCAGATAAGGTTGATGGCGGCTGGGTTCTCAATGGCGTAAAGACCTGGTGTACTTTCGCAGGTTATGCTGATGTTCTGCTAGTNCTCGCACGNACCGAGAAGGATCCCGATCTAAAGCATAAAGGATTGTCTATTCTTCTGGCCGAAAAGCCTCGATCAAAAGATCACAAATTTGAAGTTAAGCAAGATGGCGGCGGTTCCATGACCGGGTCGGCCATCGCCACCATCGGATACCGCGGAATGCATAGCTTCGAAGTGAACTTCGACAACTACTTCGTGCCCGATGAGAACCTTATAGGTGGCGAAGAAGGAAGAGGAAAAGGCTTCTATCTACAAATGGCAGGTTTTGCCGGCGGGCGTGTCCAGACGGCAGCCCGAGCAAACGGTGTCATGCAGGCGGCTATGGAAGCAGCGGCTCGCTACGCAAACGAGCGCAAGGTTTTTGGAAAAGAACTCAAAGAGTATCAAATCAATCGATGGAAACTGGCCAAGATGGCAATGATTGTTCAGGCATCACGGCAGTATTCCTATCATGTAGCCGGCCTGATGGATGAAGGAAAGGGCAACATGGAAGCTACTCTGGTTAAATTCTATGCTTCCCGAATCTCCGAATGGGTAACCCGTGAAGCCATGCAAATCCATGGCGGTATGGGCTATGCCGAGGAATATCCAGTATCTCGCTACTTCGTGGATGCTCGAGTATTCTCCATCTTCGAAGGCGCCGAAGAAGTTATGGCATTGCGAGTTTGTGCTCGAGAGCTATTACAGCAGGTTCTTCAGGGCGCTCCGGCGTAGAGCCGGACGGCGCAATGCCCAGACTTTGCCGAAGGCAAAGTCGCGCGATCAGGATGATCGCAAGGTGCGAAGCACCGCGACATTTACACGGGAGCCGAGCTAAACGGATATAGCTCGGCGAGCGTACCTCTAAGAAATTGCGAGTTTGTGCTCGAGAGCTATTACAGCAAGTACTGCAAAGCACACCTGCGTAAAGCGTTAGCGCCACCTGAACGGCCGCAGTATTTTCTCAGGCATTGCAAGCCGCCGCAGCAGCACTTGAGTTCCATCAGAGGCAGTTGTAGGCAATCAAATGAGCGCTGCTTCCGTCTAAAATTCCGGAGAGCACTAACGGCGGTAGGTGTGTATGCTTCATGAACCTGGCCTGTGAGAAAGTCATGGCTCTAATCTAACTTGCCCCATCGAATAGCTCCCCCAGACTTTGCCAGTGGACTTCCCTCCCCTCACGCTGGTGTTTATAGCTGGTATTGGAGCTGCCTTATTCGGCGCAGCCGGGATTCTTGGAATTCCACAAAAACAGGAATCACATTACCTGATGGTAGCTCTGTTGCTTCTGGTTGCCCTGGGTATGCTCCCTCCCGCGATCCTATCAGCCTCTGAGATGAATCATTTACCGGGTTGGGTGTATCCCATCGTTGCCAGCCAGTGGGCCCTGGGTCCACTCCTCTTTCTTTTTTTCAATAGTCTTATTAATAATCGAAAGGGCAGCAGAAACCCGGGAACTTCGCTAAAGTCAGGTATATCGCATGCACTCCTTCCGGGATGTGCTTTGTTCCTTGCCGTTTTCCTGGTATTCGGTGGGGACCCGGAAAATGGGGGCGGCTCCCTGCGGGCAAATTTCGGCGCCAATCCGCAGGCCGAGACTACGGACCTAATGAGTTGGTTGGCCACCACTTCTCCGGCCCTACTGTTGATCTATACCCTGCTTTCCATTCGGCTGCTAAGGAATGGCTTACCCGGTAGGTCAGGGCCCCTTGGGTTCCTGATTCTTCTGGCCCTGGATTCGGCCTTGATACTTGCTAGCTCCATATTGGGCTGGCTGGAGGTCTCGCTGGCGGGAAACGCTATTGCCGTCATACTCCTGATTCTTTTTGGGTTTCTCCTTCTTAAGCAGCCATTGATTCAGGGTCTTCGCATTGTTGGCCGGAGTAGCTCACAATTCATAGTACCAGGCCCATCAGAACTCAATACACTTCAGGAGGATCTTGCTCATTTGCTGGAAAGTGAAAAGATCTATCTCGATGAGGATCTAGACCGGAGACGATTTGCTGAGATGATGGAAATAAGCGAAAAGCAGCTGGGGGGCCTTGTTCAACATATTTATGGGGTTGGATTTCTGGACCTCCTGCGGCGATATCGGATTTCCGAGGCAAAAAGGTTGCTTCTGGAGCAACCCGATCGATCCATTCTCAGCATTACATATGCTTCCGGCTTCAATTCTCGGTCCGTCTTTTACGAAGCTTTCCGAAAAGAAACGGGCCAGACTCCATCTCAATTTAGAAAGAATTCGACAGGCTCTCTGTCCTGATGCCGGCAACCGGACGACAAGCGACTTCGCCTGGGCTAGAATCCCAACAAGGAGCAAAGGCAAATGCGATTTCAATTGTTTGAATTTACCGACCTGGGCTGGTATCCAGCGTTCTTGAAACAGCCGGTGGTACAATACCTGGATTTGGCTTCCAAACTGTTTGGAGTCTTTGAGCCTGCCAGAACACTGTTGCTTGAAGCAATTCACTCAAGCGGTGCGCAACAAATAGTCGACCTTGGATCAGGCGCCGGTGGCGGGCTTGACACATTCTGGCTAAACGCCCGGAGGGAATCAAGGGGCCTTCACGTAATCCGGACAGACTTATTTCCGATCCAAAGGGAGTCCGATCTGGACTTCATTGAAAACTATCCCCATAGTGTAGATGCAACAAAGGTCCCGGACAACCTTAAAGGTTTTCGGACAATGTTTACTCTCGCTCACCACCTGGACCCGGATAAACTGAGACAGAGTTTTCAGGATGCTCAGCGAAATAGTGCGGGATTGGCAGTATTCGAGCCGGTGTCTCGAGGCCTGGTGCCAGTACTATCCATGATTCTCCTGGTGCCCTTCCTGGTTCTCGCGTTGGTACCATTCATCAAGCCGTTGCGGCCATTAACTCTGATGTTCACATATCTCATTCCGGTTATACCATTTACAATCCTCTGGGACGGGATCGTTTCCTCTCTAAGGGCCTATCCCCCCACGGAATTGCTGAAAATCGCAGAATCTACGGCCGGACCGCTAAAATGGAAAAGCGGAATCGTAGGCCATAAGGGTCGCACCATTACCTATTTGATTGGAACAAAGTCTGGATGATTCGGGAATGCACGGTAGCCGCACTTTCCGTGCTACTGGAGCAGGGAATTTGCCCGGCGAGAGCTCTCAAGCCTGAGCTTGAAAAAACAGGGCTATCTTTTCCCGGGTTTCCTGATCCGGCAACTCTCCACGCCCGGCATTCATATTATCCAGCAAATGATCCGGTTTACCGGTTCCTGGAATAGCGCATGTCACCGCCGGATGCGACAAAACAAACTTTAGCATTGCATTGGACCAGCTCAGAATACCTGCCTTCCGCATCCAGGCTGGCAACTCCTGACCTTTTACTCGAGAAAAGATCTCTCCACCGCCAAAAGGTCGATTGATAAGCACAGCCACCTGCTTTTCCATACAGAGAGGGAGGAGTTCCTTTTCGGCCTCTCGCGCCAGAACATTGTAATTGAACTGGGCAAAATCCACATCGTACTTGCGAATCGCATCCATCAGATCTTCGTATCCGCTTTCCGTGTAATGAGTAATGCCCGTGTAGCGAATTTTTCCGGTGGCCTTCAGTTCCTGCAGGTACGGCCAGTGGGTTTCAAGATCCAGCAAGTTGTGGACCTGCAAAAGGTCGATTTCCTTGAGTAGACTGAATGAGTTTTGTATTTGCCTTCGGCCGGCAGAATCCCCGCGGGTCCAGACCTTGGTGGCCGTAAAAAGATCCAGGGCATTGGGACTTTCCGGATCCAGTCCTCCGCGCAATCGACCAATGACCTCTTCAGCCAATCCATACATCGGGCTGCTATCGATGACTCTTCCGCCAGCCGCATGAAAAAGCTCCAGTACTGTACGCAGTCGAACCAGCGACTCAGGATCGTCGTAGTCAAAAGCCTGCCAGGTTCCGAGACCAACCACTGGAAGGGTTTCTCCATAGCCGGGAATGGGCCTTTTTCTTAACTCCTGATCAGGTCTGGGTATTCCGAACAATCTGGATAGCTGCATGGGCTGAGTTAAGGTAATTCCAGCGGCGCCTCCGAGCAAGAGAAATCGACGTAGAAACTGGGCCCTACTGAGTCCTGACTTCATGGTTTCATTACTCTAAGAAAGGCAGAAGCATTCGTCCATAATCTACCGGTTCCCACGCCCATCATCGAACGGAGGTACAAGGCCCCCGCACGCAACGAGTATAGTACAGGGCTGGGAAGCTTTCCAGGAAGAGCACCGAGGCAAGGGCCATAAGTTGTATTGCTTTCAGTCCCGTTCCATCCTTAGCCTGGGCCCGTCGGCAGTATCCTGGATAAACTTAAGGACTTCCGCATTTTTTCTGATTTTTTTCTTGCAGCCCGAATTGGAGCCCGCTTTCCTATGAGTATGGAAGTACGGATGGCCAACGAACTGGGAATGAAGAATGTGAACTACTTTAAGCCACTGCAAAACTCCGAGCCCACGGAAAATCCGGCGAATATTCCCGGGGTTCATACTGCGGACCGACAACTGGCCGAGCAACGAAGAGCTATGACGGCGCTGAGTCCCAATGCAACTTCCGATCGATATCAGATTATCGGTGGTACTATCAACGTAATGGCTTAAATAGCCTGCCTGTGATGGAGTGGTTCGGAAACGTGCCACTTCGAAAGCTTTCCCGTGCTTTCTGATTTTTGAGTTTAGCTCGTTAAATCCCTTCAAGACATAGCCAATTCAGACTCGTCCAGCCAGGGTTCACAGCATTCTTCCGATAGTGTAACGTGGTACAGCGAAGAATCCGGTAGGATTCTCCCTTCCATTGAGGTTTAACAATTTTTGCAGGGATTCCGGGAAGGAAATCACTCTCTATAGAAGAGTTCCAGCAAATGGCCATCAGGATCGGAGACCAAAAGGGATTCCCCCCCTTCAATCAGGAGTGGGCCCTTGATGATTTTGATATCTCTTTGCTCTAATTCCTGAATGGCTTCAGTGAAATCATCCACATCCAGGATGAAAGACAGTGAGAACTCACCTGGATTCTCGATGGATGATTTAAAATCGGGGATCAAGTTGAATCGGATGGCAATGGGATCCAGACGGACCAGTGCATGGTTGTCGGACTCTTCAAGAAGCTCGAAGTCTAGCACCTCCGTGTAAAACTCTACAGAACGCTTCAGATCCGATGAGCCAAGAGAGATGTGGTGTAGTCCTTCAACGAGTATCATAATTTCCTCTGGAAAAGCCAGATTTCGGTGTCAATGGTCCAGGATCAATGATTTTCCGTAAACCAGCCCTGCTCTTAAGCATTCTAATGGATGACCGAAAATGATATAGGCGCAACCGTAATCATGAAAACTCGAAATGCAATACTTTTATCATCCCTTTTGATTCTAATCCAGGGAGTTTCTTTAACAGGAAAACCAGTTCCTGTTTCCACAGCTCCATCCCTGACCAATCCTCCNAGAGGCTTGAATGATTCCAGCCCGGAAGCCAAAACTTTTCGCTTTTTACTCGAGAAAGGTGACGTTCTCACCGTTGACAAAATTCAAGATATTCTTCTGGCTCGAAATGAATCCCGCGGCAGTCGCGAAGAAAGGAATAAGATTGTTCTGAAAGTTACTGAGCGATCAGAATCGGAAAACCCGGCAGAAGCCGTAGCCCTGCTGGTTGGAGAGTTCCATACCTATGCACGAACGCCTGCCGGTCAGGGCCCTTTTAAAAAGGAAACCACTTACGACAGCCAGTTTACCATATCCTCTCTGGGCCAGTACGATGTGCCTGATAAATATATTATGCCCAACCTTAGAAGCCTTCCCAGTTTTCCCGCTGATGCAATAAAGCAAGGACAAACCTGGAAAGCCCCGGGAATGGAAACAATGGACCTCCAGGGACACAAGATCAAGATTCCCATGACCGTTCGATATCAGTACATGGGCGAAGGCTGGATTGTGGATCGCGATGGAAAGAAGCGAAAAGCTCATAAGATTCAGTTTGCATACGAATTCGTACATCCTGTGAACAAACCAGGATTTCCTTTGCGCAGAATTAGTGGTCTTTCCCGAGATGAGCTCTGGTTTGATGCTGAAAAAGGAATACCGATCTACGATGTGCAGTACATCCAGTACAGATTTGAATCCATCGGCCAAACAGTGGATGGCACCTATCGAATTCATAGCTGGTACGATCGGGCTAAAACCGTTAGCGAAGAAGAAAAGGATCAGATGGCGGAAAACATTCGGAAGGATTTGAAGGACAATGCGGATGATGTAAATGTAAGAAAAACCGATGAAGGGATAGCTCTCGACCTGAGCGACATCCTTTTCGAATTTGATTCTGCCGAACTAACTCCCAGAGCCCGGGCCACCATCAACGGAATTGCGCAAATCCTCAAACGCTATCCGGATCGAGAAATCCGAATCTCTGGCCATACAGATTCCACCGGGCCCGATGACTATAACCAGAAGCTATCCGAACAGCGATCACGAGCTGTCCTGCAGGAGCTACAAAAGAATCATGCCTTTGATCCTACAAGAATGTCCTACAAAGGATACGGAGAAGCAAAACCTATAGCTCCAAACGATACACCGGAAGGCCGTGCCCGGAATCGCAGGGTTGAGATCCTGATTGTTACAGAATAATCCGATGTACCAAGCGCAACAACGACTGGACTGAAACTACTATGTGATCAAGGTCCAGAGAAACATCGGGGAGAGGACCTCCTTCCAGGTGTACAGGCCACGGATCCGGCAGCGGGAAATAAACAAGGGATTCAGCAGCAGTTCCTTCGGAGTCGATGCTGAAACCTTTCTGGGTTTGAATAGCTTTGCCCGGGGAGCGGACCGAGGGACAGTTCCTTAGCAACCGATGCGAAAATCTTTCCCGGGGTTCAATAGCTATGCCCGGGGAGCGGACCGAGGAGCAGTTCATCAGGAACCGATGCGAAAATCTTTCCCGGGGTTCAATAGCTATGCCCGGGGAGCGGATGGAGGAGCAGTTCCTTAGCAACCGATGCGGAAATTATTCCCGGGATTTGGAAGCAAATCCTTCGAAGCGGAGACGAGAGCTATATTTCGGATTTGGTAAAAAATCTTTCAAAGCCTATTTCCTGCTCCAGACAGGAATCTCAGGCATCGCCATCGTGCAAGAGGGCCACGCATTGTTCGCAGCGTAAGTTCGGCAGGATTCCAATCTTGCGTCTTCCTGAGAAAAAGGCAATGTCTTCGATGACCAGGTCTTTGGCTCTGGCAAAATCTTTGAAGTCATGGATGGAGAAATACTGAAGATTCGGACTTAGATACCAGGGATGGGGCATTCGGGCCGTTACCGGGCTTCGACCTCTAAAGAGGATCTGGAATCGTGCCCTCCAGTATGCGAAGTTGTTGAAACCTACAATGACTCGTTTGCCCACGCGAAAGGCCTCTTCCAGCACTTTCCATGGGTCGATGAGCTCCTGGAAGGTTCCCAGCAGTAGTACGTAATCAAAGGTGTTCTTACCGTACTGGTCCAGTCCATCCAGGATATCTCCCTGATGCACCACCAGTCCACGCTCTATACAGCGGGCGGCCAGGGTTCCATCCTTCTCCACCCCCTCTGCTTCTACCTTGCGGTGCTCTACCAATCTCTGCAAAAAAGCACCGTCACCGGTTCCCAGGTCAAGAACCCTGGATCCAGAAGGCACCCATCGGGCTACTGTGTCATACAGCGCCTGAATCATTTGTTGCCAGTGCTCCCTGATCTCTCATATTTCTGTACTCCACATTCAGGAAGTTACCGAGCACGCCAAACAATTCTACGTTATGGATTAGAAAAGAATCATGACCATTAGGTGTTTCCAGATTCAGATANGTTACTGTTACCCTGGATCTTTTCAAGGCACGCACAAGTTCCCGGGACTGGGAAGGCGGATAAAGCCAGTCTGATTCGAAGCTTACTACCAGAAAACGGGCTTCCACTGATGAAAAGATATCCTCCGGATTGTTGCCACCCAGCAAATCAAACATATCCAGGGCTTTGGTAATATACAGATAGGAATTGGGATCAAATCGTTTTACGAAACTCTCACCTTGATAGTGAAGATAGCTCTCCACCGAAAAGTACATCGGGAAAAGGTCTTCTCGGGACGGTGGTCTTTGCTGACGGCGACCAAACTTATCCTGCATTGAGAACTCGGAAAGATAGGTTACGTGGGCTACCATNCGCGCCACAGCCAGTCCGTGTTCCGGCCTGCTTTCCCTGTTGTACTCTCCATCCTGCCATTTCGGATCGTTCAAGATGGCCTGACGACCCACCTCATTGAAAGCGATCTGCATGGCGGAATGGGCCATACACGTTGCCAGAGGAATACAGGTTTGCACACGGCTCGGGTAATGCGTGGCCCAGATAAGAGCCTGCATGCCCCCCATAGAGCCGCCCATCACCGAAAATAATTTCTGAATGCCCAGATGATCGATTAGCTCCACCTGCCCCCGGACCATATCTTCTATGGTGATAGGAGGAAACTCCATGCCGTAAGCCTGTCCCGTATCAGGGTTTATGGAAGTGGGGCCGGTACTTCCGTTACATCCACCGATCACATTGGAGCAAATGACGAAGAATTTATTTGTATCGATTGTCTTTCCGGGACCTACGTAAAGATCCCACCAGCCGGGTCGGCCGGTTTCATGATGGGCGCCAGCTACATGTGCGTTGCCAGACAGAGCATGGCAGATCAAGATTGCATTGTCCTTTTCCGGGCTGAGTTTTCCCAGAGTTAGATAGTTGATTTCAATCTCTTTGAGACGATAGCCGGACCTGGTTTGAAAACCGGAAAGTCGGGCGGTTCGGGTATGCACCTCGCCCAGGGGGGATACATACCCATCTGTGTTTCCGTCCTGTAAATCGCCTTCTAGAGAATCGTCTCTTTTATCCATAGATAACTGAGCACCGACCGAAGCCGGTGCTTCTGTCCATAAAAGCCATTCAGGCTTCCATTGAGAGCGATTTTTTGTCCTGACCCGGAAAAAGAGCCGGCTTTAGGCCTCCAGAGCCTGCTTCAAATCCGCTTCAATGTCTTCATAGGCCTCGATACCCACGGAAAGTCTTACAAAGTCCGGGCTTACACCGGTGGATTTTTGTTCTGCTTCTGTGAGCTGAGAGTGGGTAGTAGAAGCCGGATGAATCGCCAGGCTCTTTGCATCGCCAATGTTGGCAAGATGGGAAAAAAGCTTCAGATTGTTAATGAATTTTTTCCCGGCTTCATGACCGCCTTCAATACCAAAGCCCAGAATGGCGCCGAATTTCCCGCGATGCATATATTTCTTTGCATTGCCATGGGCTGGATGTTCTTCCAGACCCGGGTAGTTCACCCAGGTCACTTTGGGATGAGACTTCAGGAATTTGGCTACCTTCATAGCATTGTCGCTATGTCGTTCCATACGGAGATGCAGGGTTTCCAGCCCCTGTAGAAACTGCCATGCATTGAATGGGCTCATTGCGGCTCCAATATCCCGCAGCCACTGAACACGAGCTTTCAGGATATAAGCGATATTCACGCCACCAAATGGCTCGAAGTTTCCGAAAGTGTCCCAGAAGCTCANTCCGTGGTATGAAGGGTCAGGCTCGGTCATGGTTTTATGACGGCCCTGATTCCAGGCAAACTTACCTGAATCCACAATAACTCCACCGATGGAGGTGCCATGCCCGCCAATGAACTTGGTGGTGGAATGGACGATGATATCTGCTCCATGGTCAAACGGACGGCATAGATACGGAGAGGCAGCTGTATTATCCACCATCANAGGTAGCCCCTCTGCATGAGCAATTTTGGAAACACCTTCAAAATCCAGGACATCNAGCGCTGGGTTCCCCAGGGTCTCTGCGAAGATCAACTTGGTCTTATCGTTAATGGCCTTTTTAAAATTCTCGGGTTTGGAAGGATCTACAAAGTGGACCTTGATTCCAAGCTGCGGAAGTGTATAGTGAAACAGATTATAGGTTCCGCCGTAGAGACTTGCGCTGGAAATAATCTCATCGCCGCTGCCAGCAATATTCAGGATGGCCAGGGTTTCAGCTGCCTGTCCCGATGAGGTGGCCAGTGCCGCCACTCCCCCTTCCAGTTGTGCGATGCGCTTTTCCAGGACATCGGTGGTAGGGTTCATGATTCGGGTATAGATGTTTCCGAATTCTTTCAGCCCGAACAGATTCGCTGCATGCTCGGTATCATTAAAAACATAAGACGTGGTCTGGTAAATGGGCACGGCCCGCGAATTTGTAGTGGGATCTGGTTCCTGTCCCCCGTGTAATGCAACTGTATCCTGGCTCCAAGTCATACTATTCTCCTTTATTCCGAAATTGGTTCGGGCATCTTTCAAATCAACTGCAATGGAATTACCGTAGGCCATGCTGCCCGCATCGGCGGTGGTCCTCGGGATATCCTACTAAATTAATATGAATTGACATGCTGCGCACTGCCTTCTAATGGGTCAATCCTGAATCGCCGGTGGACTTCTCCATCGTCTGCATTTTTTTCATCTCTCGGAGCCATGGATCGGCCTCCCTGAACATGGACTGCTTTGCTGCGCCCTCAGTCTCGCGGATCAATCTGTACCTCGAGCCTTCTAAACTGGGAGATCCGGGAGATTCGGACCCGACATCCCTGGAAATCATCGCTGTAGATTCGAAATCCTGCTGCGGCCAATCCACCGCAGCATTCAGTTCGCCATCTTTTCCCTCAATTACCCAGAGCTGTCCATAAAACAGAGTCAGGTCCACCCGGGGATAATCCATCCCGCGTCCCCGAGCCGAGGTTCTTTCATGGACCAGGCGATGCAGCAGACCTTCAACCAGTTTCAGGAATTCAGGGTAAGCCTCCCGATCACACCAGACAGACAGACCGCTGCGAGATGAGTTGATCCACACAGCTGCCGGGCAAACCGAATCCAGATACTCCTGCCATTCCAGAAGTCTCCTGGATATAGTCTCCGATCTGGCTGCTCCGCTTATACCGGGGCCGGCGAAGGCCGAAGGATTGCGGAATTCTATGTCCAGTAGCACTCCGTTTAGCTGTTTATTGGCAGGACCTCTGTAGCGGAAAGGCCCATCCTCCGGCAGATCTTCCAGGTACTGCCAGAGCTTTCGCGCGTCGCCAGGGACCTGCAGAGCCGGTCCAGCCAGGGCAGCAGGTCTATGCTTTATGAAGCGTACGAGCTGCAGCAATAGATGAGTTAATCGAATCGGCATTACGCTTCGCACCAACCACCTGGATCTTAAGAATATGAGTAAAGGCAAGAGCGAAGCGGCCAGAAGGCTGGCTCGGATCAGCGAACGAATCGGATCATTGCCAGCGAAGAAGTCAAATTTTCCTGAGAGCAACAATAGAGCTCCGACACCAGAAATGTAAAGAACGGTAAGCAGGATGCCGGTGTTTCGGCCGTAAGCCAGAAACCAGATCAAAAGAAGAATAAAGCGAATTTCACCGCCTGCGTCCACCAGGGTAAGATACACAGAAAGAGGCAGACTGATGGCTGCAGCTACCCAGAGACCCATTCGATGCATGGCCTGTCTTCCCAATCGGCCCAGGCGAAATAGCGACCAGAGCATCACAAAGAGAAAAAGCTCAATGGATAAGCCGTAGAGCAAGAATTCATAGGGTAATTGCCTGGATCGAATCCATTCCAGGGCGAGAAATGCAAAGGAAATGGCAAAGAGTCCCTGCAGGGCACGAATCCCCAGCAGTAAATCCAGGGCAGGCCTGCCTGCCTTACCTCCGGCTTTCCGGAACCGTTCCCACATAAACTGACTCTGCTCCTGAAGAGCGCACTTGATCTACGAGCTGAACAACCTTTCCGTGCGGAAGCTCGGAGTCCGCGTTGATCAATATTCTGGATTGAGCAGGGTCCTGGATGCCAGCCAATCGATCCTTGAGCTGCTCCGGACTAATTCGCTCCCCATTCCAGTAGAGCTGCCCTCCCTTTTCGGCTGCGATGGTAACTGTATAGTCCGACCGGTTGGCGCCGGAACTGGTTCCAGGGAGCTGGATCTTGAAGGATGCCTGATATAGCCCTGGAGCAGAAATCATAAAGATTATGAGTAGAACCAGAATTACATCAGTAAACGGAGTGATGTTGATAGTGCTTACCAGTGAATCTTCGTTTTTCTTGTATCGAACCAATTTCTGTTCCTCATCTTCCTATGAGTTTTGCTCCCTTACCAGTTCACTCTTGATTCGCCTGGAGCAAGCCGCAGCTCCCATGTTTGGCAGGAAACCATCGATTGCAAACTGAGCCGCCATCCATTTTCCCCGAAGGAGCACCTGGTTTGTTCAATGAGCTCCAGCAGATGGGCTCTGCCCATGCGAACCATCCCCAGGCCTTTGCCCGGGAATGGCAGATCAGATGCCCCCGACGTCCACAGAAGGTTCCTCCGGACAGGAAAATCAGCCCTGGGTTTCGTTAGAAATCCGGAAAGCTCACGTATCACAGACACCTCCCTGGCGAATTAGCGCAGGGCTTCCTTCAACCGAGAGGCCTGAACCTCCATAGAAAGGATATAGGCCTCGGCCTTTTTCTTCAAAAAGTTGTAAGCGAACGTAGCAGGTATGGCTACCACAAGCCCGGCTGCTGTGGCCACCAGCGCCTCTGCAATCCCTGCATTCAGGCCAGAAAGGTCCCGACCTCCGCCTCCCAGTTCCACGAAGGCTCTAATGATGCCGAAAACCGTGCCCAATAGCCCAATGAAGGGACTCACCGAACCCAGGGTTGCCAGAAGAGTAAAGAATCTCTCGAGCTCCGGAACTTTCTCTGCGATAGCCCTGCTCTTCACTTCTTCAAATCGATCGGCAAATGCAGCTTCTCCGGACTTCTCGCCAGGACCAGAAATGCATTCTGCCAGAACGTAGGCCACCGGGGAGCGAACCGAGCGAGCATAACTCAGGGCCTCCGAGGGTTTCCCGCCAGATACAAGTCGGAGAATCTCTTCCTGTTCCTTGCCGCGATCCAGGTTCTTGAAGTACATCCAGCGCTCAGTGATAGCCACCAGAGCAGCCAATAGAAAGAAAATAAGGAGGATCAGCACCGGCCCGCCGGCCTGAATCATCATAGACCAGGTAAATTCCATTATTCCGGGCATTTATGTGTTCCCTGGTGCGACTTGCAATCAGCTTTCAGGTTGGTTTCTGGGCCAGGATTAACTGGACGGTTGATTTCGCAGGGAAAGCTGCTCTAGCTCATCGTTCATGATTCGTCGCACCTTGGATTCGCAGGTGCCACATCCTGTGGAGCACCTGGTCAGCTGCTGCAGTTCCTCAAAATTGGACGCCTGTCCGGATGAAATGGTTTCGCGAATGCGCTTTTCTGAAACTGCCCGGCATATGCAGACGTTTCGAGGCCGCATCATTGCATATAGTTGAGCTTCATCCATTCGAGTACAAATTAGACATCCCGCCCCGGGTTTTCCATCAAAATGTACTCTGGGGATGAGAAAGCTGATTACATCCTATTCTGTTTTCAATTTTCAGAGCCACAGCCAGAAATAGTTCAAAAATCATTGGTAGGGCCACCATCTACTGCTGAGGGCAGCGCAGTGTACCAATTTAGTGTTCAGGAAGATCCACTCCTGAATCCATCAGTTTCCGTCTTGCAGCACATCCTTTTGTTAGAAGGCGAATGTAGAGATTTAAGACAATAAATCTAAGTTGGATCATAGCCCGGCGGGGCCTCAGCCTGGCGGAAAGATATCTGGTCTTATGTGTCAGGGCATAAAAAAAGGGCAGCGCGGTATGCACTGCCCTTCTTGATCCTTCAGATCTTTAAGATCTTACAGGAAGTTTTGAGAAGCAATTTCAGCCTTGCTTACTCGGCGAACTCCGTCTGCAGTATGAATCACCAGGATGTTTCCTGTTTGAGCCACAGTTGCTCCGCGGATAACTTCACCGTTTTTCAGCACGATCTTCTCGAGAGCCTGATAGTGCTTACGAATTTCTACTTCAGATTCCAGTTTTTGGCTTTCAGCCTCTTCTTCGATCTGAGCCAGGATTTGCTCCTGTTGTTTCTTGCGAACTTCTGCAATTTCGTTTGCAGCTTCCTGGTTGGAACCGCTTTCTAGCTTTTCCAGCATTTCAGGAGTTGCAGCGGTAAGTGTAGCAGACTCCATTCGGTCTTTTACAGTTACCTCAGAATCTTCCTTGATCAGAGCTTTGTCTTCGCCAGCGGCGTTGGAGATATCATCTGCTTGCTCTTCTGCAATCTTCAGCGCTTCAGTAGAATCGCTGTTCTCAGCTGCAGCATTGTTCAGCAGAGCTACTTTTTTCTCCAGCTCAGGATCCATGGAACCTCGGCTTGCATCATCCAGAACAATCTCTTTGTTCTGTAGTTCAGCCAGCTTCTTCAGCTTCGGGCTCTTTTCGATGTCTTCTTGAGAAACATTTTCCAGAGCTACGATGCGAGGCTTCATGGCAACTTTACCGTCCAGAACGCGAACGGAAGAGTTGGAAACTCGGTTATCATCGAAACCTTCGAATACCTGAACTTCAAAAGTAGTTCCTCGCACACCCGCAATCGCGGTTGGAGTAACAACATTGAACTCTTGATCGGAAGATGCTTTCTTAACATTTGCCAGGATCTGACCCTGCTTCATTTCGATTCGAGTTTCCCCTTTTGTTCCCATGAGGCTGGAAACAGAAAGAGTAGTCATCTCACGAACTCGCACGGCACTACCGTCTCTGCTTTGCAGATCGATGGTTCCCTGAGTAGTCTTGATAACATCATTTTCCTTGACGACGGTCCCTACTTTCGCAGGAATCGACTCACCATTCCGGACTATACTCGCGTCCCCGGAAGCAAACACAATCACCATAGAGCGAGATGCTTCCTTGTTCGCCTGTCCCTTACAGGATACTGTAATGAGGAACAGGGAGGCAGCGAGCAATCCGGCTGTTTTTAAAATTGCTCCATGCATTTTCATCAGCCTTCTCCTAATCAAATTTTTTACCGGTGCCTTTGCATCCGGCCCATTCACCTTATATAACAAGTGCGCGGGAATTATTTGCATTCTGTCCGCATTCTTCGGAAAAATCCATCAATTTTCGTACACAATTTCCTGAACATTGGACCGGCGGACCACAACCACACCGGACGTGGTGTGTAACATAAGACGATCTCCCTCTTGAGCTGCCACCACTCCTTGTAAAATCCGGCCATCCTTCAGGATGATTTTTTCAAGGGACTGGCCATACATCTGGGATATTTCCTTTTCTTCCCGGACCTGATCCAGTCGTTTCATTTCTGGAATCCATTTTCGGGCCAGCAAATCAGTACTATTGCGCAATTCGTCCAGTTCGGTGGCGGTTTCCGGAGTCAATGCCGGTGGGCTCACTTCCAGAGCCGAATCTGTGCCCTTTCGAGCCACGTTTCCGGGAGGAATTCGTGTTTCCGCCATGCTCAGCGTTCCCTGATCTAGATAGAGTTCGGTTTCGTCTTCGGTTACGGTGACCTGAAAGATGGTTCCTGTCACCAGCACATCTGTATGAGGGGTGCTGATTTTCAGTCTGGGTAGTTCTGCTTTTCCGCCCTCTTTCTTTCGAACCTCAGCCAGAAGAGTTCCCTGCTCCTGCCGCAAATGAAGCTGACCTTGAGATTCTTCAATCTTTACGGTGCTGGATGGATAAATACGTAGTATCACTCCGTTCGAAGCCATCATATCCAGGGATTGATCGCCGGTCCGAATTGTATTTCCCGGCTTCAGTACACCCAGGTTCCATCCATCATCCGTTGTGGCGCCCTGAAGAGAAATGCCAGCACCTGTGGCCGAGCCAAAGATCTCCAGAGATTCAGGCCCCTGACCGCCATCAAATGGATAAGCGAAGAAAACACCTACAGCCAGAAGAACGGCAGCGGCGGCGGACAGGATTGCATTTCCGGGAAAGGACAGAATCTTCCCGGCACCGGAATCATCTTTGAATTTATGCTGGGGTTCGGTCTGCAACCAGGCAGCATCAAATGCTGGCACCTCCAGACGTGGGGGCCGTTTTAGCTGCCGAAGAATCTCTTCGGGCAATCCCTGGTTTGTATTTTCCCGATCTTTTTCCATGAACTTCTGGGAGCCCTTACCTATCTAACAATGAGCCGGCCGATTTTCCCAATTTTTTGTCACTCTTTCCATACAACACATTTAGATCTCTCCAGTTCAGCGGATTAAGCCTCCCTTACTCTTCAAGAAAGCTGATCTTAAACTCCTCTTGTTTACTTAACTCGGATAAACGCTTCTGCGCCTTCTGAATTGTTCTGGAAACAGTAGACACCGATGTCTTGAGTACTTCCGCTATGTCTTCAAGACGCATATCCTCTTGAAACCGCAGAAGTACAGCGGTACGGCTACGCTCATCTAATTGATCCAGCATCTTTTGAATCAATTCCTCTGCATGCTTTACATCTTCTTTGCGAAAGTACTGAGCATCCGGTAATTCTGTGGAGGATGGTTCGGTAGAGTCAGTGTACTCCGCCACGAGGTTAACTCGCTGCTTGTAGCCGCTTTTTCCATGATTGATCATCAAGTTGCGGGCAACGCGGAAAAGGTACATCCGACAGCCGGTGTCATCTGGCAATGGCTTCTCTTTATAGATTCGAAAGAAGTTAAGAAATGTGTCCTGAAGTAAATCCCGAGCCGTAGCCTCTTCCCTGACAGATCTAAGAAGATAGGTCAGAATATCTCTGGCATTATCTTCATAGATCCTCTCAAACCTTTCTGGAGGATTTACGCTCATGAAACTCTTGGATTGGCCGGTACGATTGAACTGAACCGGACCCCTGACCTATATGTTGTCGGGGAAGCTGGTCAGGAGTTCAATCATTTTAATTCCCCTTCTTCTTTATGCTTATAAACTGAAATCGGCCCCTGCAGCCGGATTTGCATCCTTTCAAGGCCCCGGTCCCGAAAGCAAAGCCATCCCCGGCATGATGATCGAAACCAGAAATCCCGGGCTCCAGGGAACTTTCCTCCTGGAGGGTAAGTCCAGACCAGTTTCCTTGAGATTGCAGACCGGGGCCCTGGAAATCATGGGCGGCTCCAGGTTCCGGCCGGGTCCCCCATCGGGTTTCTATATCAGCCCAGATGGCCGTTCCTATTTACCGGGTCTGCCCGATGAAAGCCGGGTATCTCTGGGATTTCTTGGCTTCGCTATGGACTCAGACAACCGTCATCATCTCGGAATGGGAGCAATCGAATCCGAATCCGGGCCAGGATTGCTCTACTACTTTCAGGATGTTGCTCTTTTCTATCATCCAGAGAGCAACCATGGCTTTCTGAGTGGGACCCATTTCTGGGATAATCCGCTGCTTCAACAAAAGCTCTACGCAAGTATCTATCGAGATACTTCGGGAATCGGCGGTTTCGGATCCTACAGGATTGCCCATAGAAATAGCATTCCCTGGATGGCTTCTTTCACTGCTGGTCGCTATCCTGCTCGAGATGTAAATCCAGAAACAGAGGAAGCCTTTCCAGGAAGAAAAGGAAAATCTGGCTATAGCACCCTGCAATTCCATCATAAATGGATGGAGCTCCATGCTGCTGGAGAAGACAGGGGAATGGATCAATTTCGCTTTCTTCGCATTCGCCTGATTTCGCCCCCGGCCGCCGGACTGCGCTGGATATTTCAGAGCCAGGCATTGCGCACCTATCGCTACAACAATGACCAGGGCTTTGAATACTTCAGAAGTACAGGCGCCGGAATTCGAATAGGCCAGCGGTCCATGGACCTCAACCAGGCATTTTCGCTGGACCCGGAATTCTGGGCTCAGGCAAGTCTGAACGCAGGATCTGCACTTTCTGGAGAAATCTCATTTGTCTATCAAAAGGGATACTTTTATCTGGAAGCTCGGTACCTACATTCTCCGTGGCCGGTGGCTATAGCAGAACAAAATGGTGCACGAAACAGCAGCATTAGATTTTACAGGGATTTGAGACAGATGCTCAGTCTGGAGGCGCAATCCAGAAATCTCTATGCACGCTACACGTACTCCGAGTATTCCTCTGCAGGAGGGGCACTCTTAAAAAATCATTTCCTGACATTACAGGGACGCTGGTGCTTGCAGAGTTGTAATGAGATGGCTCCGGGAGCCAGAAATAACTCCCGTAAAAGATCCCTAAACTCGAAACTCCTGGATCAAATGAAGGATGAAAGTAACCAGACCGGATACGATGTAGATTACCATAATCGCAAATAAACCGGCAGCAGAGAAGTCCCCACCGTACCGCACGCCAAGAAAGATCAAGACCCCGATCAAGAACAATGCGACAAGACCCAGTCTTACAGGAGAAAATCGTCGCACCATGGTAACCTGAACCTTGGAGTATTTCAGAGTCGATACCATCAGATAGGCGCTGGCAACATAAACGCCAATTAAGATAGGTGCAGGAATTAGCAGGGTTTCCTGAAAAGCCAGGGGCATGAGAGCGATGATCAGTCCGGCCACGGGGGATGGCAAACCTACGAAATGGTCGTCATCATGATCTACGTTAAAGCGGGCCAGTCGAAAGGCAGCGCAAGCAGGATAAATGGCCGCCAGAATCATGCCCGCCGGCAATGAGATTCGATCCGTAAGAGGCATCATAAGATCATTCAAAGACAGGGAATACATCAATGCAGCAGGAGCGATTCCGAACGTAGTCAGATCTGCCAGACTGTCCAGCTGTGCTCCTACATCGGATCGAGCATTTAGAAGTCGCGCGGCAAATCCATCCAGCCCATCGCAAAGCACAGCCAGAATGATCAGCCCTCCGGCCACTCGCAAAAGATCAGGATTACCAACGTTCTGCAGAGAAATGATGATACTGAAAAAACCAAGCCATAGATTGCCGAGGGTAAATAGGTTGGGAACCCAACCCAGTCGGTTTGTAAGAAAACCCATAGTGAGGGAGAAATAACCGGATTACCGTGGGGTAAACCAATTTTTGTAGATCAAAGTATACGGAGTGAGTGCTGGAAGGCCAGACTGCAAATCCCAAAGATCTAGCATAATCCTGGAATGAAAAGCGAGAGCTTGGCCCCGACAATCTGACCGGAATAAGACGGTACAGTGTCAGCGTCGGCTGCTCACCGGAAAATCCAGATTGTTCCGCAATCCAGATTTCCAGAGCTTAAAACCCAGAGCCCCTACCATGGCAGCGTTATCGGTGCAGAGCTTACGGTCTTCCGGGTAGTGTAGCTGTATCCCTTGCTCCTGAGCCAACTCATTCAATACGTTTCGCAAGGAATTGCTGGCCAACACTCCGCCGGAAGCCACCACTGTACTGAGGCCGGTGCTTTCCATGGCCCTGAGTAGCATTCGCCTAACAAGTTCGAAAGAAGTGCGCTGAAAATCGAAACAGATTTGTCCGGTGTCCTCGCCCCGACCTGCGGCCTGCAACACAGCCGTCTTGATCCCGGAATAAGAAAATGCCAGCTTGCTGGATGGTAGATCTTTCAATAATCGCGGGAACATAGAGGGCCTGGACCAGGCATCGGGATGAGCCCCGGCATATTCCAGGGCCTGCTTCTCAACATAGGGGCCTCCAGGATATGGAAGACCCATCACGGAAGCCGCTTTGTCAAAAGCTTCGCCCAGAGCATCGTCCATGGTTGTTCCCAGAAGCTCCATTTCCGACGGACCATGTACGCGAAAAATGGCTGAATTCCCTCCTGAGAGCAGAAGGCCCAGGAAGGGATACTCCTGCTCTTTTCCTTCCAGGAACACCGCATACATATGGGCTTCTATATGATCCACAGTAATCAGATCGATGCCGTGCACCAGGTTCAGGCACCGAGCGAGCTGCCCACCAATCATCAGGGAGCCAGTTAATCCGGGACGCGAAGTTACCGCACAATAATCCAGATCTTCCGGCCGAACTCCGGCAATTTCCATGGCACGTTCATAAACGGGGTTGATCTTCAAAAGGTGCGAACGGCTGGCAATCTCTGGCACCACTCCATGGAAAGGTGCATGCTCCTGGATCTGTGAATAGATTTCGTTGGAAAGGATTCTGTTTCCGTTTTCAATGATAGCAACCGAGGTTTCATCGCAGGATGTCTCGATACCCAGCCCAATTACTTTCTTATCAGACATTTCTTAGATTCACCGATGCAAAATTCAAAGGATGCGAAGCTGCCAAAAAGTGCTCGGAATTCCCGAGCTCTGTTCAACTTTCTTTTCTAGAGTGGATTTCTCTATCTGGATTCAATCCAATTCATCGCCCTATCCAGTTGATAATCGAGCTCTCTTTCCGGAAAGGGAGAGGCTGGATACTGAGCCCTTAGCAATGTCAGTGCGGCCTTTTCGCTCAACGGATAACCCTTCTTCTTCACCAGCTCACGAAACCTCTTAACCGAAGCGGCGTCGAATTTTCGATTGGATTGAACGAATTGCTCCAGGATTCCACCGCTTCGAATCTTATGGGCATGGTATCGATCTTCCATGGTTGGATCCCAGCTCTCCACTTTGATGTCCGGAGTTAATCCCACTCCATGAATGGAACGGTCCGATGGAGTGTAGTATCTCTGGGTGGTAATCAGTGCTGCAGTGTCCCCGGGGAGCGGCCTGAAAATATTCTGCACCGAGCCTTTGCCGAAGCTGGTTTCGCCCAATAGCACGGCCCGCTTATGGTCCTGCAATGCACCTGCCAGAATCTCGGAAGCACTGGCGCTCCCTTCGTTTATCAAAACTACCACAGGAATACCTGAGGAGAGTCTTGTATCCAGATTCCTGGACAGAAATACATGATCTTCTTCTTTGTTTCGGCCGGATGCTTTTACCACCACTTTATCCGCGGGCAGAAATAGGCTGGCCAGGGTAACTGCCATCTGCAGATGCCCGCCGCTGTTATTTCGGAGATCCAGAACCACTCCTTTCACTTTCTTTTCATCAAACGTCTGGATCCAGTTTCGGAAGGTTTCGACGGTTCCGGTATCTTCGCCAAAGAACTGGGAAAGACGAATGTAGCCTATATTGCCGGGAAGAACTTTACCTCTGCAGTAATCGACTTCCACGATTTGTCGAGTAATGGAAAATTCCAGCGGTTCCAGCATATCCTCTCGCACTACCTTCAAACGAACAACGCTACCCGTTTCTCCGGTCATGATGCGAAGAATCTCTGCAAACTCCTTCTTTTCTGTGCTGACTCCATCGATTTCAATAATTCGATCTCCGGGTTGAATACCTGCTTTCGCGGCGGGTGAACCGTCAATGGGAGCGATAACACAGGGAACGTTCTGACACATGGTGACCTCGACACCAATTCCGACCAGAGCACCACCCTCTGAACGGGAAAAGTCTGAGTTCTCTTCAGGGTCCAGGAAGCGAGTGTAGGGATCGCCGGTGGCAGCCAGCATTCCACGGATGGCTCCCAGCAATAGGGTTTCCTCGTTCACGTCTTCTACATAGTTCTTCTTGATACTTTGCAGCAGTATCTCAAGAGTCATGCGATATCTATCACTGAGGGCTGGCTTTTCTGAGTACAGCGGTTGAAACAGATACCCGGAAATCAGAAGTGTCACAACGCTCATCCAGATGTATCTTTCTCTATTCTTGATTCGCAATTCGGGCCTACTGGGCAGGCGAAACGATATTATAAATCTTTTTAGCATAGTATTACCTTCTTCTGTTCCGGGAAAGGACTAATCTCGATTCAGCTCGGGCTCCAGAACTTTATAGAACTCCGGATCCGATTCCTTCAGCCTTTCGATGACAAGATCACATTGAACGTTGTTTCGCTTGCAGGCCATTTGAAGAAGCCTTGCATCGGACAATCCTTTTAACTCAGGCTGAATCTGAGACTGAAAACGCAGATGCAAAAACTCGTCTTTTACCCGGTTCACGTCCGTAGCATTGGGCTCCGCATTACAACCGGCCAGTAGGGGAATCAGGGCCAGGACCAAGGCAGCCAGGCATCTTCTCACAGAGAGGCTTCTCTGATGGGCCAGAGCTCTATGGGAGAAACAGATTTCCCGGTGCTGGATACCACACCTTCCCGATTCTGCGGGGAAATCGCCACTTCTATCACCGGAAGCCTTCTCCCCGAGATGTGCTTCTGCCCTATTTTTATCTTCCAATAATTGCATAGGCACAATTTACAAAAGCGCATTCACCTGGCCATCGGTTTCCCGGTTCTGGCCTGGCCTTGCCGACTCACCGGCACCATCGTGTTGAGAAGAGCCGGAGCCACCGAACAACGCTGACGGGATTTCCGATACGCTTTTCAGTCGCTTCCAGGCCAGGGCTGGATTGGCCTGCTCGATTTCCTCGGTGGCCGATCCAGACGAGATAACCAGCTTCTGGAATCCCAGAGTGGCCATCTCTTTGAGTCGGATATTTTCTCTGGAGGCCGGACGCAGCTCACCGCTAAGACCCACTTCTCCCAGCACACCGGTATGGCTGCTTACAGGCTGCTCGTTGAAAGAGGACAATATAGCTACACAGAGCGCCAGGTCCAGACCCGGTTCATCGGCGCGAAAGCCGCCTGCGATGTTCGCAAAAATGTCATAGTCCGAAAGTCGAAGTTTCAAATGCTTCTCCATTACAGCACTTAACAGCAATAGCCGCCCGGTATCCAGACCTTCAGCCACCCGCCGGGCCGGCCCGTAAGAACTCCGAGTCACCAGGGCCTGAACCTCCACAACAATGGGACGGCTTCCTTCGAGAATTACGGCATGCACACATCCAGCCGGGGAATCTTCGCTTCTGGTGCTGCTCAGTCGTCTGGCCGGTATCATACCATCGGTACGCATTTCCAGTATGGCAGCCTCTCCCACAGGTCCAAATCGATTTTTGGTAGATTTCAGAATACGATAATGATTGTTTCGATCGCTTTCGAAGTAGAGCACGGTGTCCATCATATGCTCAAGGAGTCTGGGCCCGCCAATGGTTCCCTCTTTTGTTATGTGACCGGTCAGAAGTACGGGCACCTTGCTTCGCTTGGCCGCTTCCAGCAGGGCAAACGCTGCATCTCGCAATTGCCCGGGACTTCCAGGAAGGTTCCCTTCTCTGGACGAAATGGTCTGCACCGAGTCCACCACAAGCAAATCAGGCTTCTCTCTGGACATTCGATTACAGATGGCATCCAATTCTATTTCCCGTGAGATTTTGATTCGGCTACCATCGATCTTCATTCGATCGCTTCGCATGCGAATTTGGCCCGGGCTTTCTTCACCGGAAAAATAGTAGATGCGCCCGGTAAATCTTCGGGAGATTTCCAGGATTAATGTGGATTTGCCTACGCCAGGTTCGCCGGCCAGCAGGATCAGCTGTCCTGGAACCAATCCGCCTCCCAGCACCAGATCCAGATCGTCCAGACCGGTGGACTTTCGCGCGGATTCCTCGGGATCGATTTCAGCCAGGAAGGGTAGTTCATCCATGGGTCCCGATGGCTTGCCTTTCTTTCCGGAGATTACAGGAGCCGAATGATCCTCATCGATGGTATTCCACTCACTACACTGGGTGCATTTTCCCTGCCATCGACTGTAGGTGGCACCGCAGGAGTTGCATATGAAGTTCTTTGCTGCTTTCTTCGCCATTTTGGATGTCTCTAGATGGATTCTTTCGCTGAAAATGATTCGGAGGAAGAAAAAGCCATTGTGATCATTCTAACAGCGGTGGGTGACATTGGTCGGACCATTTTCCCTCGTCGATGTGTCAGCCTCAGGAACATCGGTGGCATCATTTTCCCGACGTCGATGTATCAGCCCCGGGAGACATCGGTGGCACCATTGTCCGGACGTCCATTTGCCACTTTCGAGCCACATTGGTGGGATCCTCTTCTCTCGTCTATTTATCACTTCCGAGCGACATTCGTCGGATCATTTTCCATTTTTGACTTCTCAGGCCCGGGCAACCCTGGTCGGACCATCTCCCTTTTTTAGGGTGGCATCCTTCCGGCAACACCAGGCAGCGCGGCACTCCCTTTTCCCATGCTCAGGCCCGAGCCTCCCTGTTCAATACAGGAGATACGGCTTCTCTGGCGTGGAAGTGTCCTTCATGCATGGACTAGGCTTCGGTGCTTCCAGCATCCAGCAGATTGTCAAAACGAAAAAGCTCCGGGCGATAAGCCAGATAGAAGCCACCGGTACGACCAGCACGATACTTCGAGATAATGATTTCTGCCTGCCCTGAATGTTCAGGGGCTTCTTCCCCATCCGCAGGAGCATCCCTGTGAATGAACATTACCATATCTGCATCCTGTTCCAGAGCTCCCGATTCACGAAGGTCCGATAATTGAGGCCTGGCCGATTCCCCTCTTCGTTGTTCTACAGAACGGTTCATCTGCGAAAGCGCAAGGATAGGCACATCTTCGGACATGGCCAATTGTTTCAGGGCACGGGATATACTGGCAACCTCCATCTGTCGTCCGAACTTGCGGTTTTCCGGATCGCTCATCAGCTGAAGATAGTCCACTACCACCAACCCAAGCTTCTGGCCTTTCTGCCTCAATTCCATAGCGAGCTTTCGCGTACGGCTAATGCAATCCCAGATAGAGAGGGCGCCTGTATCATCCATATAGATGGGGCTCTTAAATATGGCATCCATGCTGGCCTGAATCGAAGCTTTTTTGCCCTGAGGGATGTGGCCCCGCTTTAAGTCGGCATGATTGGTTTGCGAATGAGCACAGAGAATTCTTAATAGTACCTCCAGGCGGCTCATCTCCAGAGTAAAAAAAAGGATGGGAGCGGGTTGCTCGGCGATGGCCAGATTCATGGCGATGTTCATGGCAAACGTGGACTTACCCATACCGGGCCTTGCCGCCAGAATCAAAAGCTCCCCTCCGCGAAGCCCGGATGTACGATTATCCAGCTCTTCGTAGCGAGTGGGCAGACCGGACATACCGCCACGGGCCGCGATAAGATGTTCGAAATAGTCAAAGAAATCCGACTGCATTTCCGCAGCAGATAGAACGCCTCTGGAGCTGGTTTTGGATGTAATCTTGAGGATGGATTCTTCGACTTGCTTGAGAAAACTGCCTTCGTTTTCCTGGGGCTCCCGGGCATCCACTTCGATCTGATGAGCTGCATTGATCAGATCACGACGCAAAGCAATGTTTCGAATGCGCTCCGCCTGCAAAGGTGCGTTATTGGGAGCCAGAACATCCTCCACCAGGCGCATGATGTAAGCGTTCCCACCGGCAGGATTGAGCTGGTTTCGATCCTGCAGGAACTGAACAACAGTGATAGGATCGATTTCGTTGGTGGAATCGTTACTTAACGTAAGGATGGCATCATAGATGAAGCGATGACCATCGGAGAAGAAATCGTTTCGTGTAATAATGGAGCTTACCTGGATGGTAAGGTCCGGTCTTAAAATAAGAGAGCCGAGCACCTGGCGCTCGGCTTCTATATCGGCAGGGACTTGCCGGGGATCGGCCACGTTGGCCCTCCTCAGTCTTCCTTGTTTTCTTCGGCTTCTTCCGCAGTCTCAGCGGATTCGCCAGCTTCAGCCGCCTCGGCAGCCGCTGCTTCAGCAGCACGCTCGGAAGGAGTTTTGTATTCCTCTTCTTCTTCCACTTCGTTCAGAGCCACCACATTTATCGATAGAGGAACACTGATTCCCTCTGCCAGTTTGATTTTGGCTTTGTAAGTGCCCAGGGCTCGGATACTATCGGGAAGTTCGATTTTACGCTTATCGATGGCGTAGCCTTTCTCTTCCAGAGCGCGGGCTACCATCAGAGGAGTTACGGAACCGAAAAGCTTCTTTTTCGCTCCTACCATCACCCCCACTTCTACTTCCTGAACAGACTCCATTTTGCCAGCCAGCTCTTGCATGGCTTTCTTACGGCGCTCTGCTTTAAAAGAGAGTAGTCGCTGCTGATGCTGAACTGCACGAGCACTTCCTGCATGAGCCGGAAGCACCAGCTTACGAGGTAGCAGATAATTTCGTGCGTAACCGTCTTTAACTTCTTTTACTTCGCCTGCATCGCCCAGGCCATTGATATCTTTCTGTAGAATTACCTTCATGGTCCTTTCCTTTAACTGCTCCCGGCGATGGAATCCAATGGATTGCATCCCGGGATTTCTCTCTACTCACTAGCCAATCATTTCTTTCAGGTTTCAGGTTCCCTTGAGGGGTGAACCGAACTTGCTCTAAACGAGATCGCTCCACCCTGGCGCACCCAATGCCCTAAAACGGTATATCGTCGTCTTCCGGTAACGGCCCCTGATCCATATAGGGAGGCTCTTGATACCCGGAATCATTTCCCTGGAAGCCGCCCCCTGAACTGGATCCATAACCGGAGCCGGAGCTTCCAAAGCCTCCACCTCCGCCGTTGCCACCACCAGAGGCACTGCCCAGAAGCTGCATGTTTTCCACCGTTACTTCTACGATGGAACGTTTCCCTTCCGGGCTATCCCAACTTCTTTGAGTCAATCGGCCCTCAACGGCGATCTGCTTTCCCTTCTGGCAATATTGCTGAATAATCTCTGAGAGACGGCCAAAAGCCACACAGTTAATGAAGCTTGTGTCCTCTCTCTTATTTCCGTCCACAACATAGGTACGGTTATTGGCAATACTGAACTTACAGAAGCTCTTGCCATTCTGGGTCTGCTTGATTTCCGGATCCCGCACCAGTCGGCCGATGAGGACCACCCGATTTAAGTCGGATGCCATACTCAGGCCACAGCTTTAATCATGAATTGCAGAAGTCCACCCTGGATTTTCAGCTCCCGGGAGACTTCTTTCACGGACTCAGCAGGCATCTTGCACTGAAATAGATGGTAACTACCAGTATTGATGTCCTGGCGGGCATAGCTCAGGTTCTTGCGCCCCCAGGTCTCCTGGTTGGATACCTGTCCGTTGTATCTTTTTATGATTTCTTCAACAGTCTTTACGGTTTCGTCCACCGACTCGGACTCTTTCAGTATTGTAATTAGTTCGTAGTTCTTCATTTTGGCCCTTTTCCGGTAAAGGATACCATACGGAGCAATGGCGTTGCACTGTCAAGTAGAAGGTACGGGCCTTGCTCTATAGGCCCGAATTGTGCTATCGTAGAGACTCTCCAGTAGCAGACCATAGCATTGATCTCCGAGATCCAGGAGCGGTCGGTCCGCGAGATCACCCCGCAGTTCGGGTAAACGCCGGATTCAGGTCATGAGGCGGTCCGGGGCCGAGGGACCCGGCGGTGGATTCCAGTAAACAACGCCGCCACAGGATAAGACGAACCCGGACCCAGGCAACCGCTGCACCCGCCGGCCGTTCAGGTACACAACGAAATCGAGGCCCCGGCCCAAGCAACCGCTGCAACCGCAGGCCGTTCGAGTAAACAACGAAGTCGAGGCCCCGGCCCAAGCAACCGCTGCAACCGCAGGCCGTTCGAGTAAACAACGAAGTCGAGGCATAAGGCGAACCCCACCCAGGGAGATCCTGGCAGGTTCGACTAAAAAGCGCCGCCGGACCATAAGGCGAACTTCAGCGGCCCCCGATGCATGAGCGTTCGCGACTGAAAACAGTGTGACCTTCCCTCAAAATTCTGGACTCATCTGCGTGGGCATGGAGGAATAGAATATGGAAGGACATTCGAATAAATATGATGAGGAATTCCAGAGGCGTGCCGTGGACTACCAGATTCATAACCGAAAATCTGTGCGTCAGGCTGCGATAGATCTAGGGATTTCGGAGCATTCAATTCGGAATTGGAAAAAGAAATTTCTCTCTGAGTCTGAGAGCCCTCAAGGCAAAACTCTAGAAGAAGAAAATGAGCGAATGAAGGCAGAGATTGCGGAACTCAAGGAGGAGAGAGAAATTCTAAAAAAAAAAAAGTCCGTGGCCATTTTCTTGAAACCAAGGAGATGAAATTCAATTGGATTTTCTCTCATTGCGATCGCTTTAGAATCAAGAAAATGGCTTCAGTATTGAATGTATCGACGAGCGGCTACTATGCCTTTCTGAATCGTCCGCGGAGTAACCGAACATACGAAAACAACGAGTTCAGTCTCAAAATACGGAGGATATTTTATAGAAGCAGGAAGACCTATGGGAGCCCGCGTATCCATGCGGAACTCAAAGAGCAAGGGATGCGAATAGGTCATGGTAGGGTCGAGCGAATCATGCGCAAAGACCAAATATCTCCCCAGAAACCCTGTATTTTCCGGGTCCGCACTACTATTTCAGATCCCACTCTGAAGTATTTCAACAATCATCTGAATCAATCGTTTGCCCCAGACCGCATAGGAGAAGTCTATGTATCTGACATCACTTATATTCGCATTAAGGGTGGATTTGCCTACTTGAGCACTGTTATGGATCTGGGTAATCGAGAGATTATTGGCTGGGACCTTTCAGAAAGTCTGGAATCCCGTTCCGTTGCGAATTCACTGGAAAGAGCTCTAAAAAAGCGTCCCATTGGTGGCGCGTCTATATTTCACTCCGATCGAGGAATTCAATACATATCCGCTGAAGTGAGAAAGATCATTCAAGACAATAAAATCCAACAAAGCATGAGCAGAAGGGGAAACTGCTACGATAATGCTGTTCAGGAATCGTTCTATGGAACACTGAAACGAGAGTGCATTCGCCAGATCCCGGAGCTAAAAACATTTAAAGAAATGAGACAGATTCTTTTTGACTACATTGAAGTATTCTATAACAGAAAACGGAGACATTCGGCTCTGGATTTCCAGAGTCCAAGAAACTACATAAGAATCGCCGCGTAGTCGAATCCACTTTTTTAGGGGAAGCTCAAAGGTATTACATGGAGGCTGCCACATGATCGGATGACTTTTTCGAGGGTACAGTTCGTTCCCATATATCTGTCTCTATGCCTTAACCCGAACCCGCCGTCGCTTAGTCGGAGAATTGCGAAGTAACTGCTCAAATCTGGAAATCTCGGGAGACCCCGACCACAATCCAGGGTGGCCGGACTGCACCGAAGGTACTACACGGAGGCCGCAGCATGATCGGATAAGTTTTTCAAGCCTACAGTACCTACTCTCTTGTCTGCCAAATCAAGCCTTTAGACTTGAGATAGTCCAACCATAGGAATACTTGCCGAGACGGTTCGCAATTTTCCGATGCGACGGGGAGAGTCTCTCTGGATGGATTCCCAGACTCGTCTGATAAGATATACTTGGTGCAGGCACGGTCGGCACGAAAACCGAAATAAAAATCATCTTTTGTTCCCCTTTTATTCTTTCTCGTAGGGTACCTCATATAAGTTCTCTTGAGGTCTCTTCCTAATAGATCCTTTGAAGCGTGAACCTGGAGTTGCTCAGTCCACTCTCCTCCCTGGATCAATAAGAGAGAAATGTTGCCCTCTGTCCTCTTGTAGAAGCGGAAATTTCCGTAACTAGTGTCAGCAAATAGAAACTTACAGGCCTCAGCCTTAGGCATTTCCGGCGCTGCCATGTCGGGTCGAACTTCAGTCACAGATTCCCAATCACCAAGAAAAACGGACCTAACAGCAGCGCAGCCCATTTCGCCTTCTACCTCCTCATTGATCTTTAAGGAGCTGGAGCAGGCACCAAGTATGACGAGGAAAACGGCCCCTGGCCCAATTTTCCAAAGCAGCCTGAAAAATGCTTTCAATTGAACGGATACGGTAACCAATTGTCTGCTCCTTTTTCCTGAGTACTAGGCAGGATGTATTGTAGATCATTATCTATGTCATCTTGCGTGCTGGGCCAAACGGGCTTGAAACTTCTGACCCGCTTAAGGAGAGGCCTTTGCTGCATGAACCTTTTCCGTTTTGCTAGCGGTCGAAAGAATTCATATGCATAAGGCTGCATTTCCTGCTTTTGCTTAACATCAAGTGTCCAGAGAAGAGTATACTTTGCCCCACAGGATAACGGTGTCTTACAAGGAATGAACAACCCAGCGACACCTTGCACATAATCTATCGCACTCGAACA
>PBEB01000018.1 GCA_002717505.1 Leptospiraceae bacterium
AGAGGCATTGTCTGTTTTAAAAGCAGCCAGCCATTCTCAGGTGCAGCATATTCCCAGAGAGAAGAATAAGCGCGCGGATGCCCTGGCAAATGAAGCATTGAAATAGCTACTATTTACCTTTTCTGGTTTATTCCACATTCATTGATGCACCGCACCTTCTTGTGCAGTGCATTAATCAGTAATTCCCGGTTCGGCAAGGAATAAAATCGTTTTTTATTTGACTACCCTATATATGAAATCGCATACTCGCGCTCAAATTCGGCTTCTCGCTGAAAATATCGGAGGATTGCAACTTTCATGAAGTATCGCAATAAATTGCTTGCTGTAGCGTTCACAACTGTGTTCGCCAGCAGTGTTCATGCTGAAAGCTACCTGGGGTTGGGTGCAAGTCTACAATTTGACCTCGGTCAGCTCACCAATACTATCGTTCTGGACGGTCTGGAAAGCTCTATCGGGAACGCAAACCTGACTGGCGTACAGCGCCTGCAGGGATGCCCCACTACTGCCTGTCAGACTGAAGTTCCTGGTACCAATCAGGACCTGATTGTCTCTGAGCGAAATCTTGATGCTCTGGATAAGTCTACTGGGGACATGCTGTTCGATAACGAACTGAATGGCGGTATGACCGGTCTGCAGCTAACGGCATTCTATGAGTCAGAAGGAGATAACACCTTCTGGAGACTTGGTGTTCAATACACTTTCAAACTTACCGGTGGTCACACTACTTCTCGTCTGCTTGGCTTCAAGTGGCTGAATCAAGAGTGGGATTACTACGCCTGGCAAATTCCTTTCTACTATGGCTTCAAAACAGGAATCGGTGAATCCGCTTCTGTTTATGCCGGTGGTGGAGTTCACTACTTCAAAGGTGGATGGAACGTAGGTGGTTACATTCTGGGTGATGTGCCTACTTACCTGCTGGGAACAGCTACTGGACCTCACACTGTTCTGGATGCCGATACTGGCGCTCCAACAGGCGGTAACGTAATTGGCGAAGCTGTACGTTTCCGTGTATCTGGCTGGGGATTCAACTTCCTGATTGGTGTTGAAAAGAAGCTGGCTAGCGGTAACAAACTGTTTTTCGAAATCGACCGCGCTTACTCTGGTGGAATCGACAACGCTCGTGCAGAAAGTCAGGCAGGCCAAGGTCTGGCTCCTTTCCCTTCCTACCCAATTGCAATTGGTGGATGGAGCTATCGATTCGGCTACAAAGTAGCTATGTAATAACTCGTTCGGCTGCCTCTGGTAGCGACGAGATTGCCGGTTCGCCGGCAGAAGGCCGCCCTCGGGCGGCCTTTTTTTTCGCCAGGAGAAATGGCCTGGAAAAGCGGATAGGTAGATAACGGATACCAGCCGCTTTCCTGGATTTTCATCCGGAGTTTTTTGGACCCCTTAATGGGCCCGTTCCGTCTGGCCAATGAAATCCGGGGCATCCGCCCGATCCATGTATTCCCGTAGATCCTCCAGTCCCCGGGTCTCCCCCACAATTTCTGAGTTCTGTTCGAACAGGTCAGTCATACAGACGATTTGATGTACGGGATGGTCTGGTTCATCTCGGCGATCCTTTCGCTCCGCAGCCACTCCGTCTTCATGAACCCAGCAGGTGGTGAGCTTCCCTTGCTGATTGGATAACCTGGCAGCCACATAGAATAGATGCGAAGGATAAGAGCATGCAAGAATCCGTAAATTCTCAGGTTCGGCCACAGAAATGGCCTTACGCATGAAGTGACATTCTTTTAATGGTGCGTAGCTGTGACGGCCTGTGCGCTCATCAAACTCTACCAGCATCTTTACGATTTCTTGAAAACTTTCCTTACCGCGCACAATGTCTCTCCATTCTTTCTTTCCGGTTGGCATCGATTCGGCCATAGGTATTCTATCCTCCAGTTTATGATTGCAGGGCCCGCACATAATACAGAGGTTTCTTAGACCAATTGCGTTAACCTATTTATGGAATGGGAATGGACAGAAGTAGAACATGTAGTGAGTCCGGAAGAATCCAGGATTCGTCTGGATCTTTTTCTGGCCAGGAGGTTTCCTGTGGTGAATCGCACCGGCTGGCAGGACCGCATTCACGAAGGTCATGTTCATCTAAATGGGGAGCAGCCAAGACCCGGACGAAGATTACATGCCGGAGATGTAATTCGCATTGAGTATAGAAAAAAGCGCGAACCCGATGTCTTAAAAAATGTGGAAATCATTCATCGCGATGCCTGCCTTCTGGTGCTAAACAAGCCGCCCAATCTTCCGGTGCATCCATCCGGCACTTACCATAAGAATACCCTGCAACATGTGCTTATAGAGATGCTCTCCACAGAAGGGCAAGAGTACAAACCTCGCCCGGTGCACAGACTGGATCGGGAAACCTCTGGAATCATGCTTCTTGCGGAAAGCCAGAAATGTGCACGCATACTGTCTGGAATGATTCGTCGAAATGAGCTACAAAAGGAATACCTTGTTCTCGTAGAAGGAAGCTTTCCGGGACCAGAGCCAGTGCTGGCCGAAGGATGGATTGCAGCGGATCCGGAAAGCGAAGTGCGTAAAATGCAGAGGTTCTGGCAGGACATCGAAGAACAGAGACCGGAGGATGCGAAACATTGTCGCACCGAGTTCTACTGCATGGAGCAGCGGAATGGACTGAGCCTGGTAAGATGTATTCTGCATACCGGACGAATGCATCAGATTCGAGCAACCCTGCATAGTATGGGCTTTCCTGTAGTAGGCGATCGAATGTACGGAGTGGATCCGAAACAGTATCTACGATTTATTCATCAGGAAGAAACGCCGGAACAACTGAAACGATTACGATTAAACCGAGTAGCCCTGCACAGCCACATACTGAGGCTCAAACATCCGGAAACAAAAAAATCCCTGGAATTCATTTGCGATCTACCCGCGGATATGCAGATAGTTTTGAATCAATGAATCCACATCATCTCGGGTGGAGGCCTGACAAATTTGGTCTGCCAGGTCCTGCATATCCTTCAAAGAATGCGATTCCAGCTCTCGATGGACGCTATAGGATTGCTTGAAGGATCCGCTGAGTTCTCGAGCTCCCAGGCCGACCAGTGCCGATGCAAAGCCTTCTCGCATCCCCAGCTGACCACAAACGCTTACCGGACGATCGGTAGCTTCAAACACATTTCGTAGCAGTCGAAACAGTCCAGGTTCACGATAATACTCTGCCAGAAAGGAACGACTGGTGGCAAAGCTGTAGCGAACCAGATCGTTTGTTCCTATGCTGAAAAAATCAACGTAACGTCCCAGATCTCGCACGCTAAAACAGGCCGCCGGTGTTTCCAGCATGGCACCAAGCAGAGGTCTTTTCTTTTCAAAGAGATTGTGTACCTGCGGACGCCATACATCCAGAACATCTTGCAAATCGGTTACCGATGAAACCAGNGGAATGAGNATGCCAAGGCGATCCGGCTCCATGCCAGCTTTTTCNGCTCCCAGGAAAATGCATCTTAGCTGGCTCTCAATGATCCTTCGCTCTGCCATCAGATAAGCCGGTCCCCGTAATCCCCGGCTACTGGCGGATCGATGCAATGCTGGATGATCCTTGTCTTCGTCCGGATCAATTAACCTCAGCACTACTTTACGATCGCTAAAGCAGGACAATACTTTCGAATAGTACTCGATCTGACCCGGTTCATCCAGGATCAATTCTGGATGACGCATATAGATAAACTCGGTGCGAAACAGGCCCACAGAGCCGGCTCCCAGCTCGCTGGTCTTTCGCGCCCCTTCCAGATCATCCACGTTCACAGAAAGCTGAATGGAATGAAATGCTCCTGGAGGACGTGCTTTCGTAGGTAGATTTTCCAGAGCCCTTTTCTGACTCTTCTGGATTTCTTTGTCCTGAGGATGAAGAACAATCAAGCCCTCATGGGCCATCAACAAGGCCGTAGAACCTTCTTGCAGATCGCAGACATCTTCGCAGCGAACCAGAGTTGGAATACCACGATTACTTGCCAGGATGGATAGATGGCCCATAGGACCGCCGCCTTCCAGAACAATGCCGCCCACTGTGCGAATATGGAGCAGCGCTGAAGGATCCAGATCCTGAGCGACCAGGATATCGTCCGCTTTAAGCCCATGTAAGAATTTCTGATAGGGGAACTGCTCATCGTTCTGCGAGCGAAGCCGCTTCAGCAAGCGATGAACTACATCCTCCAGATCAGAGACCCGCTCTTTGAATACACCTTCCGGTAGAGCTTCGAAACCTCGCTTCAGATCCAGGTAGGTATCTTCCAGGGATCCTTCTGCATTTAATCCAAGGCTAATACTTTTTTCGATGGGATCCACAAACATGGGATCCTGATACATTAAATCCTGAGCTTCAAAAATGGACTTTAGTTCCGGAGCAAGATCGCTGGAGATGGTCTGGGTATCAATGCGAGCCTGGTTTAGTGCTGTGCGAAATCGTTCCAGCTCCGCGGAGATTTCATCTTTCTGAATCTCCCTGGAATGAAACTCCACCGGCTGTTCGGGAAATTTTCGAATGGTGCCCAGCACCGATCCTTCCACCGAGCAGAGACCGTAGTATTCCTTGCGCGGGGATTCCACAATCACCTCTTTTTATGACGTTCGATGGCCAGGTATGTTGTGTCGTCGGCCAGTCCGCGAAAAAAGGAATATCTTCGCATATCGGATTTCAAACCCGTTAGAATACGTGTGAGCTTTTTATTTCTCAGCTTCAGCATAGCATTCTTTAGCCTGGGAACTCCGTACATTTCCCCGCGAATGCCTCGGGCTTCAAAAGCGCCATCCGTATAGGCAAGAAGCATATCACCTTTATCCAGATTCAAAGCGTTGCCTTTGAACTGAAAATCTTCGTAGATTCCCACGGGAATGTTTCTCTGATCGATTTCCTCGACAATGCCCTCTTTGCGACGGTAAACAAGAATGGGAGGGCTACCAGCAGCGCAGTATTCCACTGTGCCGGAATAAAGATCCAGAAGCATCACAACGAAGGTTGCAAACTGATCCACACCGAAAAAAGTCCTGCTGGCCAGGTTGATCTTTTTCATAATCGCATTGGGCACAATGTTCTGCATCTGAATCCCTTCTCTAAGCAGATTGCCCAGCAGGATGGCCAGAATGCCCGCTTCCAGCCCTTTGCCGCTAACATCGCTGAGGGTCAGAGCAATACGGCCATCCGCCATGGGAAAAATACCGTAAAAGTCGCCGCTGGTACGAAATTTAGAAACAGTGAGTCCGGAAATGGTAAAGGATCGAGTAGAATAGGGCTTCGTAGGATTCATGCCCAGATCTTTACAGATGAACTTATAGAGCTGCTTTTCTTTGAGGATGCGCTTGCGAACCAGGATCTGTCCAGGAGGCATTCCTGTTTCATGGTTCAGACGGATGACATCCTGCTTTTGCTCAGGACTGATCAGTCCATGCTGGGAAAGCACCTCCAGAATGGCACCTTCATCCATGCTGCGAATGGCCATGGTGGTGGTACTGCCCGGTGTGGACATACTGATCTTTTTTCGATTCTCTTTCACTCGCCGGGATACTTTATCTGGATTACAGGCTCTTCAGATCTGAAATCCCCTGCTTTCTGAGACTAGAAAAATCCATAAATCCGGCGAAATCAGGGTTAAAATTTTGTGTACAAATCACGGGCCTGGAGGCCAGACTCGCAATAATGTCAGAAGATTCAAGAAAAGATCATCTGCTTGTATTGAACAAGTACAATACCATCTTGAATCAGATGGATCCCATGCGCCCTCTGGGTCGGGTGATTCAGGTCAGCGGTCAGACCATCCTCTCTTCCGGTCCTCCTGATACATCCATTGGTCAGGTCTGCAAGGTTGAGTCTTCTGACGGTACGTCGATACTCACCGAGGTTACCGGCTTTCGAGGGCATGACCTTGTGTTGGTGGCTCTGGGCCCCACAACAGGGATTTTTCCGGATTCTATGGTACATGCTACAGGACAGCGAATGACCATCCATGTGGGCAACGAAATGCTGGGTCGTGTTCTGGATGGTCTGGGTCGGCCTCTGGACGATGGACCGCCCATCCTTACCGGAAACATCTTTCATGCAGAACGAAATGCTCCGGGTCCTACGCAAAGGGTTCCCATTCATGAACCTCTGCCCACAGGAATCCGAGCGATCGATTCGCTTCTGACCGTGGGCCGAGGCCAGAGGATTGGTATTTTCGCAGGTACAGGTGTAGGTAAGTCCACATTACTGGGTATGCTGGCCCGATACACCCGGGCCGATATTAACGTGGTCTGCCTTGTGGGAGAACGGGGCCGAGAAGTACGGGAATTTATTGAAAGAGACCTGGGCAAAGAAGGCCTGGCCCGCAGTGTAGTTTTTGTGGCCACCAGCGATCGCAGTTCCATGGAAAAGGTTTATGCAGCCAGTTTCGCAACTGCTACCGCCGAGTACTTTCGCGATCAGGGTCTGTCCGTAAACCTGCTTATGGATTCCGTTACTCGCTATTGTATGGCACTCAGAGAAATCGGGATTACTACCGGCGAACAGCTGGGACCCGGAGGGTATCCACCTGGAGTTTGGTACAAGTTAAGCCGTCTGGTAGAACGATCCGGTGCCATTGGAACAGGAAACATCACTGGATTCTATACCGTACTTGTAGAAGCGGACGACATGAACGATCCGGTGGCGGACAGCACGCGAGGAATGCTGGATGGGCACATCGTACTATCCCGACGTCTGGCCAGTCGAAATCATTATCCTTCGATTGAGGTTACCGAATCTGTTTCCCGGGTTATGGACAATGTTGTGCAAACGGATCATAAAGAGAATGCTCGCCGATTGAGAGCTCTACTGGCGGCCTACAGAGAAAACGAAGATATTATTAACCTGGGAGCCTATGCAAGAGGCTCCAATGCAGATGTGGACCGTGCCATCGATCTGATGCCGGCCATCAATGCATTCCTGCGCCAGAGAGTCGAAGAAGGCATTCCTTTCGAAGAAACCATAGCGGGCCTGCAGCGACTGGTGCATGCAGGCGAAGAGGAGGAGCTCTATTAAGCGGTTTCGTTTTTCTCTGGAATCTCTTCTTCGAATTCGTAGCCATGAAGAGAAAATGGCCATGGCCGACCTGGCCAAGGTCCTGGAAAAGGTGAACGTAAGCGAAGAGAAAAAGAAAAAAGCCCAGGATAACTATCGCTCGGAAGTAGAGCAATTCAGCCGCGAACAAAGAGAGTCCTTTCGCCTGGAACTGTTTCAAATGTATGATCGGTATCTGGAAAGACTGGAGTCCGAGCAGGTTCAGGCCAATGAAGAACTGGAAGCCATCCGCCCTGCTCTGGAGGCAGAACAGCAAAAGGTGATGGAGGCTCGCAGAAAAAAAAGGGCCCTGGAGCTATTGAAAGAACGTCGAAAAGAACAATATGACCTGGAAGTAAGACGCCAGGAAAAAAAAGAGCTGGAAGAGATCAATGCGAAGGCCTTTCAAGCATCGCTCTTCGGGCAGGTGAGCTCAGAGAGACGATCCTTTGAGGATCAGGATCAATCGGAAGATTCGCAAGAGGATCTAAAAGCGAGACGCGAAGAAGAGCTCAAGGAATACTACAGGCAGATGGGCATGCCGGTGGATGATCAGGATCCGCTGGCAGGGAATGAGGATTAGAGGATAATTATGAGTCGTTTTTCAGCAAAGGTGCGCATCGTTTACCTGACCCTGGTCATACTATTTACTGGCGGAGTTTTTCTGTATCTACTGGATACCTGGGGAGTGATTCGCCTGGAAGAGAAGCTTCCTTTCCTGGCATCCGATCCACCCAGAGCGCCGCTAAGTGAGGACAGTCAGACCCTTCTAGATAAAGAAGCCCTGGAAAAACAGGAAGAGAAGCTAAAAGAAAAGGAACTGCAGCTTCAAGAAATGCAGGAAAAGCTTCTGGAAAGACAGGAAGCCTTGAAACAAGAGCAGCAAAAACTGGAAGAGGCCCGTAGCGGCCTAAAAGAAGCGCGAAAACAGCTGGAGCGTGAATCTGAAGCTCGCCAGACCAGGGATGAAAAAATCCAGCAAATGGCCGAGCGCATTGGCGCCATGCCTCCGGATGATGCTGTGGCCATCCTACGTGGATGGAGTAACGTCGATATGGTAGATGTATTCGTTCAGATGGAACGAAATGCAGAAGAAGCCGGGGAACAATCCATTGTTCCGTTCTTGATCACAAAACTTCCCCGGGAAAGAGCCTCGCTGATTACCACCCTGATGATGGATGCAGTGGCAGAACGCATGCCTGCGCTGGAAAATTCTGCAGAACCCACACCTCCATGACCGCTTTCCGCTTTGTGGCCTGGGGCCCGCCCTCGCCCAACGCGCGACCCCTCCTTGGGTCGAGCGTTGGGATTGGGACTTCCTGTCCCGTTCTCGGACGGACCCCAGGCCACTTTCCGCAAGGCCTTGTTCGATGTGGAAAGATAGGTAGAAAACCTTCGGTTTTCCTGGCGGGTAAGACAATGAGAACTCCTCTATAGTGCCTCCGAAAGAGCCAAAGCGGGGATAGATCCAGTACCTTATGCAAGGCTCTTCGAGAGTCGGCTGAGTTTTCGATCCATGGTCCAGAGCTGGTATCCGTTGGCAAGGCTGGCAGCTAGAATCTGGCAATCGACGTACCCCACCCCTTTGCCCGCCAGGTTACGAAAATTGATAAAATCCAGAAGTGTAGAATCGGCTATGGATTCGCAACGCGGAAGGACCTTGAGTAGCTCGGCTATCTCCGGCCTGAGACCACCCAGGGCAAGCTCCAGTTCCACCAACGAATGCAGGATGACCTCGTTGTCAACGATGGAGTCCTGCAATTCCTGGACGGCCGGATTACCGCGAAAGAACTCTACGAAAACACTGGTATCGGCCAGGATCATGCAGGCTTGCGAGGACTGACATTGATGTTCTTTTGCCCTCCGAACATCCCGGCAAGGGCCTTGCGCTTATGGGCTGCAATCAGTTCCCTCAACCCCGCTTCGATGGTCTCCCGCTTCGTTCGAAATTTGTAGAGTTTACTCACCTCTTGAAGCAGGTCATCATCGATTTCCACAGTGGTCTTCATATGGGAAGAATACCCATACTCTGAGGGATGGTCAACCCACATCTCCACAAAACCCTTTGAATGAGCGGCGGGGGCGGTGCCTTCGTCGGCCCCGCGATCCCTCCTTAGATCGAGTGGCCGAGACGCAACATCCTGTTGCTGGCTCAGGCACCACCCCCGCCGGATTTCCAAAGCTTCCATGTTCGATTTGGAAAGGTCGGTAGACAACCTCTGGTTGTCTTTGATTTTAGAAAGGCCACATCTCCATGACAGCTTTCCGCTTTGTGGCCTGGGGCCCGCCCTCGCCCAACGCGCGACCCCTCCCCGATGGGGTGGCTTTCTACCCGTGATGTGTGGCGGTAGCCCTTCCATCGCCGGCCGCGCAATCCCATCCTGGATTGAGCGGCCGGAAAGCGACGTCGTGTCGCTAACTCAGGAGGACTACCGCCACAAGTTCGAAAGCCACAAAGCCCACCAGTAGATTTGAAGGACAACCTTCGGTTGTCTGCTTCGGAAATAGGCGCCGCCCCACAATTCAAGAAAGGCCTTGTTCGATGTGGAAAGATGGGTAGATAACCTTCGGTTTTCTCTTATTGTGAAGCCGAACGGATGCAAAGTCCAGCCAGAACTGACCTTGCGTTACAAATAAACCTTTCATAATTTAAACTTGATCCAATAACTACGTAGCATGATATAGACTTCCGGCTCCACGGAAGACCTGAGAAAGTTCATAGGAGCGGATGCAGAATGGATTCGGGAGGCCTGGTCGCAATTTACAAACCCTAAGAGCTGGAAAGACCATTATGATCGAGAGTATGATTCTACCCCGGACTGGGTGGAGAAACGATTCGGTCGTACGGGCCGGTCCTTCGCGGCGGCGGTTGCAACCGGATACGCAATGATGACAGACTATGTAGTGCTAATAGTTGGTACTCTCCTATTTGCGACGCATATAGTCTACAATGCACGTATTATCGCTTTCCGTGAGATTGGCAACTATCTGCAAAGGGCCACACACATCCGCGGCGGTAGATACAAAAACATATGGAGTCCTGGAAAATGGAAACTTTGAGAAGGAAGCTGATTCTGGCAATTGCTTCACTTACAATTATATCTAATTGTGGAATACCGCGAGATATATGTCATCAACGTGTTGAGGAGATTGAGGGATACAGGTGCCAACAATTTTTTTTAACCTACTTAATACTTAGAGGGGCGGGACGCGACGCAGACGCCGATAAGGCGGCTGGACCTACCGCCGCGGTTTGCATTATCGCAGAAAAAGCGAGAAAGAATTGTAAGGATGAATTGAACATCCCGTGGTTTGGAATTTAGCTTTAAGACCTCAAAAGAAGAATTGGAGGCCCATTATGATATTAAGACTACTTACACCACTTCTCTGCGGCGTTCTGGTCATCACAACATCCAGCTGCGAAATCATGAGTTCGCGGGAACAGGCGGAAGCAGAAGCTGAAGCCAACGAATTCATGGCATTGTTGCAAGTGGTGGGTCCATTGAGTCGGACCAATTCATATGCCAATGTCATTCCGCCGCAATACACAGATATGAAAGACGGCACCATCAAGCGAGAGCATTTCCTGGAGACCTGTGATCGAAGTGGCAACTGTACATATTCCAATGCCTACCCTGTAATCTACATCAAAAAGTGTCTGTACGGGCAGGTCTACAGACCCGCAGAGAATGATTGTAAAGGCACAGGAAACTCAGGAAACTTCTATGGCGCCCTTAAGGTGCAGTTCTGTGCCACAGATGATACATCCTGCGAAGATGCGAAAGGCTATGCCACTTCCGCCAGCCCGGCCTACCAGGTTTGCGACGCAGATACTACGGCCGGGCGTGAATGGACATTGCCGATCATATCTGCGGAGTATCATCCGGATAAGGTATGGAATCCTAACCAGAGTAACTCCTATCCGGAAGAGGTCTTTACTGAAAACTTTCTTGAATTGGCGACCGACATTCCCCATGGTTCCAGCAATTCCATGTGGCATTACACACAGCTGGAATCGGATGGAACGGAAATGTACATAGATGAAAGTTTAGATTTCAGTTATTCAGGAGTGCTTTCGAGAAATAGGGCTTTCTATTCCTTCGTATTGTGCACCAGTGTGGAGGACTAGCCCACATCTCCATGACAGCTTACCATTTTCCACCCTGGGACCCTCCCTTGCCCGCCACGCGATCCTTCCGTGGATCGAGCGGCGGGAACGCGACTTCCTGTCGCTAACTCAGGAGGGCCCCACGGCGCTCCATTGCAAGGTCATGTTCGATATGGAATGGTCGGTAGAAAACCTTCGGTTTTCTCTTATTGTGAAGCCGAAAAGATGCAACGTCCTGCCAAAACCAACCTTCCGTTACAAATAAATCTTTCATAATTTAAACTTGATCCAATAACTACGTAGCATGATATAGACTTGCCGCTCCACGGATGCCACAATCATGGGCTCGTATTTCTACATATCCACGCACAATGGAAGCACTGACGTCGTGACCAACTCAGTGGGTCCGCCGCTCCTGGACATCCGTGTCCCCGCGGCACTTCCAGCCTCCTGCTGGTCGAGTTTAGCCCGTTATGCCTATGAGCCATTTGGGAGAGTAGTCAAAGAGCTCTCCGATATGGATGCAGACGGCGATGGAATAGCCTACGCCGGAACATTTCAGTTCACGGGTCAGGAATACGAAGAAGAGACGGGACTGTACAACTACAAAGCCAGGCTCTATGATCCAGACACAGGTCGCTTCCTGCAGCCGGATCCAGTACATACAGCACAGCCGGGACAGGACAACTGGGACCGCTATGCTTACGTGTGGAATAACCCGGTGAATTTTACGGATTCCACCGGTATGACGCCGGACTTTGGAAGTCTCTCAGCCCGGGATGCTAACATAATAGGAATCTTTAGTATCCTTAATCAGGCCGGTGTAGGGACAGAAGCTCTCCTGTGGGGTATCTTGTGGGCGAGCGTTCTTTCGAGTTCGAACCCGAGCCTGCTGGCTCCGGGACATGAGTACTCAGGGAGTGGGAATACCGACCCCTTTTCTGGCTTTAACCAATTGCGGAAGGGGCCAAAGTTGATTGGATTGCTTGGGCTCATGCTGGCGACTGCAAACCAAGGAAAATTCTCCTCAGAGGAAGCGCATATGGCCGCGTTCGCCATGCTGATATTACTGCCAGCGTTGAGTCCTGAGCCACGTAGCGCATTCGACGAAGCGGCACTAACTCAGGACCGTCTGGTCCCTGGGTCCCAGACCGATTTTAGCAGAGATGACCTGCCGTATGGTGGTTATGGTCAATTGGACCGGGAGCATCGCCGAGGAGATGAAGCGTGGCTGAAAAAAACTTGGGGTGATTTCTTTAGCGGTAACGGAATAAAGAAGAACTGGAATTATTCCTACAGGGAGTCCGAATGGGCGGAGCGTCGCTGGGGACGGACCGCAAGAGGCTTTGTTGCCTTCGGGAAATTCATGTGGAAACAATTCGTGGATCTCTTCATCGTCCTTCCGGCTGGCACAATAATGTTCGGATTCGACTGGGCATTTTGCGGTATGCGCGAATGGGGCCGGCACGGTCGCGGAAAAAATCTCTGGAAGCCCGATGATTGGAGGATCTAGGCAATGAGTAAGATTCGGATTGTAATCCTATTTCTTCTCGCTCTGATGAATTGTTTAGGCTCTTGTTACCGCGAAGTTCGCACAAGATCGGAGTGTGAAAGTCTTCTGTTTACCGTTCTTGTGTTCAAGGAATCCGGGGCTCAGGCAATCGCACAAAACCCCTCTTTCGATGCGGATGAGAAACAACGCAGATTGGAGGCGAATGAGTTTCTGGGCCCCCTGGCTCTGGGACTGTATTCCGATTGTATCAGCAAGGTACCTGAAAATCCCGAGAATCCTTTGGAGTTCCTATGAAACTCAGATCGAGGAATTGCCAAGCATCGACGTTTGCATACGGATCGCTCCATGCCTGCATATTCAACTTTCTGCTGGTTGCGCTCGGGATAATTATATTTACTGATTGCAGGGCCCTCGGCACAAGCGAACAGGCAGCCGCCGAAGCTGAAGCCACCGAATTCATGGCTTTGCTGCAAGTGGTGGGTCCATTGAGTCGGACCAATTCATACGCCAATGTCATTCCCCCACAATACACAGATATGGAAGACGGAACCATCAAGCGAGAGCACTTCCTGGAAACCTGCGATAGAAGTGGTAACTGTACTTATTCTAATGCGTATCCTGTTATCTACATCAAGAAATGTCTGTATGGGCAGGTCTACAGACCTGCAGAGAATGATTGTAAGGGCACGGGAAACTCCGGCAATTTCTATGGCGCTCTAAAAGTGCAGTTCTGTGCCACAGATGATACATCCTGCGAAGATCCGAAAGGATATGCCACATCAGCCAGTCCGGCCTACCAGGTATGCGATGCAGATACAACGGCCGGGCGTGAATGGACATTGCCGATCATATCTGCAGAGTATCATCCGGATAAAGTTTGGAATCCTAACCAGAGCAATTCCTATCCTCAGAAACTGGTAAGCGAGAATTTTCTTGCTCTTGCCACAGGAGTCCAGGAGGGCTACAGCAACTCTATGTGGCACAATGTACAGGTAGACGGTACGGGGACTTCAATGTTTTTTTCCGGCAACGAGGCGGTCGTAACCCCCGATGTACAGGTTCGCGAACGGAACTTCTATTCCTTCGTATTGTGCACCAGTGTGGAGGAGTCTCTTTGAAGCGAATTTTATTTTTCCTCGGCGCTCTCGCGTTTGTGACCTCGGTATCGTGCTCGAAAGGGTACACAAAAGACGAATGCAACGCTATGGCGGAGGAACAGATTCCCCTATATGCGGCCTTTGGGAGCCGCATTGGAAGCCTTCCTTGCGCACCCGGTGTAACTCCGTGTCCGGGCCCAGAGGAAACTCAGACCGGATTTGCCACTCTCGCAATTCTAAATTGGTATATATGTGTAGAGAGCGCCGAAACAGATCATGTAAATACCAGTATTCCATTGGCTCCCATCTGGGAGCGCCTGGAGTTTAAATTATGAAGTTCCACACGTTCCGGATGAGGTTCCTTTGGTGTTTCCTTATCATCGCTCTGCTACTCGGGTTTGGAGTCGCCTGTGCCTCACCAAGAGACGTCTGCCATACTCAGCTTAAATACAATGAGGCAAATACATGCACCACTGCGCTGTTTGGCCATGCTTTACGAGTGCAACGCGGGACTAACGATCCAGAATTTGCAAACCTGACCCTATATCTATGCTTTCTGGCGGAGGAGAGGCGGAAAAAATGCGATGAGAGATCCAACATCCCCTGGATCGGAATCTAGCTTTAAGACCTCAGAAGAAGAATTGGAGCCCCATTATGATAAAAAGATTACTTACACCACTTCTCTGCGGCGTTCTGGTCCTCACAACATCCAGCTGCGACGCCACCAACTCCCGGGAACAGCCAGAAGCAGATATGTGCGGATCTCCATCCCGGACAAGGTGGACACCATGAAAATATTAAGGAATGAATGGAAAGGATGGTATACCAGGATTGCAATTGCATTATTGATAGCAGCGAGTATCCCGCCGATATGCTCTTGTACAATTGGATCAGAGCAATCCGTGTGCGAAGAGGAGCTGTTTAGGCTCGGCTACGGATGCGAATTATTTGTACTTACCTCGGCAACGCTGCCCGATAGTATGGGAGAATTGTCTCCGAATGACCAACCATTCTATGATATTTCTCTAGCCATGTGTCTTTCATACCTTGCTGAGAAGGCCAAATGTGACGGAAAATCGACTACCAAACCGGACATCCTGTTCTAGATCTCCCAGGACTCGAGCATGAAGTTGATCCTGATGAAAACCCAATCGGCGATTACGCTTTGGCTTAGCAAGGTGCTATCTGCAGCATCCAGCTGCGGATTCTTGAGTTCGCGGGAAAAAAACGAAAGCATCTGGGGTCCCGGAAAATGGAAACTTTGACAAAACTCATAGTCCTATCCGCTGTGCTCGGGTTGTACCCGGGCTGCGGCACAAGGAGGCATGTATGTTATTTCGAATTGGAGCGCAACGAGGCAGCTTCCTGCAACCGGGCCCTTCTTGGTTCCCTCCTTCGAGTCCAGGATGGTATCGAAGATCCGGAGTACTCATATTATACAGCGTACGTGTGTCATCTGGCAGAGCAGAAGCGCAAGGACTGCGAAGCCATTCCGGCCTTTCTCCCAACCATTGGGCTATAGGCCGGAATGAGATTACAGAAGGAGCCGCGTCATCATTCAAAGACTACTTACACCCCATCCCTGCGCTGTTCTGGTCAACACAGCCTCCGGTTGCGAAATCATGGGTTCACGGGAAAAGCACCAAAACTTGAGGAGGCCCGAAAAATGGAAATTGTCAAATTAGTAGCAATTGTAAGCGCGCTGTGTCTGATATTTGTGAGCTGTTCCACACCTCGGGCTGTCTGTCATGATCGGCTTACTCAGAACGAAGGAGCCGCTTGTCGCGAATTTCTGCTGGGCTACTGGGCGTTGACCTCGGCGGGGCGCGATAATAATGCTGCCGTCCTTGCACTTCCTGCCGTTGCCACTTGCCTGCTCGTCGAAAGAGAGCGCCAAAAATGCGATAATGAACCAAACATACCGTGGTTTGGAATCTAGCCTGGGCGAGGTATTATGAGAATTGTAAAGAAATCGGTTATGATCGCATTCTTGCTCTCTTTCGGCTTCTCCTGCGATTCACCAAGAAATGTCTGCCATACCCGTCTTAAGCACAACGAGGCAAGCACATGTGATCAAGCATTGTTTGCTCATGCAATTCGAGTGCAACGGGGCACCGATGATCCAGAATTTGCCAACCTGACCCTGTACCTATGCTTTCTAGCCGAGCAGAGGCGAAGGAAATGCGACGAGAAACCGGGCATTCTCTGGTTTGGCATATAGCTTTGTTATCGCATTAAAACAATTTGAAGACCTATATTATGATACTAAGATTACTGACACCATTTCTCTGCACCGTTCTGGTCCTCACAACATCCAGCTGCGACGCCACCAACTCCCGGGAACAGCCAGAAGCAGATATGTGCGGATCTCCATCCCGGACAAGGTGGACACTATGAACCATGAAGCAGCTACCCTTAAAACCAGGAGACTGAGTCTAAGCTTCACTGTCTTGCTTATTGGCGCTGCTTCTGCAACGCCACTCTGTACAGTACAGTCTGAGAAGGCCGTCTGCGAGGCTGAACTTGATCGAATGGGTGTTGGATGCGAAGGTTATGCAATTTTTTCTTTCGATTTGCCGCCCCCGGAACAGAGGACCTCAGAGGAGCAATCCTTTCACGAGCTGGGGTTGTTCTTTTGTTTGTCTTATTTAATTGAGAAAGAGAAATGTGACGGAAAATCGACTACGAAACCGGACATTCTGTTCTAGATCACCAAGGACTCGAGCATGAAGTTGATCCTGATGAAAACCCTATCGGCGATTACGCTTTCGCTTAGCAAGGTGCTACCTGCAGCCTCCGGTTGCGAAATCATGGGTTCACGGGAACAGCACCAAAACTTGAGGAGGCCCGAAAAATGGAAATTGTGATGCGCTTCCTCATTATATCAATCCCACTAATGCTCCTTACAGGATCTTGTGGAATACCTCGAGAGATATGTCATGAAAATGTTGAGAAGGTAGAATTGTTTCGATGCCGAGAACTTCTCCTTACCTACTTCGGACTTGTAGCGACCGGACGCGGTACAGACGCAGCCCGCCTTGCTGGCCCTGCCGGCACCGTTTGCCTCGTAGCGGAGCAAGAACGGAAAAACTGCAAAGATGAATTAAACATCCCGTGGTTTGGAATCTAGCCTGGGCGAGGTATTCATGAGAATTGTAAAGAAATCGGTCATGATCACCTTCTTGCTCTCTTTTGGCTTCGCCTGCGACTCACCCCGGAATGTCTGTCATACTCGGCTTGAATACAACGAAGCAAACACATGCAGCTTATTCTTGCTTGCCCACGCTGCGGATCTACAACGGGGAGTCGATGATCCACAATTCGCCAACCTGACGTTATATCTATGCTTTCTGGCGGAGCAAAGGCGAAAGAAATGCGACGAGAAACCGGGCATTATCTGGTTTGGTATCTAGCTTTGCCTGGCAGAGAAGGAAATGGGAAGGATCATGAATGAAGAGCATCACACATCATTAGTCCATGCTTGTGCTGAAGAACAGAACCCGCCAGTCCGCCCTGAGCTTTGCGCCCCGGTTGCAGATACGATTGGGTCCGGACAGGACCTTCATAATAGCTATACGGAAGCATGCTCATGACTCAGCTCACAGGTCCATGGCGGAAATTTTTCCGAGCAATAACCGCATTGCTGACGATCTCTTTTCTCAGCGCTTCCCCCTCATGCAGCGTGGAATCCGAACAGGCGGTTTGTGAAGCTGAATTAAATCGAACTGGCGTAGGGTGCGAAGGTCTTGTGGCCTTTTCAGCGGTTCTGGGAGACACCCGGAGCCTGACACCGGAGCAGGAAGGCGCCTACAATATAGCCCTGGCGATGTGCCTTTCATGGCTTGCGAAAAAGGCCGAATGCGATGGGAAGTCCAGCACTAAGCCAGACATTCTATTCTGAAAGAATAATCTCCGAACCGGAGGTTCTTGCTCTCGCCTCTTACTTCCGGGCCGGGGAAGGCCGTCAGGAATGTGAGCAGGAAAAAAAACCATTCCCGGATGGGGTGGCTTTCTCCCATGATGTGTGGCGGTAGCCCTTCCCTCGCCGGCCGCGCAATCCCTCCCTGGATTGAGCGACCGGACAGCGAAAATCGGAAGTCAACCGAGTGGTTGCCCATTCTTTGGCTCTCGCCTTGCAGTTGAGCCTGTCGCCTAGCTCAGCAAGACTACCGCCACAAGTTCGAAAGCCACAAAGCCCACCGGTAGAATTGAAGGACAACCTTCGGTTGTCTGCTTCGGAAATAGGCGCCGCCCCACATCTCCATGACAGCTTACTTTTGATGCGGGGCGACACCCCATCCTCGCCGCGCACGCGGTCCATCCCTGGACCGAGCGCGCGGGTGGCAACGTCCTGTTGCCAGGCTCTGAAGGGGCACCGCCCCGCTGAAAGTAAGGCCATGTTCGATGTGGAAAGATAGGTAGAAAACCGGAAGGGCTTGCCAGTACGGAACCCCGAACCATTTTGAATCTGTGTCTTCTACCACCGGAACCCTATACAAAGTAACAACATTCGGCGAGTCCCATGGCCCCGGAGTGGGCGCTGTGGTGGATGGCTGCCCGGCGGGCCTTAAGATCGATACAGACCGGATTCAAAGACAGCTCACTCGAAGGAGACCCGGGCAGGGGAAGCTTTCCACCCCTCGCAAGGAACCGGATGAGTTTGAAATTCTTTCTGGAGTCTACGAGGGCATTACTCTGGGCACTCCCATTGCCTTTTTTGTTCGAAATACCAATGCCAAGGGAAATGATTACATGCGCTGGGCCGACATCTACAGGCCCAGTCATGCTGATTATACCTACCACATCAAATACGGTTACCGCACCCCTCTGGGCGGGGGCCGAGCCTCGGTACGAGAAACCATCGGCCGTGTAGCTGCCGGAGAACTGGCCGCACAGATTCTGGAAGAAGAACTGGGAATCCGCACCATCGCCTGGGTGAACTCCATCGGCAAAGTAGACTCTCCGGTGATGGATGAGCCACCCCGCTCCATCGATGAGGTGGACCAGGTAGAAGTGCGATGCCCTCACCTTCCCTCGGCAGAGGCCATGGTGAAGGAAATCGAGGAGGCCAAGCTGGATGGCAACTCGGTGGGAGGCACCATCGGAGTCATCGTTTACAATGTTCCGCCGGGCCTGGGAGATCCTGTTTTTGACAAACTGGAAGCGGATCTGGGCCGAGCCTGCTTGAGTATCCCTGCCTGCAAAGGGTTTGAATCAGGCAGCGGCTTTTCGGGAACCCGGCTACGGGGCAGCGAACATAATGACATCTTTGAACCACAGAATCCTCCTCCGGAACCAGGACATCGACCCGGTATAGAGGGAGTTCCCACCATTCAGACATCCACCAATCGCTCTGGCGGAATTCAGGGCGGAATATCCAACGGAATGCCCATAACTCTGAGACTGGCATTTAAGCCCACGGCCACCATCAAGAAGAGACAGGATTCTGTAGATGAATCGGGAGAAGCCACAAGCCTACGCGCTGGAGGCCGTCACGATCCATGCGTTCTGCCCCGAGCCGTTCCCATTGTTGAATCAGTAGTCAACCTTACACTGATGGATGCTTACCTCCGCCAGAGGGCTGCAAGACCGGAATGGTGGGAACGATTCAAGAAATCCCGCTCCTGAAGTCGCAGCCAGCATCGGATCTCGAAGCATATCTGTAACAATCCATCTGTGCCTTACCACAGGTTTAAGGTGAAAAGGATTGACCGACAGAATGAAAGACCTAGATTTCTGCTGTGATTCGGAAACTAACTTTCAATTCCCTTCTACTTGTTACGATCCTGGGACTCCAGTGCAGCACTCCCATGGAACCTGTAAGTCCGGACACCATTTTGCCGGAGCTCCAGAAGGTAATGGAAGAAAGCTACTATTTCTATCCGGATGCAGAGTTCAAATACAGCTTGAATGAAGTTTATGCCGAATCGCTAAAGCAGGTGAACGGATACAATAAAAGCACTGCAGACATGGACACTGTGATCAAACAACTCCAGGCATCCGGCGGCGATCCGAACAAAATCTCCGAAAACACGATTCAATTCATGGAAGGAGTCTTCCTTCGACTGCCCGACCATTCCAGCTACTTCATCGATCAGAAGTCCCTGGGTCTGCTAGAAGACTCGGCGCGTAAAGCGGGCACCGGCATCGTCATTCGCAAAGGAGCCGACGGTAAGTTTCGCATAGTCGATGTTCTGGATGGGTCTCCCGCTCAACGCAAGGCCCTTCCTCCAGGAAGCATTATCGAATCTGTGGACGGGGAACCGGTACAGGGCCTGAGCGTGGAAGGAGTGGCCGCGCGCATTCGTGGACCTCTGGATACAGAGGTGGAACTGATTCTGGATGGTAAGAATTATACTCTGGTTCGTTCGCAGTTTCCCAGCCCCACTCCCATGCGAAACACCTGGGAGGTGAATGGAAATAAGGTTCTCGTCATTCAACTACGGTCTGCACTGAGCGGCGCCGCCGATGATCTCAGAAGTATGCTCCGGGGAGGCGAGCAGGATGCCCTGGTACTGGATCTGCGAAAGCTAAACTTTGGCGAATTCGATGAAGTCTTTCGCATGGCAGATCTACTGGTAAATAAAGGAATCCTTGGATCCATCAAAACCCGGGGCGACGATAAAAAAACCTACCAGGCATCGGAAGAGACTGTCTTCAATGGAAGAGTCTTTGTTCTGGTGGGCAATTCGGCCTCTCCATTTTCTGAAGTTCTGGCTGCTGCACTGTCCGGTTCGCCCAATGTGACCCTGGTGGGTCCTCGTCTGAAAGGAAATGCCTTTATTGCCGACTCCATGAAGCTTGCCAGGGGCATGCTCAGACTGACCACTGGAGTCATCCACGGTCCAGATGATCAACCGCTCCACCTCACCGGCATCGCACCCGATATACTGACCCAGGATTATTTGCCCCATTCGGCTCCTATGTCTTCTCCGGCCTTCAACGACCCCGCTCACCAGGCGGTGGAAGAGGCATTGAAGTAGGATCGTGAATCCCAGAGCCATCTTGCTGGCTTAACGCAAACTCGGCCCGGAGCACAAACCCCGCCCCGGGCACCCACCGTTCAGGATACCACTCCTGCAGGCCAGAACGCAGGTTTCCGGTATTGATCCATGCTGACCCTCTAACGACGAAGGGGCTCTCTGTTATTTCTGTTTCCTGTACCCCGGAGGCACCGGCGCTTCATCCGCATTTCTTTCTGGATGATAACCGTCTAAATAGATTCGAATAAAGTCCGGCGGTTCCTCCAGAGCCTTTTCCAGCTCCGAAGCTGGATCAGGAGGCGAAATCAAATACACATCCAGGTAATGATTGTCGTAGCCAGGCACCGTCTTTTCGAACTCAAAGTCCACCGGTCCGGACTCGGTTTTCAGCGATTGCAGATACTGCACCTGGCCTTCAAATCCATTCAGTAGAATGGGATTCTGAACACTGCCAGGATTATGGGGCTGTATGGTCTGCACCGATTTGCAGTCAATTAGCGAAGCGAATATTGCCAGAAGTATGCCTGCTGCAAACCGCCTGGCAAATGTCATCTTCGCATTTCTCATTCTGCGTTCTCCGATCAATGACGAAAGTGGCGCATTCCGGTGAAAACCATGGCCACTCCCTGCTCATCCGCTGCCGCAATCACCTCTTCGTCGCGCACCGAACCACCTGGCTGAATCACTGCGCTGGCCCCGGCCTGGGCCAGAATATCCAGCCCATCACGAAATGGAAAAAATGCATCGGAAGCGGCTACGGAGCCATGAAGATCTATCTCCAGCTTCTTTGCTTTGGACATCGCAATCTCGGCTGCATCCACTCGGCTCATCTGTCCAGCCCCGATGGCAAGGCTTTCGGATGGACCGGTAAAAACGATGGCATTGGACTTTACATGTTTTACCAGTCTCCAGGCGAACTTCATGGCCTGCCATTCACGACTATCCGGCTGTCTTTTGGACACAACCTTCCATTGCTCCATATCGTTATAGGAAATGTCCATATCCTGGAGCAAAATACCATCGTGGACCTGGCGAATTTCCTTTTGCGCTTCCAGGAATCGCTCAGGCTGATCCACGCGAAGCAGTCGTAGATTCTTCTTCGCCGAGAATATCTCTTTCGCTTCGTCAGAAAAATCCGGTGCAACTATTACCTCTGCGAATTGCTCGGCGATTTTCTCCGCCAGAGACTTGCTAACCTTTCCGTTAACGGAGATTACTCCTCCAAAAGCGCTAATGGGATCGCAGGCACGAGCTCGCAAGAATGCTTCCGTAATCTGATCCTCGCTGGCTGCGCTGGCAACTCCACAGGGATTCAAATGCTTTACAATGGCCACACCAAATTCAGGCAAAGAAAGCGAACACATGAGAGCGGAGCTAGTATCCAGAAGATTGTTAAAAGAAAGCTCCTTTCCCTGGAGTTGTTCGGTGCCCGCTATTCCCTGCTGCTTCTCTTTTTCCAGAGCCAGTGCAGGTCTATAGAATGCGGCCTTTTGATGAGGATTCTCGCCGTATCGCAAATCACTCTGTTTGCGAAAACTCAGAGTAAGAGTTTCCGGATACTCAGAAACCATGTTATGATCCTGACGGTCCTCCTTTTGTCCCTGAGCCAGCAATGTCTTGTGAAAATAATCCGCAATCAACGCATCGTAAGCGCCGGTATGCGCATAGGCGGCTCCGGCCAGCCGGCGGGCAGTCTCCGCAGAAATGGCACCCAGGGAATTGATCTCGGTTTGAACGGTACCGTATTCCGACGGATCGCACACCACGGCGCAGAATCCATGGTTCTTGGCTCCAGCCCGAATCATGGCCGGTCCCCCTATATCGATATTCTCAATACATGTTTCGAAATCCTTACCGGAAGCCACCGTTGCAGCGAAAGGGTAAAGATTCACTACCAGTAGATCGATGCCCTCGATTCCATGCTCTTTCATCGCAGAAGCATGGGAGGGATTGTTTCGCAGTGCCAGCAGCCCACCGTGCACTTTGGGATGTAGGGTCTTCAGTCTGCCATCCATCATTTCAGGAAATCCAGTCACCTGATCCACGGCTTTCACAGGAATCCCTGCATCGGAAATTGCCTTCAAGGTTCCGCCGGTGGATATAATCTCCACGCCATGGTTATGAAGGAAGCCGGCAAAATCCGTGAGTCCGGACTTATCGCTAACGGAAATTAAGGCTCTTTTTACTTTAATCATTTCTTTCTCCCAGATCCTATATAATTATTACTACGTTTCCAGTGCTGATCACGTTTACTCTGCTGATCTCATATTCTTGGCTCATCGCATTCCTTCTGCGAATCCCATTTTCTTTACTAGTCCCGTTCTATATGCTAACTGTTTTCTCCGCGCGAATCCCGTTCTATATGCAAACTGCTTTCTCCGCTCGAGTCCCGTTCTATATGCTAACTGTTTTCTCCGCATGAATCCCGTTCTCTATGCAAACTGCTTTCTTCGAGCGAATCCTATTTTCTCTGCTGGTCACGTTCTAAATTCTACCATTACCGAATTATGGATGCAGCATTCGGTCAGAACCTTCTACCAGGTTTTTCCGAGATTTCTATTTCAACTGCGCAAAAATCATCGTCTACACGGACTTTCGGATATTCACGATTCCCTGCTCCACCCGCAGACGATCTTCGCAGAACATTCGCACAGCTCGCGGCAACAACTCATGCTCTTCGATGCGAATCAGATCGGTCAGGGTCTGCTCATCGCATCCCTCCGGGATTTGCACCACAGATTGAGCAATAATCGGTCCAGTGTCCACTCCGGAGTCCATAAAGTGTACAGTGCATCCGCTGACTTTCACTCCCCGGGCCAGCGCCTGTCTCTGTGGATGCAAACCAGGGAAGGCCGGTAACAGCGATGGATGCAGGTTCATGATCCGGTTCTGAAATTTATGGACGATTTCTTCGGGCAGGATCCGCATGAAACCGGCACCCACAATCAAATCCGGCTCAAAGGAATGAATGCATTGCAATAGTGCTGCTTCAAAATGGGAGCGTTCCTCAAAAGCGGCATACTCGACCATTGACACCGGAACGGAATTTCTCTCGGCGATGGATGAAGCGCCTGTATTCGGACGATCCACAATCAGGCCTACGAATTGCGCATCAAAAGGATGATGAGAGTGCTCTTCCAGAAGTCTTTGAAAATTACTACCTGCACCGGAAGCCAGTGTAAGTATTCGAACCATCAGTCCTTCGACTCCAGTCGGATGGTCTGGATCAATCCCGAAATCTTCTGCACCGTTTCCTGGTCAGGGATGTCATCAGAATTGTAGAGCACCAGAATCATCCGGCTTCCCTGAACGATCATATTCACCAGCCAGAATCTGTCTTCCAGAACGAATTCGCAGGCCCTGCAGGGTAGTCCCGAGGCCAGCTCAAATTCGGCGATTCTGGATTTATCCATTCGGATTTCATGGCCAGCCAGATAGCGCTCCATTTCTGAGTCGAAATTAAAATCCTGGCCTTCGGGCTGGCGAAAAGCGGCTACCTGCACAGCTCCGCCCCCTTCCGGATCAAAGAAGCAAGGAATATCTTCAATGATCTCGAATTCCCAGTCACGGGGGTATAGTAGTTCGAAGAATGTACCGCGGAATTGTGTCCAGGCCACTAACTGTCAGACGCCTGGGTCCGGGAGTTGTGTCAATCCGGCTTTGCCTGTATTCGCCGGCTTCCAGAAGCTTCCTGGTATTGATTGACCGGAACCGCCCCCGTTCCACCCTTTCCCTGCTTTGGAAAACATCCGACCTGTACATCTTGTCCTGTCGGCCCTGGGGCTGGTAATCGTTTCCTTTCTGGCCGGCGGAGCCGCCATTGCGCTGGCATTCGGCCTTCTTGCACTTATTCTGGTGTATCCGCTGTTTCGCCTGGTCTGGAACCGGCTCTACGGCGCCGATGACATTGCCGATGCCCTGTTCTTTGCCCGAACCGAGGATGGCTGGAATATTCCTCTGCACTTCCATCGACCGGATTATCCGCGTCCCGGGGCCTTTCCCGTGATCTTCTGTCATGGCATCGCTGTGAACAAATTCGGCGTAGATATGGATCGCAGGCACAGTTTGGCCTTCTATCTGAAGCAGAGAGGCTATCCAGTGTTTGTCATGGGAATGCGCGGCACCGGAAAAGCGCATCGGCCGGGGGCCCAGAAACCTCCCCGATTTTCCTTCGACGACATTGTAGAGTACGATGTGCCAGCGGCCATTCGGCGGGTAAGGGAACTCACCGGAGCCCCGAAAGTGAGCTGGGTAGGCCATAGCATGGGTGCTATGATAGCCAGCGGCTTTCTGGGAAGAAAACTCCCGGAAAGCGAAAACGTATCGTGCCTGGTGTCCATTGGCAGTCCAGGACGGCTGGATCATGTAAACGGACGCTTCTGGAATACCCTGGCCAAATATCCATGGTTACAGGGCGCCCTGGACCTCAAGCTGGGAGCCAACGTCATAGCTCCAGTTAGCGGTAGAGTTACGACGCCTGTGGAGCGATTCATCTACTCTCCGGAAAATGTATCCAGTCAGACGATTCGCAAGCTACTGAACAATGCCATAGAGAATATCAATCCAGGGCTGGCTTCGCAGATGCTGGAATGGATCCAGAAAGGAACCGAGACCACCGAAGATGGCTCCTACAGTTACAGGAATGGATTCTCAAACATTCGTATTCCCACTCTGTACATTGCAGGGGAAGGAGATCTGGTAGCTCCTCCGCGCACGGTAATACATTCCTATCGATTGAACTCCTCTCGGAACAAAGACATCATCATTCTAAGCAGAGAAGATTACAGCTCCGACTATTGCCACATTGGCCTGGTTCTGGGCGAACAGGCTCCAGAAGAGATTTTTCCCGAGGTTCATGAATGGCTGAACCGATTTGGCAACAGGAAACGCACAGGGCGCGTATCCGGCACCATTCGCAAAGTAAGGGAATTTCTGAAATCTTCTCCCAAGCAAAAGCAAGCTGCCCTGCACCTTCGCCGGTCCGAACGCGATAAAAAGCGAAAGCAGAAAAAGAAAAAGATCTATCGCGACCAGGACAATCAAGAATCCGTTATTCAGAGCTAACTCTTCCTCGCTGGCTTCAAGAGAGTGCTACCCGCTACGGCCACCTGTTCCCCATGGCCTCAATTGAATTCGCCAGCAAGCAATGAGCCATTTCGCGTTAACTTCCCGAGTCATTCGCCAGCTATCAATGAGCCACTGCATGTAGAGAGCCCGAGTCATTCGCCAACGATCCCCGAGCCGAAGTATGTAGCTATCTCGAGTACTACGCCAGCGAACCCCGAGACTTCGCATGTAGAACTCACAAATGATTCCCCGATTTAAAGGTTTTTCCGTTCACCGGTTGGCAGATTCGCCGATCACGTTCGCCGAATCGTGTATTCAGAACCATCCCCCGAACACCCGAACAGCCGGAGGCTCTTCCCCTGAGCCTATCAACGATCCGCGTTTAATCGCTTGCCTGAGAACGCCCGCAAGGTAGAGTTCAACCATGCGTAGACTTCTGCTTTTTCTAATTCTGGCCGGTCTGGCAAGCTGTAGCTCAGGCACGGTGATGGATCCGGCCTATGGCATCAACTATTTCGACGATCAATTCGAGTGTACCACAGGACCGGTAGAACAGGAGAAAGATGAGAAGTATCATCTTCGCAGACTGGCTTACATCAACCATCTAAAAACTCTGCCTGAACCGCCGCCCCGCTCTCGCATCCTCCTGGCCGGGGAATCCACAGCTGCATTATTCTCCGAAGATCTGCTGAAAGAATTCTTACCGGAATACAATACTATGAACCGGGCCATTCCCGGAGAAACCACTGTGGTATTTCTTGCCAACCTGGATCAACTTGTGATTCGCCATCGCCCAAAGGTAATTGTTCTGGCCATTGGAGGAAACGACATCCTGGGCGGACGATGTCTTTCTACCATCCTGCGAAACACCGAAATTATTCTGGATACCATACACCGTAAACTACCCGGAACAAAGGTCTTGCTTGTAAGTATTCCCCCCGTGGTGAGCTGGAAGGTGTCCAGCATTGCCGGCCATTTGAACATGGGCTTTCAACAGCTTACTAATCGAAAATCCTTTGCGCAGTTCGTAGATCTCTGGCCTCTCCTGGCCGATGAAAAACGACCGGTCCTGGATGAAAAGTATCAGCTTTATCTGGAAGACAAAGACAAGATGGACCAGGTGCATTTTAACAAAGAAGGTTACCGCCGTTTCGCCGAAGCCCTCCGACCTTTTCTTTGATCGAAAAAGCGCACGGCGTTAGCCGATAGTCGGCCTCTGCCCCGGGCTGATGCGAAACGCACCAGCTCAGGGCCGGAGCCTGATTTCAGGTAAGTCCGGATAATCGGAAATCAACGTAATGCGCAAAGAAGAGATGAATAAGCGTCTGGAGCTTCGGCGATATTCCATCCAGAACAGGGCTTGGCATACATTTAGACCCCTTTCAAGAATCCCGCAATCCAGCGAAAACTAGACCAATCACAATTGGCTGGCTTGAGGCCCCAGAAGATCAGGTCTTTCTTCCAGAAGCCAGGTGCGAATCTCATCCAATCCCTGGGTAAGGGATACAGTAGGTCGTAATCCCAGGACCTCTCTGGCCCGACTGGAATCCACGGGATGAGGACGCATGGCAAACTTCAAAGCCTCCCGATTCAGCTGCGCTTCTCGCATAATGAGAGAGTTACCTACTTCCATAAACCAGGCTCCTACACGGGCCACCGGCGATGGAATGGATGGAGGCTCTGGATAGCCAGCTATGGAAGCAAGGGCGCCAAAGTACTCTCTGCAACTGCTACTGATTCCATCGGTAATGTTGAAGATCTGTCCCCCGGCCGTCCGAAGAGCCAGTTCCACCGACTGGACGATGTGACTTATATGCACATGGTTAATAACATATCTTCCGCCATCCAGTAACAAGAACTGCTTCTGTTTCATCATGCGAAGAGGTCGCACAACCCATGGCTCACTTCCGGGACCATAGACATCTCCGGGTCGCAGAATTACAATCTCCATGGATCCGCCCTGCAATCCCAGAAGTGCATGCTCGCTCTCAATCTTCGTAATGCAATAGGGGTTTCCATCCCCGCGCAGAGGGCCGGTTTCCGAAACGTTCGGGGGATAGTGAAAGCCATACACCATGACACTGGAGAACTGAACCCATTTCTGCACTCCGGCCTGCATGGACTTGCGGGCCAGGGCCAGGGTAGCCTCCACATTGATAGCACGAAAATCTTCCAGAGGTCCTCGTTCCTTTACCGGCGCCGCTGTATGGATTACCGCTCTGCATTTTCGCAAATGTGGTTCCAGCTTTTCCGGCAACATAGGATCGCCCAGGTCTCCCTGAACGTATTCAACCCCTGCTCGCTTCAACTGATTATATCGTTTCTGCAAAGGATGTTCTGGAGGAAGGGAAGCTATGTCCACACGATCCAGGCCGATTACCGGGCCCCGGCCTGCCAGCTTCATGGCGATGTTGGAGCCAATAAAGCCCATGACGCCGGTTATCAATACAGCGCCCCTCTTTCTGGACCCGGTGGATTTCTTACGGGATTGATTTGTAGTGCTTCTACCCGGTGGGCTGTTCGCTGAATTGATCCTTTTGGTCTTTTCCGCTGAGCTCTTCTTCAAAGAGCCCCTGGCCGGCTGCTTTTTTCGGGATGCGCTATTCTTCTTTGCGCCCCTGTTTCCTGAGCTGGCTTTTTTTCTCACCGAGTTCCGTTTCGCATTCGCTGCAGATGGGTTTTTTCTTTTCGCCATATTTCGATTGTTGGAGATTAAAAGATAGCGCGCAACCCAACATTGGCCGAATACACATTTTCATTTCCCCTGGCTTCTACGTAGAGCTTCCAGAAATAAAAATTCAGCTCAACGCCCACCAGACCATAGGAGAAACGGGCCGGTGGAGCCCCGGTACCATTTACAGAAAGGATCAAACTGGAAGCAGGAATGGTAATTCCGAGCAGAGCTGCAAGGTCCGATTCAAGATAGGCAGGCCCGGCNCTGGANGCGGTNAAATCCGCATAGCCTTTGGTCCAGGCAGAGCCAGCTCCCACAGATAGATTCAAAAAGTGAAAGAACTGCACTCCGGTTCGAATGTCCAGAGGATAGGATTCGATAAAAGATCTGTATTGAATGGTATCGTTTGCATCCCATCGCACTGCTTCGCCGCTTGCCAGGCTNATTCTTGTACCGGTATCCTGTTTCGAATAACGAATATCCTGTTCGAATCGATTGTAGCCCAACCCCAGCGAAACGCCCAAGAATTGCATCATGGGCCCTGCGATTTCTCTTCTGTCTGCTAGATGATATCTGAGCTCGATTCCGCGGCTTCTGGCATCTACGTTCCAGTCTTCGCCTTCAGATTGACCGGTTCCGGATGGCTGGTCCATGTCGAATGTTACGTAACTGAGATAAAGGTCGAATCGAGAAAGCGAATACCAGGGAGGGGTCCGGGTTACCAGATGGGTTCCGCCCATGACTTCTCCCAGATTCATGCCCAGATACAGTCTTGGCTGGGCTGCGACACCAGTTGAAGGCAGATTCTCCACTGTGCCCACTTCAGCCACATGCACATCCACCTCTTCCAGGGAGCGGTAACTTACGGCCGCACTGAGTCCGAATGTAAAGCTATCCAGATTGATGTCCCCCATGGGGGCTCCGCTAAGGCTGGCAAGAGCGGCGGCTTCGGCCATATCCTCAAAGACCTGGTCGAAGTACTGAAACTGAATATCCTGGTAGATCCGGTCCAGTTGCGTCTGATTCAAAGGAAGGGCCGAGCAGGCCACTCCCTCACATACGAACTGCGCTCGGATAGCCCCGGGGGCCAGCAGGGCAAGGCCCATTACTGTCGCTAGAAGCCATTTCATTCATGTTCTCCCCGAAGACTCCCTCTATGGGACGGAGTTTTTGGGCCGGACCATAGTCCTGCTTCGGTTCCTTCTATAGTAACAATTCCAGTGAGACGAATTGCATAACAGAATTCCATCCCTGTCCACCGGATTCCGGGATCTTATTTTTTCACTACCAGCTGCAGGGAGCCGCAGTCCTGCAGTGAATCTGTGAGCTGGACGAATCTCTGAAGCGGTAGTTGGGCCGGGGCTCTAATCTTGAAGATCGGCTTAGAAGCACATCGATCTTGAAGCCTGCTTCGAAGATCATCCAGTGAGGTTTCGAGCTTCANCGCCGGGATTCGAACACCTTTTTCATCCAGATATAGATCCAGAGTATTCTCATCCTTTCCAGTCGTTCCGGTACTGGAATCCGGTAAATCCACCGGCAATATGTATTCGGATACCATTTGAGTGGATACCAGCACAAAGATCAGTAGAATAAAGATTATGTCCAGGAACGATGCAAGNGGCAGTTCCCCGGACTCCTCTTTTCTGTAGCTCGAAAAGGGATTCATCGCTCCCTGGCCTTGAGTTGGCTGAGCAAATCCAGCTGCCGCACGGCCAGGGCATCCTTTAAAAGATGATGCGCCAACAAGAAGGGCAAAGCCAGCATGAGCCCGGCAATCGTAGTATGCAATGCCTGATAGATGCCAGCGGCAAAAACGTCCGGGCCAGCCTGTCCTTGAACCTGCATATCNGCAAATGCCTGACTGATGCCCAGCACCGTTCCCAGAAGCCCCAGCAAGGTAGCCATACTGGCCAGCCGCGAAAGCCAGAGGATGGCACTATGCGTGGAAAAGCAGATTCGTTCGATGGCCTGGGTTTCTGCCCCATGGGAATCCCCCAGGCTTGCCATAGAACTTTGCACTCGATCCATCCAGGGACCTGGCTCTCGGCGCATACTTCGCAGGGAATGGCTGGCATACAGAATCAATGATACTGCTACCACCGAGAGCACCGTCAGAACATACATTACCGGACCGCCGGCCAGATACGCTTCCATGTCACTGAAGGGAAGACACCCGGCCGATGAGTAAACGACATTTCCGTGGACAGCCAGCGCCGTCAGGGCAATGTGAGCCGGTGCGGCCCATTGCCTTTGCATTCGTATTCCTGGTCTTCGGAGCTCTGTGTTTCTTTTTCTTTGGATCTGTTATGGAAAGTTTCAGTCCGGGCATAGTTTTTCCTCGCGGACAGCCCGGACCCGGGGACATGAGCCGACTCACTGTATTTAGCATGTTCATTTTGATTCTGTCCTATGCATGCTCCGAAGCCATGATTCGTCCGTTCTTTGGACCTCCTCCGGAGCGAATCAGTGGCAGACAGAGAAGAAAGAGGAGAGAAACTACATCGGAAGAGCCGAACACCGATAGCGGCCGAACCAGAAAGAAAAGGAATCATGGCAGACGCTGATCAGCCAGTACCCGGCATTCACAAGGACTTGAATGAAACCGATCTGGGCAAGCTAGCTCAAGGGCTGGTGCATCATTGTCGCAATATCTCCCCGCAGGGAGCTGTATGGTTAATGGAAGGCGACCTGGGTGCAGGCAAGACGACCTTCGTAGCCCGGGCTGCCGCAGCTCTGGGTATACAGGACGTGGTAAACAGTCCTACATTCAATCTGCATAATTTTTATGAGGGAAGCGAAGGCGATTTGAATCATTTTGATCTGTATCGGCTGGGAAGCGCCGCCATGATGGAATTGGAATTCGCAGAAATCTGGGAAACTCCCACGGATCGATTTACCATCCATGCCATTGAATGGTGGAATAAGCTTCCGGTAATCTTTTCCAGACTGCCGTTTTTTCGCATTTCTATACTCAGTACAGATGAAGATCGCAGGACCGTTTCCATTGAAGAAATCCAGGGCAGCGAGGTACGACCTTGAGTCAGGACGGTATTGATACGGCGATGCGAATGCCCATCGGACCTAGCTGGCTTTGCATCGATACCTGCGGTCCTTATCTTTGCGTCGCTCTGGGGTCGGCTGCCGCTTTTGAGAGCATCGTGCAGCCCGGACAGAATCGCTCATCCATTGATCTGGTGCCTGCCATTCAAAGGCTACTTTCAGCTGCGAAACGGGACAAGCCTGATGCCATTGCAGTAACCGTAGGTCCGGGATCCTTTACCGGAGCCCGCATTGGAGTGAGCACGGCTAGAAACCTGGGCATGCTCTGGAATATTCCAGTCCGCCCATTTTATTCGCTGCAACTCTATGCGGAGTCCATCCGCAATAAGGCTCCGCTGCTGGTATGCCTGGACGGTAAACAAAACAAATTCTACTCATTGTTGATTCGTAAGCCGGAGCAGGTGTACGAAACCAGAGAGGCTGATCTTCAGGATTTGACCCCGGCACAAATAGCCAGCACCATTAGCCTGGACATCGATATCTTTTGCGATGCTCCAGAGCTATTGAAAGAAAGGTTGCCAGAAGCGCGGCCAGTGCTATCTTTGCCGCAACCAGATCCGGAATCTTTTTTTCGTCTTCTGGACCGTTCTGCAGGCCAGGCGCTTTCTTATAATTCAATTATTCCAGTTTATGTAAGAAGCGATCCCGCCACGGCGAAATATCCGGATGGCTTTCAACATAAGCCAGAATCCTGAGCCCAGCCTTTCGATTTCCCGAAATGAATCATTGCAGAACCGGATGCAAACATCCCCGNAACNGTGGCTTTCCTTTGCATCCCTGCACTCTCACCCTGGAAATGAGTTAAACTCAAGTCATTATGAAAAACAACACATCCACAGCCAAGATCCTGGACTTTCTTCGTAAGAAAGCCGGACAAAAAATCACCTTAAAGCAACTGGTTAAAGAAGTAAACTCCGCCGCGGAGAAGAACCGGAAACAGAAGTCCCGCGAGAAGACGCGAAATAAAAGGAAACAAAAGAGCAAGTTCTCCGGAATTCGCTTTGAAGAAGACCCATCCATTGTCCTTGCAGACCTGGAGCTTCTGGGTCTTTTGCAGAAGACTGGCTCGGCTTTCCTGGTTAAGAAACCGTTTTCCCTGGAAGCCAAAATATCTTTCAGTCCCAGCGGCCTGTATTTCGGCATGCCCTATGGGGCCGATGCCGAAGCCAGGGATTTGTTCATCCCTCCATCCATGAGTGGCCATGCTTTGCCAGGAGATCGAGTGAAGTTAAGCCTTCTGGATCGTAAACGGGCTCGATTTGAAGCAGAAGTAACCCAGGTCATCCACAGGGATCGTAAGTTCTATCGAATGAAGATTCTTTCCAGACCGGTTAAAGACATTGTTCCAGGAGTACTTCTGGATACTCAGGGTCAGCCCGGCGGTTGCTTTCCGGTTCGAGGGATTGCCAACGATACAAAAGTAAGATTCAAGCCCGATCGAATTGTAATAGTTGAGCTTTCCGGAAAAAGTGTAAAGCACCAGAGCGCCCATTTCTTCGATGCTCGTTTCATTCGCTTCGAAGACGATACAGACTTTGACATTGATTTTCAGAGGATCCTGCTAAAATACGATCTGGACCCGGTGTATCCCGAACTTCCTGTTCCCATGGAAGGCATGGAAGTGGAGCCATCCACCGTTAGCGATTGGAACCAGCGAAAGGATCTGAGAGATCTCTACACCATTACCATCGACGGGGCGGACTCCAAGGATTTTGATGATGCTCTCAGCCTGGAGATGCCCGAAGGACGGCGAAAACCTTATCGTCTGTACGTTCACATCGCTGACGTTTCCTACTTTGTGGAGAAGAACTCACCGCTGGACGAAGAGGCAGTGGCTCGAGCGACATCCTACTATCTGGCCAATCGAGTGGTCCCCATGCTTCCGCCTTCGCTTTCCGAGGAGCTCTGTTCGCTGGTGGCCGGCAAAAACCGGCTGGCATTCACTGCCTGCATGGAAATCGACCCTGCCAAAGGAACCATCCTGAAGTCAGAATTCTATACTTCCATNATTAAAGTGGATAAGCGATACACCTATACTCAGGCCGAGGAACTCCTCAAGGGTAAGGGGGATCCCATTCTTCCGGAACTCTGGAAACTAACAGAAAACCAGAGAAAGCATCGAATGAAAAGCGGTAGAATCGATCTGACTATACCGGAGCCGAAATTCGTATTCGGCGAGGATGACCAGGTAACCGAAATTCAGATGAAACCAAGGTTACGTTCCAGCATGCTCATCGAGGAGTGTATGTTATCTGCGAATATTGCCGTTGCCGCCTTCTTGAGAAAAAAGAAAGCCAATACGCTGTATCGCGTACACGAAGCAATGAATGAGGAAAAGCTGGAAACGCTGAATGCATTCTTTGATATCTACAAGATTCCTTTTAAGCTAAAAAGTACCGATCAGAAGGATGTCCAGAAAGCATTGGAAGCTGTGGAAAAGAAGGGAGCCCTGGAATCACGGATCTTTAATATGCTGCTGCTGAGGTCTTTTATGCAAGCTGCCTACCGGCCGGAACCTTCCGGCCACTGGGGACTTGGATTCGAGGATTACGCTCACTTTACATCCCCGATTCGACGGTATCCTGACCTGGTAGTTCATCGCTCTCTCAAGGCTGCGCTAAAACGTAAGAAGCAACCCTATTCCGAGGAAGAAGTGGTGATGCTGGGCACGCATACCAGTGAACAGGAACGAAGGGCCATGGATGCAGAGCGCGATGTGTGGAAACTAAAGCTGGTTCGCTACATTGAGAGCACCGGCAAAGAGGAATTCACTGGATTCGTCACTGGTTTTCGCCCGGACCGCGTCTTCATGGAAATCGAAGAGTGCCCGGTAGAAGGAATCGTAGAAGCCAGACATCTTACCAACGACACAGAACTGGTACTTCCGGATCCATTCTCGGTCTACATCAAGAAGCTATCCAGGCCGGCCTTTCTCGGAGAGCGCTGGCATCTGAAACTGGAAAGAGTAGATATTGAACAGTTGCGGCTTCTCTTCGTGCCAGTCTGGGGCAAAGAAAAGCGAGTGTTTGGCAAATCCTGAGAATCTATGAGAATATCAGCAGAAAAGGGTGCCGCAAGACTGCCATGGAAGCCGCNGTCAGAAATGCAGCGGTTNCTCATAAAAACCAGATTCTCCGGTCGGTATTGCGGAGGACCGGAGCGCTGATCCTCGGTCAGCCTGTGCTTATTTATCGCTGAGTAGTTTCCGGGTTCTCCCCAGCCCATTATTCAGTATTCGCTGTTTCTATTCGCTGTTTCTATTCGCTGTTTCTATTCGCTGTTTCTATTCGCTGTTTCTGTTCGCGCTCAATGGAGCATTGAGTAAGAGGCAATCATCACAAGACCATTGGTCACCATGTGCGCAAACACGGCCGGAATTAAGCTACGGTTATATTCGCGTAGAAGGCACAGGCCAGTCCCCAGCATAAACAGATAGGGCAATGCGGCCACTCCCTGAGGATGCAATATGGCAAATACGAATCCGGTGATGGGAGCGGCAGCGAGAATGGAAAAATATCTTCGCAGGTATCCATAGAGGAACCCTCGAAATACGATCTCTTCCATGAGCGGTGCCAGAACTACAGCAAGAATAAAGGCCAGGACAAAGTGATCCTGAAGAATGAATGCAATGGGATGGGCCTGCTCCATTGGATCGCCTGCGGTTCGCTCTATCATGGCCACGGCAGAGATGATTCCAACTGGAACAATGGCACACCAGCCCAGAAAACCAATGAAAAGCTGATGGGCAGGCCTGTAATGCCAGTCCCCGATGACTTTCTGCAGAGTATCTGGAGAACTCTGACGCATCACATAGTATAAGATTCCCAGAAGTAGTAAGAAATGACCACCCACCACACCGTAGATGCGAAAATCAGCGGGAACCAGGCCACTGAGAACGGGTAGCAAAGCAGTAATTCCAAAGAATGCCAGAATGGTGCCTTCCAGCAGGGCGCGAAAATCCCCGGGATGAAGGCTTAAAAGAGCAATACCATATTGCTGTACTGGCTTCTTTCGCACTGCTGCGATGACAAAAATCAATCCAAGGGTCAATACACCGAGCATGCCCAGGCCAAAAAGTATCTGCAATCCGTAGGCTTCTCTGGCATACTCCTTCAACCGTTCCCGAAGCTCCTGGGCACGCTCATCCTTCCCCTGAAGCTCATACTGCTTCAGTCGGACCAGATCACCCACGCCGGTCTGAAACAGTTCAGCCTCTGAGTCCAGAGGTTGATTCTCTACATATAAAGTTTGGAACTCATCCTGCAAAGCGCTGGTACGGACGGTGTACTTTTCGAAGTCTTCGTTTAGATGGGCCATCAAGACCGCACACTGAACTTGATCTCTGGCATTGGCCGCAGCTTCTGAATCGCATATCTGCTTAATGGACTGCAATGCGCTTTTTTTTGCTTCTTCGGTCTCCTGGCCAAATTCTGCGGCGATTTCAGGAAGCAACGCATAGCTTACCTGGAGCTTCAAAAAGAACTCCATCTGCTGGCTGCGAAATCGCTCCACGGCCTCTTCCGGTGGCCGGTGCTCCGCCCTTTGCCATAGAGAAACNACGCCCGCCAGAAACAATACCGCAAAGGACAGATTTCTAAGCAATGGGCTTTCGGACTGCTTTTCTTGATCGTCCATCTATAGAGGTCATGTTCGGAGCGGCGTCTATTTTGACAATTCGAACAATCTGCACCCGGAGCTTACAGACCTTGAGACTAGTCTGCTTTTTCTCGGTTTCCCCTTTCTGCCGCCTTGAGTAGAGCGCGGAGCGCAGCTCGCAAACAGGATGGCCCCCGATTCAAGGCATCCGGCTGCAGCGTCCAATCTGGACCCCTCTCCCGGTCCGCCAGGCTGTNCACTTCCCAATTAGCCAGACTGTCCGCTTCCCATGCATCCAGCAGGGCCGCTCCGCTCTGCTGAGCCCAGCTACGAATTAACCGGTCATGATATGGATGTCCGGTGATGAGCCCCCGAACCTTGCATCCAGAAGCGGCCGCTTGATACAGGCTGAGTCCATAGTAACCCAGAAACATTTTCGANTTGGCCAGCAAGTCTGCGAATTGATGGGCCTCCATCCTCTGCAAGTACGGAATCCTGGCTTTCGGTGAAAACCCACCTACTCTCATGTACGCTTCCCCCAGGGGTTGAAATAGCGAGTCCAGTCTGTGGATTAGCTCTTCGGAAATAAAACCCGGCCCCCCTGCATAAAACAAGAGCTCTGTCATTCTGGTGCCTTTTACCTCACCTGCCTTACTGTCCTCTCCAGGGGACTGGTTTAGCGGCATAGGCCCCAGATACCTTCGCACCGAGGTCTTTAGATCGCAGCCAGGTAATAGCAGATGATAGTACAAACATGGGAAGGCTTTGGCTATGAAGCTGAACCGGGCGCTTCGCATGTTATCCTCGGAGTCAAAATCTCTGGCCGGTTTTAACGCCAGGTTTCGCCGGATCTCCTCCACAGCCTTAAAGTTTAAATTATCCAGGGTGAGGACCGGGGCAACTTTCTGAAATGGAGCTGGATCTATGTCCCTGGCATCCAGTAGAATGATTCCAGGATTCTCTGTCATCCGGACGGTGAGCTCTTCAAGTAGACCGGGTCCCTGATCTTTCCAGAAATCCTCTGGAGAAGATACAATGGGATGTAACTGAATGGAACTGGGCGCCAGGGCTCTCTGAATCACNGAAGATCGAGCTTGATGACCGGTACCGTAGTATTCAGGCGCTGTGCCGCTTAGTAAATAGATGTGCCGGAAACTTTCTCTGGTGAATCCCTGCATTTGGTTCGAATAGCTCCGGATTCTCTTTTTGAAGATTCAGAATATCGGATACGTTAAAGTCACTTCCCAGAACATCAAAAATGGATTGGACCACAAAAAAGTCCGCTTCCTCGTCCACAGTCAATCGTAATCGCGGCTCATTCGGCAACCCGGATGGCTCCACAACAACGTTATAGAGCTCCGGGTTGTGCTTAATATGCAAACTTACGTGCTCTCTGTATTCCTGCGGATCCAGACTTTCCGGTCCCTGCCTGCATTCCAGACTTTCCGCTGTGAGAACTTCAACAGCGCATCCCAGTGGTAAACCACTGAAAGCAAAAAGATCGGCCCCCAGTTCATGAATCCGTTCTACACTTCGCTTCGCATATCCGGGATCCACGCAGGGATTATCCGCGGTAGCCCGAACAATGTATTTCGCTCCAGTCACTTCCGCCGCCANCGCGAATCTGGCTCGCACATCCTCCAGAGGACCGGCAATAAAGGAAATGGATCGTTCCTCCAGAAATGTCTGCATTGGCTGATCATCATGAGGAATCAAAGCNTACACCGGGCCTACCTCGGCCTTTTCCAGTCTACGAATACAATGCTCCAGAATGGATAGTGCTCGCCCGGAACGACCCGGATGATTGGCCGGCCCATTCTGGCTTTCTAAGGGGCGAAACACCTTGCCCGGTAATCGGTGGGAACCCGACCGGGCTTGAATGAGACATACTGTATCCATGCTTTTCATGACATCTAACGGATGTACATTATATCGATCAAAAAGAGGGTTTGGATAAGTCTCAGCCCTGAAATAAATACCATTCATCGCATTGCAGGCAGGGGGCCGGAATCTTACTATGCTGGCCTTTCATGGAATGAAGGTAGTTCTGCTCATTTTCCCGAAAGGCTTGTTCAATATCCAGGGGAGCGGATCCTCCATCTGGAACCTGTCTGCATACAGGAATCTCACCGGAAGAGTTAATGTACAGATCTCGAGCCAGGTGCCAGCAAAAACCGCGAATGGGNGGAGTGAGATCCGCGACCTTACGATCTTCCAGGGCGCCAGCATAGGTGTTCTGCTTCCGCAGAATTGGAGTGAATACTGTAGGATCGTATTTCTGAAAGAATTCATGGATCTCATCTTCCACTTCCTGGATCTTTTGCATCTCAAGGAAAATGGAAAACCCTGGTCCTTTGCCTGCTTTCAAAAAATCAGAAACCGCATCCAGCTCAGCAAGCAGGCGATTCAGATCGCCCCCGGAATAGAAATGCTCATAACGATCCGATCGTAAACTGCATAAACGAACGATGAAACTAAGACGTCTTTTCGTATCTACCTGGCCGGCCCTTTCTGCGTTTCCGGATAGGTAATGTATCCAGGATTGCAGATCATAGCCGTAAGTCTCTACGATAACCTGCTTCACGGCCATATGCTGCAGCAAATCCAGTGCGAACTGTGGTGCATCCGAATCGGAGCCAGAATCGCCAAGACCACCCAGACATATAGTGACATCTCTTTGAATGCACTGATCCAGTCCCTTCAGTATTGAATTGCGTTGATCTTGAGAAAGCCTGCCTTCACCGGCAGGAAGCTGCAATTTATCTTTCACCGGCGAATCAGAGCAAAGCTCCACTTCAAGATAGGAAGGTCCAATGCGAATCACCTCTGGCTGCTGGTGAATGAGATCTCTGAGCCCGGTCAAACTCTGCGGAAGTCCACATTTATGCAACCCGCGGGAAATGCTCTGCTCGGTCTTTACGGACCGATGGTCCAGGGAATTCAGTTGTAATCTGTGAATTCGCAGGTCTGGTTGATAGAATGCAACTTCAGCATCCAGCTCATGAAAGTTTTTGAATACAAAACTGCGAATATCGCCCTCCGGCCTCTTATCCAGCTCAAAGAATTCCGAAGCAACGTAGTCCGGGGTCATCCCGGGCGGAACATTTTCAGCGTATGTATAGCTGCTCAGGAATTCAGCATGCCGCCCAAGTAAATCCAGAGATAGTTCCAAATCTAGAAGGGGAAACAAACCATGGAAATAGGCCATAGTCTCCATTCGAGAGTTTAGATCATCCACCGGAAGTTCCTCTTTTGCCAGCAAGGACTTCAGTGCATCGTAAGGATCATCGGGAAGTTCAAGGACCTGAACATTCAGATCATTTTCAACAGGCCCAAGGGCTCTATGCTTTCGCATTACAACTCGATCATTTTGCAATCGCACAGTTGAATGCTTTTCGGAAATACGGCTCCGAAATTCGTTCAAGTTTTGCAGACACCTTTCCAGGTTCTCCAGCGCAACATCAGGCATGGAGTCCGGCAAATGAATATAGAAGCCGGTGAGCTCAGGAATCATCTTACATTCTCTGAATCGTCAGATCTTCTTTTTGCTTTTTCATCCATAGATCGAATGCTTTTTCTGCCTGATCCATATAGAGACGACGCTCAATCAATGCTCTTACTTCGTCGAGAGGGATGGGCCGCTTGGCTTGCAGGTAGACGATTCTATATCGACCGGCCTGATCGCGAAAGATCTGGGAAAGCTGCCCGGGTCGCATATTATAGAGCACACCGGCCAGGATGCGATCTTCCTCTGCGATGGACTGGATTTCCTCCCAGTTTCGCAGGCCGCCCGCAAACTTAAAAGGAGAAACGTTTTCTGGCAGGGTTCTGGCAACCTGAGGAAAGCTGGATGGATTTCCTGAAAGCTGCTGATGGATTTGCTTTGCCTTCTGAGAAATCTTCCTTTCTTGAGCGATGTTTGGAGTGAATGGAAAAACGATCTCTCTATATAGAAATTCCATACCAATCTGACGCTGATTCTTTCTGTAGAAATCCTCTACTTCTTTAGGCGAAGGCTGAGGCACAGAAACCATAATCTGCAGGATTTGTTGACGAATCAGACTGATTCGCATGGTATCTTTCCATACCTCGAACGGCATACCTGTTTCTTTTTTGATCATCTCCTGGAATTCTTCTTCTGTCTCAATAGATCGAGCTCGCATCTGATTATTGATCTCAGTTTGAATCCTGGCATCGCTTACGATAATGGATTCTCTGCGAGCCACCCTTTCAATGATTGCTCGCTCAATGAGCTCTTCGATGGCGGCTTCTCNTTTCGAAATGCGCAGATTTTTCCGGAGATACTGGATGTTCTTTTCCATCTGGGCTATATCCAGATCGGTGATGGGCTCATCTCCAACGATCAATCGGATGCCGTTGATGGTTTCCCCCGGAGCTGCTTCTGCGCTGGCAGGTGCTTCTGCCAGAGCGGGACTAGCAAGACTCAATATGAGGAACAGGGTTAAGGTCTTTATTCTATTCATTAATTCTTCTCTATTTGATNATATTGCAATTGGCCCCTCGGAAAACCGGCGGGAGACAGCTCGATTGCCTNTCTTCTCAGCCCAACAGGACTCCANAACTATAGAACAGCGGATGCCCCGGAATACGATTCACAATTCACTTCTTCCGCCTCTTCTGAGTCCAGATGGCTATTCCATCCCTCAGGAGCTCCCTCCAACTTCTCCAGAGCCTGAAACAACTGCTCTGGATCTGTTTCGGTAAGGTACTGGCGCCTCNGCTCGGGGGCAAGAAAATCCAGATAGCGGCTAAGATGTTTTCGAAAGATATACAGACCTTGTGATCCATGAAAAGACAGACTCAGATCCAGGTGCGTTCGGGCCGCCTCCAATTTCTGCTCTGGACCAGGCTTCAAATCCCTGGAAAAGACAAATGGATTTCCTATGCTGGCCCGACCAATGAGTACCCCGGCCAGACTATGGCTATTTCGAAAGGCATCCGCCTGAGCATAGTTCTGCACGTCGCCGTTACCAAACACCGGAACAGATAGCTCCCCCGCAAGCAGACTGGCAGGTTCATGATTGGCCTGGCCTCTGTATCCCTGGACAGCGGTACGACCATGCACCGAAATCGCGCAGGCTCCGGCATCTTCCAGGATGCGGCCTACTTCCAGGAAGTTCAAAGAACGGTCATCCCAGCCAATGCGGATCTTGGCGCTAACAGGCAAACCGCTTTCTTTACGCATGATTTCTACCAGCGTTCCTGCCTTCTCCGGGTTGCGCAACAGTCCCGCTCCCGCTCCTTTCATCGCCACTCGGTTCACTGAACAGCCCATGTTTAGATCCAGGCGATCCGGTTCCAGAGGTATTAACCGACGTACCGCCGTTCGCACGGATTCTGGCTCGCTACCAAAAATCTGGAAAACGATGGGACGTTCCTCTGCGGTAAACTGATAGAGCTTCAACGTATCTGCATTTCCGGCGGCGATGTAGTCCGCGCCGCCAAANTCCGTAAAAGAAAAATGAGCCCCATAGCGGCGGCTCATGATTCGTCCCGGACTGTCAGATACCCCGGCCATGGGAGACATGGCCAGCCAGCCGATGTTAGCTTGCTCGCTCATGCTTCTGGTAATACTGATCCACCAGCTTAAAGAAGTCTGAAAACATATGCGCTGAATCGTTAGGACCGGGGCTGGCTTCCGGATGATGCTGTACTGTAATTAGATAGGAATCATCGTTGTAGAAACCTTCAATGGTGCGGTCATTGAGATTTAGATGCGAAATGTTCAGATTCTTTTCGCTTTCATTGGCCTCAACGGCAAATCCATGATTTTGAGCAGTGATCTCCACCTTGCCACTTTTCATTTCTTTCACAGGCTGATTACCTCCGCGGTGTCCGAACTTTAGCTTGAAGGTCTTCCAGCCACGAGCCAGACCAATGATTTGATGCCCAAGGCAGATACCGAATACCGGCTTACCGGTACCCAGGATTTCTCTGGCTGTTTCGATTCCGTAGGAAACTGGTTCAGGATCACCGGGCCCATTGGAAAGGAAGTATGCATCGAATGATTTCAGATCGTCGATTTTCGCATTCGCAGGAAAGACATGCACTTCGAATCCACTTTCATGAAGGTAACGAAGGATGTTCGTTTTTACGCCGAAGTCCATAACCGCAATCTTGTATTTGCCACCTTTTTCACCGTAGACGTAGGGCTTATCTGTGCTTACGCGAGAAACCAGGTCCAACCCCAGCATGGAAGGGATGGATCGAACCTTTTCCAGAAGATCTTCCGAGTAAGTTTTACCGGGAAAGAGGCCTCCGCGCATAGCTCCTTCGTTTCTCAACGTTAGCACAAGTTTGCGAGTGTCAATGCGCTCAATGGCCGGAGTGTTTTCATCAATTAAGTATTGCTCCAGGGTTTTTTCAGCCATATGATTGGAAGGATGGTTCACATAGCGCTTTACGATCAGCGCCTCCGCCTGTATCTTTTTGGACTGGCTGTATTCCGGATGCACACCGTAGTTCCCTATCATCGGATAGGTAAGAGTTACCAGCTGACCGGAGTAGGACGGATCCGTCAGAATTTCNTGGTNCCCCGCCATAGATGTGTTGAAACAGACTTCACCCAGAGACTCCCTGGATGCGCCAAAGGAATATCCTTCGAAGTAGTCTCCATTCTCCAGAACCAGTACAGCGGGGGTTTTTGAACTCATGATGTCAGATTACCGTTTTTTCGCCTGGTGTCAAGGTTCGTTTTGGGACAGCAGTGCCGGATTCGAAAGCAGCCTTTGACGTACTACGAATGGTGGACTTGAACCTCTTAGACTGGATGCTCAACGAAACCCTGGAAGCAACGGGGCGTCCCGATTATGCCCGCCCCGTTCTTCGCGAAAGCCGCAAAGCCGCAAAGCCGCAAAGCCGCAAAGCCGCAAAGCCGCAAAGCCAGAAGATGCCTGGTTTNAATGCAATTCGTCTACAGGGCCATCGACATTGGGCTCCCCGGGATAATAGTATTCCGGCAAAGGAGTGAAATCTGGATAGAACTGAGAATCGTTAAATAGCTTATCCGGAAAATGAAAGAAATCAGATTCCTTCAAAGCGGGTGGCGTTTCGCGCAACAATACCAGAGAAGATGTATATTCACTGGCGCAGGTCTCCGGTTTAACATTTAGCAGTTCTGGAGGCATGCCATAGATTTTTTGCACTTCGCATCGCGTAATTTCTGGTAATCCCAGGATTTTTTTCCAGGATTTTTGTCCCTCTTCGAAAGCTTCTCCTGGAGTTTCTCTCAGCAGGAAGTAAAGCTCCGATTGAAATACCGCCTGGTTTGCTCCGCCGCGACCCAGATACAATCGATAGGGATAGTACCCCTGAATCTGTCTTACCAGCCTGGCGACGTCACACCTGGCCGCATAAGAAACCTTGCGTGCCTGATAACCAGCGTCTTGCACTTCCACCCCTCGAATATCATCGCCGGAAATGTTTCTGGCGCCGTTCAAACACTGCAAAGTCATACGGAGGATTTGAACCTCGGGCATGAAATAGCGATCCTCACCGATTTTAGTAACTGCGATGCTTTCGCTGGCTCTTTGAACCAGCCCCATGTCGAGATAGAGTGTAAAGAGACGTCCAAGAACTTTGAAATCGAAACTCCGGCTTAATGATTTTTCCATCATTGTAAGTCCGGTAACGGCGGTGAGTCTTCGCAGGCTTAAAAGCACACCTATACCGGCCTGTCCCTGAGGAGAGTCAGAAATTCGGGATGCGCGCTCAAACCGTTCCATGGCACGATCTACATCTCCGGCAGCCAGAAACTCTTCCCCTTCCTGAACCAGGTCCTGCTGCCTGGAACAATTCATTACAGATAGCAGAAGCAGCAATGCAGCGAGAATTCGTCCAGCTCGAACCAGTGGAGACGGTTTTTGTTTCAAGGAATACTCGAAGCGAGGCTCCACACTTGTGTTTAAGTTATGCATATGGAATTGTATTTTCGAAGCGTCCTACTTACTGGAATGATCTTTATACACCGACCATGTGCTTTTTACCAGTGTATTCGCATCGGAATGCTCCGCTCTCCATCCAAGGAGCTCCTGTGCTCTGGCAGCGCTGGCAATTAAGGAGGCCGGATCTCCTGCTCTTCGGGGGGCATCCTCCACCTTAATCTCCTTACCTGTAACCTTACGAGCTTCGTCGATAATTTCCTGCACCGAAAGNCCCTGCTCCGATCCAAGGTTCACGGTCAGACTTTTACCTTCCTTTTTCAGATACTCCATGGCAAGAATATGCGCTCTGGACAGATCGTTTGTATGTATATAATCCCGAATGCAGGTTCCGTCCCGGGTGTCGTAATCCCGTCCAAAGAGCTGCATGCCGGGACGGAGGCCTGCAGCCACTTCCATCACTACAGGCAGAAGATTCTGGGGTTTGTTTTCCAGTCCTCGAACTCGACCATGAATATCATACCCGGCTGCGTTGAAATAGCGCAAAGAAGCATATCGCAACCCGGTGAGTTCTGCCATCCAATGCAGGTTTTCTTCCATGATCAGTTTCGTAAAGCCATAGTAATTGATGGGCTTTCGAGGATGATCTTCATCCATGGGTATGTATTCCGGGGTACCGTAGACCGCCGCACTGGAGCTAAATACGAGATTTTTTACGCCGGCCTCCACCATTCTTTCCAGGAGATGAAAGGTCCCTCGAACGTTGTTGGCGCTATATTTGGCTGGCTCAACCATGGATTCTCCTGCCGCCTTCAGGGCGGCGAAGTGAAATACAGTGTCCATGGGATGAGAAAAGAAGGAATTCAGGGCTGCATCGGAGCCAACATCTCCTTCTATAAAGGTAACCGCCGGAGAATTGGGCAGATTTTCCGCATTTCCTGTAACAAAGTTATCCAGAAGTACCAGCTCGTAACCGGATTCCAGAAGATCCTGGACAATATGGGAAGCGATGTAGCCGGCACCGCCGGTAATCCCGATTTTCATGCTTCTGACTAACCTCGAATTTCTCTTGAAATCGGCCCGACGGCAGGAAACCCTGTTCGCAGGGAGCTACGGCACTGGATGCCGGCAGTGGTCTCCCCTGTAAACGAAAAAGGAGAACCTCATGTCTGAAGAAAAAGAACAATTGGTTGTGGCCAGCAAGACCCGCGCCTACATTAAATCTCAAGGCTGCATGGTTTCGGCAGATGCTGTGGAAGAACTGAATAAAAAGGTGTACGCCATTATCGATGCCGCTGTCCAGAGAACCAAGGACAACAAGAGATCCACTCTGCGTCCCCACGATTTCTAAGTCTGTAAAGGCGAAGAATATGCCAGCTGAAGTTAAAGTTTACAAGTGGCCCCATAAAGAGGCTCCCACGGAAGAATCTGTTTCCAGGGAGCTGGAGGGCTTTGGATTTCAAGTCTACGATTTGCAGACCTGCGAACCATGGTTTGAGCGTAGCATGCACAGCCATGATTACGATGAAATCCGAGGCGCTGTAGATGGTGTGATCACTTTTCACTTTGAAGATGGCCCGGTGACTATCGAAGCCGGGGACATACTGATCGTCCCCGCCGGTATTCCCCATGAAGTCCGCTCCCACAATCCACGACCATTCACTGCCTACAAAGGCTCGCGGGATGGCAAGCGCAGCGTTACAGAACATGGCAATGCGCAAGGAAGCGTGGAGCAGCTAAAGACTGCCGGTCAGTATCAGGGGAATGCCTGAAGAACAGATGAGAGAATTTAAAGGTCTGGTCTTTCTGGACCTGGACGGAACGATTGAGGACAGCCGGCTGGATATGGCCGGCTCAGCCAACGCCGTCCGCAAGAACCTGGGCCTTCCCGAAAGAGATATAGAATCTATGTTTCCTTTCGTAATGAAAGGAATGGACTACCTGTATCGTCAGTGCATACCCGAAGCTCTAGAGAATCCGGACATGCTGCCAGGAGCCAAATCTTCCGATGAAGAAATAATACTCCAGAAGCTGGCGGAAATGTATCATCAGGAGTACAGCGCAAGAATTGTGGAAAACACAAAATGCTATCCTGGAATGATGGAAACCCTGGAAAATCTAGCAGGCAGCTTCACTCTGGGATTGTACACGAACAAGCCGGAAGGGCTTTCCCGGCTCCTTCTGGAAAAGCTGGGCATACTAAAACATTTCTCACTAATCTACGGCGGCGACACTTTGCCCGAGAGTAAGCCATCGGCGCTGCCGTTAGACACCGGCATCAAGGCCATGGCACAGGGCACGACTCTGAAACCCGATCAAATCAAAGCTAAGTGCTTCATGATAGGGGATTCGGCCGGCGATATCCAGGCCGCTGCCACGGCAAAAGTCAAATCCATCTGGGCTGCTTATGGTTATTATGAAGAGCAGCCAGATGCGAATCCAGATTTTGTGGCGCAGCAGCCTTCGGATATTCCAGAGCTTATTTCCCGGGCCCTGAAACTCTGACGCAGTGCCCATCCTAAGGTTCAACCATCGTTTTTCTATGGTCTGGGTTCTCGTTCTTTGAGGCTGACCGACACCCGAATCCGCCTGTCAGTGGCAAACTCTGCAGAATAACACTTCATGCACCATCGGTCTCTTCAGATACATGCCTGGACCTGAAGCAATACAACGGAGCATTCTCCCCGGGTTTCGAGGCTGCCAGTTATCCCCTGATCTCTAGAATCTCCGCTGTGGCACGAACTTGCCGATTCGCATATGTCCTTCGAAAGTCGGCCCGAGATTTGAGTCTGTCAATTCTCAACTGGCTCTGGAATCCCCCTGAGGCTCGGACCTGGCAATTGGCATCCGTGCACGGGAACCTGCCGCCGCATGATCTTGCAAAATTGCGCAATACAGGTTCCTCAGCTTTGTCTCCAGGAGCCCCTTAACTTCGCCAATTCGCCGCCCATGGGGCGCCCCACCGGATTGCCCACACACATCTTCTGGAAATTCAAGAAGTCAGACTCCTGCGATTTTAGATTGAAAGATGCTCACTCCTGATTAGAATCGGGCTGTGGATGCTTCGGACCGAAGAAGTGAGCGCAGGGCGCCAAAGGATTTGGCTCAGTTTACTGTAGAGCTGGATGGCAACGTCTCCGGTTATCTTCAGAATATTTCCGAGCACGGACTTTGCGTGGTGCTACCGGTAGATCAACCAGCCATGCAGGCCAAACAGCCGGTAACAGGCCGAGTGCTGGGTCAGGGTATTCGGCTGGATTTTCCCTTCCAGGGAAAAACTGTTTGGTTCTCTATTAGAAAGATTGAGCAGACTCCCTACGTCTTCGCAGGAATTGAATTCAATGTTCCGATGGAAATCCCGGGAAGTCTCATTTCCCTCAGCCTGGCACGGGAATCCGGGGACTGATCGGGTTTCTGCGCCCTGGGCCTTCCATGTTGTGCCGGATTCCTGATGCCAGGAAAACGGGAATAAGCGATAAAGCTCTGGATGGGCCGGGCAACACGCTCGCAGAAGACAGCAAACCGGGTTTTTTTACAAGAAAAGGCAGGAATCACTTTGTAAGCCACATTCGATTCAGCCCGAGTTCTTCTAATTCTTGATTTCGTATCCTTGCTCTTCAATCGCCGTTTCAACAACTGATCTTTGAGTCTCATCCAGGTTCTCGATGTGAACCAGCCCGGAATCCAGACTGACCTGGACGGTGGCATCGCCCTTCACGGAATGCACGGCCTCCGTTACACTTTTTACACAGTGCTGGCAACTCATTCCTTCCACTTGAATATCCATATCACTAATCTCTGGAACCCGGGCAATATCGTCAATTCCAGAACCCCCTCCCGGTATATTACTGTTCTGAAGACCAGAGGACACCGGCCCGCATTCGGATGTTGCCCTGCCACGGAATGTTTAATCTACAGAGTAGAATAGACATAGGCAAGTTCTGTGAGAATCAGGATGTTTTTGGCCAGATGCATTCCCTCAGATAACCTTGAGTCCCGGTCCTGCTCCTCCCAGAATCGATGGACCATAACCGATGCTAGAATTAGAAAGAGCGCCAAGCCCGCCAGTCCCCATTCCATCCATTGTCGAATCACAAGGCTTGCACCACCCAGGATCAAAACTACAGCACTAATCCGCACCATGAAGGTGGGATGTATCAGGCCTCGCTTCGTTGCATATTTCCGATAAACATGAGTATTGACCAGGTGGTTCAGGCCATTCAGGACAAAGAAAAGCCCCAGAACCAGAAGCAGGATGTCTTTCATCGTAAGATCAGGCATTGAATGTCCCTGTGATTATGCGACCTCTGGAAAGTAGAGATGTGGCTTTTCAACCTTGTTCGATTCCACCGAAGCACGGGATCAGGCCCGCATAAACTGAAGAATCCGAGGCATCCGCGCGAATCTATCTTTTGCAAGATGTACATTCGGGGATGCCCTTGATTGCCGCGATAAGAAGGAGCTTAGCCTGCTACCGCTCGCTTCGCAGCCACTTCAGTGACAAGTCTGGCACCCAGAAATGTCCATACTGGCAACAGATCTGCTCCAGTAGCCACGGCACCAGTGGCCGAATCCGCCACGTTCGCTGCAGCCGGCAAATAGGACTTCACTTTATCGGCAATGGTTCCTGCATGATCCTTGGCAACGCCGATGTAGGAGTCCAGGGGACCTGCTAGTGAGTTCAGCATCTCCGTTGCCTGGGCTGCACCGCCACCTGCCAGGGAACCAAATTTATCTGTAATGCCGCTATTCGAGTTCATCAGCTTTTGGATCAAACCAGCGCCGCCTTCAATGGCATTGTCCAGAAAAGGAAGAGCAACTTCAATGGAAGCAAAGTAGATGGCCATCTCCTTGCCTGCTTCCAGATTCTTAAATTCCGTGACCTTTTCGGAAACTCCGCCTGGAATAAGCTTATAGACAGCATAGGCGATAGCCAGGGCTTTTACCCCTGCATCCAGAGCCTGCTGAGGATCGGATTCAAAGGTGCGCTTCTTCGCGCCGCCACCTCCGCCAAAAAGGCTGAGTACGTTCTTGATACCTGCGTAGCCGGCAATGACCTTATCGCTTGTATCTATGTAGCCCATTACTTTAAGCGCATCCTGCATCTCTTCGGATTCAGCGATCTGTCGAGCCTTCTCAATAACTTCGGGGCTTGCGTCCGGAACGTAAGCTTTCACTCCGTCTTCGAAACTGTTGTAAAATTTGAACCCCGGGGAGCCCGGTACAATGTTGTCCAGACTGGAAAGAAGCTTAACGGTGAAATCGTCCTGGTTATAATCCGCAAGCATCTCATTTGCTTTTTGTGACATTCTATCCTCCTTGGTGCGGTTTAACGGGCCCCGCAGGCCTGACTCTGAAACCGTTAGTATCTGCCCGGACTCGCAGGAATTTCAATCCTTTTTCATTGCAGACAGAATGGTCAGAAGTTGCAATATTAGCGGTTGGGATCGGAAAGGAGGCCCGGGATGGAAGCCAATTTCGGCGGATTCACAGAAGAACAAAAGGATGAGTATAAGCGAAGCGCTCGACTGGTGCATGGAGCATTCGATACAATAGAACCGATCAGCGGTGGATTTCGACTGAATCTGGATACTTCAAAGAATCGAATCACTACCAATGACATCAGTAGTTTCGCTCGCCTGGAACAAAAGGCCTGTCCCTTTCTAACCCTGAAGTTCAATCCATCCAGCAAGAACCCGCTGATCGTTCAACTGGATATGATTGAATCTCCCGAGGCCAGGGGATTTCTGGAAGAGCAGCTACGTTCCTATGGGTACCTGTAGGTTCATTCAACTCCGAAAACCGGCCAAGTCCGTACCAGGCGTAACTGCCTGTAGGATGTGCCGGAAGACGTCCCCGGAGACTAACTTTACCTGGCTGAAAATTCCTCTCTGTATACCTTGCTTGCAAAGTAAATAATGGCCCCTATATCTACAGCAGCAATTGCGCGAAGCGCATTTTCCCAGTCATGATAGGCGCTGGTAACAATAATAACAACGCTTACGATCAAGAAAAGCAGGGGTGTATAGGGAAAATGGGGAACTTTATAGGGAGCATCAGGTGCATTCTTTCTCAGTTTCCATAATCCCAGAACGGTGAGAAAAGGAAAAATGGATAAGCTGAACCCCATGTAGGTCATTACATCGTAATAACTATCAGAGAGTATATAAGCCACAGATAGAAGTCCCTGCAAAACGATGGAATATAGAGGTGTCTCAAATTTCGGATGAACACTTCCTGCGAAGCGAAAGAACAATCCGTCTCTGGCCATGGCATAATAAACTCTAGGGCCTATCATTACCTGGGCTGACAGAGTAGACAATAGAATCAAACAGAAGCACACGTTAAAGAATACTGCAATACCCGTTCCAAAGAGTTCCGTGGAAATAATAGCAGCCACGGTCGTTTTACCTGAGAATGTGCTGGCAGGTGAGGCTAGAAAGTACATCAAATTGATCAGTACATACAGCAACGCGGTTAATAAGGTTCCCCACATCATGGCCTTCGGGACATTTTTCTCAGGATTTTCGATCTCTCCGGCAAGGTAGGATGCGCCGTTCCATCCGCTATAAGCGAAAAGAACCCAGAGCAAACCAATGCCCACTCCGCCCCATTGAATTCCATCAGAGCGGAATGGATCATGCACTGGCCCATCCGCCATAAACACTGCGGTAAGCCCCCCTAGCAGAAATAGGATTACAATAAGGAGCTTCATGACGGTCAGCGCATTCTGAATCCACCCACCTTTTTTTACTCCCACCCCATGAAACAGGCTGAACAAAACAATTAAAGCAATGGCATAGATCTGCTGTACCGAAACGCCCAGGTCCCACCCAAAAATATCAATCGACCATCGGACCCCTACAAACATTGCCGTTATGGCGGCATCCGGAGCTGCAGCTTTGAGCAAAGATGTTAGGTAGTCAGCAGAAAGAAAAGCAGCGATGGCAGCCGGCGCCGAAAAACCGGCAATAAGCGAAACCCAGCCTGATAGAAAGCCCCAGAGCGGGCCGAAGGTCTTTTTGAGATAAACATACTCCCCGCCAGCTTCGGGCATGCGAGCTGCCAGCTCGGAATACGTGAGCGCTCCTGCGATGGCCACCAGGCCATAAAAGAACCACAGGAAGAGTACCATCAATGGGTCTCCCACGAATTCCTGAACCTTGCCAGTATTTCCGAAAATACCGGATCCGATCATGCTGGCAAAAACAGCGAATGTAGCGGTCCATATTCCTAGCTTTCTTTTCAGGGAGTCAGACATTGTTCTGGATGTTTGCACTGCTTACCCGGGGCAACCGATTTTTGCCACTCGGCCTGCCCATACGGCGGTGGCTACAGGGCAGCCGAATCCGGTTCAGCTCAGTAGATGGGGGATGCCTATTTCGAATCCAGAGCTGCCTGAAGCATTTCGTCCACCAGTGCCTCGAAGTCCAATGAGGGCACCCAACCCAGATCCTTTTTTATCCTGGAAGGATCGCCGATCCTGGGGAAAGACTCGCCTGGTCGCACCAGATCCTCATCGATGACCAGGTATTGGTCCAGATCCAGATCAAGTTTGCTGAAAACCAGACTGGCAAAATCCCGCACTGTGTGTCCGTGACCACTGGCAATTACATAGTCTTCTGGTTTTTCAGCCTGGAGCATCCTCCACATGGCCTCAACATAATCTCCAGCGTAGCCCCAGTCTCGCACTGCATCCATGCTACCCAGACGAAGTTCCCTGGCCTTTCCTCGCTTTATATCGATGGCAGTCTTTACAATTTTCTGGGTAACAAAGCGATTTCCCCGACGGCTGGATTCATGATTGAATAGAATGGCGCTGCAAGCGAAGTAACCTCGATTTCGATAAACACCAACAAGATGATGACAGGATGCTTTAGTCATTCCGTAGATTGTCACCGGGCGAATGGCGCTGGACTCGGACTGAGGGGAATGATCTGGATTTCCAAAAATCTCAGCAGAGGCGGCAAAACAGAATCTACTAGATGGTAGGAATTCTCTGCATGCGCTAAGCAGGTTATGTGTTGCTTCCAGGTTGTTTCGAATTACTTCTCTTTCTTCGGAAACTGTGGTCAGAACGAAGCTGAAGGCGGCCAGATGGAAGATCTCTTCAGGATTGATTTCCTGCAAAAGATCGCTCAGAGCAGAATCGTCAAACAGAGAAACATTCCAGCGACGGGACGGATGGATGACTTCCATTCGGTCTTGCACCCCTGGACGGTCCAGACCGTGAACATCGTATCCCTTGCTCTCCAGCAGCCTGGAAAGGAAGTACCCATCCTGCCCGGCCGCACCTGTTATCAAAGCTCGAGCCATCCGCCCAGGAAAACCGGAACCCATCACAGACACAACCGAAGATTCCAGGAGTTTTCACTCAATGCTCTGCAGTTCTTCTGGAGACTTTTTCCAGGTACATGGGGCTCCTGCAGTCGCTGTAACTCAGGAAGGATCCCATCCGCAAAAAACATCTCAATCATGCGAATAGAAATAAACTGCTCAAT
>PBEB01000019.1 GCA_002717505.1 Leptospiraceae bacterium
GTCTTTCTTCTGGGAGGAAAGGGGTGCAAATCCCCTGCTGACGCGCAACTGTGATGGTCCAACGTATACCGGACCTTAGCCAGATCTTCCCTGCAGCCAAGCCGGCGCGAAATACGGCTACTGCATCTCAAAACGCATTCGCGCTTGAGGGGCCCCGGAGGAAAGTACCGGGGCACTCGCCGATCAGGCGCCGATCCAAGAGTCTCCCGGAACTAAACTTAAACGGGAGAAAACAATGAAACGTTTTTCAACACCGGTGGCCCTTATAATGGCTGCCACTTTAATGATCCACTGCCCTCTACTGGGCTTCGACGATTCCGCAGAGGATTCAACAATGGAAGGAGTAATGCTTGTCGTTGCCCTGGGAGAACTGGAGATCAACGGCAATTACGATGACAATTTTGGAGGAACCCACGAGGTAAACGCAAGGCGAGACCTTTCCTCCGGAGATCCCACTGGCTACTGGAACAGCGGAACGACTGAGCGCAGCGTAGTCGAGTTTTCGAATGAGTCCAGGATTCTATATGCAGTGTCCGGCGTCCCTTCCTGGTGCACGGGCCAGGGCACTACCTACCCAAGCTGTGAATGCTTTACCGCCGAAACGTGCTTCGGAAGATTCGTGTGGACTTACTACAAAGAGAAGCTGTACTATTGTGAATCAGTCTATAACAAACCCGATCTCCAGACAGCCAAATCGGAATCGGCTCCGGCGAACCCAGACCAGCCGGACACAGATGGATGCGGCACTTTCAATTCCAGCTGGACGCGAATGGACAGAAGGGAATGAGCCAGGACATTTACACATTCTTCTGCCACGCATTGTGCATGTCAGCCCTGCTCGCAGTCACCGCCTCCTGTACTCCTACAGGTGGCGGAGATACCTCCGCCCTTCTAGCCGCCGCCCTCCCGTTGGGTGGGTCCGGTGACCAAGCCTGTCTGGAGCAATGGCCTTTTGCTTCCGGTGCCTATATTGCAGATGCCTCTGTGAATGCCACGGTGGGTGCCGGAGTGTTTGGCGATCCCACGAAGGCCACGAATAAGATATGCGGAAGTGGATGGAACACGGGATCTACAGACGTCTACAGCACGGAAAACTCCAGCGAATGCGAATCCGGAGAAGAATGCATTGTTCTGGAATGGACTGGAAAGAAGGTCACGAATGAAACCGGAATTGACTTTGTTGTATACGAAAACCCTTTCCTTACCGGTAGCAATCCCAATAGCCGATTCCTGGAGCCGGTTATCGTAGAGGTTTCCGCTGATGGCAGTAACTGGTGCGGTTGGAATCCCTCCTATAGCGGCGGCTCCAGCAATACAGATTTGCGGAATCCAGGGAACTATTCAGACCTGGCAGCCATTACTCCTGTAGAGTTCAAGCAGAGTGACTCCAATACTCTGACGGCATCGGATCTATTCACTGAAGTTACAGATAGCCACGGAACTCACCTGAAGGGCGGAGGTGATGGGTTCGATTTGAATGCCTCTAGCTTTGGCAATACCGGTAGTGGATGTAATACAACGCTAAGGGATAGCATCCGTAGCTCTGGCTTCCTATACATCCGACTCACTACGGCTTACTCTCGAAATAGCAGTTCCTTTCCAATGTCTTCCGATTCTTTTGATCAGAAAGCCGACATCGATGGAGTGGTTGCAAGGAACGTCACCGATCGGTAGCCGAAAAAAGCTGAAACCTCTGGTATTTTTCCGGAGGAATAGCAACAGGAATGAATTGATATGAGATCGAATACAAAAACCATTGCATGGAGAGTGAACATGAAGCGAATCGTTATTGCATTGATCCTAACCGGGATTGTGGCCTGTGGTGAGGAGCAACCACAGAAGCAGATGGAGCCCGGAGCGGGTGGGGTCAACCTAAAGGTAGAATTACCGGATGCGGAACCCATTGAAGCCACCATTGAAGTGCAGGGGACGGTCCTGACTCTAATGGAAAAGGCCAGCCAGGAGAATCTCCTGACCTTCAAGAAAGAAGGTGATGGAGAAAAAGCCCTGATAACAGCAATCCAGGGAATTGGACCTTCAGGGGATGCCGAAAGAGGCAAGTACTGGATTTATGCCGTGAACGGACAGTTGGCCACCGTTGGTGTGGGATCTATGAAAATCAAGACCGGGGACAATGTTCGCTGGTGCTATCTTACATATGAAAACAGAAAAAGCTGCGGCGAGACTGTGGCCAATCCGGAGGAAGCTGCGGAATAATCAGCTTCAATTCAGAAATAATTGAGGAGAAAAACATGGAAACGAATAGAAAACAAATCGTACTGAATGCGCTGCTTATCGCAGGGATGATTGGCTTTGCAGTAGTAGCCAGAATTGCCCCCCATCCTGCAAACTTTGCACCCATAGCAGCCCTTGGAATGATGGGCGGATACATTTTTGCAAATCGCAAATGGGGATTGTCTATCGTAATGGTTGCGATGCTGATTAGCGATCTGCTCATTGGAATTGAAAGCATGGAGCTTCGCCTGGCCGTGTACGGCGGGCTGATGATGTCTGTATTTGCTGGCGGAATGTTGCGCAATCGAGACAACAAAAGCTTTTTTACGGGAGTACCTGTAGCCAGTCTGGGGTCATCCATTGCATTCTTCGCTATATCCAACCTCGCTGTCTTCGCATTCAGCGGAATGTACACCCATAGCTTTTCTGGATTGGCGCTATGCTACATCAATGCCATACCTTTCTTCTGGAATACCCTGGCCGGGGATCTCATCTATTCTGGAATGCTACTGAGTGCGGTTCGCATGGTGCAGATTTATGCAGGTCACGAGTCCGTGGCCGTTCGGGCCTGAGCAACGAATTCAGAAAGGTCCTGAACACAGATCTCGCCGGGCCCGCAAGGGTTCGGCGAGTCGTTCCAGAATGGGATGCCAGGAATTCAAAATCCGGAAGGGTTTACGAGACACAGGAACTGGCACAAGTAAGCTCAATCGGTCTTTCCAAACTCTTTACGTGTTCTCTTGGTTTTGAGTTGTATTTTCCTATATTAGGAAGCATTCCCTGGATTCTGCTGATTCCTGCCGAGTTTTCGACCATTCGGGATTTTCGATTTTTCCATCAGAAAACACTTTTCTGAGAAATAGGCCATCTCAATATGCGAATGGCAGATGAGCTCCAGAACCTTTCAAAGAACCAGAGGGTTCACTTCAACCCCTTCCGAGCCGTCGCAACGCAAACGCCGTCCCTATCTCAAATTCCTTCTCATCGCGGGAGCCATTTTTCTGCTCTATCTTCTGGGCGATTATATGTGGAGGGAAATGCGATGGCGATTCATTGTTGTGCATCATACCGCCGGAGACTCGGGAAACCTGGAGTATTATCGTGCGCTTCATAAAAAGAAGCATGGCTGGCCAGACATTGCCTACCATTTCTTGATCAACAACGGAAGCATGAATACTTCCATCGGTCAGATCGAAGTGTCCGGACTCTGGGAACAGCGAACGCTAAACTATTCCACGAAAATCTCTTACGTCAATTATCTTGGCATCGCCGTGGCCCTGGTGGGCAACTTTGAAAACCACGATGTCCATCCCCTGCAATATGAAGCCTTGATTCAGCTTCTGGCAAATCTGTCTATGCGATATAGCATCCCTCCGGAGCGAATTGTAGGCCATGGAGAACTTCAAAACACGCAATGTCCCGGCAAGCATCTGGATATGTCCCGGGTTCGCAAAGATGTGGCTGCCGCGATTCAACGCAAACGAGAAGCGGACTGAAGATTCAGTCCTCGGATACTTACAATGAACGGGCCCAGGGCCATGCTCCAGGAAATTAGAGGAAAAAATCTGGTAATTCGCGCCTTTGCAGAATCGAGCAAGTAGCGAAATCGGGCATTGATTCGGTTGCTCTAACCATTATTCCAGATAGGCGCACAACTCCATCCATGGCCCCACTCTGCGGCCAAATTCCATCCGGCCCGGTATTTCTTCTACAGAGAGTCGGTCCAGATACCAGGCCCATTCCATCCATTACTCCACCGAGTGGCCCGCCCTATTTATGAGTTCAGGTAGGCCACTCAGTTCATTCATTGGTGCTAGGTTTCAGCTCCCCGAATTTCGCGAAAGCGCCTGGGGCCAGCGCATTCGCAGAAGATCGCGCGCCATTATTTGCAGGCTGCGCCGATGGTGTTCACATATTCCGGTGCCAGATGAAAGGATGCATCGGAGCCGGCGAAATCAGTGCGAATCTTTTTCGCTTCGTAATACTCATTCCAGTCTTGCAGCATGGGCGCCGAAAGAGGCCTGTAAGACCAGTGCCAGGGCTCCCACTGATAACCGCCGCCTCTTCCCTCTGTATATACCAGGCAAAATCCAAAGTCTGGTGCATTGGCCAGCATCCATTCGTAGATTACCTTGCCGGTGCCGTTTCGATAATAAGCAGGATTGAGGCTATTGATGTCAAAATCCGTTCCCCAGTGATGACGAGAAGTTCCAGGCATGCTGGAGTATTCCAGAATCATCCTCGCTCGCTTTAAAGGGTCCTTAATCGTTCGTAGATCGAGACCAGAGACTTTACGCTGCCCGTTCCACTTGGCTTCCCAGATTCCCTTTTGCGAATGAAATGGCCGGGTAGCGCTCTGAACCCAGAGGCGAATCTTCGGATGATCTTGTTTGAATCGGTACAGTAACTTTTTCAAAGCCTCTGTGGTTTCGCGACGCAGCACCATCCCTTTTCGGGAAGCCGGAATTCCTGCTTTCTCCAGTGAAGTGAAACTCGGATGCGAATAAGGGTCAAATTGTCCGGACAGATACAGATGCGGAGCAGTGGCTCCGTAGAGTTCTCTCTCAGACACAGCATTGGTGGGATCGGACTCGGCGGGGCCGCAGGCCAGACTTATGGAGATCAGAAACATTACTGTAAGAATTTTTTTTCCCGGACGTTTCGGGTCTGCCTTCAGTACTTCCCAATTCCCTGCACTCTGCAAGACGCTTTCGCTGGCTTGATACCTTGCCTTAGAACTATCTATCTTCTTATTGAATACCTTCATATATCTGGTTCCAGTGTGCGGTGCACCCATTCCTATCCAATTCCATCGGCGGGCGCTCATGTAAAGACAATCCCAGGAATAGATAAAAATCCGCTTGCCCACGGCAGACCAGGGTGTTCTACTCAGAACCGTGAAAGAGCGCAGCCATTCCATTCCCCTTCCCGAAGAAATCCCAATCAAAAAAGTCCAGGGTAACGACCGAGACCTGCTTCTTAAAATGTACGGAGAAATGCTAATGATCCGTCGCTTTGAAGAGACTGCGGCCAAGGCCTATGCCCAGGGAAAATTTGGAGGCTTCTGCCATCTGTACATTGGTCAGGAAGCGGTGGGCGTGGGTGCGTTGAATGCCCTGAGAGAAGATGACTATGTCGTAAGCACCTATCGAGATCATGGTCATGCTCTGCAAAGAGGGCTGGACCCGGCTGCATTACTGGCAGAATTGCTGGGAAAGAAAACCGGTATAGTTCAAGGCAAAGGCGGTTCCATGCACTTCTTCAGCAAAGAAAAGAATTTCATGGGCGGACATGGCATTGTAGGCGGGCACGTAGCCCTTGCATCCGGCATCGGCTGGTCCATTCGATACAACAAAAAAGACAACGTATGTATTTGCTTCTTCGGAGAAGGCGCGGCCAACATTGGTGCATTTCATGAAGGATTGAACCTGGCCAGTCTCTGGAATCTTCCTGTAATCTTCATATGCGAAAACAATCACTATTCCATGGGCACCCCGGAATACCGCTCCCTCTCGGTGGCCGATGTTAGCATTCGCGCCGTGGCTTACGACATGGCCCGCGACCATTTTAGCGGAGGGGATGTCCTGGATGTGGAGCAAAAGGTAAAGAAGTATGTAGATGCAGCCCGAGCCGGGGAAGGACCTGCTCTGCTAGAAATTAGCACGTATCGCTTTCGCGGGCATAGCATGTCTGATCCAGCAAAGTACAGAACAAAAGATGAAGTAGAAACCTACAAGAAAATGGATCCTCTGCGTAGGGCCTACGACACATTGATGGAAAGCGGAATTCCCGAAAAGGATCTGGCTCGCATGGAATCGGAAGTGAGCCATACACTGGAACAGGCTATGGAATTTGCAGAAAAGTCCGAAGCCCCGCCTCCATCCGATCTTTATACCGACGTTTACGCACCATAAAGAGAAGAGGCTCCTGAATTCCGGAAACGACGAGTAAAAGCCGGGAGCATGGCCGAAAGCACCAGGGAAACCAGAGGACAGTAGCAGAGAACAGAAGGTTACAGGCACTTATCATGGGAAAAACGAAAATCAGTTACCGGGAAGCCATTCGTCGTGCATTGTTTGAAGAAATGCAGCGCGATAAAGATGTATTCTTGATGGGCGAAGAAGTGGGCTACTATGAGGGAGCCTACAAAGCTACCCAGGGATTGTTAAAAGAATTTGGCGAAGAACGGGTTGTAGATACTCCCATTTCTGAACAGGGTTTCGCCGGCGTTGGCATCGGAGCAGCCATGTGCGGTCTGAGACCGGTGATTGAGTTCATGACCTGGAACTTCTCTCTCGTGGCCTTCGATCAGTTATACAATAATGCGGCCAAAATGTACTATATGAGCGGTGGGCAGTTTCCCATTCCAGTGACCTTTCGCGGACCTGGAGGAGCGGGAGGAATGCTGGCCGCGCAACACTCGCAAGCTCTGGAATCGCTGTATCTGCACTGCCCCGGTCTGAAAGTGGTAATGCCGTCCACACCGCACGATGCCCTGGGCTTGCTCAAGACTTCCATTCGCGACAACAATCCGGTAGTTTTCATTGAGGGCGAAGTACTATACAACGTTACCGGCGAAGTGCCCGAAGAAGAATTTTTGATTCCTCTTGGCCAGGCAGACCTAAAAAGAGAAGGGAAAGATTTCAGCATAATCTGCTGGTCCAGGGGATACCATTTTGCTCTCGAAGCGATGGATGAAATTCAGAAGGCAGGTTACGACCCGGAAATCCTGGATCTTCGCAGCCTGCGCCCTATGGATGAAAGCGCGATATACGAAACAGTGCGAAAAACCGGGCGAGCATTGATCATCGAGGAGTCCTGGCCACGGGCTTCCGTGGGCTCCCATGTCTCCGACTTGATCCAGAGAAATTGTTTCTACGACCTACAGGCTCCGGTGCTAAGAGTTACCCAGGAAGATGTGCCCATGCCCTATGCAAAAAACCTGGAAGCAGCCAGCCTTCCCAATCCCTCCAGGATTCTGGCTGCTGTCGAGGAGCTAATGAATTGATGCTTCGCGAAGCTCATTTCAGAGGAAAGTCAAAATGGCAAAACTAATCGAACTGACACAGCTAAGCCCCACCATGAGCGAAGGAAACTTCGTTCGCTGGACCATCAGCAAAGGAGACTCTGTAGATCCTGGGGATGTCATCGCAGAGGTAGAAACGGATAAAGCAGTAATGGAAATGGAGGCTCTGGATTCCGGCATTCTGTTAGCCACTCTGACAGAAGAAGGAGATCGACTGCCTGTAGGCGCTCCCATGGGAATTCTGGGCGAGATGGGTGAGGAGATTTCCGAGCTACTGGAAAAGGCGAAAAAAGATCTACAACAGGCGAAGGAAGCTCCGGCGGGGGAAGAGTCTGGCAGCACAGAACCAGCCCAGGAAAAAGCGGAACCCCAGGAAGAGCAGCCTGCAACGACAGGCGCAGAAGGTTCGTCGCAAGCGAAAAAAGAAAGTCAGTCCAGAAGTAAAGCCAGGCCTTCAGCGGACGTTCGCATCAGCAGTCCGGAAAAACCCATACTGGATGCTCCGGCACAGAACGGACTTATTGCCCTACCAGCTCATCGTATTCTCTTCAAGAATAGTAAGGCCAATGTTCGAGCCACTCCCCTTGCACGAAGAATTGCCCGGGAAAAGAATCTGGACCTATCGCTCATAGAACCCACGGGAAGAGGGGGAACCGTCACAGAGGATGATGTAAATGATTTTCAGAAACTGAGATCCTCTGTTGGAGCCAGCGGTATTGAGCCTCGTCCAGATCGAAAAGTCCAGCTTTCCAACATGCGCAAGGTCATTGCATCGCGCTTACACGATGCGAAGAACAATATCCCTCATTTTTACCTCACAGTGGAATACAACGCAGAATCCATTCTGGCATTGCGTAAGTCGCTGAATGACGATCTCAGCAGCATGGCTCCCGAAGGCCAGGAAGCGCATAAATTCTCACTGAATGATCTGATTACTCGAGCAGTAGCTCTGAGTTTGCAGCGCCATCCTGTAGTCAATAGCTCCTGGAGAGAAGATCATGTTCTGGAGCATGGTAACATTGACATCGGTATAGCGGTAGCCATTGATGGCGGTCTGATTACACCCTATGTGCGAAATGCAGATCAGATCAGCTTGATTCAGCTTTCGCGCAACGCTTCAGATCTTGTTGCCCGAGCCAGAACAAGAAAACTAAAGCCAGATGAATTTACCAACGGAACGTTCACAATTTCCAATCTAGGTATGTTTGGAATTAAAGAATTCTCCGCTATCATCAACGAGCCCGAGGCAGCCTTGCTGGCCGTTGGCGGTCTGGTGGATAAACCTGTGGTCAAAGATGGTGAGATAATAATAGAAAAGACCATTACCATGACTCTTAGCTGCGATCACAGGGTTATCGATGGGGCTGAAGGAGCTCGGTTCTTGCAGACTCTTAAAGGCTTTATCGAAAACCCATACATTCTAATTGTGGGTTCATGAACTCGATTTCCCGTAACCCCGTCTCTTCCCCAATCAGGCCGAAGCCGGCGAACAGGGAATCGATACATTTACAGCCAGGGATCATTGCTGCCAGAAAAGGTAGGAGATTTCCCTGGTCTATTGCGCTACTTGTCTCTGCTCTGTATTGTGGAGATCCACTATCGGATCCGAAGGTTCAAGAGCGTCGCAGCCAGATTCCGGAGCAATATCAGCCGGGGTTTGACCGATTCATAGAAAACAACTGCCAGGCCTGCCACGGATTAACCGGAGATGGCTCCGGTCCCCTGAATTCCAGCGGTCGATTCGACATCCCTGACTTTCGCAATCCCGGCAGCTACCGACATGGAGTTTCGATCTCAGAAATTCGCAATTCCATTGAATTCGGAGTGGAAGGTGGCCGAACAGGTATGCAGGCGTACCAAAATATACCGCCAGAGCATTTGGATAGCATTGCGGAGTACATCCGCTGGTTACAAAAACCATGAGTCTGGAAAAAACCCTTACCAGAAAAATCATCGAATCCTTTCTACCTCCCTGGACTGAACGTGTAGGATATCCTCCCTCCAGGCCGGAGCTGGCCGGGCTATTCCCGGACCGCACCAGTCCCATCCCCATGGATTTTGCNCCTTCTTCCAGCCTGGACGGCATTTATCTCGACGGAGAGGATGCAGCTACCGATTCCCGTCAGCTTACCGGTCAGCTAGAAACCCTGGCACCCGGCGGAATCGCCGTAATGATTCTATCCCGGAAACACTGGACCCCAAAAGGATTACGGCAGGCTTGCGAAGGCACCGGCTTCAGAATCCTTTTTTCCAGCGCCATTAAGTCCAGCCAGAAGGTAAAGCTTACACCCGAGGGTCTGCCNGTGCCAGCTTCCTGGTTCCAGCGTATGTTTCGAGCCGGACGGTTGATCACTTTCCCTGCCCTTTCCTATCCAGGAGGACGGGCATTGTTTGTAGTTCTACAGAAGAAATTCTCACAATCCCTTTCCAGTCGCACAGGCATCAGCGTTGTTATGTTAATGCCCGAAGACAGACAACGAGCCGCCCGAATGTTGATCGCCTGGGACTCCTTCTTAAAGGAAAAGAAGTTCGACGATGCGCAGCTGGTCTTCGTAGAAGATTCGCATCTGGATCCTCCTCCGCTCAACCTTGGCGCCGATGCCATCCGCAAGGTCGATCATTATCGGCCGGTAGGTCCTTATGCAGCTCTCAGGTCCGGCCTGGCATTCAGTCGCGGAAGAAAGGTCATTGTAGATTTCTCCCAGGGGACCGTAGAGCCATCCCTCTGTATGCCGCTGCTGGATCGATTCATCCAGGAAGAGAAGAATCTGGGTAAGAAACATTTCGCAATTCAGGCCATTGATTATCGCATGCGAAATCCATACGGATGGCTCAAGGGCATAGTTCTTCGATTTGTCGCCGGCACCGTCTATCCGGATTCTCCCCTTCGCATCTATCCAGCATGGACGGCTTCGCTACTGGCCGATCTGCATCCGGATGAGATTAAACGCTATCCCCTTCTATTTTCCATGACTGTGAAACGAAATAGCGGACGTTTCATAAACGAAAAGCTCAATGTTTCTAAAGTGAAGAATGCGTTGAAACTGAGCATTCCAGGAATGCTCTATTCCTACTTGCGCATGCGCACGGGAAAAATCCTTGGCTATTTATTAATCACCGCTCTGGCGCTTTCCACGATCCCTTTTCTGGATCAGGGAATGGCCAGCGCAAGGTATCACCTGGTGGATTCTCAAATATCGATGGGCTGGCTCCTGGCAGGATCCGCATTGCTGCTGCGAGTGAACCGTGGCCTGGATCTAAACTCGGGAAGTAGCACTTCGGCATTTCATCACTTTTTAAAGAATAGAATTCCGGATTGGAACCACTCCATCCAGAAACTCAAGGAAACCATTTTCACATCGCCCTTCGTTCGCGCATCGACTCTGCTCTTTCAGACTGTTCTCATCTCAGCTATCTTCTACACTGCCTCAGCCCTGTTTCTGTTTCGCAAGCCCGGCTACGGGGCCTGGATATTGACTGTCTATTTTCTGCATTTGTTGTTGATGATGTTTATACTGGGTGCCGGTCCATTCCCTCTCTTTCCAGGCACCGAGTACTGGGAGAATGGAATGACCGAACTATCTCGAATCATTCAGCTCACCCGGACAGGAAGATTCGGCGAGTATGCACTCACAGCCGGGCAGATCTGGACCCTGGGAGTGCTCCAGCTATTTACCGGCCTGATTATCATCTGGCTGTTTCGTAGAAAATACTTCTGAAACAATGACTCCGGTCACAATGAGAGCTGCCCCCAGGCTTTCTCCCCAGCCGAGGAATTGTCCCAGAACTAAGAAAGCAAATACTCCTGCAAACACCGGTTCCATCGCATAGAGCAAAGAGGCTCTGGCCGGAGAAGTCTCCTTCTGAAACCGGACCTGAATCAGAACCGTGCCGATGGTGGCCGGTATGCTCAAATAGAGTAAGCTCCAGAGAAGCTCAGAACTCCAGTTGTGCTCCAGCAAAAAGGAAAGGGCGCTTTCCTTGATGTAAGGCCTGTCCAAACCGAGCAAGGAAACGGCACCCGCAGTTAGCGAAGTACCCAGAATCTGGTAGAAGGTTAGATCTTCTGTACTGTAACGCCGGGAAAAGACATCCAGCAGCACGATCAGAAGACCAAAACTTGCGGCGCATCCGATGGTAAGCCAGTCCCCTTTATTCCAGTTCCCGCCTGCCGGGGAACCAAGGAGGAAGTATGCGCCGGCCAGAACAAGGATCAATCCAGCATAGGCGCTCCACACCACTTTTCTGCGGAGCAGCACGATTTGCATGGGAAAGGTAAAGAGTACCAATAATTGTGTGATAAAGGCAGACCTGGCCGGTGTGGTGTACACCAACCCCTGAGTNTGTAATCCATAACCTGCAAAAGAAACCAGCCCCAGAACCAGTCCAGCCAGAGGAGCAGCCCACTTTGAGTTTCTTCGGACCAGACGGCTCGTCTCGCTAACCTCCATTTCGTCATCGCTGGCCAACACAGANTGGGCTGCNGCAGATCGCTGGCTCCGGAGTTTTAGAAACAGGAATGCGGGGAAAAAGATTATAGCGGCCAGTCCGAAACGCAGGCATACGAGCAGGTACGGAGGCATTTCATCCACTACCAGCTCAATAGCTACGAAGGTCCCCCCCCAGAAGAGGGCACAAAGCAACAACATCAGATCCGCTCTAAAACGCTGAAACACGAAAATNAATTGCAGGATGCAGGCTCCGTCGTCATCTGAAAAAATGTTTACTCCTCTGGACTGGATCATTCTGGCCATATACATAGCNGTTGCCCTTCTGGCCGGAATTGCTCTAAGCAAGAAAGCTTCGTCCAGCATGGAGTCCTATTTTCTGGCCGGTCGAAACCTGCCCTGGTGGTGGCTGGGAACTTCGATGATAGCAACAACCTTTGCCGCCGATACCCCTCTGGCCATTACCGGAATCACAGTAAAGAGCGGTATCTCGGGGAACTGGTTCTGGTGGAGCTGGGCATTGACCTATATGGCGGGCGCCATCTTCTTTGCGCGAAAATGGAGGCGATCCGAAGTACTCACAGACATCGAATTTATCGAATTGCGGTATGGAAATCAGGCAGGATCCTGGCTGCGCTTGTTCAAAGCAGGATACATGAGCCTCATCATGAATAGTATCATCCTGGGATGGGTGTTTCGAGCCATGGCGAAGATCACTACACCGTTTATTCACTGGGAAGAAATCCTTCCATCCGGTTCTTTTGACTTTTTGCTCCAGTACTGGCCTTCGCTCCTGATGTTCGGCGTAGACGGTTATACAGACGTAGCCAATCTGAATCACACAATAACTCTGCTTCTTCTTTTTGCCGGAGTTGTGATCTATTCTATGCTCGGAGGGATTCGGGGAGTAATCCTTACAGATTTGATTCAGTTCGCCATGGCCATGATCGGCTCATTTTTGTTCGCCTACCTGGCCGTGGATTATGCCGGCGGTATGGATCAGATAGTCACTTCCATTCAGGGGCAGTACGAGGCCGGCGGCGAAAGAAAGCTTTCGTTGTTACCAGATCTAACTTCCATGACCATAAGTCTATTCGCAGTGTATTTTCTGATTCAGTGGTGGAGTCAATATTTCTCGGACGGTTCTGGCTATCTGGCTCAGCGAATGAATACAGCCAGAACACCGGAAGATGCTACCAAGGGCTCTATGTGGTTCGTCTTTGCCAATTTTATGCTTCGTACCTGGCCCTGGGTAATCATAGGTCTCGTAACTCTTGCTCTTTTTCCCCTGGCGGTGCTGGATTCGGGTCTTTCATCCGATGCCCTGGCGGCGCAATGCGCATCGGCAAAGCCAATTACCAACTCTTCTGTGACAGCGGCCGCCAGCATCAGTGCAACAGATGTAAGAATGGTCTGTGTGGATCCAGAAATGGGCTATCCTGTCTTAATGAAATATGTGCTGCCGGCTGGCTTGCTGGGATTTGTCTTCGCCGGTCTAATGGCAGCTTTCATGAGTACTGTAGACACCCATATTAACTGGGCCGGCTCATATCTCGTAAATGACATCTATTTGAGGTTCGTAAAGCCCGAAGCATCGACGAAAAAGCAGGTGCGGGCCAGCCGCCTGGCTGTACTGGTAGTGGCGGCGATTTCAGTTCTGGTGGCCTCTCAGATCGGCAGTATTGAGGAGGCCTGGAAGTTCTTAATCGCGCTGGCAGCTGGTATGGGACTGCCGCAGCTACTGCGATGGATCTGGTGGAGAGCCAATGCCTATACGGAAATCTCTGGTATGCTCGCTTCCCTGCTATTGACCATCCTGCTGTATGCGATGTATCCTTATCTTCAGGCAAGCTTGGGCTGGGGGCCCCTCCAGGCCGAACATGGATTGGCCTTCACTGCTCTGGGCTCGGCTATTGTTTGCATAGTGGTAACTTTGAATACAGCGCCTACTTCTCCTTCCGTGCTGGAAGGCTTTCAGAAGAAAGTGGACCCCACAGGTTTCTGGCCAAATTCCAAACATCCAGGAAGGGCCAGGCGGGAATTCTTTCAGGATACCGCTTTATGGTTCTCCGGCAATGTAGCCATCCTTTCAGGGATGCTCATTCCCGGTTATTTGCTCCTGGACAATTACGGGGCCGCCGGCCTGTGCCTGATCATCGCTGCTCCGGCTGCCTATTTTACGCATCATCTCTGGCGAGCCAGACGAATCTAGAGATACGCATACGTCCCATCCTTTCGAAGAGAATCATCCGATCTTGTAATTCGCCGAAAGGAGCGACGCCGATTCTTAAGGGCCGCAGAATTGGTCAGAAAGCCGGCGCAATGAAGGAAAGGCCGGACAATGCGCTGATCCGAATGATCGCCAGGGGATAGCAGCCAATCCCGGAGAATGCGGACAACGTTTCAGGCGAAAGAAGGGACTTCAACATCTGTCATTTGCTGGCCGTAGCTTTCATCTCTTCCAGCCTGGCGCGAATCTTTGCATTTCTTTCTTCAGACTCGTCCAAACGCTCCGCAACTTCCAGCATTCGCTCTGCTCTTTTCAGGTTCTTCAATCGCATGTAGATATCTGCCAGAAAAAGATGAACATGCGGATCTTCCGGTTTTCGCAACCTGAGTCGCTCGGCAAAGTCGGCGGCCTTGTCAAACTGGCCTACCTTGCGATAGAAGCTGGCCGAGGCAAAAATCATTTCTTCATCCTCGGGTCTTAGAATACTGTAGCGCTCCGAATAGATCGCTGCTTTCCAGTACTCTCCGAGCTTCGTAGATAGCGAAGCCATTTTGCGGTATAGTGGATCCAGCTCCGGCGCATCGGATGCAACGGCTTCCAGAAGATCCAGAGCGCCGCGAAGATCCCCCTGTTCCTCCAGCTCTTTGGCCTGCAGATACTTTTCCTTATTTTCCCCGGAAAGCACCGCCGCTTTCGCAGGCCAATCCTCTTCCCGGAAACCGAGGCGAAGCAATGAGAAGTCATCCATCAGCTCACCGGTGTTTTGAATCAAATGAAAGATGGCTTCCAGGTCACCTTCCGCTTTTTCTACATGCTTCAGGAATAGAGTCTCATCTTCGTTGATGATTCTCTGACCGTTCTGTTCCCCCATCACCAGATCGTCTTTTCCGTCGGAGCCGATAAAGAGAACATCGCCGGGCTTCATCTGCAGGGTTTCCAGGTGGATACCACCTTCTACTCCGGTGGTTCCCAGTTTGCGATAGTAGTTCTTCTCTTCCACGAAGCTGGCTCCTTTGTTGCGATAAAGCACTGCAGTGGGATGCTCTGCATTTATGAAATAGATCAATCCGGTAGCTTCGTCCACCAGACCAAAAATTCCCGATATAAGCATGGACCCTTCAAAGCTTTCGAACACGGTATGCAGTTCGATGAAAGTGTTTTTCAACCATTTTTCTGGATACCGGTCTCGCTCCACTGGCGACATTCTGGTTCGCTCGATTATGGACTCCATTACCGATCCCAGCACAAGGGCGCCACTGGCTCCCTGCATAGATTTACCCATTGCATCTACGTTAAAAAAGAAAGTAAATGGCCGGCTATGGAGATAGATGCGATGAGCGCCGCAGAGGTCTCCACCGATTCGTTCCTTCCAGTGCTTGAANTCGAACGATTTCTTCTGCTTCAANATNAAATCTACAGATACGGGTCCCTCGGGAACTGTATTGGTGCCCAGGGGTTTGATTAACANGGAGGTAAGAAAGTAGTCTCCATCCTGCTGATGCTTGAGCTCTCGCACGGATTTCAAGGTTTCTTCCAGTTCCCGGGTTCGCTCCTGGACTTTTTCTTCCAGTTTATCTGCGTAATCCCGGAGTTCTTTCCGGGCACCTCGAATAGAAGTAACCATGTCGTTGAAGCTTCGAGAGAGAAAACCCAGTTCATCCTCAACGCCGACCTTCAGCTCTACATCCAGGTCTCCATCGTTCACGCGGCGAACACCACTGAGCAAAGATCGCAGTGGCTTCAGCAGAGCCGTGTAGAAGAACACCGGGTATCCNATGACTACTACGGCCATGATGGCCAGAATTACGATAATGAAGCTTTCTGCCTGGGGATGAATAAAATTTCGATAGCTAAGGTATTCGAAGCCCACTTCATGAATGCCGCCCTTGCGATACACAAGGTAGGATATCACGCGCTGGTCATTCTCCAGGGTCCGATAGATTCGCTCCCCCTTGGCATACATGGGAGTTAANTACTGAAGCAAGGCTGATTTGAGTTCCGGACCCTCAAGCTTCGAATTGTTTACAAATTGCTCCATGACATTGGCCAACGGTTCGATGGCGCCTTGATCCTTTGCCAGTAGAGCCAGAACCCCTGTGCGAAAGTCCTCATCCGGTAGTTTGCGGATCTTGGACTTGAAGTATGCTCGGTCTGTAACCGTTGAACTCCAGAGCTCNGCCACAGGCTTACTCGCATCTCGCATCATAAGGGCCATGTAGCCCTGCTGATAATTCTCGAGATAAGCCCGGCGAAGATAGCTTTCCGGATCCTCCGATTCTGTAACATTACGACGAAGGGCAGCATTCAAGTATTCCCGGTTCCAGTCAGCCTGAACCGGGGATTCGGACATACGATTATAATCTACGGTAATGTTCCGGGAATCCGAATCATAATGGCTTATATATAGTAAATCGTCCGGTCTTTGCTCGTCCTCCAGGAGAATACGCTGAGCCCTTTCGTAGAAGATTCGATCGAAGTCCTTTTCTTTCTCGACGAATACGGGATAGCTAATGGCCTGAATCGCAAGCAAAGTAGTTGCCAGACTGATCGCAAATATTCGCGAAAGCAAATTACTCTTCTCGCCCGAAGTAGAGACGATGAAGATCAGAATCCAGAAAATACCCAGAACGCCCAGTGTTACCCACAGGGTTTGAAAGAGGCCACGGTCAATGGCTCCATCCCGGCTCAATGCATTTGCCATGGCCGGAACAATTACAGCAAAAACGAATCCAGTATAGATTCCAATGGCTCCCAGTCTGGTAAGACCCTTTTCACGAATCATTCTGTAGATTCCTGGAATCGTATACAGAACTATGTAGCCCAGAATCCAGATCGCCACGAACAGAGAGGCTTTGTTCGCATCGAAGTCCCAGTAATGGCCTTCGAAATGGAAAACCCGGGGAGCATCCAGGGTTGTCCAGGCGAAGTTAGCAGTGAGAAGTACACTGAGTACGGAAATAATACCTAGATAGAGCCAGTACAGCCAACCACGGACTGGCCGCGGAAAGGATAAGAAGAAAAGTCCTAGAAATAGACAGCCAAAAAATGTTCCCAGAACCGTCATCCAACGATGGAAAGACAACATCGGATCGTCGTAAGCCGCTGACAGGAAGTACGCCACGCCCATAAAGGTATAGAATGTAAATGCAATGGCCAGATTCCAGGTGAATCGAGACTTTCCTTTTATTGTGAAAAGAAATGCGCTAAAGAATGCAGCGAAGGCTACCAGGTTAAGAGCGGCTACGGAGTAGTAGGTATGCAGCATGAAATCCATCCTCGGTGGCGCGGTCCTAACAGGATGCGCCAGGGGGGTAATCCCTTATGGTTTGTATCGGCAAGCTCGCCGTCAGAATCCTGTTGCGATGGATTACATTGTAAACTGTTTTAAGCTCGGGACCATGTAACCTGGCTAATCCCTTGAAAGCTAACTAACAGCTTTAGATTCTAAAAAGAAAATCTCTCTCGGAGCGCCAAAACCTCAGCAGTTTGATCTGAGTTCATAACAATTGCTACAATCCGATACCGGTGAATACGGTTGCCTTTACACTGGTCGCAGCCCTGGCATTCCGGTAATCTGGGAGTATAAATGTCACTGAAATCCATCAATCCAGCCACAGAAGTCCTGATTCAAGAATATGAAAGCCATTCCGATGAACAGATTGAATCCATTCTGAATCTGTCCATGGAGACCTTCCAGGCTCACAATAAAAAAGGACCGGCCCCCGAGAGCTCCGTGATTCAGGCCATAAANAAAGCNGCGGACCTTCTGGAGCGCAATACGCAGGAATATGGGCAATTAATCACAGCGGAAATGGGCAAACCNATCAGTCANTCCATAGCGGAGGTTCAAAAATGTGCCGGACTCTGTCGGTACTATGCGGAAAATGCGGCNTCCTTCCTAACTCCTCGCTCCGTCCCTACCGAAAGCAAGAAAAGCTACGTTCGTTATGACCCGCTGGGACCTCTGCTGGCCATCATGCCCTGGAACTTCCCCTTCTGGCAGGTTTTTCGGGCTGCGGTGCCTGCTCTATGTGCAGGCAATCCAGTGGTGCTCAAGCATGCTTCCAATGTAACTGGATCCGCTTTTAAAGTCGCAGACATATTCAAGGAAGCAGGTCTTCCGGATGGGCTTTTTCAGGTTCTCTTGATTTCCGGTTCGCGTATGGCGGAAGTAGTTGCTCATCCTGATATTCGGGGAGTAACCCTTACAGGCAGCGAAGAGGCCGGACGCTCGGTGGCATCCCTGGCNGGACAACATCTAAAGAAATGTGTTCTGGAGCTAGGAGGCAGCGACCCGTTCATTGTTCTCAAGGATGCCGACATTGCCAGAGCGTCCAGCATCGCAGCTCAGGCCCGGTGCATCAATTCAGGACAGAGCTGTATTGCGGCCAAAAGGTTCATTGTAGAGCAAAGCATTACAGAAGAGTTCCTGGACGCATTCCAGAAAGCGCTGCAGAACTTGAAAGTGGGAGCTCCCACCGATGAAGCCACCGACATTGGGCCGCTGGCACGGAAGGATCTGCGCGCCGATTTGCACGATCAGCTTCAGCGAAGCCTTCAAGAAGGGGCCAGTCTGTTGCTGGGCGGCGAAATGGAGGATGGTCCGGGCTTCTTCTACAAAACGACGCTCATCCGCTCCGATTCCATCTATAACAATGCGCTTCAAGANGAAACCTTCGGNCCATTGGCTGCNGTGATCGTNGCAGGAAATGAGAAAGANGCGGTGGAAATGGCCAATCANAGTCGNTTTGGCCTTGGTGGNAGNCTNTGGACNCAGGACCTGGAAAAAGCAGANGCCCTNGNNCNAGNNATTGAGACNGGNAGNATNACCGTAAACGATTTACTGNGATCCGANGTTCGNATGCCTTTTGGGGGCATCAAGGACTCAGGTTTTGGTCGAGAAATGGGATCCGAGGGAATCCTGGAATTCGTGAATCAAAAGGCAATCCGCATTAACGGCTAAACGAGAAAACAGGGAACATAGAGGGTACTGAGCCCCGGCCTCAAACCGGATGTAACGCGCAGCCTTAAGCCTTAAATCCAGTGATAAGCCTCAGGCTCGGTTAGAGATCAGGAAAGCCAATAGACAG
>PBEB01000020.1 GCA_002717505.1 Leptospiraceae bacterium
GAAGTGTCATAAAAAGAATAATTAGATAAATCAGGCGAAAGAGATTACCACGCATAAGAAAGCGGACAGCACTATAGATTTGCGGTCAACAATGAACCGCAGTCGAATCGTGTAGCATGATGCGGGAAAAAAGCTGGATTAACTGCACCGGCGTAAATGATCGAAGGCGGGCGCAGAAATCTGGGTGGGGGGCTATGAGAAATGCTTATGATCCAGGGATGCCTTTTGCTGCCCCGTGGGGGGCAGCTCGGGCAACCTGTCTTAGTGTCCTTTCATGTCGGAAACCACAGCTGCCAGCCATGCTCCACCGGCAATGGCCAGATCTTTGAAAAAGCTCATCATCGCATTCTGAGCGCCTTCTCCACCCATATTTGGTGCATGAATCGCCAGCGCAAAAATAAGAATCAAAAGGCCAAGCAATGCTCCAGCCAGTTTAGCAACTTTTGGAACAAACAGACCTACTCCGCCAGCAATTAAGCAAGCACCTGTAAAGTACACCCAGAATGCTCCGCCAGGAACTGGCACCATGCCTGCCATCGCGCTTCCATTCATCAAGTGGCCCAGGCCAAAGAATACGGCCATAGCAGCAATCATCGCTCTACCTGCCACTGGCAGGACTTTTTTGATCAGACTATCCATAGTTTTCCTCCAATCGTCTGAATTTGAAGGTTTAGTGTCCGGACCCGGTCCAATGGTTACGCACTTTTTTACCTGCCAGCATTACCACTGAACTTGTTTGGCAAATTAGTCCAGGGGTTGGACAAAAACCTGGGCCGCAAAGAAAAGAAGAAATCTATCGAGCATTCCCCGGGTCGGCTCGAACATTGAACTCCACCTCTGCGATGTTCCGTCGCGGTATGCGGATAAGCCCGGTGCGAGTGGCCACAAAAATAGTGGTGCCGAGCTGGGCAACGATGGTACCTCTATATACCCGACCGCTCATAAGGGTAATTCTCTCGTTGATGGGAAAATTAGGAAGACCCGGCACATAGTTCCCCAGCTGGGCCGGGCGAATCTCCAGATCATCGATGTAGACAGCATTTGTTGGATTGGCGCAAGTGCCCGGACCTTTGCTTTGAATTACTCGGGAAGCCTCCTGAAATCCAGAATCCAGAATTGTGCGGGCCGTTAATTGAATCCTGGAATTCCTTTTTACCTGGATACAAATAGAATCTGAACCATATTGATGACTTCTTGCCAGAGAGATACCATTGTAGTCCACCCCCTCGGCCAGCAAAGCCGGTGCATGAAGTGTGTTTCCATCTTTGTCCCGGACTCTTCGAACGATAATGGGAGCATGATCCGTAATGGGTGCATCCACATTCCAGTAAGAAAGATGCGGTATTCTTGAATCCACCCAGTAACGACCATCTCTTTTGACCAGGGGAGCCTCCATCTCCTCTTTCCATTTTCCGGACTTCTCATGGAAGCTCCACAGGGTTGCATGCGTCTGGCCCGGTTTTACTTCTCCCTGAAAAGGAATCAGGACTTGAATACTCTTACCTTCTTTAATCTGTAATTCCCTTCCTCCGGAAAGCGCCGTTAACTCGAAAGCGCCGAAGGATTCCAGTTGCACCGAATTGCCATCCAGTGCTGTTGCGCTGAAGTCTCCAGGCATAGCATGAAGCATATCACTCTTAACATTGATATGCGATCTGCGAAGTGTGAGCGTCTCCCCCTCTTTCAGTCCTTCAAAAGTTCCCGGTGGGATCNTAATATCCATAGAAGTATCGTATAGCTTGATCTCCGTACCATCGTATTCTANATCGCTGGATATTGAAGGAAGCAGTCGAACAATCACTGTGTTTATAGTACCTGGAGGTACAGTAACCAGAGATTGATACGGTGCGAACCCGGAAGCATTCACCAGCAGAGTATGATCTCCCGGAGTTAGATCCTTAAAAACAACCATCGGCATTTTATTAGCCAGTTTACGAATTTCGCCGATTTGTAGAACGGTGCCCTCCGGCAGAGGTTTTGAGCCGGAGTTGATTAATACAAGAACACCTGTTTCGGGCCCTTCAGAGGCGGTGGATGGTTCGAAGACCTGACATTTAGCAAAGAAAATCAGGGAAAGGAATGAGAGAATAAGAAAACTGGATCGCACAATAGCCTCCGGACGTCTCTGGGACGCCGGAGGAACTCGTCAGCCATGACGCTTTTCGAGTTCTCGAACGATATCCTGCAGTGAGACGCCTTCGTTTACTAGATTTACCATTAAATGAAACAAGAGATCTGCAGATTCATGCACAATTTCTTTGTGATCATGATTCTTGGATGCCAGAAGTACTTCCCCCGCTTCTTCCGTAATTTTCTTAAGAATGCGGTCCTCACCATCTCTGAAGAGATTTGCTGTATAGGATTTCTCAGGTAGCTTTTCTTTTCTTTCATTTAGAACCTGCTCCAGTTTTAATAGGAATTCCATATCGTCCTCGATTCGTTTTATTCTAGTCAAAGCTTGCATTCGCTCTGGATCGTCTGCAATGCATTTGCGCCCATTTCCCGATCTAGATGGCGCGTTCCGGTCCCGCTGTCAGCCTAGGAAGCCAATCGCACAGAAATCCCGCGGCTTGCCATGGTTTTTTTAACTTCCTGAATGGAATGGGTGCGGAAATGAAAAATCGATGCAGCGAGCACAGCATCCACTCCCGTTTCTGCCACCGCTTCCACCAGATGCTCCGCCGAGCCCGCCCCTCCGCTGGCAATCACAGGAAGTTGAACCGCTTCGCGCACAGCTCTGGTCAGTTCCAGATCAAATCCATCTCCGGTTCCGTCTCGATCCATGCTTGTTAGCAAGATCTCCCCCGCCCCTTTCTGCTCTGCCTTTCGGGCCCACTCTACGGCATCCGCTCCTGTGGGAGTTCGCCCGCCATGGAGATAGACTTCAAAGTTGCCCGCGTCGGAACGGCGAGCGTCGATTGCACATACAATGCATTGGCTGCCAAAAATTCGGGAGGCGTCCGATAGAACCTGAGGGTTTTCGAATGCTGCGGTATTGATGGAAACCTTGTCGGCACCAGCATGCAACATCATTTCTACATCGGCGGCGGTTCGAATCCCACCGCCCACGGTAAAAGGAATAAAGATTCGGTCTGCCACCCGTTCCACCAGGTCTTTCACGATATTGCGGCGGTCCGAAGAAGCCGTAATATCCAGAAAGCAAAGTTCATCGGCACCCTCGGAAGCATAAAAGGCAGCATTTTCCACGGGATCGCCGGCATCGCGAATATCCACGAAATTGACGCCCTTCACCACTCGACCGTCCTTTATGTCCAGGCAGGGTATAATTCGCGTAGAAAGCATAGTTCTAAATCCCCCGTTTACTCCCTATATCACCCGTTTACTCTCTTCTGTTGGCAAGCATCCGGGTTCATGCTAGTATAATTGCAAGATTGAGGGGCATTACCGACGCCAGGGAAGCACTCAGCCCATTCGAGCCCCTCAAACCTTTCAGGGATCTCCCTACGGGGCGGCGCCAAGCCGCCCTTTCTTTTGTACCGATTCCGGCTGGCATTGTCCAGGGTTTACCTTCTTTTGTCCCATCATGGAATTCTTTCTAGATCCGACTGGATAGGGCCCGAAAGACTCGCTGGATATCAAATTCATCGTCGGACCGTTCCTTACTTTCCGTGGAGAGGCTCTTTCGGAGGGCATTCTCATTGATGACTCGTCGAAGGGATCGCGCAAGATCATCGGGACTTCTCTCATCCGCCAGAAGCCCTGTAGCCTCATGGATCACAAGTTCCGACATACCCCCCCCTTTCACAGATACCACGGGCAGACCAAAATGGCTGGCTTCCATTACAGTAAAGCTGAAGTTATCGGGCTCAACGCGGCCCGGGTCAAAAAACACGTCCGCTCTTTGAAGCAGGCCTCCCAGTTCCTCGTCAGAAAGAAATCCGGTAAAGGTAATGTCCGCTTCTCTTTTATGAATTCGCCTTAGCTCGTTTAAATAGGAGTATTCTGGTCCGCTTCCGGCAACAATCCAGTGCACTCGATCTTTGAGATCCTCAAGATGATCCATCACGGGGAAAAGGATTTCCAGGCCCCTGGCTCGAACCAGGGGCCCTACGGTAACAATCACGATCTTTTTCTTGATACGGGCTTCCAGACCCTCCGGTCGGTTGGGAACGGACATCTTTCCATCCGGCCATCGAAAATCTACGGCAGGCGGCAAAGCGATCATGCGGTCGCGATCCACTCCCTTTCGGGCAAATTGATCCAGCAAATGCCTGGAGAGAGTAAAAACATAGCGAGCCCGGTTCAGTACCTTACGATTGCCGGCTTTTATCAGGGACACAGACGGTAAATCAGCGGAGTAGAGGATCACTCCCCAGGGCAGGTCATATTCCTGGGCAACGGCAGCACCGATTCTAGTGCTACCGGTTATGGCGCCCAGTAGCAGTGCATCCGGCTGAAACGCTCGAACCCGATGGGCCACAAACTGATGGAACTCCCGGGTCTTATTGGCAGACACTCGGTGTACGGGAAAAGAGAGCCTGCTGTCAAATTGCATCCTGTGATCTCGAGTACTTATGGAAACATCCGGAGCAATGACTTCAATCCGGTCTGGATCCCAGAGCCGTGCCACTCCGGTATTGAGCCCTTCCACGCCTCCAGGTTCCGGCCGGAAATAATCACTGATGAAGATGATTCGTTTCATTCCAGGTTAACAATCTAGCTCTATTTGACATTGGACCAATATGGGCCTACCATTTCTCGGTTCTCATCAAAGAGCTTTTACCATACTGCTCGGGGCCGCCACAGCTTCAAGTTACCTTTCCTGTAGCTCAAATTCTCCGGACACACCTGTAATCCCCCCACCCGGTCAGGGGCCACGAGTGGAATTGCACACCCAATCCCTTCAAAGCAGGACCGCCGACCCTGTAGACCTGACAGAGGGTCCGGGTTTTGCCGAATGCCTTACAACAATCCCCAACTCTCTCTACAGCAAAGAGAGCGCTCTTCGACTCAGAATCTGTTTTTCTGATCCAGAGCAGGCGCAGAAACTCCAAAAACAATGGAATGCCCTGCAAGGGGAATCCAGGCCTCTGGGCGATTTTCAAACCGGCTCTTCGCAGGATCTTCTGGATGCGTTGGCTGAACAGGAACTCCAGTTTTTCTATGATGGAAATTCCGATGGGGCGCTTGCCGATCTTGCGGAAATTCATGAACGTAGCCGGGCCTCCTTGCTGGCTTCACGTTTCCTGGTAGACCGCTACCGGGACCGCATCCTCAGTCAGTATTCTGGAGTTCTTCTTTCACCCAGAAGTTTTCCCAATGCAGTATTCAGTTTTGTTCTCTCGAAAGATGCTCTGTTTCTGATCTTTCCATCCACATATTCAAGACGCTTGCACTGGCTACCTTTGTCGCTCCCACCGGAAACTGCGGAGGAGCTGAGTTCCAGACTGCATCGCCATCATCGCAAACTAAGAGAGAAATACCCGAGCACCAATCCCTCCGAATCCAGCCAATTGGACCCCATCCGCATAGAACGTTCCATTACGGAACTGTACAATCGTGCGCAGCTGGAATTAAGATGTGATCGAAACGGAAGGACCCGGTTTCTCTTTCGCACGGACGATAAACAATATGATNAAGTCTTGCCCTGCAAAGAAGATGCACTGTTACTCTTGAAAAGAGATGCGAAAAGAAAAATCGCATGGATCGAAGACTCCAGTACCAGGATATCCGTTCCGCATGTTGCTAAAGGACGTTCCCTCAATTGGACAACGGTGGATAAAAATGCGCCGGCATCCTCGGCTTCGAGCTCTCCAGACAGCACTGGCAATCCGGGTTCTGGAGGCTTCTGGAGTTTGCAGGCCTGCAATCCTCAGTGCCAGACTCTTGGCTGGATACCGGACAATCCGCACCAAAAGGATGTGCCTGTATGCAAACTGGATCATCTAAAACTTAAGGAGTGGAACCTTATAGGGCTACTGACTCCGAAACTGAAACCTGGAGGCCGTTTCCTTGAGTTCGAGGTCCTGCAAAACTGCAGGCCCTCGGGCCTTCGCATTCAGTCTGGGGATCAAAGAATACTGTTCGAGGATCCGGTTCTCCAGAAGGGCCTTTACGTTGTATTAGTGGATCCTGCACTGTTTTCGCTTCCCGCCGACATCTCCAGGCAGACAAGCNACCTATTGAGAAGAATTTCACAGGACGACGCTGTGCAGCTTGTGAACCTGATCTCCGGAAATTCTCGCACCATAGTAAGTCCATCCGGGAAAACACCATTGATCGGTCATGCCAGGGGCCATACGCACATTCAGGCGCTCCACTCAAATCAGTCGGAAACCTTTAATTCCCTTCATCCCCCCTATTGCGTCGGGTTGATTCCAGATCTTTGCCAGGAGGGCTGGCATGGGATGAGTCCGGGACACAGGGTGAAAGCCAGCCCCCTGGCTTCGATTCAAATAGACGAAATACTTCCAGCAGGCACATCGGAGCCATCGGAGGAGTTCCTGGAGTTTCGCAATGCGAAAGCGAACCCGGGAAAGGAATTTCTGGCAGGTCATCTTGAAATTGAGTTCCGATCCGAACATCGAGACTATCAATTTCTCAGGCCNCTTCCTCGAAATGTACCCGGGCGGTGGGCAATCATGCGCCAGGGCTCCGCCTGTTATCAGGGAAGGCCTTCTATTCTGGAGGACCCGGACTTTCGTATTCCCAATGAAGCGTTTCGGATGACAGTAACATTGCATGCAAACCTGGAGGATGGTTCTGAAATACATCAGAACATAGTAAATCGCTGGTTTGATGAGAGATTTCAGAGTCGGCAGCACTCACACCTGGTAGTGAAACGTCGCTCTAATGTACACTGGCTAAGTCATGCTACGAATTCCTGCCATGCTTCCAGTCCCGGCAGCGCCGGCCATTATCGTCCGAAACTCTTGGCCAGAGGTTCTCAAGGCATGCGCCTCGAATGGCTGGCAGATAGTGCAGCGAAGTTCCAACTCAGTTATCCTTACCGGGAGAAGGAGGCCCGGGAGTTCTGGCTTGCCCCCGGGTTGCAGCCTCTGAATGTATGGGAGCAGCCATCCCGGGTATCTTCCATTATAGAGCTGGAGCAGACGGGAAACGTTCCCAACCAGGTGCTGACAGATGAAGGTCCCAATAGGAGTAGCGGTTCTCCAGAAGCTCCCCGCTGGCGCTTTCGCATATGGCATCAATCTGGAATGGATAGTCGTTGCCGCGTGCAGACAGTTCACAGAGGCGAACCTGAGTGGCTTCGAATCTGTTTTCCGGAGGGGGCATCGAGGGATGTAGAGCTTTTCATTCAAGATGAACAATCCATAGACAGACTTGTGCCAGCGCGGGAGAGGAATTCAAGCCTGCAGGCCATGGAGGCAAGTACCTCAAGAATAGGTCTGAACGAGTGCGTCCTTATTGTAGATCCGGATCTAGCATCCCGGAGCTTGTTATTAATAGATAAGCCCGAAGATCGCAGCTGGCTTATGCCCGAATCAGGGTCTGCTCTGGGAAACGGCCTTCGCGAAGATGAGAGCATCCGGATCAGAATTCAGCAACCCTCCAGATCCGAACCGGCCGTTCTTTGCACCTTTGGCAAGGGATTGAGGCCCTATCATCGATTGTCCGGTCCGGAAAAGGTTGGTCGAATTCCGGGAACCTATCAAGACCTTCCCGGAAATTTTCGGTATGGTTTCGCGCAATGAATCAACAGTACTGGTTTTGCAAACTTGCTCGCTTTCGCTCCGTGAAGCTAACTGTGCTGCTTTTTGCATCGGTTACGATGGTCTTTCTTTTTGACCGCGACCTGCAAGCTGAAGAGATCGAGCTATTCACTGCTGCCGAATTACTCCACTCTTTTGCCGGCGACCCGGAACAGGCCTATAATTACGGAGATTCAGGTCGAAAATTCTTCTCTGGACTTTCTTTTAGCACAAGAGCTGCGGCGGACTCAACCTTGCTCTTCGCGCTGGATGCCCGAGTTACGGCTATCCTGGGCCAATCCGAAATGAAACATCCAGCCATGCCAGGAAGTAGAGAGAACCGCTTTGTAGAAACGCGCCGTGCATCGGTCCTTTCCCCTGTAAGCGAAGGTCGTGTAATCGGTGGAAACGGTAAACGGGAAGCCAGTTCTGACCCGCTTGTTGTTCGAACCGGTGAAATATTCGCTGGCCTGAGGCAGAGAATACCCGATGTTCTCGGCGGACTGGGAGAATCTTCGAACCCTTCCATAGCATTAATCCTGGGACGGAAATACTGGAGAAATGGCTTCCAGGAAGAGTTGAGTGCGAAAACCGGTCATTTTCCAGGTTTGCACCTTATCTGGAATTCAGACGGCTTTGGCCGAGCCATCATTTCCCCGGCCTATCTACTGGATGCCCCGGTGTCCGGTGAACCGCGCCTCGGTTACTCCGGTGCGAATCAGAGCAGTACNCTGACAAGAGGTGCCCTGGACAGCAATCGATACGGTAGCTCTGCCTTCTATTTGATTGGCAAGAAGTGGCACTTCGGAATGGGCCTTCGAAGACATTCGATACGGCGCAATGCAAGACTCTATCAACCTGGAATTTTGCATTATGTGCATGTCTTTTCCGGGTACAAAGGCAAGAACCTTCGCATTGGACTGGGTTATTCCAGGGTAACCGGCAAAGTACAGATCTCCCGAAAAACCAGGACTGAAAAAACGCAAGATGAGTTTCAGCCAGTGCCCCGGAAGGGAGGGCCGCGAAAGGAGCAATCCCTTCTGGCCGACGCGGCGGAAGCCCACGGACTTATTCGCTGGAAAGCGAAGCACTGGACCATAGGATTATCTTTTTTTCTACCTGCCACCAATCGCATAGACGAAGAAGAAACCCATGTTGGCTACATTCATCCGGGCGCACGGCCCTATTCATTTGAGCTAACCAATTATTACGGGATTTCCAGTGGATTTAGGCTCTGTAGCGATGAGGAGACCTGCTCCGACATCGCCAGAACCTCGGAAAGCCTGTATGCCAGAATGAAGCTACGACTTCAGTTCACCTGGAACAATTATAGCGCCACATTTCTCATGCTCTATAGCAGCGCCCGAACTCAGACAGGAAGCGGTATAAACCATTCGTCGCCTGATCCCGAGACACCGGACTACNTGGAATATCAATTAAGGATTAGTCGCTCCTGGACATTTCTACGACGAGGCTCCCTTTCGGTAAGATACGGTCGGATCTATATTCGCAAAACCAGGGCTTCCCGGGCCTTTGCAGAGTTCTTTCGCATGGGCCTCACTATGGCCCTGCAGAAATCCGAATCGGGCAAGGGTTCTTAGAGNAAAGAATACTCGCAATCAGGCTCATGTAAGCGCAAAACAATAACNGAAATGTATGATGAACCGAAGGAGAATGAAAGAAATACAAAACAAGAGACGCCTTAAAAAACAGATCTTCATTCGCGAATGCCATGAGACGATGTTCAATAAAGCAGAAGGAAGCCTCAATGGTGGGCACAGTCCTGGACTCCGGACAAGATTCAGGCTTCCAGAGATTTCCCGGAGATGGACAAGCTTAAAAATTCAAGGAAGATCATACAGGCCATACTCTTGCCGGAGCAAGAGCGTCGCCTCCAGGTTTCTGGTATACGGCCTCTGTTTATTGCTTCTGCTGACAGCCTGCCAGTTTCGCGGCGATTCAGAATCGAATCTTATCTGGCCTCTAATTCGTCAAAGCGTAGAGTTTACTCATCCTTCGCCGCTGGCTTCGCAGGAAGAAAAGGGACGTGTAAAACGGCGAATCATTCAATGGGTTGACGAAGCATCCAAATCCATACTTGTAATGGCCTATGGGTTGAACGATGAAGGAATCATTCGATCATTGCTTCGAGCCAGGCAAAGAGGAGTTCGGGTTCGCATGGTTCTATCGCCGGAAAAGGAATACCCTGCACTGAAAAACAGCGGACTTTCCCTGGAGGTTCGGAATGCATCCGGACTCCAGCATCTAAAAGCTGTAATGATTGATGACAGGCGGTTGATATCAGGAACAGGTAATTTTACGCGAAGCGGATTGTTTCACAATAATAATGCCTTTCTCTTTCTCAATTTTCCGGAAGGTTCCGGTGGATCCATTCGCCGAAAGTTGCTAAGCCCCGATAAGAGAATCCCCTTTCTAAAGCTTCCCGGAGTGAGTATGGTCTTCTCTCCAGAAGGTGGCAAACTCATCCAGGCGATTCTGGCACGANGCATCTTTCGCGCTGAGTCTGGCATCCGGCTGATGATGTATCGATTTACCGATCCAGTACTATCTGCCCTGCTCTANCATCGGGCCAGGCAGGGAGTGCCGGTGGAGGGCATCCTGGATGGTTCAGGGTATCAGCTTCCCGGACGTTCAGCCCTGCAGGAGCATTACTATGAAGCAGGGCTCATCCCTCTTTCTCTTTCCCTGGACGGCAATGAAAACAAATACCAGGCTTCCGATGGCATCTATCATGGAGGACATATGCATCAGAAAACTGCCATCATAGACCGGAGAGTATTTACAGGATCTTATAACTGGAGTATGAGCGCAAGAAACCAGAACCGGGAGATTTTATTCATTCTGGATTCACCGGAATTGCTCAGGCGCTTCTCCCATCGTTTCGCGGAGCTACAAAAAACCAGCAATACCATCCCACGGTCCCCCGGCGGTCAGTCTTTATCGCTTCCTGAAATCCGCCAGAATTCAATCTGCATGGAGGATTCTGAACCGGCCTATTCCATTTATGGCATGGGGCCCTGGTTTCATGCCCTGGAATGGGAAAAAGGTACTTCTCGGGGCGATTGCTCCGCTTCCGAAAGGGAAGCCATCACCGGTGATGCCAGCGCCGGCGCTTCCGCCGGAAGAGACTATTTTAGCCGCCGTCGCACCTTTACTCTGCTAGGAGGAAATGGGCAGTCTCACTCTAACGTCAGCATGCATTCCATGGCTCCAGAAAACCTGCCCTGTCTTCAACCCTGTCTCAAAGCACCCATCCATCGGATAGATCTCCAGGACGGATGGATTCGATTCCAGGAACCCATAGGCTCACACGGATCGAACATCAGTCTTCTGNCACTGGGGCGAGAGAGATGGCATACAACTACGCTGCAGGAACAGACGGAGACTTTCTACCGACTGGATCCGCTACCAGAACAGGATCTTCTGCTATTTTTTAGTACCGAGCAGGGCCCCATGGCAGCCTGCATCCGGTACGGTGCTCTGGACCCGGAGATTGAGCGGTATCTGCAGTTTCTTTCATTCGCAGGCACAAACCTGCACTGTACTATGGCAGAAGGAGGTTGAGGACCGAGCAGAAAAAGACCGACAATAGAAGAGTGAACCACCATACTGCAAAAGCTTTCTTTCTGATATGGCTTCTGGTCATCCCATCCCTGGTACACGGTAGCCCCAATCCATCCCATAACCGAACCAGAATCACAATCATGGCCACGTCGGACTTTGCTGGCTCTTTTGAGCTCAACAATGAGGGCTCCCGTGGATGGTCCGTTCTGAAGACATATTCGGATCGTGTAAAAGCCAATCGCCGGAACGCAGCTTCCCGGGCCTTTTTATTGCATACCGGCGATCTGACCGGACTCAAATTCGATTCCCATAACAATGAAGAAGAATCCATGGATTCCGATGATCGGGCACTGAAACTCCTGCTCCGACGCGGGGTGGATCTGATGGAATACACAGGATTCGATGGTGTAGCCGTTCAGAAGATGGAGGAGGAAGCATTGAGGGATGGCCTGCTCTGGTCCTCCCTGCTCCGGTTTGAACATTCAATGGATGAAATGCTGCAACAAAGACTGGCAGCGTCCCAGAGGATCCTCACCGGGCCGGACACCTTTGTCTGGATTACAGCTATCGAACCAGCCTCAACTCTTGAGGATATGAACAATCAGATTCAGCAGCTCCGACAGGAGATCTACAGGAATCGGGCGGCGACTCTGATCATCCTTCTTTTCGCTGGCAGTTCCAACCACGACTCTCATGCAGAAATGGAGCCCTATCGCATCACTGCGGAGCAATGGATTCAGAATTTTTCGGTCGAGCCTCAGGGCAATGTGTTTCACCCTCTGGAACCATCCAGTTCCGAATTTCCCTCAGATCGAATGCTTGTATTGATGCCGGGCGAAAGGGCCTTCTTTCGCACCATCAATGGNATGACAGTTTGTCGCATACCTGCAGGGCAGCTCTGTCAGATTGAATTCGACTTTCGGCAGCAGCGAAAAGCCATTACGCAGCACTGGATCGGTTTTCAGGAAGCCCTGCGCCATCAGAGATTTATCCCGGCCGATCCGGGAATGCAAAAAATTCTAAGACACAAATAATTTTTACTTGTACTCTCGATGGATCTGCCCGATACTTGAGGCCGGTGAAAAATCTGCGCTGGAAAGGTAATCGCTTCTTTCTGGGGCTCACTGGAATGCCGGGCTCGGGAAAGTCCACAGCCCGGAACATTCTAGAGAAACTTGGATGCATGACGCTGGATGCAGATGCACTTGCTCATGAAGTCCTGGATCAATCTGAAACTCAGGAGCGTCTTCAGGGCCTTTTTGGGAAGGATGTGATACAGGAAGGCAAGGCGAATCGAGGAGCCATTGCCGAAAAGGTTTTCGGCAACNAGGAACTTCTGAATCAGTTAAATGCACTGATTCACCCTCGAGTTCGATTGCTGGCCCGAGAAAGGATGAATGAATTTCCCGAAGGCAGCATTGTTGTGTATGATGTGCCATTGCTCTTTGAGGCAGGACTGGAACAGGAGATGGATGCCACGCTTGTTATTGATGCAGGCTTTGCGGCAAGACTGCACAGAGTGCGCTCCAGAGATTGGGATGAAGCCCAGTTGCAAGCCAGGGATCAGCATCATTTCCAGGACAAAGCCGAGCGCGCAGATTTTGTCATTCGTAATGAGAGCAGCCGGAAGCATCTGGAAGATGAGCTCAAGACGGTGATGAAAGAAATCGAGGCGGCACGACAATGAAACGAAGAGTATTCTATGTAGTAAATCTTGACAGGGGACGCATTCTGGCCCTGGTCCTGTTCGTAGCAGGCACCTTGGTACTGTCCTTCTCCACAGGCTATCGCTTCGCTAACACTTCGGAGGCGGCCTCTGTCAATCCATCGGATTCCCCGGAACCAGAATTTCGCGAACCTCAGTCCTTCGATGATCCCCGGGAATCCACAGAGGATCTGAGCTTGAATGCTGTTTCAGAATCGGAAGACAGAGCAGATCCTGCGGAGAAAAAATCGGACAATGATCGGGACTCAGAAACTCGTTCCGATCTTGCATTGAAGTCCACGGAAGAGCCCGGTAGCTCCAGAAACCAGCCCTCAGATAAGAAATCTGTAACATTTTCGGACATAGCGCGTAAAACGGATAAGCCGACCCAACCGGAGCCAAAAAAAGAAAAGCCAGCGCCAAAACCGAAACCTACACCGGCCAAGAAGCCTGCGCCGCAAAAAAAGGAAGTGGTGAAGAAGGAAGCCCCGCGTAGCGAAGAGAAGAAACCTCAGAAGATTTACACCCTTCAAATGGGCGCCTTTAGCTCCCGCGGCGCGGCGAACCGCATGGCGGAGCAAATCAGGAAAGAAGGAATGCAACCCTATGTCGTCACATCGGGCAATTTGCATCTCGTTCGCCTCGGACGCTCAAAAACGAAGAGTGGCCTGAATGCCGAGGAGAAAAAATTACGAGCTGCAAAGTTTCGACCCATCACCGTGACAGTGGGACAGTGAGCCTGTAGACTCAGTTTTCCGCTTGTCACCACAGCGGCTCTGACGACCAGATACAACAACGTGACTCCAGAGATAGGACAAGCTCAGGCTCTGGTTGTAAGGCAGACGATCAACCGTCTGGAAGAAACCTATTCGGATTTCATCCAGGGAAAAGGATTCGACCGTATTCCTGAATTCTTTCGGGAACATCTGTACTCACCTCCCAACAAAAATCAGAGAGATGCCGCTCTCGAGAATCTCTATGAGAAATTGAAATCCGTCACCGGTCCAGAGATGACGCAGAACATCCATAATCTGATCATTCTGATTCAGCTTACCGATGATCTGGATGTAGCCACCGCAAAGATCTTGCTGGACGGTCCCATGAAAGGCAAGTCCGCAGAAGAAATCGCTGAAGCCAGCATTACAACAGAAGAGTTGAACCATTGNATTGGTNAGGCAGGTTGCTGGGAAGACAGGCACCGACAGGTAGACATGATCGGCGATACTCTGAGTTTCTTCTTTACTCTATCCAAACTGCCTCTTGTAAAGCTGGTCATGGCTCCCATCCGCGTGGCGGCTTCTCTGGTTGGAGCCGGGGAACTGGTAGATACCATGGAAACCGGTTACCAGATTTCGCGCAATATCAAGGATATGAAGCCCTTTGTAGATGCNTTTAACGATCGAGAGAAAGTCCTTCTGGATCGTTTACAGAAAGAATATTCTTGATTCGTCTACCGGGTAGCGGAACCTTCTGCTATGACCGCTGCGTCCGACAAAAAAAGCATACCTGCCCGCCGGAATTCCAGCTCGATCAATCGAAATAATCCCAGTCTTTTCTTTAACCGAGAGCTTTCCTGGATTCAATTCAACTACCGAGTTCTGGAAGAAGCGGGCCGAAAGGATAACCCTCTTCTGGAGCGGCTCAAATTCATAGCCATCGCAGAATCGAACATGCAGGAATTCTTCATGGTGCGTGTTGCGGGCCTCAAGCAGGTTGTTGCCTCTTCCGTAAACGAAGTTCAGCTGGATGGACACACAGCTGAGGAAACTCTGAAGCAGATCCACAAGGAAGCCCATGCAATGGTGGCATGGAAGTATGATCTCCTGAAGGAAATTACCGATGGTCTGGCCGATGNGGGCATTGCCGTGGTTCAGGACAGCCGCAACCTCAAGCAGCATGAAAGGGAATTTATCCAGGAATTCTTCAATAAAGAGCTGTTTCGAGTACTGACCCCTCTGGCCATCGATCCNTCNCATCCGTTTCCCAGGATTCTGAATGGTCGATTGAATCTTGCAGTAACCCTGAAAAGGAAGGANCAGAAAGATAAGCAACGGGANTCCTATGCCATNGTCGAGGTGCCCACAGTACTGCCTCGATTTCTGGAGCTACCTGTGGATCCNGAGNCCAGCGACGACAANGTTCGTCGGTTGATCCCACTGGAAGAAGTACTGAAACTCCATGCAGGGGATCTATTCTCGGGCACCGAAATCGTATCCATTCATGGCTTTACAATCGTTCGAAATTCTGACCTTTCCATTGAGGAAGTATCCTCCGATAACCTTCTATCAACCATCGAAGAGGAGCTGAAGAACCGTAAATGGGGAGAGGCGGTGCGAATGAATTATCGCAGCGGTATGCCCGATAACATTCGCAGCTTTTTGAGAGATCGCCTGGACCTCACCGATGAAGAACTCTACGAGAGACCCGGATTCTTAAANCTTTCCGATCTCATGGAGATCTATGGAAACACATCGGACCGCCCCGACCTTCGCGATAAGCCCTTTATTCCCAAGAATCCAATCACCCTGGACAAGCCGAGAAAGATCTTTTCCGTAATCAGGAAAAAAGATATTTTCTTACACCATCCCTTCGACTCCTTTCAGACTGTACTGGATTTTCTNCAGGCTGCCGCTGTGGACCCCAGAGTGCTGGCCATCAAGCAAACCCTGTATCGCACCAGCGGCGATAGTCCGGTAGTCCAATCCTTGATCCAGGCAGCCGAAAACGGGAAACAGGTAACAGCGCTTGTTGAACTGAAGGCGCGCTTCGACGAGGAACGTAATATCGTCTGGGCCAGAGAAATGGAGCGCCATGGTGTGCATGTAGTCTACGGCCTTGTAGGCTTAAAGATCCACTCCAAGCTGCTGCAGATTGTAAGAAAAGAAGAACAGGAAGTGAAATCTTACGTTCATATCGCCACCGGTAATTATAATCCCAGCACGGCCAAGCTGTATACAGACACCAGTGTCATCACAGCAGATCCCGAGATCAACAATGATGTTACCAATCTCTTCCATACTCTAACGGGCTATGCAACGGTACCCAAACTGTCCCGAATTGCTGTGGCGCCCATCAATATGCGAGAGACCCTGACGCGACTCATCACTCGTGAAATCCACAACGCAGAGGCCGGCAAGCCCTCAGGCATGCGATTGAAAATGAATTCTCTCGTAGACCCCGACATGATTGTTCTTCTCTATCGGGCGTCTAGAGCAGGAGTAAAGATTGACCTGAGTGTTCGTGGTATTTGCTGTTTAAAACCGGGAGTTCCCGACCTGAGCGAAAACATTCGCGTAGAAAGCATTGTAGGCCGCTTTCTGGAACACAGCCGGATCTTTCATTTTGAGAATGCCGGCGAACCGAAAATCTATATTTCATCCGGCGATTTTATGCCACGAAATCTCAATCGTCGGGTAGAAGTGATGATGCCCGTTGACGATGAGGACATCAAACAGAAGCTCATCGCCATTCTAAATGCGGTCTTTCGCGATAACCACAATGCCAGACGTCTACAATCCGATGGCACTTACGTTCCGGTGAAACCAGAAGGGAATGAGCAGAGGTTTTCCTCCCAGCGATTCTTTAGAGAAGAAACGAACCGGGAATTCCAGGAGAAAGAAAAGAATAGAGCCGTTGAGCGGAAAAAAATCTTTCAGCCTTTAATGAACCCGGAGGAGGATTTGCCCCGGGAAACATCTATTACCCGGGACATCCCCGAGGCTCAGCCAGTAGAGCCGGATTAATTAAGAAACTAAAGTAAAAGCCAGAATCCCTGAGGCCAGCTGTTCTGCATCCGGGTTCCACTTGCTATTACTGGAAACCACTACTTCCTTTGCAGGCGCGATAGCCGGCCCGGCACATCTCCATGGCAGCGCCATGGCCTCTTCATTTCCGCTTTCCCCGGGGCTATTTCTTACCGGCCAATTCCAGGAAGTTGCTGGCAAGCTCTCGGACCTGGGAAGCTGCATGGCTTCGCTGCTGGGAGGACATAGTGGAATCCAGATCCACCACCGTATCATAAAATAGACTGCGATTACGATAGACAGCGTTGCGATAGGCGGCCGGGTACAGGGATTCCCAGCTGAATAGATACTGTTTCAGAAAGGTGTCCAGTTCAGCATGTCCCTGATCGCCCTTCTGGAGCAAAGACAGCAATCTTGTCTGATTCATACGACGATAGGCCAGATACAGGCCAGTTGCATCTGTGCTCTGCGTAGTATACCTCTGAATTCTTTTTCGCTGTGCTTCATTAAGATTGCCCAGGAAGAATTCAAAGAACTCGATATTGGACTCCAGCCTTTCCTGGAATCGCTCGGAGGCCGGCTGGGCCACTTCTTCGGCAAGTTCCTGATTGTATTCTTGGATCAACTGCTCCTGCCGACCAATCAAAGAAGGATCGAACTCTTTCAGGAATTTTGAAGCGTCCGGATAGACTCGGCGAGCCAGACGTATTCTCGAATCTCGCATCTGACCGTAGATGTATTCCAGATCATCCTTCTTGAGCCCGTTTTCAATCCGTTTGGCCAGATTTTCGCATACAACCGCATAGCGAGGCAACTCTCCATACCGGTGCCAGCGATAGTGATATTCAATCCGGGAATCAACAAAGTCCGATTGCGCATCGGTCATTGCCAGATAATTGTCCATTCTGGATTGAATCAGAGTATCCAGGTTCCTGTAGAAGGTCTTAAAAACAAATCCCGAGCAATTTGTAAAAGTCAGGGAAAGGGACAGGATCAGCGCCAGCCTTCCGATGCGAAGTAGCCCTGAATGGATTGAATTTCTGGTAGAATTTGGCATTGGTATCTTCCTGGCTTTTCCCTGCTTCACTGAATGGTGGAGCTCTGTCTTCCTGGATCGCTTCAGCCGTANTTGTCCATCAGGGAGGCTTCCGCTGGAAGTTCAGCAGACGCCTACAGGGAGCTCCGGACGGCATTGACTTCTAAATAATGTGTAATATTTTTCGTTACCCGGCTACCGGAATTTCGCAAGGGACCAGGGCCGAGGATGCTGAATTTCGCGGATGCCACGCCGAGGATTTGACGTGGCATTTCCGGGCGTTCTCCTTATTCGATATCCCAGTATCCTGAGGGCTGGCTGTAAGGAGTCCCCTGGGACAGATAGGCACTGTAGCTTTCCAGAAGCATCCTGCATTCACTCTGAAAACTCTCCATTTGAGCGAAGAGGTATTTAGCGTTCGGATCCTCAAACTTTTCTTTCGTTTTGGCAAAGAACTCGGCGGCATCTTCGTGTTCCCGCGTTGCCAGAGCCAGGGCATCCAGTTCGTCTCCACCAGCGTCCGTATCTGTATTTCTGTCCAGCTTGGACATTAACTTCTGAATCGAGCTACTGTTCAGATCCTGAACCTGGGCTGCCATCTTCAAGTTTGGNAGAGCTTCCCCTCCTTTGATCTGAGTGTACAGGTCTGAAACCATTTTTATATGGTCATCCTGATCCTCTGCGAGCTGATTAAATATGTCTTTTACGGATCCGTCCTTCAAGGACTCCGCATTCCGCATGTAGAATTCGAATACTTTTTTCTCATGCTGAATGCAAGCGGCCACCGCTTCCAGGAAGCTGGTTTTCTTTACTGGTTTGTATTGACTCATGGCCGGATCTTGACATTTCCCGGCGCTCNATGCAAGGCAAAAATGAAGCAGGATGCAAAAAGGAGATCAGTCCGACATCCGATGGGACAGGGAGCCGCAAGTAGTTGGAGCTGGAAAAACGAGGTATGAAAGCAACAGACGGTAACTCGGGCGGCCTGATCTTAGAGCCAGATTGGATACGGGAAGCTCTCAAAGCTCCGCTCCCGGGAAATGCGGCTCACATGCGAATGTCCGGTCGTACTCCCCAGACTATGGAAATCCCGGAAGGCGCTGCTGAAGCCGCTGTAATGATCGCCTTTCTGGATCAATCCCTGGAACGTGAACATCGTTTAAAGGAATTCCATGATTCGCAGACCAATACAGGCGACCGCAACGAAGCTGAATCGTACATGGTACATTCTGGCAATCCAGGTTTATTCCCTCTTATATTGAGGCCCGGGAATCAGGGACCGCATTCAGGACAGATCAGTCTTCCCGGGGGTAAACGCGAGGCGAACGAATCACTGGAAGAAACGGCGCTGCGCGAAACGGAAGAGGAAATAGGTCTGAATGCCACAGAAATACAGGTACTGGGCAGTCTGACTCCNCTGTATATTCCAGTTAGTGGTTTCGCGGTGTACCCCTACGTAGGCTGGTACTCCCGATCACCCGAGTTTAAGAGAGACCCTCTGGAAGTGGACGAGATTCTCTTTTACGACATGCTTCGGCTCAGCCATCCCGATTATCGCACAGTATATGATTTCAGCTATAATGGAAGACAATTCCAATCCCCTGGTTTTAGACTGGATAATCGGATTATCTGGGGTGCCACAGCCATGATCTTAATGGAGCTTACAGAGCATCTGCTATCCAGAGCGAATCGGTAAAAAAACCTCTTGCATCCTGAAAATCCCGGGCGATGTGAAAACCCGCACGACGGGCAAGATCTTGCATGTCTTCCATAGTGTATTTCTGGCTCATCTCTGTCTGAATGGCCTCAAAAGCACTTAGCGTGAACTCCATGGACATTTGACTCACAGGATCTTGAATTCTNATCTCTTGCCTCTGGCGCGAAATCAAAAAACTCTCCATGGCATGGTTTCTGGGATTAAAAGCAGCATGATGAATGAATTTCTCTGAATCGAAATTGCCATTCAGTTGACGATTGATCCGATGCAGAAGGTTTAGATTGAAGTCGCGGGTCACTCCAGAATCATCACTGTAAGCGGGTATCAAGATGTCCGGATCTTTCACAAGGTCGAATCCGATCAGGAGCAAGTCCCCTTCATCCAGACTCATCCGAACCCTGCGCAAGAAATCTGCTGATTCGCTCAGCGAGAAATTGCCAATGCTGGATCCAAGAAACAGGACTACGTGACGATCTTCTCGGCCAGTCAGGAACTGCAGCCCGGATTCATAATCACCGACGAGCCCATGAAACGTCAGGTCCAGGTCTGCCAGATTACTCTGAAGCGGCGGCATGATTCCGCCCGAAATATCCACAGGATAGTAGCGAAAATCCGCTCCCCTGGAGACCAGGGCTTCCAGCAAATGATAGCTCTTATGGCCGTCTCCCGGACCCAGCTCGATAAGCCCAAAATCATCTCCNATTAGATCTGCGATTTCGCCGGACTTTGTGGCAAGTATCTCCCTTTCGCACTGGGCAGGATAGTACTCCGGAAGCTCGGTAATTCGCTGAAAGAGCTCGCTACCTGTATCATCGTAGAAATAGCGGGATGGTAGCGTTTTCGGATTTTCCTCCAATCCGCGGANTACATCTCGGAAAAAAACTTGAGGTCCACTCAGTTCATTTGTATGGTCCAGCAAATCCTGCACCACTGCCTTTTGACCAATGCTACGAATATCNCGGGCTGGTTTTTCATAGCCCGGCGCATTTAGATCTGCAGGCAGGTAGGTATTTCGCATCTTCTGATCGGACATTATGCATCCTCCGCAAGGCGCAACCCACTCATCTGCCAGACGCTGGAGGCAGGATAGAAATTCCTGTAAGTCAGACGACTGTGCTGAACGGGAGTAAAATCGCAGGCACCACGAAGTACCATCTGATCCATCATAAACTTCCCATTATATTCGCCGATGGCTCCCGGAGCCGGTTTAAACCCTGGGTACGGTCGATAAGCGGAGCCGGTCCATTCCCAGACCCTTCCCCATTGAAAGTCCAGTCCCTGTCGAACAGCCACACTGGCGGCCAGTTCCCATTCTACCTCTGTGGGCAGTCTTTTTCCCACGGAGGTAGCCATTGCCTCTGCTTCGAAGTAGCTGAGATGCTTTGCAGGCTGATCCAGGTCTAGATCCTGCCATCCACGTAAGGTCCACTGCTGCCAGGTTCCGTGATGCTTTCGCCAGTAATACGGATGCGAAATATCATTCTCTTGAACCCATTGCCATCCGGCAGAGAGCCAGAGTTGAAAGCTAGAATAACCACCTGCTTCCATGAACTCCAGAAATTCGCCGTTGGTCACAGGTCTCGATGCGATCCAGAAAGGTCCCTGATGTACCGGATGCCTGGGGTACTCATTGTCATATCCAAACCCATGGCTGGCATGCCCGATCTGCACGGTGCCGCCTGCNTCAAAGAGCAGGCCATTTCGAAGACTGGCGGCCGTTTCAAAGGGACCCGTTCCTTCTGCTTCAGGACCTGCAAGTAGAGGAGTTCTGGTATGATAGAGAGTAGAATCTTTGCGGTTCGTAAGCCAGCCAGTGCCAGCAACAGAGGGCTGACTTAGAGAGGATGGCGCATCCATCCCATATTCCGGAAACAGCGGGTGACAGAAGAAGTTATGCTTGATATCCATAAGAAGCAACTCCTGATGCTGCTTTTCATGGTGGATTCCCAGCTCCATCAATTCCTGGATTCTGGAGTAATCGCCCCTGGAAAGGATGCCTTTAGCGGACCGCCCCTTGTCGACACCAGAGCCCTCCATCGCCGCTGCAAGAAGAGCTGAAATCTCCTCATCTACATGGTTACGGTAGCGGTGAATCTCCTGAACCGTAGGGCGGCTGAGCAGACCGCGATTCGTTTTTTGAATTCGCTTCCCGGCGGATTCATAATAAGAGTTAAAGATAAAGGAAAACCCGGAATCGAACGGAGTGTAATCCGGGTTGAACTGCTCCAGAATAAAGGTTTCAAAAAACCAGGTGGTATGNCCCAGATGCCAGGAGGGAGGGCTAACATCCGGGGAACTTTGAACTACGTGATCTTCTATTGTTAACGGCTGACAGATCTCCAGCGTCGTCTTTCGCGTTTCACGGTACCAGTCCAGTAGCCACTGAACTGCTACCAGATTCGCTTCTGCAATCATACTTTCTCCAGTGTAACCTTGATGCCATGGCCCTCCAGATCTAGATCGAGACTTTTTCCACTTCCCGGTAGCTTCTGAACGATGGTAGCCAGGGCTTCGCTTTGAATGTAGTCACTGTGCTCTTCTATGGCACGCATCAATTCCTTATCATCGGTTTTCAGATGGAGAGAAATCCTATCGGTGAGCTCAAGTTGCGACTGTTTTCTGAGCTCCTGTACATTTCGCACAAGATCCCTGATCCATCCCTCGCGAATGAGCTCCGGTCCTGGATTTGTATCCAGAGCTACGAGCATTCCATCGCCCTCTACTCCGGAGGTTCCTTCCTTTGACACGCTTTCAATAAGGAATTCATCTTCCGTAAAGTCTTCCTTTCGATCACCGAGATCAATGGTTACACTTCCTTTGCGCAAATTTCGCGCCAGGGATTCTTGATCGCAACTTTGAAGATGGGATTGTAACTTTTTGATGTCCGGCCCAAGCTTTTTCCCTAGAACCGGCAAGTTCGGACGCACGCGATAAGAAAGAATTCCCGCAGAATCGCTGAGAAATTCCAGCTCCTTTACATTCAGCTCCTCCAGAAGGACGTCTTCATTCTTTTTTAGCGATGCCTTCCATTTTTCCGGGCAATGCAGCATCAGTTTACTCAGGGGCTGTCTCACTTTTAGCCCGGANTGCTGCCTTGCAGATCGGCCCAGNGAGGCAGCCTGTAACACAAGGTTTCCCTCCTCCAATACCGATTCATCGNAGNAATTCTTTAAGTCTGCCTTAGGCCATGAAAGCAGATGAATGCTTTTGGGCGCCCCGGGAGCTTCGGAGAACACTCGCAGATACAGTTCCTCGCTGAGAAAGGGTACAAAGGCGCTGAGCATCTGTAGTATACCCAGAATACATTGTAGCAGGGTTTCAAACGCTGCGAATTTGTCCGCATCCAGCTCCCCTTTCCAGAAACGACGCCTGTTTCGTCGAATATACCAGTTCGATAGGGAATCGCAGAAATCTTCAATGGCTCGACCGGCTCGCAGGCAATCGTAGTTCTCCAATGATTCTGTTACTTCCTGCACTAGTTTCTGGTAGCTGGAAAGNATCCAGCGGTCAATTTCTGGCCGACTCTCGAATGCCGGCGCGCCTTGAACCTCAACCGTTCCATCCTTTCGTAAGGAAGGTGCGATGCCATCAACCTTCGCATACATGCGGTAAAATTCCAGGGAATTCTCCAGCATGTTAAAAAAGCCATTCACCTGGCCTACGGTATCTTCTTTCGTTCCAGGATGGCCTACCCGACGAGAGTTTCCGGGAGGGGCGCCGGTAAGAAAATACCATCGAATGGAATCTGCACTGTGAATCGTAAAGACCTCTTCAGGAGAAACGGTGTTTCCCTTACTCTTGGACATCTTTTCGCCTTTCGCATCCAGAACATGCCCCAGGCATACAACGTTCTTATACGGAGCCTGCTCGGAAACCATGGTGGAAATGGCCAGAAGAGTATAAAACCAGCCCCGAGTTTGATCCACAGCTTCGGTGATGAAGTCCGCAGGAAAGTATTTGGCGAATTGTTCTTCGCCTCGCACAGGATAGCCCCATTGCGCGTAAGGCATGGCCCCGGAATCGAACCAGCAATCCATTACCTCGGGAACGCGACGAAATATCTTCCCGCTTTNTTTGTCGGTCCAGGTTATCTCATCGATATATGGCCGATGCAGATCTTCATTCTTTAGCTTTTTACCAGAGACCTTTTCCAATTCTGCCACCGAGCCGATAACTACAATCTCTCCTTCCCCATCCGTCCAGATAGGGATAGGAGTTCCCCAGTATCGCTCCCTGGAAAGAGCCCAGTCCCGGTTGTTCTCCAACCATTTTCCGAAACGGCCTTCTCTTACATGTTCAGGTACCCAGCGAATTCCCTGGTTGTTTTCGATTAGCTGCTTACGCACTTCCGTTGTGCGAATATACCAGGCATCCTTGGCATAGTACATCAATGGAGCACCGGTTCTCCAGCCAAAGGGGTACTCATGCTTGTATTTTTCTGATCGCCAGACCTTACGGTCCTTCTTCAGATCTTTGATGATTTCCTTGTCGGCCTCTTTGAACATCTGGCCTTTGTAAGGTCCGTCTGCGAACTCACCGTCCAGCCCCACGGCAGCAACCACCGGCAGATCATGCTTTTGGCCTACTTCCAGGTCATCCGCTCCATAGGCTGGCGCGATGTGGACGATGCCCGTTCCTGTGTCCATGGTTACAAAATCTGCGGACACGGTATAATGACTCTTTTGTTCTATATTCTTGAGTGCAAACTGAAACAGAGGCTCATATGAGAGACCCACCAGCTCCTGGCCTTTGAAGCTTTTCAGGATGCGCGCCTGTTTTTCGGCCCCTCGCAGGACCTCCGCCATCAATTCCTTTGCGCATATAAACTGTTCTTTGACTGTATTTTCTTTACCAGATTTTGCATCCGCATCGGGCTTCGTCTCACCTTTCGTGCTGGCTGGGGCATCGCCCTTTCCTTTCTTTCCGGACTTTTCTTTCTTCTTTCCGCCTTCAGCCCCGGCCCGGGGTGCCAATCCATCGGAGGGCACGTCCAGTTCAAAGAGTACATATTCGCTGTCCGAATGTAAAGCAAGGGCAACGTTTGAAGGTAAGGTCCAGGGTGTTGTAGTCCAGACCAGAAAAGATGCTTCGCCGTGTTTATCATTGAAGCTGGCATCGGCGATGCGAAAGCGAACAGTAAATGAAGGATCCTCCACGGTCTTGTACCCCAGGGCAACCTCGGCATCGCTCATTGTGGCGCCCATNACCGGATCAAAAGGCACTACACGATACCCGGAATATACCAGGCCTTTATCGGAAATCTTTTTGAACAGTCCCCAGACACCCTCGATGTACTGATTATCCATGGTGTAATAGGGATCATCCAGATCTACCCAGAAGCCCAGGCGCTCGGAGAATTCGTTCCAGGCCCCGATGTACTGCTGCACGGATTCGCGACAGAGATTGTTGAACTTTTCCAGGCCTACATCGGTTTCGATTTCTGATTTCGCCTGNATACCCAGNTGCTTTTCNACTTCCCGCTCCACCGGCAGACNGTGGCAGTCCCATCCAGCTTTCCTTGGAATATGAAAACCCTGCAGGCCGCGAAAGCGAATATAGATATCTTTATAAACTCGACTCAGTACGTGATGGATTCCTGGTTTTCCGTTGGCAGTGGGAGGACCTTCGTAGAAACAAAACAGAGGTCCATTNTCATTCTTCTTCTTATGCTGCTCGTAGATCTGGTTTTCTTTCCAGTATTCCAGAATCCGAAGCTCCGCCTGGGAGCGTTTGGAGGCTTTTGGGCTTTCGGGCATAAGCCAGAAATCCAGGGGGCGGCTCTGCTTTCAACGGAAGATTGCTCTGCCTGTGGTTCTGGACTTCTCTGCCAGAAGAGCCATCCGATGGCCTTCGATAACCTGATGCAAAGTAGCATCTGCCCGAATCAACAGATCCTTTTGATGTGCGGAGTTCGGCGCTGATTGAACCAGCCCTTGCATGGTCTGCATAAATGCACGGGAGAGGGCCCGGTCCTCGGCAAGATGCCCTGCCAGGTCTGCCTTGACGGGAATCCTTTTCCTTCCGGGACTGTCATGGCGCCGAAGTATCAGATCGCCCCCCTGACCGAATCGTCCCTCCAGGGTTCCCTGACTACCGTCGATGCGAATTGTCCGTGCTTCCTGAAAAGAATTCCCGTTTAGCCGCATGATTGCCGTGATCCCGTTGCGAAAACGAATCACTGTATCTGCATGATCGGGCTGATCCGAGCCCGCCGTGTATACGCAACGACCATAGGAACCGGTTTTCAGAGCTTCGTTCACCGACGCTTCTGTTACNTTTCCGGAAACGATGGTGCTGGTGGGCCAGTACGGCCAGGGCTGAAGCAGGGAAAGCTTGCGAAAGAGCCATGGAAAAAGAAGTGCAATTTTTGCCAGCCAGGAGAGCCATCCCCTGGAGCGAGCCAGCTCCCGTTTCATGGGCAGTCCATCCAGGTAGGTCGAGCCTGCATGAAACAGACAGTTCTGATGGGGACAGCCATCCAGACAGCGCTCGGTTGCCCCTTCCGGCGCTTTCTCCGGTAAAAAGGAAGACCTATCTCCGCTACACTGCACAGATTCGAAATCGGTGCCGGCGAACCAGCCCAGAAGATCAAAGTCATGACTGCACTTTGCCAGGAGCACAGGACTACTTTTCTTGCTATTGGCCCAATTGCCTCGAACATANGAATGTGCGAAGTGAAAATAGCTAACGTTCTCTGCATGAAAGATGCTGCGGACCTCGCCGATGCTTCCGTTCGCAATCAATCGCTGAATTTTGCCAAAGAAATCGCTGTATCGCAGCACATGACAGACCATGATAATGGCAGGGATGCCCTGGGTTCTCAAGAAGCGAATATGACTTTCCATGCGATTGAGCTCACTTATGGTGAGTCCTACCGGTTTCTCNAGAAGAACAGATATGCCTTTCCTTGANAATTCAATTGCCGGCGCCATATGTANGTGATCGGGAAGTGCAATCACCACTGCATCCAGGCTGAGATCTTCCCCATTATTCAACAATGCATTCCAATCCGAATAGATCCTGGAGTCCNGTTTCAGACTTTCCTGCAAATGACGAGACCGCCTGGGATCCTGGTCTACCAGAGCTGCGATTTGCGCGCCCGAAGCCTGGAGGAATCTGGCATATATGCTTCCCCGATCCCCGGTGCCCAGTATAGCAACGTTCANTGCTTGATGTGCTTTCTTTTGCTTCTGTTGCATCCCTTGCTACTGGCTCCCCTCTGATCCGGGCACGCTTACCCCAATTCCGCGCTGCCCCTGGCTTCGCAACCAGTTCGCCAGCAATTCCCTTTCGCCGCATTGCTAATCTCGCGGTGCCCGACATTCTTACTGCCGTGGCCCAGACCCGGAGAGGTGCAAAGTATAGAGTTTTTGGTACTCTGCGCGGGCTATCTGTAGAAAGATTTAAAGAAATCTTTACCCAAAAAATAATCCGATGAAGCCCCAGAAAGGCCTTTTTTGGGCCTCTGGAGAGCCTTTTCGGCAACCAGCATCGATGGGAGCACCGAAACCTATTTGACCGCATGGTGCCGCGGGAAAACAGTGATAGTAAATTCGTAAACTATTGCTTCAAAGAATTACAGGATTCCTATGACCCAGCAGACAGCCAATTCCGCGGAAACGCAAACCGATCCATTGTACACCCGAGTCATTTCGCAGCTCAACGAGGAGAAGCTGGCCAAGGACCTCACCCAGGTTCAACTCAGCCGAATCAAACTTCTAGAAGAAATTGCAACAGAACTTCCCTCTTCCAGCCGAGGCGCTGAGATTCGTTCGCTACTGGAAGACCATCTGAAGGAGAACTCCTCCTCCCTGGCTGCAAGGTACATCATTGGAATTCAGGATCTTAATGAGGATCGCAAAACCGGAATCGAATACCTGGGCGAATTGATGCAAGAGTTTCAACGCGCTGCTCGTTGGCCCATCGTCGACCATATCGCCGATCACGTTCTGCAGGTAGACGAAAACCACCGTACCGCTCTTCGTTCCAAAGTAGAATCCACAGAACGCCTGCGCGGAAAAAAGGAACTGAAGCCTTACCTGGAGCGACTGGCCAGCATCGATAAGAACAATCCAGACATTGCCCGTAAATATGGTATGGCCATCCTGGAGGACGATCCGGATCGAGCTGTAGAGTTTCTCAAGATGGCTGCCGAGTCCTATGTCCGGCAGCGGGACTACAATAGCCTGGAAGAAATATGGCAAATCCTGGTAAGCAAAGCCTATAAGGATATTCCATTCTTCGAAAAGCTGGAGCGAATCCTGGCGGCCAATCGGGAAAAAACCCGCATTGCTGCTTACCTGGTGGGATTGGTGGAGCCTTTTCGTCAGGAAGAGGACTGGGAGAATGTTATCCATATCCTGAAGAAAATCCTTCAATATGAGCCCAATTCCTCTAGAGCCCGTTCCGATCTGGTAAGGGCTTATCGCAGCCGGTACGAGAACCATTCGCTTCTGAATGAGTTCCTCAAGATGTCGGATCTAACCAACAACCGAAAGCCGGTGGCATCTGCCGTAGCCAACTTCGAAAGAAACATTGTATTTGATACAGGCAACTATGTTTACCACCGTACACGAGGCGTCGGAAAGATTACCGAGATCGACTCTGAAAACGTAATCATTGACTTTCGCGACAATCCAGGTCAGAGAATGAGCCTGCAAATGGCTATCTCCAGCTTGCTGCCCCTGGAGCCTTCGCATATCTGGGTGCGATACTACGAAAACCCGGATNAAATGAAGAATACCTTTGAGGAAGATCCCATCGAATTCTTCACAATCCTTCTGAACTCCTATAATAAATCCATCACACTGGCCGAAATCAAATCAGAGATCGCCGGTCGCTTCATAGATACGGCAGAGTGGTCTAAATGGTGGAGTCGAACCAGAACCAGACTTAAGAAAGATCCTAACTTTGGTTTTAATCCACGTAAAAAAGATGAGCTTTTGCTTCGAGAGAAAGAAGTTACCCTGGCCGAAGAGCAAGAAGAGAAATTCCTCCATACTTCGGACTGGAATCAAAAGCTGGAACTGGCCATGGAAACCCTCAAGGATCCCGATACGCGATCCGCAGCGGAGACCTGCAGTCATTTCTATCTAGAACAGGAATCCAACAAGGATCTTACCAAGCGTCTACATTCCTTCTTNTTTCTGGAAGCGGCCCATGAAGCGTTTCCTGACATGGAGCTTTCGCGCCAAATTACGCCAGAACTGGTAAAAGCGGTATTTCAGGAAGAAACAGAAAAGACCCTGGTCAAATTGTCCGCAGATACACCGGTAACCGAATTCAAGCGATCCATTGTAGATCTTGTAATCGAAACGCGACCGAATGATTATCAGCNGATACTCTCGAAGATTCTATTTGAACTGCCCATCAAAGTACATCGCTACATTATTGGCGAGCTGAACAGACTGGGTCAGGTAGATACTCTCAAGGACTTCGTAGAAAAGGTTTTTAGAAAGTACCGGGATAATCCAGAGATTTTTCTCTGGGTAGCTCGCTCCATCCTTTCCGGGCAGTGGACCTATCCCTGGATTCCTGCGAACAAAGAAGAAGTTATACTGATGGTTTTTCGATTATTGAAGCCTCTGGTACGCATCGAATCCAAAGGAACTCGCCTGAAGAATCAGGCTATCGAAACCATCTTCAGCACTACAAACATTACGGTAGATTCCATCAAAGCCGGACACCTTCCAGAGATTGTAGCCGACTCAGACAGCGGAGTACTTCGACGCATGGCTGCACTTTTTCGCGAGGTAAGCTATGCTCCCGATGCTCAGAAAGACAACTTCGAAGAGTATCTAGAAGAGCTCCGTCCTGGATTTAGAAGCCAGGCAGCAAGCGAGGAAGAGACGAAAGAGGAAGATCAGCAGCAAGATCTTCACCTGATTCCGGATGCAGATACCATTCTTGTTAGTCCTAAAGGCCTGGAAGAGCGCAAGGCCTACCTGGATCAATTGATCAACGTAGAAATGCCTCAAAACTCCAAAGACATCGGCGAGGCGCAGGAAAAGGGAGACCTTCGAGAGAACTCCGAATACAAGGCCGCCCTGGAGCGCCAGTCCCAGCTACAGGCAGAGATCAAGAAAGTGGATCAGGGTCTGAAAAAGGCACGGGTTATCGATCCTGCAAGCGTTCGCACAGATATCGTGACCATTGGTGCCCGAGTAACCGTGAAAAACAGCGAAGGCGAAACCACCGAATACACGATCCTGAGCCCCTGGGAAGCCGATTCTGAAAAGAACATCATAAGCTATATCTCTCCACTGGGCAAGGTGCTCATCGGAAAGAAGGCTGGAGACAAAGCTCAGCTGGAATCCGGCGCCGAGTATCAGATCGAGAATATCGCCCGCGGCCTGTAATTACCGCCAACAGCGAAACAGCGAAAAGGACGCAGCGAAGGTTGCGTCCTTTTTTTTGAGAATCGAAACCCGAATCCAGGAACCGCAGATAGTTTCAACTGCTTCCAGCCCATTAAGGCATGGGATTGATTTCCCTGAGCACCTGGATCTCTTTNCCGTTTGCATCCTGGCATGCTGCACCCGGTGCTACCTATTATCCCAGATCTCTGACTGGCAATCCAGGGGATGCTCTTGCAAAAGCATCCGGCCAAAAATGAGTGGGGGAATTCGAAACCAGAGAGAAGGATGGTCAGATGATACNAACCAGGGCCCTTCTGGCCGCAACTTTCATTCTATTTCTGGTAGCCTGTTCTTCTGGCAATGCGCAGGCAGAGCCCATTCAGAGTCGCTACAATTACGACACGGACTGGGAAAACATNAAGGAAGCCATCTTAAAGAAAGACATAAAGGGCCTTGCAGCGTACGCAGAGTCCGATGCCATCGATGCGGAATTGATCATCGATTCCTTTCATGCTGATGCAGAATACATTGAGCAGCTACGCAAGGCTACGTTCAAAGATCTTGCTGTGGACGATCAGGGCGATCGAGTGCTTCTTGTTCTCTCTGTGAACGTTTCTGGCTCTGACGAAGACGGAAACGAATACGAAAGCGGGCTCTACCTTTATTTCTATCAGGGCGAACCCAGCCTCCAATTGGTAAACTTTCTGGCCGCCGGCTAAGGCAGATTTAAGACTAACGGAAACACTAACTCGGCTCAGGTGCGGCTCCTTCCTTCGTGGAATTCACTTCCCGGGGCCCCGCCTGGCTCATCTGGAATTCAAATTTAGTATTGCATCGAAGGCTGGAGTATTGCAGGATTAGATATGAAGACTCTTGTACTGGGTGCCACTGGCATGATTGGGGCCAACATCGTCCAACAGCTGGCAGCGAAAGGTCAGAGGATTCGGCTACTTGTCCGCAACCCCGAGAAAGCCCGGACCCAGATAGAGCGAATGCGATTGGATACGAACCAGCTGGAATTTTCCAGGGGAGATATTACAGACTCGAACTCTCTTCTGGAATCCATGCAGGGGATGGATCTGGTCTATCATGCTGCGGGTCTGCCGGAACAATGGTTNCCGGACCCGGACATCTTTCAAAGAGTCAATCATCAGGGCACCATCAACGTGATGAATGCAGCCAGGAAAACCGGCGTCTCACGAATCGTCTATACCAGCACGATTGATGTGTTTCAGGGAAAAACCGGACAGCGCTACGATGAAAGCATCCTGGACCCTACACCCAAAGGGACCTACTATGAGCGCTCCAAGCAGGATGCAGATCGCGCTGCAGTGGAAGCCTTGAAGCAAGGAATGGATGTTGTATTCACTCATCCAGCCGGGNTATATGGTCCCGGCCCCGCTGGCTCTCCGGGCACAAATCACTTTATTGCAGATCTGATCAACGGTAAAGTACCACTGTTGCTTCCCGGTGGCTTTCCCCTGGTTTATAGTGAAGATTGCGCTCGAGCGCATATTAAGGCGGCCGAATCGGCTTCAACAGGGGGCCGATATATACTCAGCGACAATTACTATTCCCTGAAAGACCTGGCTGCTCTGGTTAAGGATTTGATGCCTTCCGCGAAGATCCCTTCCATTATGCCTATGTGGTTTGCGAAGTTGTTTTCGGCCTCCGGAGAGTTCAAGGCAAAGCTGACCAAAAAGCCCCCCATGCTACCGGCAGGCCAATTGCACTTTTTACTGTGGCAGGCGATTCCAGATGCCAGCCGCGCCAGGCAAGAACTGGACTGGCAGGTTACGCCCACCACCCAGGGGATCCAGCAAACCATCGAGTTCTTGAGGAAGGAAGGATTCATCAAATGAAATATTCTCTGGCCGCATTAACTTTGATTCTAACGCTAAGTTTCTGTTCTACATCAGATTCAGAAGTAAAAGTTCAGGGGCATGATGCCTTTCGCTTTGTCGTGGATGAAGTTGAAATGGCCAAAGAGCCCATCCGGGAAACTCCGGCTTCCACTCTTCTGGAAGAGAAGCTTTCTCACGGAACCATTCTCGCTCACTCAGTGACGGATAGCGAAGATTCTATGCTGGTAGACGGTTTATTGGATTTGCCGATGAGCGATACACGGCATATGCTCGAGATGTCCCCCGGTTTCCAGCTCAACAATCTAGTGCAAGCAGTCCATTTCGCTCACTCGCAGCACCGGCCTCTGGTACTTTCGCCGGACATTGTCTGGATCGCAATCCTACAGGGCTTCGCACTTCATCAGAGAATCCATAACAGCATTCCCGTGAAAAGGAAAGAGCTGGATGCCATACTTTTCCATGATTTCGATCCGGAAAACCCTCGGTCCGATTGGACGCCCATAATTGAAAAGCTCTCCGTCCTGCTTCTGGAAGCCGAAGACGATGAGTCTTTAAAGATGCTACTGCCGGAGTTTTCCACTACGACGACCAGGGACCGAATGGTGATGCGAGCTACACTTCTCACTGCATACCAGGATAAATACGAATACTCGGTGGGAGCGATTTGTGGAATTCCGCATATTACTCTGCTTGGTACCGTGGATGACTGGAAAAAGCTCAGGAATCGAGCTGAATTGCTCAGAACATATGATCTGGACTGGTGGTTAGAATCCCTGCTTCCCGTGCTGGACCAATTTGTAGCGGCTCGGTCCCAGCGCATTGACCGGGTCTTCTGGCAAAGTATCTACAAGAAGAAAGGGGAATACGTAAGCCAGGGGTTGAATGGATGGATCCTGTTGTTCTATCCGTATATCAGACAGCCAGCAAGGATCACAACCTATGATTCTATGGATTCCAGAGAGACGGTACAGGTGCCGGCCCAGAGATATGAGCGAAATGTATTTGTGACCAACCCGGAAGCTCCCTGCGGAGATCCCGGGTCCAGCCGAACTCCATGCTTCCTCCCTCTGGAACAGATCCCTGCAGACACCGGAAGCTTTCCTTTAACCCTACGCCGGCGAAACACCGGTCAGGAATATGACCTGGAGTTCTATTCGGGCATCATTGGAATCAGACAGGGTGAAGACCTGTCTCTCACTCCCCTGACCGGCTGGTATGCAAAAATGAGATCCATGAAATAAACCTCCCCGTGGAACTTGCCGGGCCCAGGTCTNTAACGGAAAATCCACCACCCTGAAATCGGCACACTTGTCTTACAGAGAACAGCAAATCGAATCTCACGTATTCAATGAGACAAATGAAAACCTCCCGCTGAAACCGGTAACATCGAGGTTGCCCTTTCAATGGAATGAATGCGGATAGTTAGCAGACGAGACCGACATTACGAAATCTCATCTATATCTGGTTGGTAAGATAGCAGTTGGAGCTTGAAGGAAAACGTTCGGGCGATACGATACCCTCAATAGAATCCATGGTAGATCTCTTGAGCCTTATGCTAGCTTTGGGATACAATCCAGATGGAGTATGGACNCGAGAGGCGCTGGACAGGTAGAATCTNNAGCCTGAACGTGGCGTGAGAAAAAGGAAAACTTTTTTTGCCTTACTTCAATTCAGCAATTTGATTCTTAACATCCTGGGCTTTGCTTTCTTCGCCCTTCCCTTCATAGTAATCCAGAAGGTCTTCCAGTGCCTGACGCTTTTCTTCCGGGGAAGCTGCATTCTTTACAGCTCGCTTCAGGCGCATTTCTTTGTTGTAGGCGGCCGCATAGCGATCGTTCATAAAGCCGCGGCGCACTTCTTCGGATAGCTCTTCGGTGCCTTCCACGGGAGGAGTGGTCTCTGCTTCCGGCATATTGGATGCAATTTCCTGATTCCCGGCATCGCCCTGGGCTGGCTTTGTAGGATCTTCGCTTTCTTCCGACTCTTGATCGGATGCTTCAGGGTTTTGCGCTGGAACCTGCCTTTCCCTGCCAGGAGGTGTAGCCACCGCTACCTGCTCTCGTTCCGAGTTCTGCACTTCTTCTCTGGATTCTTTCGCGGGGTCCTCAGCGTCGGCCATCATTCGTGGACCGTCGGAAGCTTCTTCAGAAGCCTCTGCAGCCGATTCCTTTGCACTTTCCTCCAGGGCCGTTTGAGAAATCTCTGAGCTCGGATTGTAAAACAGGATAGCCAGGACTACAGCCGCCGCTGCAGCCAGGCCACCACCAGCATAGAGTGGAATTCCGGGGGAGAGGAATCCCTTCAGACTTTCTAAGATACCGGCGCCCAGAGGATCCTTACTGGATCCAGGCAGGCCTTCCGCTTCCAGACGGTTCAAAAGCATTTTGGAGAACTCATCTTCCGAATAAAGAGGAGCCGGAGTGTTTTCCGAGAGAGCGTTGAATGTAGAGCGCAGCGACTGGTCCATACTCTTTTCCATAGCAAGGGCCTCGCGATCCGCTTCGTTCAGACCGGCATATTGATCTGCCGGGACTTCACGTTCTGGCTCCTGCAGATACTCATCTATTTTATTGCGCTTGTTCAAAAAACTCCGTTCCTTTGCCGTCTTGCAAGATGGCTCTTTTCAGTAGCTCCCTTGCTTTGAACAGTCGGCTTTTCACCGTCCCTACCTGAATCTTCAGAACTGAAGCTATCTCCTGGTAAGAAAGGTCATCAAAGTATCTCATCACCAGGATCTCGCGGTATCGCTTATCCAGAGTGTTGATTTGCTGAATTAGATAAGTAGACTCCGTGGAAAGTTCGAGATTTTTTTCCAGATCAATACGATCATCGTGAATCATGAATGCAACCGAGTCCAGAGAGTCTGACGGAGCGTTCTTTTTACTCCGATGAAAGTCTCTGCACTTGTTAACAACGATCCTGTACAACCATGTATAGATGCCGCTTTCTCCGCGAAAGGATTTCAAAGCTCTGTAGGCGGTGACCAGAGCCTCCTGGAGTATATCCTCTGCATCCTGGGGATTACCCAGCATGGATACAGCCTTACGGATAAGCCGAGATCTATACGGGGATACGAGCTCCATAAAGGCGCGCTGGTCGCCCTTCAGGGTTTTTTCAATCAGGCCCTTTTCGGAAGCCCGCTCGGACATGCTACTTCTCCGCTCCCGAAGGATTCTCTTGAGGCGCAAGTCCGATGGTAACCACCAGGATCATGATACCTACTACGATGAGACTATCGGCCAGGTTAAAGATAGGCCAGGTTTCCCAGGCCAGCCATTTGAGCAGAAAAACATCCTGAAATTGATCCAGCCCGAACCANATNCATTCCACAAAGTCCACAACGCCACTNACATGNCCTTTTTGTGGTCCAAAGCTGAGNACCCATTCNCGGGTTTCCAGACTCTTNACNAANAGNTTGTCGATGAGNTTNCCAGTNGCNCCNGAAAANACGAAAAGCCAGGCCAGNGGATGNCCGGCTCCNTAGGTAAGCCAACGATAGAAGAATAGAAAGACAATNGCTCCNGCTGTCAGNAAGATNCCCANCACNGGTGCGGAGGGNCCGCTGCCAAAAAGAAAACGATCATTGAACACCAGTCGGAGCCGAATGAATTTTCCGTTGTCTCCCCAGATGGGCACATAGTTGGTCTCATCGATCTCGGCGGGCATTCCCTGGTTCGTGAAGACACCCGCTTCCATTCTCTGGGTAGCGGAAAGGCCAAAGTTCATGGTCTCTGTAATTGCCTTCTTGCTGACCAGGTCAGCCGCCACCAGGACGACAAAAAAGCAGATCCAGACCACCGGATAAGCCTTTAAAAAGGGGACGGGGAAACTCAGAATCTTTTTCATGAAATCAGTGCCCAGTGATACAGGCAATCGTCACACCGTCAAGCCCGTAGCGACTGGTTTGGCGGTTGGAAGCCGGAGTACCTGCGCTGGTCGGATGAGATACTCCTCCGGGAGTTTTCCTCTTGCCGGACCAGTGCCAACGGCAATTCTGGTGGCTGCAGCAGGCTTTCGCCCGACTTCGAAACCTGCGCCGGATGCCAGACCTGGATTCGGATTTGATAGACCTTCACTCAGATTGTCTGAGGTTGTCACATAAATACAGGATTTCATCACCCCATGGAAGCAACGGAAAGCCAGAAGACCTACACCCAGGATCCCATGACCACCCTGGATACACTGGAGGGATTCGAAAGGCAATATACGCAGATCCCCATCGAGGCCATCATCAAGCAGGATGTCCTCAGATTGGGAGTGCATTTCGACGAAAAGTCCCTGGAGAAAGGGGACTACAAGACCAAGGATTACTTCATTTTTACTTTCGATCATATCCCTCTGCAGGAGCAGAGCGAAACAGTCCGATTTCGAGCTCCGGAAGAGATTCGGGTTTCTGGGGGTCATTTTGGTCTGAAGCCAACGGTGATTAGCGTTCGCCTGGACCATCGTTCTCCCTATCAGGTCCGATTCACCGAGCAGGGGCCGGCACTCTATCTCAACGACACAAACCTGGGTTCGGTGGAATTTCCGCCCATTCCAGACTGGTATCGTCATCGCACAGAGAGCGGCAAGTCCCCCGGGGAAATCGCGCCGGTCATTGAATGGGGCTATCTACTCTATCTCACAGTTTTTCGTAACTGTCAGTATTTTGGCAAAGATGAAGAGTGCGCTTTCTGCGATATCAACCATAACTGGAGACAGCAGAAGATGGCCGGTCGCCCCTATACAGGAATCAAGTCTGTAGAGGAAATGCTGGAAGTCCTGAGCTGGGTGGATCAGGAAGACCAGATTGCGAAAGTCTACACTATTACCGGCGGCTCGGTGCTTACCAACCTGAAAAAGAAGAATGAAACCGATTTTTATTTTGAGTACGCAGAAGCCATAGAAAGCAAATTCCCTGGTAGATGGATGGGTAAGATGGTAACCCAGGCCTGGGAGAAAGAAGAACTCTGGCGCTTCAAGGACGTAGGCATTCAAGTCTACCACCCGAACTACGAGATCTGGGACAAGAAGATGTTTCCGCATATCTGTCCTGGCAAAGAGCGCTTTATAGGTCGTGAAAACTGGATTCGCAGAATCATAGAATCTGTAGATGTATTTGGTCCTTCACATGTAATTCCCAACTTCGTAGGCGGCGTAGAGCTGGCCAAACCGTACGGATACGACAAAGTGGAAGATGCCGTTGCCTCTACAGCAGAGGGATTGGACTACTTCATGAGCCATGGAGTTGTTCCACGCTTCACTACCTGGTGTCCGGAGCCATATACAACCCTGGGAAGTCAACCAGGACCTCCTTTGAAGTATTTTCTAGAACTACTGACAGTCTGGAAGCAAACCTTTGAAAAATACAAGCTGCCTGTTCCTCCGGGATATGGCGAGCCTGGCCCCGGCAATGCAGTTTTCTCCGTAAGTGCATTCATGGATGTCATCGGCTACGAAGGTCGCTCCTGAAATAGAGAGTCCATAAGACCTCTTAAAGAGCTTCCATCGCTGCCTTCTTCGGCTCGCTCATGACTGATTCTTCAGACCAAAGATCCCCTTCGCTCCCCTCTCAGCGAAGGGACCTGCTTCTTTTTCCCTGATCCAGAACATCCACCAGATGTCTGGCTTCAGAGGTATTGACCCAACAGTGGCAGCAGCAAGCGAATCGCCTCAGGAATTCTAGCCGGCCAATCGATCCAGACGACTCTCTTCGCCGGGATACTGCAAGGTGGCTACTGCTCGCGCAGGATCTTCCCCGCCAGCCGGCTCAAATCCATAAATTCTAGCCAGCAAAGTACTCTCGGAGCAGGCCGATATCGTGGGCCAGACCGGGCTGGATTGAAAACTGGGAAACAGCCTTTTCATATAAAGATACAGATGACGCAATCTGGAAGCTGGAAGATAAACTCGCGCATAGAGGATCAGCGCAATAGGACGGCCCATCTCTTCTCGCAAGTATTCATAGTCCCACCGATACCGTTTCTCAATGGATTCGCCGGGTGAAGGCCAGTTACTAAGATCCGCTAATGGAGCCATCTCCTGTGCTTGTCGATTGTTCTCATTATGCGGCCCATAGCGCCGCGTTCCATTTTCTGCAAACCAGCCGTGCTCCGGCGATTCATGGCTCATCCATTTACAACTCAGTGCCAGGATCTCAGGGTACGAGTTCAAACCTCTTCGCAGGGCCGCCAGAGTATCCTCTTGCGGCCGAAAACCCTGCGCCGGATGAATTCTATGTTGCATGGCCTGTATGGGAATCATACCTCTCTCTGTTCCCAACGGCCATTTCGTTGATGGATTAATTCGGGGTGCACTTCGATGTGGAAAAAAAAGTTGCCCGATGGAGCAATGAAATGAGTTATCAGGTATGCGAACTGTAGCAGTGCTACTGATTCTTGGCCTTGCCTGCCAGCCAGAGTCTCAAAATGAAGTAAAATCCTTCCAGGTGGATCTACAACCGATGCCCACTTTCCGTCGGGACTACTGGCCTACCCGCGGATGGAGGGAAAGACCTCTGCCGGAAGATCGCTGGAACGAACTGGAAGAATATGCATTCAAGCGACAGGGGGATGAGGAAGAGCGAGCCGGAATTCGCACAGATGGAGTCGTGGTAATCAAAGATGGCTATCTGGTGTATGAGCGATACGCGGCCGGCTACAATCAAGATACTCCTCATCTCACCTGGTCTGTCAGTAAGAGCGTCCTTCAGGCATTGATTGGTATTGCAGATAAAAAGGGAACTCTGTCCATCGATGATCCAGTGGAGAAATATATTCCGGAAGGAAGAAAAGAACGATCCATAACTCTTCGCCACCTGTTGCAAATGACTTCCGGCCTGGATGCCAATGAAGGATACGAAAGCGGGCCATTAAAATCTACTGTAATCGCAATGTTATACACCAGAGGGCGCAGTGATATGGCAAGATTCTGCGCTTCCCTGCCCGCAAGAGCGGAGCCAGGGACTTACGTCTACTATTCCAGCTGCGATACGAATATTTTATCAGGAGCCCTGAAGGAAGCGCTTATACTGGAGCAGGGAAAAGAAGAAGGATTGCAAGCCTATAGCGAGTATCCGTGGAAAGAGCTCTTTGACCCGCTGGGCATGAAAACCGCTGTCTGGGAAAGGGATGCATCCGGCACTTTCGTAGGATCTTCCTATCTATACGCCAGCCCTCGGGATATGGCCAGGTTTGCCTTTCTGTATTTGAACGATGGGATCTGGGAAGGACAGCGCATCCTACCGGAATACTGGCTGGATTTCACTCGCCGAGTTCCCCGAGCCTACGGTTCCACTGCGGCTAACCCTGGATGGGATGCTCTCTATACTTCTCAATGGTACGCGAATACGGAAATCCCTGAGCTGGGTTTAGAAGCCCCCTGGCCTTCGGCTCCCCGGGACACTTTCGCAGCCAGCGGACACTGGGGACAGATGATATTCATTATTCCCAGCCTCGATATGATAATCGTTCGCATTGGCGATGACAGGGATTATTCCTTTGACAAAGACCGCTTTCTGAGTCTTATTCTGAAGGCTGTGGAGCAATAATGGAAAGAGCTATCAACCTGCGGCATACAATTCCTTACTTACATAGTTTGAATGGCTTCTCATATTTTCTGAATCCATTCTTGCATCGTTTCAGTGCATTCTTACATTGTCCGAATCCGTTCCTGGATCTCAAGGTTCGTAGGATGGAAACCAATCTTTACAGTGTCAGATCACGTTGTATATATTCTGGAAGTACTATTTCATGAAAAAGGTCATTAAGATTCTGATCGTCGCATCTGCGGTGCTTCTGATTTCCGGTTCGGCATGGGCTCTGGCGAACTGGAAACATCTATCTGCTTTTCCGCATATCATTTCCAGTTTCTATTCCAAAGAATTCTGTAGCTGCTATTTTGTAGTCAAGCGGTCTGAAACCTTCTGTCACAATTATGCAAGGCAGTACGTGCCCATAAGCGAGTTTTCGCTGGATGAAGAAAAGCGAACGGTGACCGTAACAGGTTTGGGAATCACAACGACCAGTGTTTTTGAAAGCGAAGAATTCGGATGCAGAATTCAAGGCGAAGTGAATTGAATTAGATCCGGCCCGGGAGCGAAAGACAAAGGACCCTGGTCTTCTGGACGCAGCCGGCCATTTATCCAGCTATCATGCAACGATTATGAAACCGGAAACTCTTTAGGATCAGGACTTGCTACTGACGGGCTCGAATTCCGTGAGTTCCCGAAAGACATCGGCCAGATAGCGCCCGAGCAGCATTCGATTGTCCAGACCTGCGTACCATTTACCGCTCAGTTTCTGACGGATGCGACGGGCGCCGGGCAGACCGTGGAATAGCCCCAGCATATGTCGCACAATCCTGGACGGGGGTACTCCTTCCTCAAATCGATTCAGAATGTAGCCATGCATTCTATCCAGGACATGGATAAGGTGAGAATGATCGGACTTCTCTCTCGCTTGCATTGAGTCCTCTAACTGGCAGGCAGGGTCCAGAATGGAATCGATAAATCCCAGAATACGAGGCGTTTCATAGGCTGCCCGACCCACCATTATTCCATCCAGACCATCGTGCAAATGACGGTGCATTTCTTCGAGAGTGCGCAATCCTCCATTGAGCTCGATGGGCAACTCGGGATATTCAGCTTTCAGCGCATAAACATCATCGTATCGCAATGGAGGCACTGTACGGTTTTCCGCAGGATTCAATCCACCCAGAACAGCAATGCGGGCATGAACAATTAATCCATCGCATCCCGCCTCCACCATAGTCTGCGTAAAGCTTCGCAAATCCTCGTAGTCCGATTTCGGGGACATCCCCTTCCCTTCAATACCGATGCGGGATTTAACCGTAACCGGAATGGAAACGGCCCTCTTCATGGATTCCACCAGACGTCCCACCTGAGATGGATCCGCCATCAAACAGGCCCCAAATGAGCCGGAAGCCACTTTATCGCTGGGACAACCGCAGTTCAGATTTACTTCGGAATATCCCCATCGCTCGGCTCATCGAGCAGCTTCCGCAAGGTAATCCGGCTCATTTCCTCCCAACTGCAGCACCAGAGGTTGTTCCTCTGGATGGAAGTCCAGAAAGCGAGAACGATCTCCATGCACGATGGCCCGGGCATGGATCATCTCGGTATAGAGCACTGCCTTTTGACTGAGCTGCCTTGCCATATAGCGATAGTGCCGATCGGTCCAATCCATCATCGGCGCAACGCTGAACCGTATTTCAGTAGATGACTTCATTGATTTGTTCAGATGGATTCTTTACTACCAAGCGGCCCGGATTTCCCGAAGACCGGCCCGGGTTCGCATAAACAACGCCGCGGCGGACAAATACGAACTTTCAGGGCCGCACCAAGGTTCGCATAAACCACGCCGAAGCGGGCAAATTCGAACTATCAGGGCCGCACCAAGGTTCGCATAAACAACGCCGAAGCGGGCAAATTCGAACTTTCAGGGCCACGCCGAGGTTCGCATAAACAGCGCCGAAGCGGGCAACGACGAACTTTCAGGGCCAGATTTTTTTCCGGGCTGAGCGGGACCAGAGAGATTTTTCCGGGCAACGGTATA
>PBEB01000021.1 GCA_002717505.1 Leptospiraceae bacterium
TCTCTAAGGTCTCTAAGGTCTCTAAGGTCTCTAAGGTCTCTAAGGTCTCTAAGGTCTCTAAGGTCTCTAAGGTCTCTAAGGTCTCTAAGGTCTCCGGGGGTTGGATAGCAGTACCATTCCCGGGCTGAGCAGCGATCCGGATTTCTCTGCCTGAAGAGCGCTGAAGGATGTATCTACTTCCACAACGCGAAAGGCTCGATCCGGATTGGAGTCCAGCGAAAAGACTTGATCCTTCTTGACTCCGTCGCTGGTGCCGGCATGGATATAGATGCGATCGTCCTCGATCTTAACAATCTCCCCTCTTACTGGAGTCCTGCGAAGGACCTCTTGCGAAATCTGATAACTGGCTCTATAAAGGGCATCCTCTCCAGAAGCAATGGCCTTCCCTTTATAGATTTCGTTTCCTGTAAATCGGTCCGAGAGGGTATATGCTATTTCGATGTGCCCTGGTCGCGCGGTGTAACTACCACTGAGAATGTAGCGAATCCGATTCCTTGAGTCCGATTTACGGTCCAGTTCATCAAGGAAAGCGAAGTAAGCCGCATTAAAGAGTAGTGGTCTGTAATCGGATTTGATTCGATCCTGAATTTCCAGCTCATCCATCGCTCTTCGAGATTCGTAGAAATCCCTGAGCTGACCTCGAATCTGAAAATCCGCAGCCAATAGCTTGCCATGTTCATTGATTGCATCGGACAGGGATCGCGAAATTACCTGTTCCCCGTTCCAGTGGTCCGGATCCCGTGTTTCGAAGTCCAGTACCAAAACTACGCTGGGCCTATGAGTGCTTTCCTGAATTTGATAGTTGAGAAGATCTTCCCTGTAAGAAAGATAGTTCTCTCGTGATTGCAATGCCCTTTCCAGTCTGTATTGCCACAGCGGTTCTTCAGGATTCTGATCGCGCAGAGCAACCAGTGTATTCAAATAGGATTGAAAATCTCCGTTTGCTCGATGCACATCTAGAAGAAGTTTCTCCACTTCCGCATTTCCAGGAGAGAGCTGAAGGGCGCTGCGCAGATGACTGACCATCAAACCGTAGCGCAGTTCCTTCTCGTATTTGCGCGCAATCTGCATATGTCGACCGGTCAGGAAGTTTCGCAGCCTGGTAGTCCCGGTATGCTCCATCCCCAGCATCTCCAGTCGAAAACAGGCCAGTACGTCTTCCGGGTCGGACTGACAGAGAGATTGAAGATCATCGATGGTTCGTTCCAGGTATTCATGATTGCCTGTTTTTTGATACAATGCCTGTGAGAGGTTGGCTGCGATTCGCTTCAATTCGGTGGAATTCTCCATCTCGCGAGCCTGTTCCAGATATTCCAGCCCCTCTTCCGGGTAGCCTCTTTCGATATCCAGCTGTATGATTCTTCGCAGTAGCTCGATTCCAGGATTATCTCGTATCGCAGTGCGAAACGCATCCGCAGCCTCATCCTTCAGTGCTAGCCTTGTTTGTTCATTGTTAGCGGCATCTGCCTGTAGAGAGAGAACAATTCCCCTGGTAATGGAAAGACTTTTATGGGCGGGATCCACTGCGGTGGCCTTCTCTAGATAGGCTTTGCCGGATTCAATGCGACCGGCCCTGGTTTCCAGTATGGCCATATCTTGCAGAGCCTCTCGAAAGGCAGGGTTTTTTCTGAGAATTAACTGCAAATACTGACGGGCCAGATCCATTCGGCCGGCCAAAATGCGCAATCGTGCAAGACCATAGAGATTCTCTGCATTCCCTGGATCCTTTTCCCTCACTTCCTGAAAAATTGCTTCGGCCTCCGGTAAACGATTCAGACCAGTAAGCGCCCTACCCTTGCCAATACGTGCCTCCAGGCTATTGGGATCTGATTTGAGTACCTGCTCAAAGTGTACACGAGCGCGCTCAAAATCTGAAATTTCAATAGAGGCCTGTCCCGAAAGTAAACGGGCTCTTGTATACGAAGGATTCTTTTCCAGGGCTTCCCGTAACAACTGCAGCGATTCTCGATACTGCCCGCTCTGATACTTTTCCTGGGCCTCGGCATAAAGCTGCACGGAGCTACTATAACGGGGCTCTTCGCCATCCCTGGAAAGAACCGGGATGGCCGCCAGAATCATTACAGGGATTAGTAGTAGTGGTTTTTTCATTCGTATCTCCTGGAGAAAAAGTCCTCTCCAATGTGCTTATATTTTAATGTTTAGTTTGCCTCGGGCGAATTTCGTTCTTTTCGTTTTTCCGAGATTCCTATTCCTCAATCGGCACAAAGAAGCCAGCATCACCTACACCAGATGTATTCTGGAAATGGACCTCTACCCGAACATCCACGTATCGGTCCTGTAGGGCTTCATCTGCCAGAGAATCATAAGTAATGATGTAGCGGTTATCCTCATGCTTTCGAATGTCTGAATAAAGGTTCTTTACCCTGGTTTCATCAAAAGCTCGCAGATACTCCCCGTCCGTTCTTTCGGCCAGAGATCTATAGAGTTCCGTCAGCTCTGAATCCTGCTCGAAAGACACTACATGTATTTGAATCTTCTGCGCTCTGGCATACTGGACCAGTTTATCGATTCCGTAAGGCGCAAATGTTTCCTCGGGAAGCGCTCCCGAGACAACCATAACCAGACCTCTTGGACCAATCTCGCTCACCAGTTCGCTCAGTCCAAAATAGGCAGAAAGTCCCAGCGATGGTCGATCCCCGGTATCTCCCTCGGACATCAGCTTCAGAATCTGCTTTCTCTCTCTGCCTTCATAGATCATCCGGCTCTGCTCACCGCTACGAACGAGTTTGAATCGATCCACCACGGTCAAAGGAGCAACCATGGGCTCCAGAACACTGGGAATCATTTCATCCAGTCCCCTCTTACGAAGAATNTCCGAATTCTCTTTCACTACGACGATGTTNGTCCTTTTTTGAAAGGGCTGCATATTGTCCGTGCGAGCACCGCCAATGCGACGGTCATTTTCGTATATGAATATTTCCCGACGGCTGAGTCCAGGCAAGCTACGACCATCCTGGGTCTCAGCCTGAACAAAGAGCCCGACCACAGGAAATTCGTTAAGGTCCACTTTCTGCACCTTAACATTTAGGCCAGATCGTTTGTAGGCCTCGGGAGTAGTCATCACGACTTCATGAGCTCCGTAGTCTGCGATGAGCAAAGAGTCTCTGCTATCTGTTTTCACAGAAAAGACACGATTCCAGTTGATTGGTCGATCCTCAAAGTCCCGAATCTCATCCAATTCCTGCACCAGACCGCTGATGGGATCCAGGGAAAGCACACCGCTCTTTTCATCGGCGATCCAGACCTTACCTTCATGATAATGAAGACCTCTGGGCTCTTTTAGGAGAGGATGCGAAATACTATCCAGCAGGTTACCATCCACATCCAGCACATGGATGGTGCCCGCCTTTCGATCGCTTACAAAAAGAATGCCTCGTCCATCGCCAGTAATGCCGGATGGCTGCTGGAATCGCGCCTCGCCCGGCCGCAAGGATTGAAGATAATTGCCTTCCAGATCGAACTTTTGAATTCGTGCGTTTCCGGAATCCGTAACAAACAAATATTCGCTTTCCACAGTAAGCCCGGAAGGACCTCTAAATTGCCCTTCCCCACTGCCAGTGTCACCGAAGGCTCTGGCTCTTCCTCCCGAAGGACGGAAGACCTGTATTCGGTCAGCATCGTAATCCGCTACGTAGAGCAGATCCTCATGCATTATACCTGCGATGGGCCCCTGCAGGGAATCATAGAACGGTCCTTTGAATTCATTCAGAAGAGAACCATCGGCGCTAACCTGAACAATACCGGGCTCTCGGTAATTGATGAGATACTGATTGTTACTGGAATCGATGGCTACATCCACCGGGTAATCCAGGCGAATGCGACGAAAGCTACTGGAATCGTACTTTCGCAGGAAGGATTGCTTTCCAGAATCGCTGTACTGATTCAGATGGAATTCAAGAATGCTCAGTCTTTCCCCAACGGTAGGATACGCTCCGCGGGAAACTTCCTGTAGATAACTCCATTGCTCAAGAGCGCCGTTGTAATCGCCGGAGTAATAGTAGGAATCTCCCAGATACCTTCTGGCAAGGTGAAAGTAAGGATGTACATCCAGAGCTTTGTAGAAGAATTCTCGGGCCGCCACATAGTTCTGACGGTTATANAANCCNAGNCCCTTTTGAAAGTGCTGCCGGGCCTTCTCTTCTTTGATACGAAAGACCGGAAATTCCTGGGAGCCGGCAATGGCGGGAACCAGAATCCCTGCCGCGGAAAACACAATCAGAAGAAACCATCGACGGGATGAGGACCGGCCTTTTCCGGGATACCGAAAGATGTCTTTGGAATCCTCGGGTAGGGAGCCCCGGGACTTCTGTGACATAATCCAGGTCGAAGGGCGCAGATAATCTGGGAGAAATTTCATAGGGTCCACTGGCTCTCCTTTATGAGATCGAACCCTTTTCAGGAACCCTTGATACTTTTTCCGAATACCCGGAGATTATGTAGCTTTCTCGATTGGGAGGCTGCTTTCGATCTCTCGTGGCGGTTGGAGACGCACAGAGGATTGCCGGCAACAGATTACACTGGCAGCTGATAACGGACACCTGCCCTCGCTTTGCAGCCGATATCGGATAGCGGCCCTGGGTTTGCGGCCGGATGCCCTGCTCGCAGCCTCTCTCAGGCTCTAGGCTTCCCGGGGAGGCATGCCCAGCTTCTTTCGGAGCTCTTCGTTCTCTTTGAAGAGCTCCACTACTTCCTGGTCTGTGTAGATATTCAGTCTTTGAAGAGCATCGATAATCTTTTCTCGCTCCATGTTTTCGGTGCGAGAAAGATCCAGCGCTCTCTGGGCTGCATCCAGGGTTTCTTTGGCATCTTTCAGCTCTTTGTCCCGGAACTCACTGAGCCGTTCCATAGCCTGCATCTTGGATGTGAGCTCCACTACTTCCCGGTCTTTCAAAGCCAGGGCTTCCTGCATGGCCTTCTCTACTTTGCCTTCGAAATCTCGATAAGAACTNTCATAATCCAGTAAACGCTGAAAGGCAGCAGATTCTTCCTTGGACTGAGCCAATTCCTTGCTTGCCAGAGCTCTAAACCCATCAAAGGCCCGGCTCTGCCCTCTGACATCCCTTGCAAAGGTTTGAATGATGGCCCGGTAATACTCATTGTTAATCAAGGTTTCTAGAAGCAGCCGAAGATTGTCACTACGAATGGAATCATCGATTAAGACGAGTCGAACATTGCCTCGCAATCCCTGCAGATGATCCTGGTATTCATCCTCGGGAACAATCAGCACCCTGAGATAGGGAATCAGATCAGCGGATTTCTCCAGCACGTCCCGAATATAATCTGCCTGCCCGGACTCCCCCTGAATACAGAACAGATGGATAATGTTCGGATCAGGTGTGATCTGAGGCATCTGCTCCGGATTCAGCTCTTCTAGCTGAACCTGAAAGCGCCCGACGCTTTGAAAATCGAAAGGAAACTTCCTACCGGAAGAGATATGCCAGATCTTGACCGTGTACATAGCAGGGCCCCATTTCAATAGTGCGCGCAGATTTCTTCAAGTAAGATTTGTATCCGAAACCTTACTCGATGGAGTCCTTTTGGCATTGTGATTGGGGCCTGCCGGGCAAAATTCCCCGGGTTCNATCGGGCTCNGGTCGGAAACAATGGTGCCGGATCTTTACTTTGCATTGCGATTCTTGATCCGATCCAAAAGCCCCCAGAAGAATTCCTGAATCTGATAGATGGGAATTCGAGAGACAATGGGATCGAGAAATCGTTTCAGGGTCTTGCCGTATAGCCAGCGAAACGGAGTACTTAAGAATTTAAGGGGAGTAAATCCTTCGGTGCGGGAAGCCATGATGTAGATTCCCATAAGGCCCACACCAAAAACCGGTAAGTAGGCCCCCTGCCAGGGTTTCATCTTTCCGTCCAGAGCCTGGTTCAGTCCAACAGAGAGCAAAACATAGTATAGAAGCAAGACTACCAGCGCCAGAGAAAAGCTCATCCCCTTTCCCGAGCGTTTCACGACCATCCCCAGGGGAAAAGAAACGAAGAAGAATAGCATGCAGGCCAGGGGCGTGGCAATTCTGGAGTGGATTTCATAGGAGAACTCATTCCGTTTCTTCTCCGCTTCTTCTTTCAAACCTCGAAGAATGAGAAGCATCTGCTGCTTGGCGGTGACTTCGGCCTGAGTGGGTCCCCCCGGTTTGCCGATCTTGTCCTGGTTTTCCGATAACCAGGTCAGGATTTGAGTTTGNGTAATGACCATTTCATCCGNCGACGGAATACGAAAACCCTCCTCTCCTCCGGCTTCGGACATGACGCTCCCGACTCCGCGCAAAGCCTCGGAACTGATTCTATGTTTACCGCTTTCCAGACCTTCCAGAAAAGAAAAGAGCTCCGGAAAAGTGTATTCCTCGGGCTGCACATTCAGTTTACCCAGGCCTTTCTTGGGACCGGGCAGCACGAAGTTCATCTGGCCGTCGGCAAAATCCGTAACGGTGAAGCTGCCCAGGTTCTTATCCGACTCCATCATGTAACCGTTTTCCAGATGGATGATGGGCACTTCTTTGCCATCCTCAATGCGTTTTACAATTCTTCCTCTTTCTGCACGAATCACCCGGGTAATAACACCAAAACCAATGGGGATGCGAATGTTCTGTACAGTTACTACCTCGGAGTTTCCTCCAGGAATCACTCTGGAATTCCAGGACCGAATCTGTACATCTGTAAGCTCCGGACCGTCTCGCCCGGCCGCATAGATATCCCAGCTATCGGAGGCGGAGGCCTCCATATCGCCGGCACCCAGGAATTGTCCGGGACGCACCAGAGTTAGACTGTGATAGGATTGAAGCCACTGCTGAAAGGCCTGTCTTTCTCGGGCTGCCAGAGGACCATAGTACAGGTTCATGAAACCCATGAAGAGCATGGTGAGAAAGCCAAAGAATAGAAATACCGTATAGATTCTGGGAAAACTGATTCCGCTGGCTCGCATAGCGGTGATCTCAGAATCACCGGAAAGCCGGCCAGCCGCCAGGATACCCGAAAGCAAACAGGCAATGGGCACAGTTTGAGTAATCTTTTCAGCCAGCAGGTAATAGAGATATGTGGCCACTCGACTCATGTCGATGCCTTTGCCCACCAGGTCTCCAAGCACGTCCTTGATGACAATGGACATAAAGAGGGTGGTCCAGAAAAACAGCCAGGTAAAAAAGGGCTGTAGAATCTCCTTGAATATGTACACATCCAGGATATTCGGCTTCAGTCTGTAGGCCAACCGGAGTAGCATCCAGTGTCAGAAAATCAGAACATATTATTGATTCAAACCGCTTTTATCGGCGATGTGGTGCTCACAACACCCATGATTCGGGCTCTCAGAAGATGCAGACCAGGGGCCAGAATCACAGTGATGGTGAAACCAGAAGCCAGGGCCTTTGTGGAATCGCTGGAAGAAATCGATGAGGTGCTGGTTATAGATAAGAAGAAAGCTCATCGAGGTCTGGGAATGTTTCGGCTCATCGGCGAAATCCGAAAGCGGAACTTTCGCATACTTCTTTCTCCTCATCAATCCCATCGAACATCGATTATCGCCTGGCTCAGTGGCATCCCTACTCGCTTCGGCTACAGATCTGCAGGATTNTCCATGGCTTACCATCATCGGNTGAANCGGCCCATGGAACTTCCGGAAATCCATCGTTTACTTCGCTTNCTAAAAGATAGCATTTGNCCCGACGTTGGCCTGGAAGATGATATTCCGCACCTGGAAGAAACAGAGACAGGGAGACATGAGGCTCAGGAGCTACTCAAAGAACTGAATATTCGCAGTCCCATCCTGCTGGGATGTTCTTCGGTCTGGGCCACCAAGCGATGGACGCCACATGGGTTTGCCGAACTTGCACGGGACCTGATCAAGAAATATAAGTCGGATGTCCTTTTGATAGGCTCACCCGCCGATGCACCTGTGGCAGATCAAATCCTGAAAGTGGCCCGGGAATTTGTTGGCGAAGACGGACTCAGAAGAATTCACAATGTCTGCGGAAAAACCAGCCTGCCTGGACTGTTCAGTCTGATGAAGCGTTCTCAGTTTCTGGTCAGTAACGATTCAGCGCCGGTTCATTTTGGATGTGCTGCACGCATTCCCGTAGTTGCTCTATTCGGGCCCACAGTTCCGTCCCTGGGCTACGCTCCCATCGCGCCTAAAACTGCGGTCGCTGAGTTGGAAGGTTTATATTGCAGACCATGTGGAACTCATGGATCACACATCTGTCCCGAAGGCCACTTTCGCTGNATGCGAGANCTNAGTCCGGCNATGGTAGAAGAGAAGATTCTCGAAGTNGTGCAGTAAAGCCTGCGAAGAGGCAGATTCTATCAAGGAATCATATATCGTATGGGATCCTGGCGTTTTCCATCCAGGCGTACTTCATAGTGCAGATGTGGACCGGTGGTAATTCCTGTATCTCCGGCTTTTCCCAGGACATCGCCTGCGCGCACGGTCTGGCCCTTCTTAACATCGATCCTGCTCAAATGAGCGTAGATTGTTTCGAAGCCGGATGGATGAATCAAATGCACCATATTACCAAAGCCCCCATGTCGGCCGGTCCGGTAAACGTATCCCTCCGCCGTGGCTACAATGGAGTCGCCGGAGCGTGCCTTTAGATCGGTTCCACCATGGTATTCCTTTTTCTTACTAAACGGGCTGGANCGATTTCCGTAGTGGCTGTTGATGAGCCGAATCCTGCCAACTACCGGCCAGCGATGAGGAATTGCCTGAAGAACTCCGATGCCATCCGAAAGATATCTCTGATTTGCAGATAGATGCGATTCCAGGAGATAGACATTTCTTAAATGCGATGTAACTTCTTCATTGGCTGGGCCCTGGCCGTTTTCCGACGCATGGACTAAATCCGCCGGGTCTGGCTCCTGGTGCCCTTTGCTACGAAAAATGGCCTGAATAAGACCGGGCCGGGGACGGGCTTTCAATAGTTCGTGTAATTCGTCCTGTTGCGTACGCAGCTCATCCAGAAGAATCCGACGTCGTTCCATTTCATACCGGGCCTGCTCCAGGGTGTCCGGCGAAAAAATGGGACCGGAATCAGCCAGGGTCCATCCCAGTGTCAGAATCAAAAGAACCATGCCAGCCCAGAGATAGACAGGTGAAAGCCTGGGCCGCANAAAAGGCTGAACTCCTGGAACAGCAGCCCTTGAATCCGACTTTGCTTGCCCGGAATCGAATTGCGAAGAATTACCTTCGGCTAAGGAACCAGCGGTTTGTTTTTTGGACGAAGGAACCTGCCCAGACAGGGAGGGCTGCGCTGATTTCTTTCGGCTGTATGCATTCCGGCTGGCGTTGAATACACCAGGGGCCCTGTTACCGATGAAAGCTTTCCTGATTCGCCACAGGAAAGCGTCCCGTGCAGAATTTCCTGATCTGAAGGGAGCAATTGCCCGGCCCAGGAGCCAGCTCGAGGCGAAGGTCAGCAGCCGAGCAATGCCGCGAAGGAACTTCTTGAGGCCGTCCCAGGGTCCTTTGATTTCAAAAATTCTGTTGTTATAGACGATTACGAGGCTGGGAAACCGTATCGACGGTAGGCGAAAGCGGGTAGGCTTCCTTTTCGTAGGCCTCTTCCAGACGATTCTGGACTGCTGGCGGCCCGACGGGCTCTCCTTTCTGGTAGAGCGTTTCGCTGTAGGGAAGACCATTCGCATGATAGGTNATTACATTTCCCTCCAGCTTTCCATCCGTATAATTTTCGATCCGAATCAGGGTCCCGGAAAAGTGGTAGTATTCCCATTTTCCTTCTTTTTTTCCATCCCTGTAGTCTCCACGAACCATCAAGTCGCCATCCGGATGGTAGCGTTTCATAATCCCATCTCGCTTTCCCGCTCGATGGGCGCCCTCTTCTTCCAGNGTTCCGTCCGGATAGTACCGCTTATAGGGCCCATTTTCATTTCCATAGTCAATGCTTATGGAACCAATTACAGGATCGATGGGCTCCGGAGCATACTCTATAGTAAGATATAGACGGCCGCTGTCATCATAATGTTTCCATAGACCGTCCCGACGACCATTCAAATAAACCCCGGTAGTGGTCAAAGTGGTGCCATCCGGCGCATACCAGTTCCAGCGACCAATTCGCTTGCCTTCCTGGATCTGTCCTTCGGTGCCAAGATGCCCGTCCTTATAGTATTGTCGATATTCCTGGCCCTGAACTACATTCCACACATCCCTTCGACGGTCAAATTCTGCGTTTTCCGGTACACTGTCCGGTCTGGGAGGCAGCTTCAGTCGATCGCAGGACAGTGGCAGCAGCAAGGCAAAGGCCATGAAAACGAGCAGAATGCCCCGTCCTACAGGCCAGAGGCGTTGGATTTCGATGGAAGGCATGGAAAGGAGGCGGCTTACTGAAGCTCCAGATCTCGATCCGCCAGCACGGAGCCAGAGGCATCCAGAACCTGAATTCTGTATTTTCCGGAATCCAGAGGNCCCATGAAATAGATATAGCTGGCTGTACGAGGAGGCCTACGACCCAGCACCGCTTCTTCAATGAAGGCGCTTCCTTCCTCTCGTTCCACCATGATCTTNAGATAGTCCGTCTGAAGCTCTCCCGGTTCCCATTGAAAGCGAATGTGAACTGGCGCTGTGGCAGACAGTCTGGACACGGGGCCCGTAGCTAGCTGTTCAATGTTGGCTGCGGTAATTTCCTGGTTGGAAATCGCCAGCTGATATGCGGGAGCCATCAACCATGTAGCCGCTTGCCAGATGACAAATCCGATGATAATCAATACAGCCACTACTCCGGCTACCTTGAACATGGAGTTATTGCTCTTCTGTCGATCGGCTTCAGTGTAGTCTTCCAGACGGATGTCGCTGGAGACATTGTAGATGCTTTCTCTTTTGCGTGCCATAGACCTGGCCCCCGTTTTTTTACTATGTCCTGTAGAATCAATCCTTTCTGAGCCAGCCATCCGATCCTTTTTGCCTGAAGAGGGACGGTTCTCTCTATCATTTCGGTCGCTGGTCCCTTCTGAACCATGGCTTTGGGAAGAATTACTGCGAGAAGATTCATCCGTATTCCCGGAAGAATCCGCAGCGGTGGACGCTTTCCGNTCCTCTGGTTGACCATTCCCTCGAACGGTAGCGGCCCCAGTGGAACCCTCTCCATCNGCCTCGACTTCGGAAAGAAATTCCGGTCCACCCGGTTCGGATACTTCCTCATCCGCCCGGTTCGATCCCTTTTGCTCTGAATTCCGGGACCCATCCGCCGAACGGGATTTTGATGCTGTTTCAGAGGATTCATCGGATTGTGCTCTTTCGCGAACCCNGGCCATCTCGGTAGGCTCCGCCGATTCAGTGGCTTCCGATGGGGCTGCGCGCTGCTCGGAACTGTCGGCTTCCCTGGCAGGCTTGCCTTCAGTAGCTTCGGAAGCCTGGTCCTTTCTGGATTTTTCCGTACGTCGTCCGGCAATCTCTCCGACAATGCCTTCCATCGATGGATCTTCCTGGCCAAGGCTCTTCTTGACCTCTTTGCGAAATTTATCCTTTTTCGATGCCATCCAGAACTTCCTGAATCAGTGCTTCGTATTCCTTTGTAATTTTTCCCTTCGGCTGGTATTCAAACAGCGTCTGCCGCATCAAATGAGCCTCTTCCACCTGCACCGAACGACTGATTCTGGTTTTGAAAACGGAAATCATTTCTTCCACAGGCTCCAGCACAGCTCCGCTTATGGCCGTCCGATCATTGTACATCGTCATCAATGCGCCCAGGATCTTGAGCTCTTGAGAAAAACGATGATGCACGGTTTCCAGGGTATCCAGCATCGTTCGAATACCATCCAGCGAAAATCGACTGGCCATAATGGGCAGTATGCAATAATCCGCAGCGATAAATGCATTTAGAGTAAGCAGTCCTAGATTCGGTGGACAGTCCATCACAATGTAGCCCGGCGCATTGTTCGCATATTTCAGGCCTTCTCGGAGGCGAAAGAAGCCATCAACATTGCCAGCCAACAAGGTTTCGATCTCAGCCAGTTCCAGAACCGACGGCAATAGAAAAAGATTCTCATTTCTGGTGCTTCGTTGCAGCTCCGATGCGGCTGTGCGGGAGCGAAACAATTCATGCACCGACTCTTCCCGGCTGGGTGGATCGCTGAATATGGATGTGGCATTGCCCTGAGCATCCAGGTCCACCAGCAAGGTCCGATGCCCCTTCCTTGCCAGCCCATCCGCCAGGTGAACGGCAGTGGTGGTCTTTCCCACGCCACCTTTCTGATTTGCAATTGCAATAGTGACCACAACCCAGCTTTTCCCGGTGGGGCTGACCTGGAAAGTGATTTTGCTTGCCCCGGACCTTTCCAATGAAAAACCGGGGGTATGAGTCATTACGAGCCAGTAATCGGCCTGGAAGTGCACTGCCAGCTAAAAACCCGAACCAAGATTTTCTCTTCCGACCCCTATTTGTATGGAGCCGCCGCCAATACTCAGGCCGGACCGGTGACCCTGGGATTACCCGGAGCCCTGCCTGTGCTCAATGAAGAAGTTATGGAAATGGCTCTGACGGCGGCACTGGCCCTGGAATGCGAAATCAATCGCCATACTCGTTTTGACAGAAAGCATTATTTCTATCCTGACCTTCCCAAGGGATATCAGATCTCCCAGTACGATCGGCCCTATGCCACTGGCGGCAAGATCAGCTTTCGCAAGAAGGATGCAGACAAAGATACCACCATTCGGATTCACAGAATCCATATGGAGGAGGATGCAGGTAAGCTACTGCATGGACAGGGCGGCGGCGAAGCTGTTTCTTTTGTGGATTTGAACCGAGCCGGGGTGCCCCTTCTGGAAATTGTATCCGAGCCCGATCTGCGAAGNTCNGAAGATGCCTACTACTACCTGCAAACTCTGCGAAGTATTCTTCGCGCTGTCGAAGTCACTGACGGAAACATGGAGATGGGATCATTGCGATGCGATGCNAATGTATCGGTGCGAAAGGGTCCCGATGCTCCGTTTGGCACCCGCGTTGANATCAAAAACTTGAACTCATTCAAGGCTGTGCGAGCTGCCATTGACTATCAGATNGAGGAGCANATCGCATTAATCGAATCCGGGCAAAAAATNGTTCAGTCCACAGTTCTCTGGGATGCAGATAAGCGAGAAACCCGGTTGATGCGCACAAAAGAGAATGCAGAAGATTATCGATATTTTCCTGATCCTGATCTGCCGGAATTTGTAATCGAAGAGGATCTGATCGAGAAGGTCAAAAAAGAAATGCCAGAACTGCCCGCGGAGAAGCGAGCGCGCTATGCCTCGGAATATGGCCTGCCCGAATACGACGCAGACGTTTTAACCAGAGAGAAAGAAACGTCCACGTACTACGAAGAAGTAGTTAAGATTACCGATGATCCTAAAAAGTCCTCAAACTGGGTAAAGGATGAGGTGCTAGGAATTGTCAACAAGCTGGATGTCGCTATCGATGAATTCTTTGTAAATCCTGAGAGACTGGGCAAAATCGTCCAGTATTTGAATGAGAAGAAATTCACTCAGCGAATTGCCAAACAGGTCTTCGAGCATTGCTACGAAGAGAAGATGGAAATCGATGACATTATCGAGAAGTACGACTATAAGCCTGTGGACACCTCCGATCTTCCGGCCATCGTTGAAAAGGTCTTTGCCGATAATCCAGAGCAGGTCAACGATATCATGAATGGTAAGGATCGAGTGAAGGGCTTCCTGGTTGGTCAGATCATGAAAGCAACACGGGGCCAGGCACCTCCGGACGAAGTGAATCGCTTGATTGACGAAACTCTGGAAAAGATGAAAGCAGCGAAGTAGCTTCCATGGGGCGCTATTTTTGGACCAGCAGTACGGTTTCCACACCTGGCGCGGATCCATCGTTCATTACCCTTAAGGTTTCCTGGGCCATGCAAGTGGTGCCTGATCCCGCAGATCCAAATTTGAGCGCAATTTGGTCCATTCGGGAAGTGGTTTCATAGAAAAGCCAGAATGCAGAGTCTATGCCTCATAAGTGGATTGAAAACTACCAGAACCTTTTGAATGAGCGCAGTCTATGACCCATCAGTGGATTATCGCAGAATATGACGAGCTCCTGAGAGATTGCAGTGAGGAAGATCTGGTTACAGAAATTACGGAGCTCTATCATTCAATCGTCCATTCCATAGACCCTTCTATCTATTCGCCGGAGGAACAGCAGGCCTGGTCTCCGGGAGCTCCAGACATCCACCCGTGGATTGAAAGATTTCGAAAGGCCCCTCCTCTTCTGGCATTGACCTTCAGCGGGGAACTCAAACCATCAAATGTCAGCATTCCAACGAATGAATTGGTAGGTCCAAAAACAATAAAAACCGGGCCCGCCGATGATGCTTTAGCGGACGAGAATGACCGGAGCCTGGAAAGGAACGATAGGAACGACTGGCCCCGCCCGGCCTTAGATGATCACCGAGGCGGCCGCATTATAGGCTTTATGAACCTGGAATTTCCGGCCACAGAGTATGAAGCCGGTACCGCTCATCTGGACCTTGCCTACGTCGCCACGAAGTATCAAGGATCTGGCGTGGCCGGGGCGCTTTATGAGCGATTGGAATCAGAAGCCAGGCACCGGGGGGCGCTGAAAATCACCGTGGATGCATCCCATCTGGCCCGACCATTCTTTATGAAACGTGGGTATCGATTCTTAACAGAGAATCAGGTGCCGCGAAATGGACTCTACATAACAAATTTCTCTCTGGAGAAAGTACTATAACAGACATTGCTGCACCCATTGGCCGCCGAAATTCGATTCCCGGCGACTCGATGCAATGCTTCCCTTTTCGCTTCCCGCAATCTGACTGAACCTACCTCTTGCAGCCTCTAAGCCCCGGACCTAGAGATCGAAGCGCGAACTCGTGATTCTGAATGCGCAATCGAGCCGTAAATTTCGTGCTACTCGCATGCACCCAGACCCTGACCTCTGGAGTTTCAACCCCGCAATGGTGATTCTGAGTTCACAATCGAAACGCCCATTTCGTGCTACGCGTCTACAGCATGATCCTGGGCCCGCGCTGCGCATTGGCGTTGCACAACGAGAAATCCATTAGAGGACCAGCGGAAAACAGGACGGTATTATTTCGTAGTCCACACGACCCGGCGCATCGGAGCCGTAGACCTCTCCATCCGCTTCTCCCAGGATCTTCTTTTTACTCTCCAGGGTCATTCGCCTGGCTCGAAACTGCGTGGCTCCAGGAAAGTCATCTATGTGGCCGGCATATACGCGAGAACTGGCCATCACCATTCTGGTTTTGCTTACATCCCCCACAATGAGTCCATTGAACACTCCGTCTTCCAGGTCTGCAGAGGGAGCCCAGTTCATTCCGCCACCATTAAAGCGTCCGTTGCATGCGAAGAAATTTAACAGTTTTAGTTCCTTCGTATGGAGATGGCCATGATCATCTTCATAGCTGAGCTTCACGGTTTCCGGATTATACAGAAATAAGGATTTCACGGTATGAAAATAATAGGCAGGCGATCCATGCTGGAATCTTGAGGATTTCAAGCTTTCCATAATTTTTCCCGCAATACCAGCCGAAGCGATGTTTATAAAATAGCGATGATCCTTTTCTGTTTGAACCTGACCAACATCTACCAGACGAAAGGTATTTTTCTGCAGGGCTACATCGTACACAGCGCTCACTTCGCGAAGAGTCTTAATGAAGTCACTTCCCGTTCCCATCGAGATGACACCCAGAGGGATCTTCTGGTTGGTAACTTTGCCATTCTCGAAGTAGCCATTCACCGCTTCATTAATACTTCCATCGCCGCCGGCCACAATGATCTGCCCGAATCGGTTTTCCTTCAGAGCAACTCTCACTCGAGCGCTGGCATCCAGAGGGCCCGTAGTTTCATAGAGTTCATAATCCCCCAGGTTCTTTCTGAGCTCGGGTTCCAGCTCTCGAAAAGCGGCCCTTGCATTACCAGCCCGGCTTTTGGGATTCAAAATAATCAATCGCTTCATGAACTTTCTCTGTTGCTCCTGTTTCTTATTCTTCTAACTTCCGAAGACACCTGAATATATAAGTCTTTTTCAGGATTCCTGACCGAATCCCGGTGGCTCCGAGACAGGCCCTTTACAAGAAGGCCTAACCGCATGGTTCCTGCTCGGAACACGGAGGTCGCCGGGACGGGGCTCAGCTACCGGCTCCCTCGCGAAAGGGCAAAGATAATGTTGTCTTCGCAATCTCGATTTCTCTGGCTTCCTGTTCCGCACTCCATCCAAGCTCCTGGGCCATGGTGCGTCCTATCTTTCTTAATGTTTCATCGTCCGGCAGGCCCAGGGTGCCCAGGCCGGTGCGTCTTTGCAAAACATCCAACAAGTGCACCGCCATTTCCTGTCGTACGGCAAACACCACCTGAGCCAGGATCTCCCCGTCCGCATTGAGCGGCACTCCCCAATCCGGATTCTCCTTCGCAATACCAATGACCTTATCCATCTCCGTGCCATAGGCTGTAGCCAGGGTATGCAGGGTGTTCCCTTCAAAATCGGGATACACCTCCTTTCGAGAACTCAGAAAGTCGGTGAGCCCGGGGATATCGCAGCCTACCAGAGATGCATCCCCTGTCCGGGAACGAGACAGGGTTTTGCCCAGTTTCTTACCAATGGCTTTAATTGTGGTTTGTGCCAGGTTCCTGCTGGTGGTGTATTTTCCCCCTTCCACTGTAAGCAGACCGGGCAATCCTTCATCATCGCCATCTATGATTTCATATTTACGGGAGGATTTATAGGTGCTCTCTGTATGCGTATCTGTAAGCGGACGAAGTCCTCCGTAAGCATGTACTATGTTGGAGTAATCCAGAATCGTTTTCCCGAACGAAGAGTTGATCTCTTGAATGAACTCATCGATGCTCTCTTTCGAGACTCTGTAGTCGTCGGGACTGCCATGGTAATCCTTGTCGGTGGTTCCATACAGACTGTGTCCTCGCCAGGGTATAGCGAAGAAATGACGGCCGCCAGGAGTGAGCATTACCAGGGCATGGTCTCTGGTGATCTGAGGGCCAATTAAATGAATTCCTTCTGACATCCGCACCGAATGGGCTGTCTCCTGACCGGAAAGCTTCTTAATGATTCGCTCGGCCCAGGGCCCTCCGCTGTTTACGAATAATTGTGCTCTTACTCTAACTTCACGATGGTTCAGGCTGTCTTTGATGATTGCCGTTCTGAAGCGACCTTCTTCCTGTTCCAGCTGTACTACCTCTGAATAGTTGCTTACCTCCGCGCCGTAAGCAGCCGCGGAACGGACGAAGGCCAGGGTCAATCTCTCTGGTGCGACGCTCTGACAATCATAGTAAACGGCGCCTCCGGTAAGGCCTTCCGCCGGTAGCATTGGAGCTATGTCCAGCACCTGGGATTTATTCAGGCTTTGATGATGAGGTAGCTTCTTGCTCTCATGACGGGTTTTACCCTTGTCAAAGGATAGCAAATCATAGAGGAGCATCCCTGCTTTGATAATCCATTTATTGGATTTCAAATTGCCATAGTTGGGGATCAAGAAAGGCAGCGGATACACCAGATTGGGCGCAATGTCTTCCAGGATTCGTCGCTCTCGCAAGCTCTCGCGCACCAGGCCAAACTCAAGATAATTCAAGTAGCGCAATCCACCGTGGATTAGTTTCGAAGTGGCCGCCGACGTAGCTCCTCCAAAATCCGATTTCTCAAACAGTGCTACGGAAAGCCCCCGACTGGCTGCTTCCTAGGCCACGCAGGCTCCCGAAATCCCACCACCGATCACCACCAGGTCAAAGACCGGCGATGTTTCCTGAATTTTATCTATGTATCGATCCATGGTCTTCTCCATTTAGCGAAAGTACGCCAGGGTTTAGCAAATGATCTGGATCCATATGTTTTTTGATTGCCCGAACCAGGTCAAAAGCAACAGGCCCCAGCGCCTCCGCGTACCAGGGGGCCAGCAATCTTCCAATTCCATGGTGATGACTGATGGCAGCGCCACTGCTTGCAATGGCATCCACCACCCGGCGATGGTACTCGGTGAACTCTTTCTGGTCCATTTGACCAATGAAAATGAAATACAGGTTGGCCCCCTGCGGATAGAAATGCGAAAGATGACACATCACCACCACATTGGCCAGGTCATGGCAGGTCTTCCGCACGGACTCATGCACCGATGGCAGACTTTCCCAATCCACCGAGAATTCCAGAGTGTCGATGATCACGCCAAAATCCATGAGGTCATCCCTCATGTAAGGATCTTTGAAACGGCCTTTTTCCCATTTCCTGGTCACATAGCCTGTGGTGGGAAATCCTCCAAAGTGGCGGACCTTCTTTCGCACGCTTGCGGCCACCATCCTTGTATATCTATGGGAACCATCAGCCGAACCAAGCAACAGACATCGCTTTCCAGGTTTGTATCCTCCCAGTCGCAGCAACGAATCAAGAGGAGTGCCTTGAACACCATAGAGTCGCAGAGCCACGTCCGTCTCTTCCGGATCCGACAGACGAAAAACTGAAGGCATCCCTTCCTGAGATTGCATCACTTCACGCACAGCATCCAGTGCTGATCCGAAGTCCTTGAACATGTAGCTAAAGCGACGGGTGTTACCAGGGAGGAATCTTTTCACCCTAAGAGTGGCTGAAACAAGGATTCCCAGGGTTCCTTCCGAACCCATCATCAACTGATCCAGATCCGGTCCCAGGGACTTTGCAGGTACTTCTTTCGTTACCAGGTCTCCGTTCAGAGTCACATAGTCCTGGGCCAGCACCATATGCTCCACCTTACCATAATAGGTAGAGTTCTGTCCGGCCCCGCGCGTCACAATGGCTCCGCCGATGGTGGCAAACTCATAGGATTGAGGAAAGTGACCCAGGGTATAATTATGATCACAGCCAAATGTGCGGACCGCGCCCTGAAGCCTCCGCTCCAGATCTGGCAGTAGCATACCGGCCTCCACGGTAACCGTTTCATTCACTGTGTTCAACTTAAGGATGCTGTTCATGTGGCGACTTAAATCCAGGGTAATGCCACCCCGTGGGGCTTCGCAGCCCCGGGTAACACTGGAACCGGCTCCCCTGGTTTGAACGGCAATTCCCTGGTCCCGGGCAAATCTCAGAACATCTACAATTTCCTTTCGGTCCCTGGGATAAACCACTGCGTCTGGAAGATTTTCGAGCTGTCCTTCCCGCAAGCGGAACAAATCCAGCATCGTCTTTCCGTATCCTGCCCGAACACGATCATAAGGGTCCGTTGAGAGTTTATCCGAGCCCACAAGAGAGCGAAGCTCTTCCAACTGACCCTCGGATAACCTGGAGGAAAGCTCGGCCTGAAATGGCTCCAGACCGGTCTTTTGCGGATTTTGTAGGTCCGCCAGACCCAGGTTGAATTTCTCTGACATGAGCTTCACCAATCGCGGATTGGGATGCTTGTATTCCCCGGGCTGCCCCCAGCGAAAGAGAGAACGAACGGAACCGGGCGGCGTTTCCATTACCCAGGCCGGTGAAAGAAGGCTTTTACTTTTTGATTCCCTGGACAAAACAGCTTCTTTTTCCGAGATCCTATCGGCGAATCAATATCTTTTCGAAATACTGGAAAACCTGCCCGGAATTCCGTATCCTGGACTATGTTATTGGCCATCCCGGTATTCAATGAAGCTGATTCTCTTGAAGGGGTCTTTTCTGAGATTCTGGATCATCTGCCCCCTGAAATCCAGGCAATCGTGGCCATCGACGATGGCTCATCCGACGGCTCTGCCGAGATCCTGGATGAATTGAGCCAGAAGCACGATAAGATATTCGTTCGGCATCATCAGGAGAATCATGGGTACGGCTGCGCCATGATCGAATCCATGAAGATTGCAAGAAAGCATGGCTATTCCCATCTGGTAACCATGGATTGCGACCGACAGCATCGACCGGCGGATCTGATTCGATTTATACAAATGGATCCTGACATCGATGTAGTGTCCGGTTCCCGGTATCTGCCTGATTCCAGAACCCAGGGGAACCCTCCGGAAGACAGAGTGGAAATCAACTCCAGAATCACTGCTCGCTTGAACAGACACTATGAATGGTCGCTTACGGATAGCTTTTGTGGCTTCAAGCGATACAGAATGGAGAACATTGATCCGGACCAATTCAAGGAAACTGGATACGCTTTTCCTATGGAATTCTGGGCTTTTTGCCGCCGAAGTAATTTGTTGATCCAGGAACTGGCTGTGTCCAGAATCTACACCACCGATAGCAGAAGCTTTGGAGAGGACCTGGATCGACGGCGCAGAAGGTACAGATACTATCTGGAAACCTTGAAATCCGCAGAAAAGAAGTTCCAGGTAGACCCGGCGGCTCCCGGCGCCAGCACCGATCGCTAGTCGGAGCCGGTCCCACGAAACACCGGGAAAGCAGGTAATACTATGCAACATCCCGGAGAGGACCATTCCAGAAAAAGCCCGGGCCGGATGTTTGAGCATCCAGGCATCGTCCGCCCCCGATTTCAGAGGATGATCCGGGTCATAGTGACCCTGACCTTGCTTCAGCTACTCTGGGCTGCCAGCCTATTCTATATTGGAAGTAAGCATCCCAATCTCGTGCTATTGCCAGGAGAGGCTACCATTGATACAGAGCAGAATCGCATAACGAACCCACAAATGCATCAGCATCGCCCGGTGCTCTACCGTCCCATCGTGATCTACTCCCTGTATTCCATGCTCCATGGATTCTACGTTTTGATTGCCTGCGGCATGGCACGGTATCTGGGCAGTGGTGGTTGGCTCAAGACTGCCTTGATTTTCTCCGTGGTCCCTACTCCCGGATTTCTCCTCGGCCTGTTTCAAGTTCCTCTGGCCCTATATTTTCTGCGATTGATCCGACAACCTCTGTGGCAGGATTTTTTTCGCTGGCAGGGGCGCCTACAATCGGTGAATGGATTGACTGGCAAGCACGCTCCTCAAAAGTAGTGCATCGCTGAGGGGCAGTAGCTCAGCTGGTTAGAGTGCCGGTCTGTCACACCGGAGGTCGCG
>PBEB01000022.1 GCA_002717505.1 Leptospiraceae bacterium
CTCCTGTATGTATTCCTTCTGGTTCTATAAAGATATGATGTCTTTCTCGCTCTGCAAATCGCAACACTTTGTCTTCTATACTGGGGCAATACCGCGGACCCGTGGATTCGATTTGGCCAGAGTACATGGGGGATCTAGCCAGGTTATTCTGAATAATCTGGTGAACTCGCTGGTTTGTATAGGTGATATAACAATCGATCTGCGGCATGGGCAGGCTCCTGGTTGAATAAGAGAAAGGAGCTGGCTCTTCATCCGGGGATTGGATCTCCAGGCGGTCCATATCAATAGTGCTTTTGAGGATTCTCGGTGGGGTGCCGGTTTTCAGGCGACCCATCTGAAAATCAAATGTATGCAAACATTCAGAAAGGCCCATGGCGGACTGCTCGGCTATGCGTCCGGATCGAGCCTGGTATTCTCCGATATGGATCTTTCCGCCCAGAAACGTTCCGGTAGTCAAAACGATGTCCTGCGCATAGAGTTGTAGACCGCGGCCTGTAATGACTCCTACGATTTGACTGCCTTCCAGAATCAGGGATTCGCAAGTATCCTGGCGAAAGGTTAAGCCAGGTATTTCCTCCAGAGTCCATTTCACCAGGTTCTGATAGGCTTTCTTTTCCGCCTGGGCCCGGGGAGCCCAAACTGCTGGACCTCTGGAGCGGTTGAGCATCTTAAAATGAATCCCCGTCTGATCGATGATTTTACCCATCAGACCGCCCAGCGCATCAATCTCTCTCACCATGTGACCTTTTGCAATTCCGCCAATGGCTGGATTACAAGACATCTGACCGATGGTGTCCAGATTCATAGTAAGCAAGAGAGTCTTCAGGCCGGAACGAGCCGTAATTGCGGCTGCTTCGGTGCCTGCATGACCGGCCCCTACAACGATGACATCGTATTGATCTGGAATTGTGCCGGGGTTGTGTTTCATATTCGATAATAGTTTCAGGTTTGATTGACGCTTCTCTGCTTTCCGCCAAACAACCGAAGGATACACACAGTTAATAATCTAACCACAAGCCTTCCTGGTGCCACCTGCTCATCGTCCGTTGAGCGGCAAGCTCTTGCTCGATTGCTGGTTCATTCTCACTTCTTTGGCCCATAGCACCGGGATGAGCTCTTTCAGTTAGATGATCCACACCGAATCGGGCAACCTGGGGATCTGCAACTTCGGTAGCCCGATAAGAAATGCTCCCTGGTGTATCTACAAAGTCAGGTTTTGAACTGCATTGCAGGAAACAAGCAAGACTGAAATACGGAGCTGCCCGTGAACTCTGGCTGGCGGTCCGACCGAAAGACGCAAATCTGGGCTCAACGGAAAACCTCTTTGAAAAACACATTTATCATCCTGCCCGATAAATCTTCCGGATTGGACGAGACATAAGACAGATTGACAAATAAGAAGCTTAGCTTTCTCTAATCGGTATTGGAATAGCGGCGAAATCCGCTATTAACCCGGGGTTCCCATGGCCGAAATTGAAAGCATGCAGAAGAATCTAATTATCATCGGAGGCGGTGCCCTGCAGGTTCCCATGATTCAGGCGGCCCGTTCCATGGATGTGCATCCCATTGTCTTTGATATGGATTCGGAAGCCCCGGGACGCTCTCTGGCTCACAGGTTTATTCAAATGAGCACCCGGGACATTGAAGGATGTGTTCGGGAAGCGAAGCGACTGAGTCTGGAAATGAAAGTGCATGGTGTTATTACCGCTGGCACCGATGCATCTCGCGCGGTATCTGCTATCGCAGCAGCTCTGGAATTGCCCGGTATTCGATACAGCGATGCTGAGGCCGCTTCCAACAAGGTCTTAATGCGTAAACGGCTGCGAAAAGTCGGAGTGCCCGTTCCGGATTTCTTTCCTGTCTGGAATCTAAAGGAAGCCAGGGACGGGCTGGATGAATTGGGCTGTCCGGCTGTCCTGAAGCCAGCGGAGAATATGGGAGCCCGGGGAGTGATCAAGATTCGCCACCGCTCGGAGCTTACAGCCGCCTATAGACACTCTAAGAAGCACAGTACCACCGGTGAAATGATTCTGGAAGAGTATATGGATGGTCCGGAGTTATCCGTCGATGCTCTAACCTTCAACGGTAAATTCTGGATCACCGGGATTGCGGATCGAATTATTGATCGGGAGCCTTTTTTTATTGAACGGGGCCACAATATGCCCTCATCCATGCAACGCGAAATCCTCCAGGAGGTGGAGCGTGTAATGATTCAGGGGATGAAGGCCCTGGGAATTCATACCGGTGCTGGCAAAGGAGACATCAAGGTTACTTCCACGGGAGTCAAGATCGGTGAACTGGCCGCCCGGCTTTCCGGAGGCTGGATGTCATCGCATACTTATCCCATGCATAGCGGTGTTCGTCTTTACGAAGCAGCGATCCGCATCGCACTGGGTGAGCATCCAGGGGATCTCAGTCCGTCCAGAAATCGCATTGTAGTGGAACGAGGACTTTTCTCACCCCCCGGCCGCATTGTATCTCTCGGGGGGGTGCCGGCTATGAAGGCCGTCCCGGGGATTGAGGAGGTCATCTTCACAAAAAAAGCGGGGGCCATTATGCAAGAACTCACCAGCAACATCGATAAGGTGGGTCATATCATCGCATCGGGAATCACGCTGGAGGAAGCCGAGGCCAACGCTGAGAAAGCCAGGGCACTCTTTGAGCTGGAAGTGGATGAAACGGCGGGCGTCGATTGGACCCGAGTGGAGGAAAGGGCGCGAGAGCGATTTTCGGACCAGGTCTGCTGGGTTTGTAAAGTCTGCGATGGGCAAAATTGTGCCAGCGGCGTTCCGGGAATGGGCGGGACTGGTAGCCAGAAAAGTTTTCGAGATAACAGCGATGCTCTGGCGGAATGGAGAATCGTTCCCAGCTATGTCAGACCTTCAGTGGAGCCGGATACCGGGATTGAACTGTTCGGTCGTCATTTTGAGCATCCCATCCTGGGAGCTCCCATGACCGGAGCAGGAACGAATCTGAAAGAAGCGCTCAGTGAATCAGAGCTTGCCCTGGGAATGCTCCGGGCCTTTCGAGAGGCCGGAAGTGTTGCCTTCCTTGGCGATGGCGCTTCCCTGGGCAAATTTCCCATCATCCTGGATGCACTGGAACAAGAAGAAGGCTTTGGTGTTCTGATCTGTAAACCGCGAGAAGACACGAACGAAATCATACAGCGAATGAAACAGGCGCTGGAGCGAGGCGCCCTGGCGGTGGGCATGGACATAGATGCCCTGGCGTTTCGCACACTTCATTTAAGAGGACAAAAGGGGCTCGCCCGACCTGCCGAGGACATTGCAAGGATCCGAGATCAGATTGATGCGCCCTTTATTTTGAAGGGTATCCTGAACTCCGAGGATGCGGCCGCTGCGGCCGGAGTGGGAGTGGACTGCATTGTAGTTTCAAATCATGGGGGCCGAGTCCTGGATGAAGCCCCGGGTGCAGCCCGTGTTCTTCCGGAGGTTCGGCAAGCCTGGATAGAAAACGGAGGGAGCCCGGAAGGAATCCTGGCTGACGGAGGAGTGCGCTCCGGCGCTGATGCATTCAAGTACCTCGGCCTGGGAGCCAGAGGTGTGCTTGTAGGAAGGCCTTCTGTTATTGCACTGGCCGGTGGCGGGCAGGCTGCCCTGAAATTCTTAATCCATCAGTACGCCAGGGAATTAAGGGATACCATGCATCTTTGTGGCGTTGCGAACGCTGCCTCCGTCGCGGAGAAAAAGGTAATTCAACTGGCCGCTCTCGGGGAGGGCCCCTCTGCCTCGGCCGAATTCAAAAAATCCTGAAAAGCCCGGGCCCATCGTTTCGCCAGACTGCGCAAATCCACGGAATGACCCACAATCTCGTGTATGGCCCCGGGTTCGAACTGATTGAGGCCGCAGGCAACGATATTCTGAAATGTACTGAGGTCGTTATTCACATTGATGGCCACGCCAGAGGATGTGAAAAAACTTCTCGCTTCTACTCCAATCGCGCATACCTTTTTGCTTCCATGGTACAATCCCGGGTAATCTGTCTTCACATCCAGGGTTACTCCGGTCTCTGCTTTTACTGCTGATGCGGAAATGGAAAGTAGAGCCTTAAAGAAATCTGAAAGCGAAATCTTTCGAGCCTTCAGATCGACGTGAGGATAGATTACAAGCTGTCCGGGTTCATGGGCCGTAAGATCTCCTCCACGCTTGATGGGAATCAATGGAATGCCTACTTTCTGCAAATCCTCATGCTTTTTCAGTAGATTGCCTTCCTTCCATTGAACGCCACCTGTAATCGTGGGTGGATGCTGACAGAATAAAAGTAGCTCCTCTCTTTTTGCTCTCAGTACCTCCTGTTTTTCCTGGTAGGAATGGTAAGGTAGCAGGTTCTCTTGAAACTCTATGGCCATGGTCTTCTTTCCGATCCGGTCCTTCATTTCTGGACCATAGGGACAAATCGAACGGCCAGGACTTTTTGCCGAATTAGATCCGTCCCTTTTTTTTCTGTAAGATAAAGATACTGGGAATCCTTACCTGCTGGCAAAACCATTTTTCCTCCCTGCTTGAGTTGTTCTTCCAGGTGTTTGGGGTAATGGGCGAAGGCAGCTGCTCCAAGGATGCCCTCAAATTTAGCTCCGGGAATTCCGGAAGAACCATCAGCCGCCACTATCTCTACATTCTGGATGCCCAGGTCCTCCAGGTGTTTTCTTGCCGTTTCAGCCAGTTCCGGAACCAGTTCAAAGGAGGTGACTCTGGAGAATATTCGAGACAAAATGGCGCTCTGATATCCACATCCGGCGCCCAGTTCCAGAGCATGAGTATCTGAATCAACGGCGGGAAGGATTTTTTGCGTCATGAAAGCAACGATGTAGGGCTGGCTTATTGTCTGGTTATAGCCTATGGGCAGAGGCCCGTCTTCATAAGCTCGGGAACGATAGCCGGGTGGTACGAACAGGGCCCGATCAATTTCGCTCATCGCTTTTAAGACCGTCTCATCCCGAATCCCTCGATTCACGATCTGGGCCTGCACCATATTTTTCCACTGTGGGTTCATAGTTCCAGTTCCGAGTATATTCTGGCCAGGAACGTCGGCAAGGAAAAGGGAGCACGCTCAGGCAACGGCGGGTGGCCCCGTAGCCATTCGAAAGACCATGCTTTGTGCTTGCATCGCATAGAAGCCGTGGCAGATAATGTGTACACTATGAAACGTTTTCTTACCCTGATACTCATCGGAGCACTATCTCTGGGAACCACCAGTTGCTTTCAGATAATGAACTATCTTCAGTTCAACAAGGACGGAAGCCTGGATGTAACCTGGAGATTTACCATTTCGCGATCTCTGGCCAATGCCTCCGAGGAATCCAATAAATCAGATGGCAAGAATTTCGAAGCCGAGATGGCAGAGGGGCGCAAAGAGATTGAAGAGCAACTCAAGGATCGCGTAGAGGATCTCAAAGTGGATGTCATTAGCACCGAGTACGATGCCGGTATGATGATTCGGTTTAAGGTTCCGGACATACAGAAAATGCCAGACCTCAGCAAAAGAGTGGGAGATGATAACCTTCCAGCCTTTCCTGTCTACGATCCGAACACTCACACATTAAGAGTGACTTTTGAGCAAGATGAAGATTCCAAAACCCCGGAGGATACCCCTGCTTCCCCGGACCAGCCGGAAACCAGTGCAGATTCAGGCGCTTCCGATGATACGGAATCCGGAGATGAAATGGGAAAGGAACTGGCCCAGATGATTCTGTCCTCCGCTCGTTATCAGGTTTTCATCTCGGGTGAGGTTCCGGTGAAGGCAAGTGCCAGGGGTTCCGAAGAAAAAGAGATTGAGATCGTAAAGCTGGGAAACAGCTACCTTATCGATTATCCATTTATGAGCTCAGTGGTAGCCGAGGAGCAGGACATTGAGCTGATTATCCAATTGAAGAAATGAATGGTTCCTTCGCATTATTGCCTCTGGACATTCTGGTCTGGCCCGAGGCAGGAACGACCTCTTTCATTGGTCTATTCCTTTTCGTTGCGGCGCTGCTGGTTACATTTATTCTTTTTCGTGTTGCGGCTTATAGAAAGAAGCGACGAGCGGAAAACATCGATATTGTAATGCATCATGCCTATGATCGTCATGTGTCCGGAAAAGAGATTCAGAGATTAAAAGCGTTTCTGAGTCAGGGAGCAGACAAGGACCTGGAAGCTTTTCGTCAGAGTTTCGGAAACATGCGAAAGCCATTATTGATCTATGTTCGTCAGCATCCCGACCTGGATTCGGTGCGACTGTATCAAAAACTTGCGGTGGATGGACTGGGCAGCACCATGGACGGCGATGCCGATGTTCACCGAGGAGAAATCGGACTCACAGAGCTGGACGGACGGAAGTTTCTATTTCTGATTACAGATATCGGAGAGCAATTGGAATTTGTTCTGCCTCACTCTGCACCGCGAATCCAGGGAGATATGATTCGTGCCTATATGTACAGACCCCTTTCTGGAGGATACCGCGTTACAATTAGCGTCGATCGAAAGCTGCCCGGGGGACATTACATTGGAGATATTGCCTCGGTAGAGGAAGCAGAGGATCGCCATCGAATGGCCTTTATGGAATTGGAAGGAAAGATAAGAGCCTTTATTCCAGAAACAGGATTAGAGCTTCAGGATAAGAAGCCGGAAAGAAGTAGAGGAAGCTCAAAGAGCGGCAGGCCCACGGCGGCTCGCTCCGCCCTGGAAATGGATCGGGCTGGAGACGCTGCCAGACCGGCCCTGCCACATCGGGGCCAACCAGGTAAGGCTTCGAGGTCGAAAGAAAATGAGGGCGGGGAGCAACCTAGAGAGATCATAGAGTTTCCAGTAACTGTGGAAAAGATCTCGGACCGCGCTGCGGCCTTTGAGGCAGGTCAGGACATCATGAGCTATACTCGATTTCACCATCTGTGGGAGTTACGCTTGACCCTCTTCGATGGCACCGATTTCATGAGTCGGGGTATTTTCTCACCGTTACCGCAGGGCTCGCATCGCTATTTGTTTCGCTTTCAGGAAACCGACCCGGCCCTGATTGTAGCTCTCAAGCGGGAAATCGAAAACAATCAACCTTTTCCGGAAAGGATGAACTGAAGCCCCACGGTCAAACTGAGGTAAACTATGCGAATCGCCGCCTATCATATTCACTATCTTCTGGCTTTTATTGTTGTAATCTATGCCTTTCTATGCCTGTGGCTGGATTCCAGACTTCAAAAGAACAAACCCATTTCCGATTCTACAAGACAGGCTCACAAACAATACGCACTTACAGTGAAGGTGATGCAGTACGTTACAATCATCACGCTGCTCACAGGTTTGTATTTGCTTTCCTTCATGCTGAAAGCAATCGAAAACACTCCGATCCCCTATACAGCGTTTACCTGGGCTTATATCAAAGTATTTCTATTTCTGGCGCTTACCGGTATTATGGGGGCCCTGGGAAGCATTCCGCTAAAGAAACGTATGCATTCCCTGGAAACAGGGGGGCACGATGCGACGTTGCAGCAATCTACCGCAAAGAAGCTTCAGCTTTTTAAGATTCTACAACTGACGCTAGTTGTTATCATGTTTGGATTGGGAACCTATCGACCGGGCACAGTTACTGTAGAACGCATCTCAGAAGAAGGGCAGACGTCCGAGGATTCTCAGGCTCAGCAACCAGGTTCGGCTGAAAATGAAAATCCACCGGTACCCGATTCACCGGCTCCAGGCTCAGAATAAAACGGAATCGTTCCTGGCAGCTCTCATTAAGTGTATGGGCGGCTTCGCGGGATTCCCCTCTCCAGGCCGGAGGACTGGACATAAAATGGCTCGGTGCAAGAGCCATCCATTTCCGCCAGCTCCGTAGCTCCTGAAGTCGGAATGTTTGCGACGCTATGAACGATGGAGTGCGATTAAGATCTGAGCTCGGCGTAAGAATGCCCGGTCCAGGATTAATATGCCAGTCTCGGCTCTTTGGGAAGCTGATTGAGACTCCGGAGAATCCTCAGTGATCAGACTTCAGGACTTATACACCGGTCTCCTTCGTTCTTTGAACGCCGACTGCAACTCTCGAAAATCCTCACTATCCAGAAAAGCAGCGTTCCAGACGGCTACGTAAGCCAACCCTTCTTCCGGTGTGTGGCTTTCCATATAGTTTAACTGCTCTTTCACTCCTTTGAGAACGATGCCCGGATTGGCAGCGATTTCCTTTGCCAGGGTTTCCGCTCTTTCGTGCAGTTCCTCCTGGTCGGAATACACTTCGCTGAACAATCCCATTTCTTTGCATTTCTGTGCATCGTAGTCCGAACCAGTAAACGCCATGAGACGGGTATTACCCTGGCCGATGATGCTGGGAAGGCGGTTCAGGCTGCACATATCGGCAACGATGGCCACTTTGGTTTCCCGGAGGCTTACCGAGGCATCGCTGGCTGCGAGTCTGATGTCACAGGCACAGATCAAATCCAGGGCCCCCCCGATGCAGTGCTTATGGACAGCACCGAGGAACACGATGCGGCTTTTCATCATCTTGAGAAAGCCGCTTTGCATATCCTGAATCAGCTTCAGGAATTTCATCCTCTGGTCTGCAGTAGAACCCTTGATTATGTCGCCAAATTTCTCTCCGAATTCGTTCAATTCCAGACCAATGGAGAATGATTTCTTTTTTGATGCGATGACCACGGACTTGATGGTTTCGTCCTGCTCCAGGTAATCTACTACCTCTGGTAGCTCTTTCCAGAAATCCCAGACCATGGAATTTCTGGCATCCGGCCCGTTAAGATAAACAGTTGCCATGCGATTTTCTGATTGTTTTTCAATTTCAAAGAAGTTGAATTGACCCATAGGGGAGGGGGCTCGTAGCCTATTGAGTCCGCAAGCTTAAAAATGAACCCGGAACAACTGAGAGAGAAACTGGAAGAGCCCGGTCAGTCTTTTCGACTGGGAACCGTTATTCAGGAAGTAGCGGCGGATGCTCGCTCCAATCCTGAAGTAATGGCTTCTCTGGAAGCGCTACTCCAGGAATGCAAGGATCCAGAATTCTGGAGAACCGGCGCTCGATGGGGCAGTACCCTGTTTCATACCATTGTTCGTGTGGGCAACTCACGATCCATGATGCTGCTTCTGGGTTTTGCCCGATCCCTTCCGGAGGATTATCCGTTCGGTCCTGTGGACCTTCTGGGAAACATCCTTCCGCTCTACGGTCATATTATGATTGGGCCGGCCAAAGAGCTGGTAAGATCACCCAGCGCAGCCGCGGAGGCTGTTGGCCTGCAATCTCTGTGTCAGCTTTATCTGGATGGCGTGGTGCACGGAGATAATGCCGAATACTTACAAAACCTCATCGAGAGTTTTGAAGGGGATAGCTACCTATCTCAAAACATCGTTGAGCTGGTTCAAACCTCTATGTATCGAGTGAGCCTGGAAGAAAAAGAGAGCATCGACCCGGACGATGTCCTTGTAGAGCTCGGAGAGCTTTAAACCGCCTGGAGGCGGCTGGCCTGCTGCAAAGCCTGGCGGTCGGTATTACTCGAGGCCAACTCCGGGGCCAGCCAAAGGTCAACTCGGCGCATCGACTCCCACTGGCAATGCTTCATTTATCCACCTTCTGAGTCAAGAGCACTGGCGGTTGCGGACCGTAAAGACTCTGTACGTTCTGAAAAATTGAGATGGATGCAGCGAGACTACTGTGAAGCCGGATTCGGCGAATTGGGCGGGCATCGGCATTTCCATCGGGATAGAGTCGGAGCTCGGATGTTGGTAAGATCTCTTCTCGCCATAGCTGCCAGACACCGCTGGATGGGATTATTTCTTTTTGCTGCAAGAATGGGCTGAACTCTTCCAGCGACTTGCGGTCTTTCAATCTGTATCGCAACAGAAACCGGCCAGTTTCCAGTTCTCCCTTTTGCATACGAATGTAGCGCACTGAGGAGCTTACCAGGCCGCCCAGAAGAGTAATGAGGCCCAGTGCCAGAAATATTGCGCCGCGGAGAAGAGCGTCCAGCGGCACATCCAATCCATGTAGTACCAGATACACCATGCCGGAGAAAAAGACGGCCAGAGGCAACGCTGTTTCCAGAGCCACGGGATCGCTCCAGATTACAGTGCGCTGATCGGGAAGGATTGAGAGCCTTTTATAGGTTCGCTTTTGCAGATGAGGCACCGGTGGCTGACTCTGGGCTGGCAAAATGCAATCCTTCTGCAGGGCCTCGATTTTTACGAATTTTTTACCTGCCTCTCGCCTGGAAGAGAAGCGGTGGACCTCCAGAAATATATTTCCTGGTAGCCGAAGAAACAAAACAGCACCGCTTCTGGGAGATATTCTCAGTTCTTTGTTCTGAGTAAGATCCCCACTCAATGGAATCTGACCCCCAGGGTCTGCCAGAAGGATTCGAAACCGAAACTGATTTCCCTCTTTCTTTTTTTGTATCAGTACGCGAACAGACACTCTTCGCATATAAATCAGTATCGTAGAGCCCAGGCCCGCGGCCAGCAAGCCCAGGGAGACCAGCATCGGTGCTGAGGGAAGATGCTCAATTTCCAGATAGTACAGACCAGCACTCAAGAAAGCAAGGCCGGACATAAAGAGTACGGGTCCTCCAATGGTACTGGAACGCGACGGTAAAAGTCTGACCCTATCCTGCATCAAGCAAGACTCTCATTTAGATCGGTGAGGAACTGGATGATAGCCCGGCAGGCAATTCCGGTAGCCTTGTCGTCCTTGCTCATATCCCCCCCGGCAATGTCCAGATGCAGGATTGGCAGATCCCGGGAAGCACCGCTCATTACAAAGGCCGCAGCGGTCTGGGCGCCGCGATAGCTTTCGCTTCCGGTATTATTAATGTCTGCGCCGTCCAGTTTGCTGGCAATATCCTCGAAATCCTCCTCCAGTACGTCCAGAGTTTGACAGTAGTCTGCGGCCCGATGTCCCGCCTCCGCCAATTGGTCCCGATACTCTTTGTGCAAGGACATCAGAGCTGTGTGCGGTCCGACGGCGCGGGAAGCAGAGCCTGTGAGAGTTGCTACAGTAATCATGAGATCCGGCTCCGTGCGTTCTGCCATAGTTACTGCATCGATGAGGGTAAGCCGGCCCTCTGCATCGGTATGACGGATCTCTACCTTTTTCCCGCAGGTAGTATCTACAATGGAATCCGGCAGCATGGCTGCTTCGTTTACAAGGTTAGGTGTAGCCGCCAGAAATGCATGAACCTCAAGTTTCCCGAGATTTAGCTTCTGAATCGCATCGATAACTCCAAGGACTGTGGCCCCTCCGGTCATGTCTGCCTTCATCGTGTTCATATAATTCCCGGGCTTCACCTGAATACCACCGGTGTCGAATATTACGCTTTTCCCCACTAGAGCGATGCGCTTCTTCGCAGCGGGATTGTTCATCTTGAGATGGATCCAGCGGGGAGGATCGAAATCCACCGATCCTCGGGCTACAGTGAAAAAGCAGGGCATATTCTTCTCAATCCATGCTGAATCCTCCACTACAGAGAGTTCCAGACCCGAAGCCTGGGAAATGGATCGAGCCTCCTCTGCCATCGTAGACGTGCGCTTTGTGTTCGGAGGCATATTGACAAGATCTTTGGCTCTTGCAGCGGCAATATTCATCGCTTCCGACAGCGCAGCCGGTCCAGCTCCATTCGGCGAGGGCTGCAGTCCTGCTATATGAAGGCTTTGAATTCCTGGAAGGTCCTTGCTGTATTCTCGGGAGCGGTAGAGGTGATAACTCAGCGCAGATGAAATTGCAATTGCAGCGCTGCTTGCTGCATCGGACCAGTTGGATGCATCTACGATAATTCGTTCAGCTCCCGATCCAATGTGCGAAAGGCTGGCCTGAATCGCGGCCATATATCGCGAAGGATTGATGCTGGAGCGCTTTCCCAGGCCTGCAAGAATCACTCGCGCGAATGGCAGAGGCCAATGACTGAACACCAATGATTTTTTGTATGCGGATTGAAAGCCCAGCTTCTTCAGCTCTTCCACGAAAAGCGGTCGATTCTCTCCCAGCATTTGGACAAATCGATCCGGTAGTTCGAGCTCCGCTTTGGGATTCTCGGCTTCCTGCTCGGCTGCGAAAACAGGGATGATCCATGTGTCTCCCCGTGAAAGCTCCGGCAGGTTTAGATCGATTTCAATGGGAAAGGGTTTATAGGGCATTCATACACTCCAGAAGAATATTAGCCGTTACCGGCTATGCGAGAACCGATTAGCATTCCGAGATAGGCTATCACTACTCCGAACACCAGGCTTAAGATCCAGTATAACAAGGCAAGTTTCCAGCGTCCTGCCTCCATCAGCAAAACTCCTTCCACAGCGAATGTAGAGAAGGTTGTGAAGGCTCCCATCACTCCAGTGGCCCAGAACAATCGATATTCGTCCTGAAGCCAGTTCGCTTTGCCCAGGGAATAGATCAATCCTAGAAAGAGTGATCCGGCCAGGTTCACTACAAAGGTGGGATAGGGAAAGCCCCCGCCTTCGAGCCACGGTTGCATCCAGCGTGCTACCGCAAACCGCATTACTGCTCCCAGTGCACCGCCCATGGCTACGGCCAGATAAGCCCAGTAGTTCATAGTGAAATCCTCACGTAGGAAATACCATCACTCCTTCTTCGAATTGCCGACGTATCTGGCGCACTCCTTCTTCGGGCAAATCTGGATTCGCTACCGCCAACTCATAGGCTCTTTGAACCAGTTTTTGGTCTTGAACCAGATCGCTCAGACGAAAATCTGGAAGGCCATGCTGTTTCAGGCCAAGAAGTTCGCCGGGTCCTCTAAGCTTCAAATCAACCTCAGAGAGATAAAATCCATCATGTGAGTCTACCAATGCCTGTAGCCTGGTTCTGCTCTCTTCGCTCTGGCTATCGGACATCAATACACAGAATCCTTTTTTATTCCCCCGTCCAATGCGACCCCGCAGCTGATGCAGCTGTGATATACCGAATCGTTCTGCATGTTCTATGATCATCATTGTGGCATTCGGAATATCTACCCCGACTTCAATAACTGTCGTACTCACCAGCAAGTGGATCCGATTGGCCCGAAACTCCTTCATGATGGATTGCTTTTCGTCGGTGCTCAGGCGGCCATGAAGTAATTCGATTCGAAACTCAGGAAAGCTGGCCTTCAATTCTTCAAAGCCTTCGGTGGCCGCTTTAATATCTATTTTTTCCGATTCCTGGATCATCGGATAGACCACAAAGCCCTGTTCTCCTTCTTTCAGATGGTTCCGGATGCTCTTGTTCAGGCTCTGACGCCTGTCCTCCGTCAGCCACATGGTTTCCACAGTCTGACGCTCAGCCGGTTTTTCCGTGAGCAGTACCAATTCCAGATCCGCAAAGGCTGTAAGACAGAGGGATCGAGGGATGGGAGTGGCCGTCATGGCAATCATATCCGGATTCTTGCCTTTTCGCCTGAGTTTTTCCCTTTGTTCTACGCCAAATCGATGTTGTTCATCCACTACAATGAGACCGAGATTGGAGAAATCGACTTTGTCTTCTATTAGACTGTGGGTACCGATGAGCAGATCTACATCGCCTTCAGCGGTTTGGGCCAGTATTCGATCCCGGGTCTTTTTCGGGTCAGCTCCGGTAAGAAGTTCCAGGCGAACGTCGGTGATCATACTGGCCGCATTGATATAAGAGCTAAGAGTTGCGAAGTGCTGCCGTGCTAGAATTTCGGTGGGAGCCATGAAGGCAACCTGTATACCGTTTTCTATGTAATGCAGGGCTGCTGCGAATGCAATCAATGTCTTCCCGGAACCTACATCGCCCTGAAGCAGATAGGCTCGGGATGCATCATTCTGACAATCCCGGATCATATGATCGATGGCACTGATCTGGCCGCCCGTAGGCTTGAACGGTAGATGCGAAAGCAAACGATCAACTAGAGTTGCTTTGCCGAATGGTAGGGGCCACAGTTCCCGGGGGAATGACTGGCGCTTCTCTCTCTTTCGTGCCATGAGCATGCCAAAGAGATATAGCTCTTCAAATTTGATGTAATCTCTGGCCTTATTCAGGTCTTCCGGCCCGGCAGGAAAATGGATATGCTCTAGAGCTTGCAGGCGGGCTATCAAGTTTTCCGATTTTCGCACAGATTCTGGTAGCGTTTCTAAACTGGACGCTTCAGGCTTGAGAGTATCCAGAGCTTCCCTCACCATTCGGCGTATACCTCTGGAGTCCAATCCAGCCTTCTTGAGATTGTCCGATCCCGGGTAAATGGGAACAATNCGTCCAACATGNAGAAGAGAATCATCTTCATCCAGGGCCTCAAAATCCGGATGCACCATCTGAAGTCCGCCGAAGGATTCCAGCTTCCCCGAGATCACATACAGATTGTCTTTCTTGAAAGCGTGACGAAAGTAAGGAATTCCGCGAAAGAAAACAAGATTCACCGGTTGTCCATTTTCGGTCCTGGTTTGCACCATGAATCGTGATTTTCGACCATGAGTAACAAAGAAATTCTGAACACGAACTACTATGGTGGCCTCTCCTTCGGCAAGCAGTGTATCCTTTAAGATGCTGCGGTCAACATAACGCCGGGGAAGATAGTAGATCAGATCGCGAAAACAAAACAATGCTGCTCTATCCAGGGCTTTCTGGCGGGCGGGCCCCACTCCCTTCAACGTTTCCAGAGAGGAGTCAAATGGGCTGGAAGCCTGCGAAGTCAGTTTCGATGCTTCATCCGCCGTCTTTGATTGGGACTTTTTTGCCGAGGCGCGACTAGCTTTCTTTTTTGAGGCGGGCTTCACTGCTAGGACAAATATCCTTTAATACGCATTCGCTGCAAAACCTCTTTCGGGCCGTGCAACTAGATCTTCCCAGAAATATCATATAGAGCGACCAATCGATCCAGTACTTTTGCGGGAGCTTGCCCATCAAATCTCGTTCAATGATCACGGGATTGCTACTTCTGGTTAATTTGAACAACTTACTAATTCGNGCTACNTGAGTGTCGACAACGACCCCGGAAGGAATGTTGTAGAGCTCCTGAAGCACTACGTTGGCTGTCTTGCGACCCNCCCCGGGTAGTGCTGTGAGTTCTGAAAGAGTTTGCGGAATCCTTCCCCCATGGTTCTCCAGAATCTGCCGAGCAAAGCCTTGAATATTCTTGGCTTTGTTTCTGTAAAAACCCGTAGAATGAATGAGGCCTTCCAGTTTGCTCAGGGGAGCCCTTACATAATCTTCAAGGGACGGACAGGCCTGGAACAATCCGGGCGTGGTCTTGTTTACCATCTCATCCGTGCATTGTGCACTGAGGATGACCGCTATACAGAGTTCGTGGGGCTGAGAATAATGGAGAGGGCAGGAAACCGGCCCGAATTTCTTTCTGAGCCGGTTATAGGTTTTTTGAATGAAGGACTTTTCTTCCGGGCTCAGCGCGCCAGAACCTTGATATCCTGTCCGTATTTCTTCATCAGAGACTTCACACCAATGCGATTGAGGGTTTTCAGCATTCGAGCGGAGATTCGCAGAGTTACGTAGCGATTCTCATCCGCGATGTAAACCTTCTTGGTGACCAGATTGATTTTGAATTTCCTTCTGGATTTTCTGTGAGAGTGGGAAACGGTATTACCGGAACCAGTTTGTTTGCCGGAAACCTGACATCTACGAGCCATAGTCGACAATTTTTCGATTGCCCCGAGGGTCAAGCGAAAGCAACACAGTAGTAGCGTTTGCTGCTTTTTTTCCTCTAATTTCCGTGTGAAATCGGCATTCTACTGTCATGAGCAAGCAACCGGGAGGAATTATGTCGTATCAAAAAGATCTGGAAAGAGGCTCTGGNGAAGTCCTGAGATTGGAGCTTTCGGAGTTCAAAGGTCGGAAACTCTTCAACATTCGGATCTGGTATCAGGATAAAGAGAGCGGAGAATACAGACCCACCGCCAAAGGGGTTACAATAAAGCCCGAGCAATTTCAAGAATTTAAACAGGCCATTCTGGAAGCTGAAGCAGAGATCAACCAGGCGCTGCAAGAGTAAGCTGGCCATTTCTGATCCCAACGAATCGAACTATCATTGAACTAACTATGAGTACTATCAGAAAAGCACTGATCATTCTTTTTGCCGGAAGCTGGCTATTTCTCTTCGCATGGGCCTTCCAGGATGTTCGCGTGTATGCCAGGGTGCAACTGGCGCACATGCTGGGCTGGCATTCCGGAGCGGTGCCGGAAGAAACAAGTGAGGCCATCGCACTGCATGAATTTCTGCCGCGGTCCCAGCTGGTTCCAGAATCTCCAAATGAGCTCAAAGCACCTGCGTATCCGCTCTTCGAGTTCCATGGGCACATCTTTCCCGGCTACGAAGGCAATTTGACGGANGAAATGANCGAACTCCGAAATTCCATGTTTGTGGATCTTGCCCTGCGTACAACTACCGTAGAAAAGTATGATGAATTGCGGGCCAGGTATCCGGACCCTCGCATCTTGATTTTTCCGGGCTTGAACTACGATCGCCTGGATGAAGATGGAGACCCTTTTCAAAAGATGGCCGATGATCTGGAAGCCCTGGCACGGGATAGAGGTGTAAAGGGGATCAAACTGTGGAAAGATCTGGGTCTTTTCCGGAAATATGAGGGGAAGGTTATTCCCATCGACGATTCGCGGCTTGATCCCATCTGGGATGTCTGCGCAAAGTACGACCTGGTGGTGGGAATTCATACAGCAGNCCCCCCGGCCTTTTTTGACCCCACAGACGAACACAATGAAAGATTCCAGGAATTGGCTCGGCGCCCTGAGTGGTCCTTTTTTGGAGAGGATTTTCCATCATTCTCGGAGCTTCTGAATCAGCGGGATGATCTATTCAAGCGTCGAAGGGATGTTCGTTTTGTAGCGCTACACTTTGGTGAGTTGGCGCACGATCTGGGCAAGGCGAGGAAGCTTTTAGAGGAGAATCCCAATGTATGGCTGGATACAGCTCAACGCATCGATGAACTGGGGCGGCATCCGCGGGCGGTGGCTCGATTTTTCATCGATTTTCAGGACCGAATTCTCTACGGAACCGACGGATTGCCGGATCGAGACAAGATTGAGATCTACTGGCGCTTTTTCGAAACCGATGACGATTATTTTGACTACTATCCCGCCCATAAGCCCAGAAAAGGTCTCTGGAAAATCCATGGTTTGGACTTGCCAGATCCAGTGCTGAAGAAACTATATTATGGAAATGCTCTAAAACTTTTGAACATTTCGGAGCAAGAATTCTTCCGATATGTAGAATAGAAGCCTTCGAGGACCCTGCAGGCGTCAGAAAAATAAGAAAACGGGATTAGGTGGGAGAAAAGAAAAGGGGCCTATCATTCCCAAAAGCCCCGGCCCCTCAGCGTCAGTAGAGCAGAGCCGCAGATTAGTACAAGCGATTTTTTCATGGCCAGCACAAAACGTTTTAAATACAAATGCCGCTCCTGCGGTCAGTACTATCTAGTGGTGCTGGATCCTACCAAACGCACCATCCATCGCAGCAAATGTCCTTATTGTTCTCATAGCAGTCGTTTTGATAATCGTGATGGGCGTCTCGATGGCAGCGGTAGTTCGGCTGCAGTGGGCTCTCGGTCCATCAGTGGCGCTGGATCTCCAGCATTATCTGCTTTGAGTAACAGCTCTCGCAAATCAGCTGCTGGCGGCGGTGGTTCGGGAAGTGGGCTGGCAGTTCAGTCCAGAGATTTTTCCGGCCGGCGTCCTGGTTCCCGAAAATCCAGCGCTGCAACAGGTGGCGGTAGTTCGGGCTCCGGATGGAATCCTCTTGAGGCCATCGGTGGCTTCTTCGCCGGGATCGGTGAATGGATCTCCGGATTGGCCAACGGACGATCTCCTCTGGCTCTGGGAGTGGCTGCCGCCGGATTACTGGCATTTCTAGTGGGCTTCTATTTTCTCATTCTAGCATTCACTGTGGATTCCGATGACTACATGCACCAGGCACAGGGGATTACTGCGAATCGCATCGTTGACAGAAATGGAAAGCTGATCGGCGAACTTTTCTCCCGTAAAACTGGCTCTATGAAAGCCGACGAAGTTCCCACGAAGCTCCGCGACATTTTGCTCTTTGTGGAGGACAGAAGCTTTTACGATCATGGAGGAATTCATATTCCCTCCATTGTCCGGGCCTTCGTTACAAACATTTTGAAATTGGGCTATTCCCAGGGAGGTTCTACCATTACGCAGCAGCTGGCCCGNGTGCTCATGGAGGACTTTGAAAAATCCCTGGGTCGAAAAGTCCGGGAAGCTTCCCTGGCTTTGCAGCTTGAGAGTTCCATGTCAAAAAACGAAATCCTGGCTGCTTACATGAACCAGGTGTATCTGGGGCATGGAGCCTACGGGATGCAGGAAGCATCCAAGTTCTATTTTCGCAAGAGCCTCTCAGAAACGAATTTTGTGGAGAACCTAATTCTTGCCTGCCTGCCATCTGCTCCCAGTCGGTACTCTCCAATCCGAAATCCCGACGAGCTCATTACGAAGATGGATGTTGTCTTCGCAGAAATGAAAAAGGAAGGATTCGAATCTCCTTCGCAAAAGGATTACGATTCTTTAAAGGAGCAGGTTTTTGGCTCAATGAACCGAAGCCCCTCGGCTACGGTGTTTGGTACCAGAGTCAATGAAGCTCCATTTGTTTCTGAACACATCCGACTGCAGATCAAGGACCTTCTGGGTCCAGAATTCATGTATGGAAAGGGTCTTTTGATCGAAACCACCATCGACCGTTCCCTGCAAGTTGCTGCCACAGAGCAAAGCGAAGCCTGGATCGAAGATGTCTCTCGCCATCATAAACCGCAGATTCGAAAAGACGGAAAGGTAGTCCCGGAAACCGACAAGGCTGTGCTCATTCGCAGAGAGTATGAGCGCATGGGCCTTGGACCGGTGCTTCTGGGCGCGCCTGCCAGCGCCGTGCAGGAACCGAGATTGCAGACTGCCAGCGTGGGCATTCATCCGGAAACCGGAGCCATACTTTTCATGAACGGGGGCACCCGTTTTCATTCAGGAAACCAATTAAACCGTTCTGTGATGATGTACAGGCAGACGGGAAGTGCAATAAAGCCTATCGTCTATTCAGCAGGTCTGGAAACAGGAGAGATCAATCCGGCCACTGCCCTGGATGACTCTCCGATCTTCTTTGACGGAGCCCGGGGTGCTAACGGGGAAAACTACTGGCTTCCGGATAACATCAGCGTTAGCTATGAGGGTCTGATTCCGGCTCGTATNGCTCTGGCCAAATCCAGAAACATTCCCGCGATCCGGGTGGCAAAAATGGTGGGTGTTCCCCGGCTGGGAGAGCAGTTTCGGAAGTTCTTTTTTCACACGGATCAGCAGTTCAAGGACAGATTCCAGGAGAACCTGACCATCGCCATTGGTTCCACCGAGATGAGCCCTCTTGAAATGGCGGTTGCCTTCGCAGCAATAGCCAACAATGGGGTGATGAAACGGCCGTACCTGATCAAAAGCATAAAGGGACCGGACGGACAGGTGTTCTACAATGGAGCCGGCGAAGATGAATTCGATCTGAATATTCCCGCTGAAAGCCAGGTTCTCCCGGGCGATGTGGCAGCTGTTCTCACAAGCATGATGAAAGACGCTGCAAAGTACGGAGGAGTGAACCGCGGAGGTTTCAGTTCTCCTGACCTTGCAGGGAAGACAGGCACAACAAACGAATACCGTGATGCATGGTTCATTGGATTCATTCCTAACATCGCTGCTGCTGTCTGGGTGGGTTTCGATCAGCCAAAGTACTCCACAAGGCGGGGAACTGGAGCTTCCCTCGCGGGACCATTGTTTGGCAGAATCTTTAAAGCTGCGCCNTCCGATTTGAGAAGTGGAAGGTATAAATTTAGCCCGTCACCGGTGAGCAAGAAGGTATGCGCGGAATCCGGAGACCTTCCAGGGCCTTATTGTCCGGCCACCAGGACGGAGATCATGCCCGCATCCGGAGTGCCCACCCATGTATGCGAGATCCATAAGAAACCTGAGGCCGAGCCAGTGGCCCCGGAACCGGAGGACTCAGACTTTGATTAAAGCAGAAAAAGGAACTAACCCTTTACCGGGCCAGCCCATAGACAGAATCCAGTGTCGTGGATACCACCATGCGAAGCTACAGCGCTGCACTGAAGGCAGGAGTAGATCTCAGGCCTCTAAATCTATTATTCTCATCTTGATTCTTAGCCTCGTACCCGGAAGCTATCTTGCAGCCAATGGAGCTGGAATGTTTCGCAGAGCTTATTCTCTGGAAACGTCGGACCCTGAAGCTGCGATTCAGAGTTATCGCGCCGCGCTTTCGCAAGGTTTACCGGCAAATTTACGTAGAGCTGCCATATGGAAGGTCTACTTTCTGTATAAGCGAAACCATTACTACATTCAGGCATACAGGTACGGAAGCACTATTGGCGCCGGGGGCTCCCATCAATCGGAGATTATGCGNAATGCATTGCATCGCTGGGGTATTACGAGCTCTGACTTTCANACACTGGTAAAAGCATGGTCTTCACGGAGCAGCTTTCCTGATGCAGCGAACCGAATTATCGCTTCGCGAAGCCGCAAAGCACCAGTACTGGCGGCGGACTTGAGGCGGGCCCTGGAACTCGAAGGGAATGGCGATCTAGCCAGTAGAGTCATTGTTAGAAAGCCCAATAGCAAAACAGGGAACGACCCGGATCTGGAGCAGGCGGAGTACTTTTACAGTCAGGGAGATTTAAAGGGAGCCGAGGAACTACTCTGGAAGAAATCCAGGAGCGAAGACATTAACTCTGCGGCGCGCTCCCGACTACTCTACCTACTTGGCAAAATTCGCTCGAAACAGGACCGCGAATCGGAGGCTATTCGTTTCTATCGTCTTGCAGCAGGCTATGCCAGCGATGCGGAATCCCGAAGGATGCTTGCCCTGGCTTCCTATCAGCTCTATCGGAACGGAAAGAAAGATGCAGCGTATGAACTGATTGACCAGTTCCCGGAACCGGATGAAGATCGAATGCGTCTCTATTTTCTTGTGGTTGCTGTGGATGCCGCTCAGAACCCCAATGCTCTTCGAAAACTTCGGACCATGGAAAAAGAGATTCGGGAACGGGTACGATTGGGACAGGCAGGGTTCCTGGAGAAGCGTGCACTTTCGTTGCTACAATAGTTGCGGAGCTCTGATCCGAGATCCGAGATCCGAGATCCGGGTCCGGTGACAGGATCGAGAAGCCGGGACCNGAGCTATCTTCAGGGCTCATGAGGTCCTGGTCAAATTCTGGACAGAAATGGCCCACTGGTTGAAGATAGCAGCGTTCATCTAGCTATGAAATTATCTAATCACACATATTTCCGGGTTCTAGCAATGCTCCTGGGAGCTCACCTGGCGGCCTGTGCCACATCAGAACCTGCAAAACGAGAGAACCCGGAGGAGCAGAAGCGAGATCCGGTGACCGATGAATATCTGGATGAACAGCGAACTTCGCAGAATCTGGAAGATGTTCCTGTGCGGATCGATCGTACGAATGATTCGGACGGCGAAGCTTTTGTAATTACTGATTCGAAAGAGGATGCCCAAAAACCCGGGGGATCCAGCGAAAACACCGAAGATACCTCTGAGAAGCCGGAGCTAACCGAAGAAGAGAAGCGTCAGCAAGAGGCCCTGAAAGAAGAACAAAAGAAAGCAGAGCAGGAGCGACTTGCAAAGCTAGAGCAGGAACGCAAGGCTCGAGAAGAAGAACGCAGGAAAGAGGAAGAGCGAAGAAAGAAAGAAGCTGAATTGCGTCGTCTGAAGAATGAAGCGGTGTATGAGGCCGAAGCCTTTGCCAATCGCCAACGAGAATTCGAAATAGCTCGTAAAACTTATCGTATTAATGCGCTTGTTGTAGCCAGGGATCAACGGATTGGTTCGGTTTATCCAGAGTCCGCTTCCTACTGGGCCACAGAGTCAGAGGAAAGGTTCACCGCGAATCCGACTTTCGAGGTCGATGCTGATCAAGTCTTTCTGGTTCGCTTATCCAATCCTCTGGACTTTCAATCGTCTCTGCCAGTGAAATTGCCGCCAGGCTCCAATGCCATTGCACTCAATGATCCACTGGATGTATGGAACAGGATCAAAAACAGTTCAGGGAAATGGGTGCTTATGCAGAAAACTGCGAAAGGTTTTGTTCCTCTGAATTTGCGACGACATGGCATCGACTATCGCGTGGCCTCGGTGGAAATTGATTCCGGTATGGTGAAGCTGGAAATCTATAGCCGGTCTTCGAATCGAAGAGCCGGCCAGTATCATATTCTCTATCCAGTGGAACTGGAGTTACTNAAGAAATAGAGACTCAAAGGGCAAATGCCTCTAAGTGCGAACGTCTGATGCGAGCCCGGTAGCGCCGGTATTGAGCAACTGCCGGGACAACAACTATGGCATCTNAAGACTCTGATGAAATAGGGTTAGCCCTTCTTTTTGAAAACTCCTAACANTTTTCCCAGAATACCCTGCTTTTTCGCGGGCTCCGGCTGCCTCTGATTTCTTCCTTTGCCTGAACTCTGGGGCTTTCGATTTCGCTGCGACCCGTTGGATCGTTCGTTGCGTCCCTGACTATTCTGACTACCGCGTCTTCTGTTACGATTTCCCTGTTTGTTGCTGCGACCCTGCCCGGGTTCTTTGTCTCGTCCCAGAAGGCGCGCTCGATCCTGATCTCTCACTGTATTGGAATCCGAGGATTCCGCGCTGCCAACATTGGCCTCTGCTGGTTTGCGCTCTCCGGAAGGTCGGCGACGCTTTCTGCGCCTTTGCTCACCCGGGCCACGGTCTGTGCTCGTTGCTTCTTGAGGTTTACCCTGGCCGGCACGATTGTCGGAACCCCGATTTTTGCGATCCCGGCCATCCTTTCTGTTTCGCTTATTTCGCCCACCGCGGTCATTGGATCGCTGGCCGGACTCGGTTTTTTCACCGTGCGATTCGGAACTGTCTCGAAAGGGCTTATAGTTTCCTTCCGGGAACTTTACGTAAGAAGGATCTACCTGTCCCACCGGGATTTTGTGTCTTAGCAGTTGTTCTATGCGCGGCAGACACTCGAAATCATCTTCGGAGCAAAAGGAGTAGCTAACCCCTGTTTTACCTGCTCTTGCCGTTCTTCCGATGCGATGCACGTAGGATTCGGAATCCTGAGGCAAATCGAAATTGAAAACATGGGTGATGTCGTCAACGTCCAGTCCGCGGCTGGCAACGTCGGTTGCCACGAGTACGCTATACTTACCCAGTTTGAATTGTTTGAGCAAACGCACTCTTTTCTTTTGATCCAGAAGCGAAGACAATCCGGTGGCCGCTACGCCGTAGCGATGAAGCTTTTTTGTGATATCCAGAACCTTTCGCTTGTAGTTCGTGAAAATGATGGCACGTGGCTGTTCGGCGTTCAGGACCAGGTTGATGAGATAGGGCATCTTCTCCTCTCTTCCGAGGTGAAACAAATGCTGATCAATTTTATCTACTTCAATGGTCTCCGCTTTGGTACGCACCTCCACTGGCTCGTGCATAAAGTCCCATGCCAATCGCATGACGTAGTAGCTCATCGTTGCGGAGAACAGCATGGTCTGCGATTTCTCCGGAAGCTTCTTCATGATGTAGCGAATGTCACGAATGAATCCCATATCAAACATTCGATCCGCTTCATCCAGTATCAGATGGTGGATGCTGTCTGTGGGAAACTTATTCTGCTTGATATAATCTATGAGTCGTCCGGGGGTTGCTACGATCACCGAGGGCTGGGCAGCCAATTGCTTTTCCTGTCGGTCGTAGCTATCTCCGCCATAGATGGTGGCCAGATTCAGCGAATGATGCGTGAGTAGTTTTTCTACTTCTTCAGCTATCTGCAGGCAGATTTCACGGGTTGGAGTCAGGATTAGAGCGGCCGGGCTCTTACCTTCTTCGCGAGTTTTGATGATATGGTCAATAACCGGAAGCAAGAAAGCAATGGTCTTGCCTGTTCCTGTTTGACTGATGCCTACGATGTCGCGCCCTTCCTGGGCTGGCTGGATTGTATCTTCCTGTATCTGCGTTAATGTTTCAAGGCCCTGGTCGGAAAGGGCCTTCTTAAGGTCCGGATGGACTGATAATTCTTCGAATCGCATTCCCTGCCACCTGAACAAATGGCGGCTGCCTGTCAATTCCGACTGCCGAGAGGAAAATTCGTTGACCAGGCCTTTATTCGGGGTTATCGTCTCTTTATGCTCTTTTCAGCCACCGGTCGATCTCTTCGGATCGGTGCCGTCCTTCCGCTATTACTAATTTTTGTCCAACCTTTGTCATCAGATCCTGGTCTCAAAAGCAGACCCGAAGGGACTTATCTCCGGAAACTTGCTGATAAAGGCACGCTGCGCATAGGACTGCAGAAAAACGTCGCTCCATTTCATATACCGGGGAACAGTGATTTCCCGGGGCTGGATGTGGAAATCGGTACTTCCATTGCGAATCACATGGGATTAAAGCCCAACTTTGTTTTCGGAGACCTGGATGAACTAATAGCACTGGCCGCCCGCGGTGAGATCGACATTGCCCTGGGCGGAGTCTCCAGCGACCTGCAACGCGGTCTGACCGTGAATTTTTCGGATCCATATTTGAAGACAACTCCTGCGGCTCTTTTGAATCGGAAAGCACTGCCTCCTGAAACCGGCTCTATAGACTTTCCCAAAAAGAAGTTTGAGTCTTTGCTGGACCTTAGATATGCCGGGGCTCTCAAAATTGGTGTGAAGTCGGGAACAACAAATGAAGAGATCCTGACTACGGATCCCGAATTTTCGATGCATACAATTAAGGCCTTTCCCAACAACAAATCGGGAATGGAAGCGCTGGAGGACGGTGAAATTGATGCCTTCGTGGCGGACGGCGTTTTCATCAAAGCCCAGACTATCATGCGTAAAGGGCTACTTTCTCGGTTTGTTCCCTTGCAGTCCGTTTACCGAGAAGAACATCTCTCTCTGGTTCTTCCTCCGGGGCATCCTGAATACTGGATGTACATGAATTTCATTCTGAAAGAAATGCATCGCACCGGGGAAATGAAGCGCATTTATGATCGGTATTTTTCTGATTCAGAATGGGCGAAGGATACCATCGTAGAATAATCGGGATAGAAAGGAGAAGGAACCATCGAATATACCAAATTGAAGTTAGTACTAACTGTTAGCGCACTGCTGATAGGCCTGGTGCTACCGGCCGCATCGCTGAAAGCCCAGACAGCTCCTGTTCTGGATGGATTCGACTACAATGGAAGCATGCTGATTCGCGGCTTTTATACATCCCGTGATCTTCCTCTAGAAAAACAAACAACTACACTCTGTCCCAATCCATATACCAGCAGCTCCAGCGGTTCTACGGCCACAGCTACTAATGACAGTCGCTGCCGCGAAGAAGGTGATTTCTACACAGCCCGATTCAGATTGAATCTTGCCTTTCGACCATCTAACTTTGTGGATATAATCTATGGTCTTGAGGTAGGGGAGCTGCAATTTGGCGATACCACCACTGGCAATACCGGGCCAGGTAGCGGAGGCACCGGCTCAGGTAGTGCGAATCTGGAAACTCGCGAACTGAGGCTGAAGATTCATAACGAAGAGGACACATTCAGCTTTAATGCAGGAATCTTTCCCTACGGAACTCCCAACGGTTTCGTAGCAGCCACCAGCGGCGCCGGGTTCTATATCAACTACTCGGTGTCTGATTGGTTTTCGGAATTTGAGCTGTACTACATCAAGAAAGAAGATCAATCCAGAGTGGATCGAGACTCGAACGGTTTTAACGACGACAATTACAAAGATGTAGATGTAGTGCTGGGCAACTGGAAGTACTCGGGATTGCCAGGATATCGTTCAGAACTATACGGATTATATCGAGGCGATAATCGGACGGTGGACGATAGTGGAAACATCAGAGACACCTCACGGTTATACTGGGCCGGATTCTATCAAAGGTATAGATGGGGACGCTTCAATTTCATGTTACATATCATAGGGAACTGGGGTAATGTTTACAGCACCACAAGGGAATTCCCGCGGGAAGATCTCCTGGCAGGAAGCTCGGTGCTGACCCTCGCTGAAGAGGCAGAGAATTATATACCGGACCAGAGAGATAAAAGGAAGATAGATGCCGGAGCCGGAGAAGCGGAGATAGGCTATCAGATTACAGACCGCTATAAGCTCTCACTGGCCATCGCAGGAGCAAGTGGTCGCCGGGGAGTAGAGCCGGATGGACGATCCGTGGATTATCGCAGAGACCAGTTTCACTACGCAAGTCAGGCCTACCAGTTTAGCGAAATCTCTGTGGACTCATCCGGTGGTTACAGCCTATTCGCTCTTGGTGATCTCACCGGTCTAATCGTCCGGGGCGTCCGATTCGAAGCTCAGATTTATGAATCTGTAGATACGTCTCTGGGATACTATTCGCTGCATAGCTACCGGACACCCACCATCGACTACAATCAGTTCTTTACGGAGTTTCCCGGGGGTAAGGGTCCTTCATCATACTTCGGGGAGGAAATCAACTGGCGTGTCAATTGGCGCCCATACGGAGATCTCACACTCTCTGCTTACGTGGCTTATTTCGATGCCGGGGATGGTTACAAGGTGCTGCGAGACATTGAATTCGGAGACCGGGCCCTGGAAATCATGATTAGTGCCAATCAAACATTCTGATTTCTTCCTGGCTGCGGCGTGGCGCATCGCAAGTATTGGAAGCCTGCCAGCGTTATGGGCTTTTTGCTCGACTCTGTTAAGACGAACCCAGGGAGAGCGTTGGATGAAGTCTTCATTCGTAGCTCTGTCCATCCTGCCGGAGTCTTCGTTTCTCTAATTGCGGGTTTAGAAGGGTCGTATTACAGCAAGGATGATGACAAGAATCAGAACAACGGTGGGCACTTCATTCATCAGTCGGAAGCGTTTGGAAGCGTAGCTCTTCCCGGCCAGCAATTGTTTTCTGTAATAGCCTGCCAGAAAATGCCAGAAAACCAGAAAGAGAACCAATGTGATTTTCGCATGGAGCCAGCCCGCAGTGGAAAAGGCCTTCCATTGCATGAACACCATGGCCAGCCCGAAAACCCAGGTAATGACCATAGCAGGAGTCATAATGATCTGGTATAGCTTGCGCTCCATCACAGCTAGCTGGTCCCGTACTGCCTGGTGGTCTGTCTCCACATGGTAGACAAAGAGGCGCCAGATATAGAACATCCCGGCAAACCACGCGACCATGAAGATTAGATGAATGGCCTTGAACCACATGTACATAGTCCCAGAAACGGAACTTGAATTGTTCTGACATCCAAAAAACCGGATTGCAGGCCAAAAAGGCGGTCTATCCGGAAGTACAGGCCGGCGAATGTCTTTTTTCTGCAGTGGATTAAAAAAACTGGATCAACAGGGCGGCTCAGGAATCCTCTCTGTATGATCCTGGTCATCGATGCATTCAATGCCATCTATAAATTCGATGATCTTGAAGAGCATATGCATCGAGGTCAACTGGAGTCCGCCATGCAGGGCTTTATCCGGCGTATGGCGCGTCTAAAGGAAGCCTGGAAAAAGCCACTTGAGATTCACATCTTTTTTGATGGTAAGAAGAAACAGGGCGATGAAACCGATCGAGAAAGCGTGGGCGGTCTCAAGTGCTATTACAGTCATGATCGAAGCGCCGATTACCTGATTAAGCAGTATCTGATAGCCTGTAAATCCCCCGGGGAAGTGCGAACCGTAAGCTCGGACAAGCAAGTGCAGCATTTCGCCAAACAATCCAGGAGCCATGTCCAATCATCGGAAGAATTCGCGAAATGGGTGCAGGAAGTGATTTCAGCTCCTGGTAGAGATCCGGAATCAAAAAAGCAGGACCCTCAAATGAGTGCTCGCGATATGGCCTACTGGATGGATATGTTTCGAGGGAAGAAAGGTCAGAAATGAACGAAGAATCGGATTCCTATGAAAAGGGGATGCGCACCGGGCGAATTATGGCCGCGCGACTGCTCTTTGTCATTCTGGCCATGATCGCATTTCTGGGCGGTGCTGGCTTTCTGGTTCGCTTCATGCAGGTCTACATCGCACTGGAGGATATGGGGATACCTCATTCCGATATGCTGGATTACCATTCAGGATTTCTGGGCGATGCTCTGTTCAGCGTTCTGGGATTTGGTCTGGTAATCGCTTTTTCTGTCACTGCCTATGCTGTGGGTCGCTTGAAGGAATAAAGAACCGTTGAACAATCAACTTGAGAACCTGCAACGAGCAGGAAGCAAAGGACAGAACACATATGCTCTGTTCTTTCAAGCGACACTGAATCGACATCGGTTCTAAACCTGGTAGTCCTCAGCCCGCCTCTGGATTTCCTTATAATTTTTGTTCGAATGTCTTGCTCTATTCTATTCTTCCATGCCCACGCAGAAGAGTTCAATAACTTGAGGGAGGCTCAAAAGGAGGCTTGACTCCTTTCTTGCAGCAATGTTGTCCGCGGCCGAGGGTTTGGCCGGGACATGGAGGGTAGATTCAGGAAGCCTTTTCTATTCTTGCCTTGAGTGACTCACCAGATAAAGTCATCCGCATCATCTCGCTTTTCCTTGCCGCTTAATACATGAAATCGACGAACACGACCCAGGATCACTGGATTGACGGTGCTTATGGGAATGTGCACAATCTTCTGGCCCAGGCGATTGGCTAGCTGAGTCATATACGGCGGAGGGGGCTTATGCGCCAGATGCACCACTGCATTTCTGGTATTGTATTCGAGACCAGCCAGGAGTAAGCGATCCGCCGGTTTGTCGAAGCGGTCGTAGCCGGGATCATTCCAGATGTCATGTATACGCCCTGGAGGAAAAGTTAGCATCAATCCGCCATAGGTACATCGGCAAATTCCCGGGCCCACCACCTGATCGCCGGGAAAGGTAGAAAAGAAAGCCATATCGCTTTCCTGATGGTGTTCTCCCCACCAGACCACCTGCCACGGATGCTTGTCCTCGTCCTCGTCGAAAATGATAACAACACTACCCGCATCGATGGCCTTCTTATGCTGATCTCGAACAAAGATTTTCCCAGAGTGAAAATTGCGAATGGTTTCTCTGTAATCTATTCCATCTAGCAAGGAAGAACTGAACTCCAGGGTTTTCTCTTCGCTGGCCTTCATTATGGATTTCGCTCGATTCTGCAGGTACTTTCCAAAATCTTCCAGGACCACATCTTCCGGCGGGTAGGAACAAATTCCGCTCCCGTCCCACAAATCTCTCCATTGCCCCGGGTATTTTTCGCGCTGGATGTTCCGAGTGATTCTCGGAGGAGGCACTCGACGTTTTATCCTTCGCTTCAATCGAAATCGGATGAGCTTATGATGCCGGAACAAATCATCCAGAGTGATTTCCTTTTCCTGGAAAGGGCTGGGACCGGGTTCTCGGAGGAACATCAGGATATCATGAAAAATTCGAGCAAAGTTATCGTTTCCGAAGGCTCGAGCGCTTAGAACCAGTTGATAGGTGTCCGGCAAAAGCTTCTGATTGAGAAAGCTCCAGTTACGAGCAAACTGAAAGAAAATCTTCTCACGCTGAGGTGGAAAGATTTCCCCAGATTCTCGCTCGTAACGATGCCTTGTCTCGCGAAATACCTGTCTTTGCAGCCGAATGCGATCAAAACCGGGGAGGGCTCGATGATGTTTCCTGGCAAGGTTCCATGCAGTATTGTAATAACCTGGCTGAGTCAATACTTCCGGATGCTTTCGCGACAGAATACTGATTTCCACTTCATCCCTGGAAGAGTTCACCCGATCGTTCCAGTCCAGTAGTTCTTCCAGGGGCTCTTTGTCCTGCTCAGAACTGGGACCTTCTTGCGTTGAATCTGAGCTTTCCGAATCGCTGTATTCCAGGGCCGGGAGGCCGGCGGTGCTCAAAGAGACTTCAGCTTTTTCTTTCTCTTCATTAAACTCTTCAGCCGAAAGATTTAGCAACCTCTCAATAGAAGGCAGATGCTTCATCCCGCAGACCAACAGTATAGAATCCTCAGCAGGATCTTGAAAATGTGCAAGTTGTCGGATCCGTTCCGCAAGACTGATTTCGCGAATGTAATCTACGAAATCTACAAACTGCAAGCGCAGATCCCCGGCCCTGGCCGGACCCGGAAGCTCTTTTCGATACATTTCGAACAACTCATGGAGACTTAGCTCATTCAATGAATAGGTATCCGGAAAGCGTTCATCTGTCCAGGCGTAGATTCCTTCAATGAGGCGGTCCGCTGCATGAATGGGAATATCAGCCTCAAACGCTGAGCGAGCGGCTTCAACTATGGGCTCCAGGGGCTCCATGATAAAATGGATCGGTGGGTAAGTCGGTGGTTCCAGAGTCAGAACCGGAATGGATTCAGCGTACGGAAGGGCTCTATGCAATGCCTGACCAAAGACATCGGGCAATTCCAGAACCAGTTGAGATGGGGGCCGTTCCAAAAACATCCGACGAACAAGTAGTGTGCATTCTGCGGATCCGTGGACTATGGGCAAGGCACGAATGCCCGGCTTCAGTTCTATTGCAATTTCAGAATCCGAATGGAGCTTACTTCTGGCTGGATAGTTCTGCGCGGACATGACTCTACCAATGTTCTAAGTGCCTGGATTCTCAGGTCACCAGATAACGTAAGGCATCGTCTCCCAGAATGCCCATCACGGAATCATGCAGCAATTCCCTGAACCGAGTTTCGTCGGTAATGATCTTGCCATCGTCTTTCTTAAAGAATTCTCGAGATAGACCCAGCTTCAAGACCATTCGAGTGATATTGATGCCATCCCTTACCGAATAGGGCTCATCGGCCTGATGAGCAGCCTGCAGAAATTTAACAACGTAACTAATGATTTCATCTGGAGCAAAGGGAAGGTTCGCTTTGAGGATTTCTGCTTCTTCATCTGCATCGGCGAAGTCGATGTAGATTTGCGGCTGCAACCTACTTTGGATGTACTCCGGGATTTCAAAGGTGGAAGCATCTTCATTCATAGTGGCGCAGAAACGAAATTCTGGATGAGCCTTAACTTTGATACCTGCGATAATGGACTCTACATACCGTCGATGATCCAGTAAAGGTGCCAGGGATGCCCAGGACTTTTCTCCCATACGGTTTCCCTCATCCAGGATTGCAACGCCCCCTTCGATCATAGCTGTGACGATGGCGCTGGCCACATATTTAATCTTTCCTGATTCTGCAATTACCGGAGTTATTAAGAGATCCTCGGGACGAGTGTCCATGGTGGCCTGAAAAATGTACACCGGCTTATCCAGTGCCCGGGCGGCCGCAGCGGCCAGGGTCGTTTTGCCCACTCCGGGTCGGCCTATAAGCCTGGGGTTCAAAGGAATATCGTCTTCGTGTACGGTCATCCAGCAGGCCATGAGTTGCTGAAGGACATCCATATTTCCTACCCATGGATGCTCGTCTTGATCCGGGGCCCCTAGATGCAGTGTGATTCCGTCTATACTATGCGTTTTCATGGACAGGCCAATTTGTGGCCTGTCCGGACGGCTGTCAAGATCGGCTTGACCCTGCCGCTTTCCATGCGGTCCATACCGGTATGCGCTTCCTCAAGACCTCCCTGTTTGTAACCTTCATTCTATCTCTTGCAGCGCCGCTACTGGCGGAAACCCATTCCTACAGCAGCGAAACGGCGATGAGCCGAGATGCTGCGGCTCAGGAATTCATGGATCGATTCATGGAAGAGCAGGGGGCTGAAGCGCATATACCCGGCGCGCTGGTGGCCATCGTTCGGAACGGAAAGCTGGTACTTCTGAAGGGCTACGGCGATGCGCATCTGAGGGACGGCAAGAGAGTCCATCCGGAATCCACCTATTTCCGCGTAGGAAGCATTTCAAAAACCTTCGTAGCCCTGGGCATCCTTCAGTTGCTGGAGCAGGACAAGATCCGTCTGGATCAGGATGTGGCGGAGATTCTGCCGGAGCTGGGTGTCAGACTGGAGTATCCGGTGACAATCCGACAACTGGTGACCCATACAGCTGGTTTCGACGAAAGACTGATTGGTCTGGGTGCCTCGCCGGAGGAAGATCTACCGCCCCTGAAGAGAATTGTAGAAGAGCATTACCCCGGGCAGATCGCCAGGCCTGGAAGCTACTACAACTATTCCAACTACGGATTCATGGTGCTGGCCGCTGTCCTGGAAGAGGTCAGCGGCCAGGATTTTCTGAGTTTCCAGAAGAGCCAGGTCTTGAAGGAGCTGGGAATCCAGGCAAACTTCTCATCGCTGGAAATCGATTCCGATAAAATCTCGGCCAGTTATATTATGGGACCGGATGAGCAGAGGATGGAAATGGCCCCCATGCGACTCCGCTATTTTCCGGTGGGATCGCTTTATGCAACGGGTCGGGATATGGCGGACTATCTGGTGGCCCTCAGTAATGGATTTCCTGACCGCCGGGTTCTCTCGGAGCAAGGTTATGCAACCTTGATCGCCAACCACTTTCGCCCGGCTGAAGGTATACCAGGTTCTGCCTTTAGCTTTTACGAAAGGGATCTCCGAGGCCTTCGCATGTTGGAGCACGGTGGGGACTGGGAGGCATTCTCCAGTTTGATCTCGTTTTCTCCGGAGAGGCGAACCGGCATCTTCTTTTCCAGCAACGGCTCTACCGATCCCTTGATTCGCGAAAAGCTAATGGTAGCTTTTGCAGATTACCTGGAGCTAAAGCAACCGGATCTTCCTTCAGCTAAGAAATCGGAGTTATCCCTGGATTCCTATGCGGGTTCCTACCGTTATGCGCGCTATGAGCATAACGGCTTGTTAAAAGTGGGGGGCCTGCCCATGCAGGTGGATGTAAAGGTGGAAGGAGATACCTTGATGGCCAGCTTCCCGGCGGAATTTCGGGAGCCCATTCGCCTGCGGCCGGTGGGCGGACATGTTTTTCAGAGCGATGACCCACCGGTGAAAATCGCCTTCGACGTGGAGGATGGAGAAGCCAGAGGAATTTCTGGAACGTATCTGGTACCGTTTTATCTGGAAAGAATCAGCCCGATGGAAGGAATGCAAGTGGTTGTTCCGCTCACCGCATTCGCAGTTATCATGATGCTGGGTTGTTTGTTCGCTCCCGTGGCGCGCAAGCTCTATATTCGATTCACCGGCAACGAACCTCCGGAATTGGAACCGGAAGCGCAGGAAGAGGAACAAAAGATATTTCGTCTCATGGTGGCCACTGCCTGGGCTCACGTACTCTTTCTTTTAGGAGCCCAAATTCACATGGGGGTACTACAGCAACAAATTGTAGAGGGCATTCCTGGCAGCCTGGAAGCGCTGTTTTATCTTCCCTACGGCCTGCTCCTGCTCACTATCTTTCTAGCGATTCGCATTCCCAGAGTCTGGAATGCATTTAGCTGGGGAGCCGGTCTAAAGCTCTTCTACACATTGGTTGCTGCAGCAGGCATAGTCTTCTTTCAATTGCTCTGGTACTGGAACCTGCTGGCCCCTATACGAGATTAAGGAAGCGAAAGCGGAAACCTCAGATTGCCAATAACGAGTCAGCCGCGACAGGTTCCAGCCAGGGCCCATGGGGCCCGCTCATTGCTTATTCCGCTGTTGAATTGATCTATAGAGCCCACTTCTCCGTGTCTCGCCGTTCCGTGGATGCATGGGGCCCTCTGACCCGGCATCGTAGTGAGCGATGCTGGAAACAGGTATCGAACTCTTTGGACGACTACGATGAGGTCGCGCACAGGCCGCTGGAGACGGAAGACTTTCAGGCTCCGTCCCTCTGAAGAGCTGGACCCGGGCTGGTAATGCTCCGGGCCCCTTTGCGTGCCGGTTTGACAGCGCTTCTACTTCACCGGTTGGCCCTGGGAAAGGATCTTAATGGATTTTCCCGGGAAATTGTGCGAAATGGATTGTTCGATCTGTGCATGAATGGACTTGGCTCTGCAGGAATCTCCATCCGGAATATTGGAAAAATCCGCAATTATGGTCTGCCCTTCTTCCTTGATGGAAACGAGCTTGGTTCCTCGATCGATAGCGCTGTAGGCTCCTTCCAGGGTTTCGCGGCTGGTAGGTCCATCGAGCAGGGCCTTCAGGACCGCTTCCGGGGTCCTGGACTGCACTTCCCGGTCCAATGGCTCCACTGCAGCGCAGTCGGCCCCGCCACTTGCTGACATGAAGATTTGAACGGTTGCCGGGCCCGCCGGCTCCGGTGCTGGCTCGGGCTCCGGGGAGCATTGAAAGCACAATGCCAGGATTCCGGTCAGCGCCAGGGTATGTAATCTATATTGCCTCACAGTATCTTATCGGTGGTTTGGGCCGATTTCCATGAGCGTTCTCAGGGAGCCAGTTCCCACTTTTCTACTTTGTTTCTGACTCCAAGGCCCTGTTCTGCAATGCTCAAGCTGACATTTAGCGGTCTACCGGGAGTGGCCAGTCGTGCCAGTTGCATCATCTTGTCGCAGAGCGATTTATTGGACATCTGCTGAAGTCGGAACCATCCCTTGAGTTCCCAGTCTTCATCTTCGTTCAGCATGTAGTGCTCTACGCGGTACAGATCTGCAGGTTCTACGCGATCATCCTCATACTCAACTTCAGAATTCACACCACAGGAAAGAACAACCGCATGCATACCGGGGGTGTATTCATCATTGGTGCCCCAGAGCATTCCGGGTACTTTGGCTTTTTTCGGATACAGCCAGATTACGTTGGTGTCTTCAGCTTCCGATTTCACAAGCTGGATATCAAACCTGGTATCAGCCCACAGTGCCGATGAGCTGAACAGCGCCAGCAGCATCGATAGTACCAACATTCGGTTTAGTTTCATTGCAATCTCCTGAACAAGGGGCAGAGTCCAAATAGTGGCCCCGAATAGTCAGACGAGACTGAGGCCTGTATGGTTACGGTAAAATAAATTTTCCTCGCTTCCTGCCATGGCCAGAGCATCCGAGGAGCATGAGACGAACCATAAATCGGCGTTCCAGGAAGGCTGGACTGCCTCCAGGCAGCCTGGTGCACATCGGGCATGGGACCGGTGATACTGAGCTCAGCGGGATTCGCTATAGTTCTGGCGGCGCTCATCCCATACTTTTCCAGGAAGGATCCAGATCCTCTCGCTCAGATGTGCCCTCACCGGAAAGGGAGGGAGTGCTGTGGCTACAGGTTCGTGGAGTGACCGACGCAAGCACAATTCAAAAGATCGGTGAGATATATAGACTTCATCCTCTTCTTCTGGAAGATGTAATGAATACGGACCAGAGACCCAAGGTGGAGGATTACGGTGACCATCTGTTTGTTGTACTTCGAGGGCTTCATTTTGATACGACTCGCGGACTACAGCAGAACCAGGTATGTCTCGTACTGGGAAAAGACTATGTGATTAGCTTTGAAGAGTCCGACGAAGAGCGCAATTTTGAGGGCGTGGAACATCGTCTCATGGATGGGCGCGGCAGATTGCTTCAGGAAGGAGCAGATTACCTGCTCTATTCTCTCCTGGATTCCGTAGTGGATCATTACTTTGCCGTGCTCGAAAGTGTTTCGGATGAGATCGAAATGCTGGAAGATGAAGTGCTGTCAGGGAAGGAAAATCTTCTGCCCGCCATACATCGACTGAAACGTGAGCTCATCTCTTTGCGTAAGAGCATCTGGCCTCTGCGGGAAGCCCTGGTCTTCCTGGATCGGCAGCACTCATCGTTAATTGATGAAGACCTGTCTGTGTTCTTTCGCGACATCTACGATCATTGCATTCACATCGTAGATACAATCGAATCCTTTCGAGATATGCTTTCCGGCCTTCTCGACGTGCATCTTTCCTCAATCAGCACAAGGTTGAACCAGGTGATGAAACTGCTTACATTGATTACAACAATCTTTATGCCCATGACTCTCATCACGGGAATCTACGGGATGAATTTCGAGCGAATGCCATTTCTGCACAGTAATTATGGATTTCCCATGATTATTGGAATTATGGCGATGATTTCCGGAAGTATGATCTATTTCTTTCGAAAGAAGCGATGGCTTTAGAGCGTGGGCGGAGTTGCTTTTCACTGGAAAAAGTCGACCCCTGAATGGAATGCGAGAATCCACGATTGGTCGCTAATGCAGGGTTCTCCATTAAGCTAGCGTTTGCGCACCCTTGTTTCAGAGATAGAAATCATAATCCGGTTTCTTTTATTATACGATCGGCTACCATCCGACCTCCGCTGTTAGAAACATGAATCCCATCGGACCAGCGAACAGGTTTCTCTTTGCTCAAATAATTGGTGTGGATGTAGCTTCCGCAGCCGGAGTTCTGAATCTTTCTTTCATAGAAAGCATTGAAGAGACGAGTTTTATTATGGTACCCTTCTGGCTTCATGGGTGGCATACCAATCCAGTAAACTCTTCTAGTTTCGTTGCATAAACGTCCAAAGAATTCATCGAATCTCAATGCATATTGCTGCCACCATTGCGCAACATCCGGGCCATAGTGAAGTCGTTTGCCTTCGTATTTCAGCCAGCGACCGTCGTTGGAACCCAGCATAACGATGATAACGTCAAACTGGCCCAGGGACAGTAGCTCCTGGCTCTTGTATTGCCAGTCAAAGAAGTGAGTCCAGGTCAGGCCTGTGGATTTTTTCACGAAGTACTGCACTGAGTAGCCCCGGGACTCCAGACTCTTTTTCAGAGCCGGACCAATTCCAAATTGCATCATGGAATCTCCGATGATCAGAACTTCTGGTTTTTTTCCGGGGTTTAGCGATGCGTTGCCATTTCCCCGATCGTCATCCGATATTCGCGATTCCTCCGCCCCTGTATGGGCTGGCCCGGCGCTATTTGCATTCTGAGAATCGCAGCCCGAAGCCAGAGATAATAGAAAAAGGAAACCGGCCAGAAGCCAGAGATTTGACGTTAATCCGATGGTACTTCGATAAGCGCGAAGGGAATTCATATGTACGGGAATTGCGTAGCCCGCTCCCGGTCAGCCTTTTTTTCGCTTCCTGCGATGCCAGAGGATCGCTCCGAGGATTGCCAGAATGACCAGGATCGCCAGGCCCAGAAACCAGAGGCGCTGTTGATACTCTTCTTCAGAGATGGTGTTTTCCGGAGGAGCAATCCAGGAGAAACCGGCCAGGAGTTCTTCTACAAGTTGGCGAGCTCTGGCTTCATTGCCCTGAAACAGTCCGCCTGGAGGAATGGCAATGACACGATATTCCAGGTTTCGCGTGGCCAGATAAGCCTCTATGCTCTGCAGCTTTTTCCCCTGGGAATACCGAGTATTGGAGTACAAAATCCCCGAGATCCGGGATTCCATATGTAGAGTTTTGATTTCCTGCACCCCTGGGCGTGAAAGGATTTCGGACGATCGATTGGTACGGTTTTCATTGTAGGTACAGAATACGGCAAGTTCCAGGCCTTGAAGATCTCGTGCCAGCAGGGAAGTTCGTGTTTCTTCAACTATTTGAAAGCCCGCTGGAACATAGAATGCCACATTGCAGGGTTCGATAACATGGGGAGTGGCCCGGGCAAACAAAGAGTGCTGAGAGGCGACGGTAGCTATGACCAGAACCACCGCCATCCAGAGTTTCCGGGCTCGTAGCCAGCGGGGAACCAGGAAGATTTGTCTTATTGAGTTTGCAGGCAACGGATAAGCAGCATCGCACTTCATAGTTACAGATCCCTGATTCCAGGTCTGCTCGAAACCACTTTTCGGACTTTTTCTCAAGCCCTGTTATCGAAGCCATGCCCCGGCCAAACTTTGCGTTGGCCGACCTGGGAATTTTCGTTAATCTTAACTGTCTTGAATTTGCCGGGGGCCTGCATTACATTGGCCATCGCTATTCGCAATTCTTCTATATTGAGGTTCTAAAATGGTTTCACGGATTAGCCTGGTGCTTCTACTTTTTACTCTTCCTTTCACTGCCAGCTGCGAAGGGTTGCGGGCCACACTTATCGGGTGGTTCTCTCCGGAGTACGCGCCTGAGGGAAAGATTACCGACCTGAAGCCCGAATTCTCCGGGCCCGATGCGAATCGAAAACAGATCAACATTCAATTGGCGGAAATGGCCACCGGGTATCCTCAGATTACCGAACTTGTATTTCATCCCGCTTCAGACCGGCACCTGTTCGTGGTGCAGAAAAATGGAAAACTGTCGCTTCTGGATTTGAAATCGGGAAAGGCCCGGGAGGTCTTAAAACTTCAGGTGCCAGTTGTTTCCGAGCAGGGACTTCTGGGTATGGCCATTCATCCGGAGTTCCAGAAGAATGGCTTTATCTTTTTAAATTACTCGGTGGAGGACGGTGATCGTCGTTTTAGTCGGGTCTCTCGATGGAAGCTGGACAATCCTGCGGACGTCTTTGCTCCCGGAAGACTGAGCGGCGAAAAGGTCTTCATGGAAGTGGATCAACCCTATCAGAATCATAATGCCGGTCGCCTGGATTTTGGACCCGATGGCATGCTGTATATTGGATGGGGCGATGGCGGATGGCGGGATGACCCGGACGAAAACGGACAGAATCCTCGAACACTCCTGGGCGCCATGCTTCGAATCGACGTAGATAAAGAAGAAGACGGTAAACCCTATGCGATTCCAGCGGACAATCCTTACTTCACAACACATCCTCAGTGGGCCCGAGAAGTGTGGGCCATCGGTTTACGAAATCCATGGAAATACAGTTTCGATCCCCAGGGTCGATTGATTGTGGCCGACGTTGGTCAGGACGCCTGGGAAGAGGTTTCGGTCATTGAAAAAGGGGATAACCTGGGCTGGAATACCATGGAGGCCAACCATTGTTTTGATCCGGAAGAGGGCTGCAATCGATCCGGTCTGAAACCACCGGTGTTTGAATACGGCCATGAAGAAGGACAGTCCATCACAGGCGGCTACGTCTATATGGGAAGTCGCACAGAGTTGAAGGGCAAATACATCTTCGGGGATTTTGTAAAAGGGCGTATCTGGGCCATCGATATTCCCGCGGAGAATCAGATGGTGGAAGCGTACGCTCTGGGAAAATGGCCGCTTTTAATTTCTACCTTTGCCCGGGATTCCAAAGGTGAGGTCTACGTCGCGGATTTCGCCTCGGGAAAGATTTACAGAATTCTTTAATTCCATGTCGGGAACTGCGGTCGGCCAGCGCCTGTGCCCTGGGCACAGGTGGCTACCTGAGTCGGCTAGTCTTCCGTGGAATACCGCCTTGAACAAGACGCAGGTCAGTCCGTCTCCTTCAATTGTCACACCGAAAAGGTGGTCCCAGGTGGAGCTTCAGCCAATTGCTTGAGCCAGTGATTCTATGGGTCTTTTTCCGCGGATATTGGGCCGAATGCGGTGATTACTCCGGTTATCGAACTCCAGGCAGAACCGTTCTCCGGCGGGTTCTGGGTTCAGGCCTGCAACGCTGGGTCGGCAATCCGATTTTTTTGGGGATGAAGGCACAGTTTTTGCCGCCAGAGACTAATTTTTTTCCAGGAAGCCCCGATTTTTTGGAGGATACCGGCAGGGGTTTTGCTACTCTGGCGGTACGGAGCGGTATCAGATCAAGTACCTGAGTATCGGTCCATTTTTTATGTGGAGGTGTGTATGCGGACCCTTCCCGTCACACTGACGCTATTGTTTGCCAGTCTGGGAGTTGTGGATGCAGAAACCACTTCCCAGAATGCTCCAGTAGGTCTACAGCAGGAGTTAGTTCAGATTCGGCAGTTGTTAATCAACCCGCCGGAAGGCGAACTGTCCGACCTGAAAACCGCCGTTTCCAGCCATAGTGCAGATCCGGCTCACGCTTTGATGCAACTGGCTGCAGACCAGACAAATCTTGCGCGCGTTCGCATTCTTTCGCTTGCTCTCCTTTCCGAGTATCCCGGACCGGAAGTGAAAGCCTATTTGCTCTCGCTGGTCTCCGATGAATCGGCGCATCCCACGTTTCGCGGCTGGGCCCTGCAAAGCTATGCTCGGGGATTTGCCGATGCCGAACCCGAACAGGTCAAGGACACAGTCACTCCGTATCTTTCCGACCTGGAACCTGGTCTTCGAGCCCGAGCGGAGATGTCCATGGAGTACATGGTTAAGAATCGCTCCACCGGAGGATCGGACCCCATGAAACCCATGATTTCACTGTTGCTTCAGGACTGACGAAGCGGACAATCCCGTCCTTTTTGCACCGTTCTCTAGAAATTCGGTAGGCCGGGATCAGGATGGAGCGTCTAAATCTTCAGTGTCACTTTCTCAATTTCCTCGCTATTTCCGCAGAACTATCGTCGTTACAGTCGCTTTTTGGTCTCTGGCTCCTGGCTGCTCTCCAGGCACGGCCGAAACAGGGGAATTCTCAAATCCGGAGGCTCAGACCATTCAGAGGATACAGGGGATTCCGGCGCCTCCGGGCTACAGCCGAATTAAGACAACTCATGGATTCGCTCTTTTCCTGCGAAATCTGCGCCTTCTTCCTTCGAAGACGGTCTATCTCTACAACGGAAAAAGAAAGGGGAACCAGGAGGCGCATTTTCGCATAGTAGATCTGTCTGTAGGAAAGAAAGATCTGCAGCAATGCGCGGATGCCCTTATCCGGATTCGGTCCGAGTATTTCTGGCACTCGAATCAAAAGGAAAAGATCAGTTTCCATTTCACAAGCGGCGATGTGTCCAGCTACAGTAAGTGGCGGGACGGCTTTCGCCCGGCAATCCGCGGAAGCAAGGTAAGCTTTCAAAAGACGGAAGGCTACGATGCATCATACGGTAGTTTCTTTAAATATCTGGAAAACCTCTTTACATATGCAGGCACTATATCGCTTAAACTGGATTCAAAACCGGTAACCGGAACTGTTTCTCCTGGAGATTTTTTTCTAGAAAGCGGATCTCCGGGACATGCAATCATGATTCTGGACATCGTAGAAGACCCGAACGGAAAACGGCTCTATTTACTGGGACAGAGTTACATGCCGGCCCAGCAATTTCATGTATTGCGAAATCCCCTTATGCCGGGCGAAGCGGTCCCGGGTTACGAGCGCTACGGAAACGTATGGTATGATATTGATCCCGGAAAAGAAGTCCGGACGCCGGAATGGGTTTTTCCTGCGAATGCTCTGAGGCGCTGGAAATAAAAAAAAGCCCGCTACAGAAGAGCAGGCTAAAGGTGTCCTAAATAGACATCAGAGGAGTCGCAACCGGGAAATCAAAGGTTCGCAAATAGCCTCAAAGACGGTCTTTCTTCGAGGCTTTTTTATTCCCAATTAGACTTATTTGCTGGAACCTACCAGAAGGTGGCTGGAATCTGTAAACCGATCAAAATGTATATTTGCATCTGCGATGCCGGAGGCTTTTAGATGATCCAGGGCCGCATCGATCATGCCAGGAGGGCCACAAAGGTAAGCATGATGCTCGGATAGATTTTCTATTCCTGAGATCAAATCCGTTACCAATCCGCGTTGTCCCTGCCAGTCACTTTCTTCTGGCTCATGGCTGAGCACCGGAAGGAATTCAAACTTGCCCTGCCATTTTCGCGTAGCATTCTTGATTTCATCCAGTGCATAGAGATCTGCCTGCGTTCGTGCTCCAAACAGATAGGTTGCATTTCGCTTGAGATCATCGCCGCCCGCGGATTCCAGGATGGACAGAATGGGTGCCATCCCGCTACCACCTGCGATGAAAAGAAGCGGATTGGGCCCCGACGATAACTGGAATTCTCCAAAGGGTCCTCCCACAACCAGTTCTTCTCCCACTCTATCTTTCTTGAAAAGCCATTCTGTGAAAGTGCCCCCCGGTACCTTTCTTATATGGAACCGAATCTCTCTGTTTCCCTGTGGCAGGGAGCGTGAGGCAAATGAATAGTTTCTTGGACGATCCAGGTCCGGAAAGGCAACGTCAGCGTATTGACCGGCAACATAATAGATGCTACGATCAAGAGCCACAGTGACTCCGAGAATGTCGTGCGTGAGGTCATCAACTCGAGTAATGGTACCCTTGAATTCCTCCGCAGCCGCTTCACCCAGTTCTACGTCGATGGTGAGATCGCACTTGGGTATGGACTGGCAGGCCAGAATGGCGCCATCTTGAATATCTTCCATACTCAGCACATAGGCTGTGTCGGTAAGCTCTTTGATTTTTCCGTCCACCAGCTTCGTCTTGCAGCTGGTGCAGGAACCTACGCGGCAACGGTGTGGATAGTCCAGACCTTGATCAAGTGCGGCCTGCAAGATGGTAGTCTTGTTATCCAGATGGATTTCATCTCCTGTGCTCTGGATCTTCACCGTGAAATTCTTTGCTTTCTTTGAGAATAGTCCCATGATGTCCCCCTTGAAATTGCTGACAGCGCAGTGGATCTCTGCGCTGCCCCGCTCAATGCGGCCTTTATTCGATCAGGCCGCTTGTTTTTCTAAGTTTACCTTGCCCAGAACTTGATTTCTGCGTGCCAGGATCTCCAGTTCTTCCCGAGAAGCATGCTTTTCATCCCATTCCTTTAATTTGGGATTGATGCTCGCTCTCCATACCGGAGGAACCATCGCCGCGAAAATGGTAGTCAGATAACCGTAAGGCATTTCTGGAGCTTCCGGATAAGGCTTCAGGTTCCAGAAAGGTAGATCACCTTTCTCGTGGTGTGCGCTATGTCTTGTCAGCGAAAATAGAACCATACTGGAAACTACTTTGTTAGTATTCCAGGAGTGGCGAGGCATTACCGGTTGTCCTGGAACACGAACCAGGCCATAATGCTCAATGTAGTTCACAACTTCGAAGACTACTTTTGCCCAGGTGGCCTGCGCCATATAGATAGCCACTCCCAGCCATCCAGCAGCAGCATAAAAAGCAGCAGCGTACGTGATGCTCATCAGATAACCGGTTAGCATTCGGTTGCGAGGGCCAAAGACCCAGTAACCTTTCTTCTTAAGTCTTCCTGCTTCCAGTCTCCAGGCACTTGCATGGCCCTGAAAAGTGGACTTCACGATGAATACGTACAGGTTATCCCCTCTTTTTGCGCTGGCAGGGTCTGCTTCCGTGGCTATGGTTTCATGGTGACCATAAACATGTTCGATACTGAAATCGGCGTTGTTGCTCATAGCCAGCATCCAGCGGCCCCAGATCATAGAAAGTGGATCTGTTGTTCGGTGAGTCAATTCATGAGCGATGTTGGTTCCATACCCAGCCACAGTGAAACCTGTGCCCAGAACTGCGCCTACCATATGATACCAGGTGCTGGCCTGCCGCGCTGCAAATACGTCGTAGCCAGTGACAGTCTGAATCAGTGCACCAAGTCCCAGAAAATCTGAAGTGCCGGATTGTGTTGCCCATGCCAGTCCCCACAGGGTTACCAGTAGAAAAGGTAATGCAAGAAACAGTGCTGCATTCAGAATCCATTTCTGGCTGTACTCTGGCTCTGAGAGATCATCTCTCAGTAAACCGTCTCCGCCTATCATCACCAGACAGATGATGGCAACGCCGAGCCACATCCAGGGCCCGCCAATCATAGTTCCCACGAAAACGCCGGATAGCATTACCGGTGTCATAAATTGTTTTATATACTTAAACATCCTTCTTCTCCTCTCGCAGTGCTCTTCCTGAGACTCCTTATCTTTCCTGCTCAGCTTCCAGCTGACCGACGTCTGCATCCCTCTCTCTTTGCAAAGCGGGCAAAAACAATGCGCTGGCCAGAATCTGGAGAATGTCCTGGAACCTTTCTTTTAGTTTGTCCTCATCGCGGTTGACAACGCTCTCGATTGAGAGTCCAACGATGCTTGTATGTACCAGCATCGCCAATCTCTCAAGAGGCATAATCAACTGATCTCGGAATGGTCCCAGAGCTGACTCGATGACTTCTAGTATTAGATCCTTTTCCAGTTCCACATAACGCTGCATTGTTCTTTGCAGAGTGTCATTATGCGTGGCTGTTGCGTACATCTCGGTGAGAAAAGCTACGCGGGTTTCATTGGTCAGTAGCCGGTCAAATAGACCCTGGGCTGCATCCAGTGCCATGGTGAGCGATGGGGTGCCCCCTGCCAGGTTTACCCGTACTTCCTGAGCCACTTCTGAAGACAGAAGCTTCAGAGATTGTAGCATCAATTCTTCCTTGGACTGGAAGTGATAGTGCAGCAATGCTTTGCTGACTCCCGCCGCGTTCGCGATTTCCTTCATCGATGCTCCCTCGTATCCCAGCCTTGCTATGGTATCGATTGAGGCCTGGAGAATTCTTTCCATGGTCTCAGCCGCCTCCGCAGATCGGCTTCGGGTAACAGGAGCTTGCTTTTGATCTTTCTCAGTCATCGGGCCAATTATACTGGCTGGCCGGCCAGTCAGTCAATAAAAAAAGCGCTGGGAGGGGGGAAAAAAGGAAAATCGGACCTAAAACCGGCGCCGGATGCAGGGCAACTGTGGGTTTATTACCCCCTGATCCGCGGGAAACAAAGGAGCTGACCCAGATTATGTCATATTGTGGATTCTAAATAGGTTCGGTGGCCGGAGTAAAAGCCCGGGGATTATGTCCTATAAAGGATGAAAAGGATTCCGCCACGCATGCAGACCGGGGCAGTACTGGTCCTGATGTGACCCTGGACGAGCATCATGCGGCTTCAGCATCCTGGACCAGGAGGAGGCCGCTAAATCGATGCGGCAAGGGGTCTTACCTCTCGCCGACAGGCAAGGAAGGGCAGCTGTTTCAACGGAATGCGCAATCTGAATCGATAGAGGAGGTAGGAACCAGGCATAGAAGAAAAGCGCTCTTTACACGTCCAGCATGGAGCCTTCCGATATTGTTGTCCGGAACTGAAATCGGAATTACCGAAAGCAGAAAAAATATCGTCTATGTATCATGGAATATGCGGTGGCAGGAGGAGCATTGCCGCTGCTTATTTGAATTGGATTGAAAGAAAGCCCAGGTTCAGTACAGGAGTCTCCCATGGAGCGAAGAAAAAGATATAAACGCCCTCTCTCTCTAATTATTATCGGATCTCTCTTTCTACTATTTCCGATCTGGAATTATTTCTCCATCTGTATCATGTCGGGTTATCCCTATCAGAGACCCCTCTATGTGCTGGGGAAGATGGATCCAGTGGTAGCCCTTCTGATGATCCTGTCCCTGGCGGTTGGAGTGGGATTGTTGCTGGTAAAGCGCTGGGGCTGGAGGCTCTTCTTTGTTTTCGCAGCTTTACTGCTGGGTTACAATGTCTGGGCTGTGTTCTCTTTGCCGGATTACTGGGTGAACATGCTTTATCTTCTGTACAGCGCCCTGGGGCTGGCAGCCGCCGTCTACTTTTTGCGTCCTGACATTTCCACTCCATTTATGAAAATGTATCCCCGGGGATGGCGATTCGAGAAGAGGATACCGGTTCATCAGAGTGTGAAAATCAACGGAAAGACTTTTGAAACCAGAGATTTGAGTACCAGAGGCTTCTACGTGGATTGGCCGGACTGCGATGTTGAAGTGGGAGATGAAGTGGAAGTAGAAATCGATGGGATGCTTCTAAAGGCGGGTATAGTACGCCTGGATGGAAACGGGGCAGGTCTGGCATTTCGCTACCAGCGAGCAGAAAGTAGGAAAACCATTCGAAACCTGATTACGGCCGGCGCTTGAACTCGAACTAGCTGAGGTCTTTCTTCATGAAATCGGAGGATTTGCCCGCCTGTGTTTCCAGACGCGAAAGCAGATTCTCCGGAACCGTTTCAATAATCAAATCATCGTAGGTTTCGCGCTTCAGGAATTGCTGTTTTACCATTTGCAGAAGGAAGCGTTTTAGCCCATCATAGTATTCACCTGTATTGTAAAGTGCTACCGGCTTATCATGGATTCCCAGCTGGAGCCATGTAAACACTTCGAAGAATTCCTCCATGGTCCCTATGCCACCGGGAAGGACGATGAAGCCCTGGCTCATTTCTGCCATCATGGCCTTCCTTTCGTGCATGGACTGCACTACCCTGAGTTCGGTAATTTGTTCCTGAGCGATCTCTCGGGCTGCCAGTGATTCTGGAATGATGCCTAAAACCTCCCCACCCACAGCCATGGCTTCCCGGGCAACAATGCCCATGAGGCCTACGCTACCACCGCCATACACGATTCGAACTCCCCCCCCTGCCAGGAGCCGTGCCAGTTCCCCGGCTTTCTGTGCGAACAGTGGATCCACACCATGAGAAGAACCACAGAAAATGCAGATCGATTTCAGATTCTTTAGTTCAGACATACATCTTACCTTTATGGAATTCCCTGGTCCCTGTCACTGGTTTTTGACGGTCCCGGGGAGTGCCGAGTCTTTTAAGGAAACCACAGATGACCGGGCAAAAAAGAGGCCCCCTTTTCAGGCGGCCTCTTCGGTTCTACGGAGCTATTTTGCCAGATTAATCATTCCGTGAGGGATTTGAAATCTTTGGCGAATGCTACGGCCAATACTGGTAGTTCCTTTCCGATTCCTTTCAGGGAATCCATGCTAAGCCTTTGCGAAGTCTTCCCTGGACCAAAATCTACAATCTGAGAAACCGCTGGACTGTGTTCTGCTGCGGCTTTCATGGGTTTGTCCCAGTAAAGTGTCTTCAGAACCATATCGGTGGCCAGCCCCAGAGGCATATTGGCTTCCTGCTGGTAGTTTCGCTGATCGAAGAAGGAATAGATAGGAAAGTGCAGCTGGCTTCCCTGATAGTCGAAACCAATACGCTCCAGATCTTTCTGGAAGAGGGGCATCATTGGCTCCATTAACGGACTATGAAAAGGGCAGGTGGTTCGCAGATATACAAACTTCACTTTCTTTTCATCGAATGCTTCCTTGTTTGCCTCATGAAACTGCAGCAGGCTGCTTCGGTGGGAGGAAAGGATTCGGTTGCTGGGTGAATTGTAGAGACTGATATAGATCTTCTTGTCATCCGGAAGCTTTTCGTTTTCCTTTTTTACAAGGTCTTCCATGTAAGCATGGTCTTCGCCCAGGACAGCAACCATCGGCGCAGGATTGGGAGATCCCAGTTCTTCAGCCTTTTTGGATTCTTCCGGGGTCGGATCAAAGAAAGGAAAAACTTCCTGGCTTCGCACTCCGATGTAGAGAACATATTTTGTGTACTTTTTTACCGCTTCCAGGTAGGCATCGCCTTCCAGACCCAGGGAAACTAGAGTGGAAGGAATCAATCCCTGACTGTGACCGCTACCACCTACGGTGGCCTTGATCATTGACGGACGATCGTAGCCGGCTTGAGTCAGAGCTTCAAGGTGGGCTAACTGAGTCATCTGAATCATGGGAATGGATACGGCAGCGCATCCCAGATAGTCTTCGCTGGGGATGGTGCTTTCGTCGTCCAGCCACTTGCGCGGGTCCAGTCCGTGCGGTAATCCTGGAGTGCCATTAACGATAGATGCCTCCTCTTCCAGTGCTCCGATTGCAGCGTCGAAAAAGGCTTTCATTTCGCCGGAGTCATAGTACTTTTTCAGTTCCTTGTACCAGGGAGCTCCCTGTCCGCCGAATTGAACAAACAGACCTGGTTTTTCCAGGGACTGTTGCAGTATTTGTGGTTTTGCCATTGATCCGTCCTGAGTTCCGGTGTTCCGGATTATTTATTTACGCGTTCCACAAAAGAGAGATCGCGAAGGTCTATCTTAACGATATCACCCTGTTTGATATGAATGGGTACGTTGACTTCTCCCCCGGTTTCTACGGTAACTCGCTTCTTCGCCGTTCCCTGAGTATCTCCCTTCAGGCCTTCCTCTGCGTAGGTAACTTCCAGCTCTACAAAGTTGGGAGGTGAAACGGAGATTGGATTTCCCTCGTAAAAGTTCACTTCGAAGGACATTTCTTCTTTGATGAAATCCAGAATGTCCTCCAGCATATCTTTCGAAATGCTCACCTGTTCGAAATCATCCTGATCCATAAAAACGATCTGATCGCCGTCAGCATAAAGGTATTGCATGTAACGCTTTTCCAGATCCACATCCTCCACCGTTTCAGAGGATTTGAAGGTTCGCTCGATCACGCGGGCCGTGCTGATATTCTTCAGTTTTGTTCGAACGAAGGCGCTACCCTTTCCGGGGTTTACGAATTGCGAAAATGTAACCGTGTAGAGCTCGTTATCAAGCTTGACCACGGTGCCCTTTTTGATATTTATAGGGTCGATCATGCCGGGTACAGTTTTCGACCAACCCCTTACCGTCCAACAAAAATTAGAGACCAATGGCTGGCAGTGGCAGATGCAGAATCGGGCCAGATCCATGGAGGATCTATTTAAACTGCGACCGGAACTTCTGGGCAGCAAAGTGGAGCCTTTGATTCGCGCGCGGGCTGAAGCTTTCCAATCTGCCTCCGCCGCTTTCCGATTTTCTGTAACTCCGTATTACCTGTCTCTGGCCTCCTCGGAGTCCCTGTGTCCGATCTGGATGCAGGTTTTGCCAGACGAAAGGGAAGCATCCGATTCCTTATTTGATCAGCCGGACCCTCTAGCAGAGGAAGCTCATATGCCGGTGCCCGGACTTACCCACCGCTATCCAGACCGTGTGCTGTGGTATCTGTCCCATAACTGCGCAGTCTATTGTAGATTCTGTATGCGTAAACGAAAGGTGAGTAGGGAAGAGTCCTCGCCTACGGCTGCAGCCCGGAAAGCAGCTCTGGATTACATTCGATCTCATTCTGAAATTCAAGAAGTGATCCTGTCCGGTGGTGATCCACTGAGCCAATCCGACAGAGTCCTCGAGAATTGTCTGAAGCAGTTAAAAGAAATTCAGCACCTCGTCTCGCTTCGCATCCACACTAGAATGCCTGTGACCTGCCCTCAGAGAATTACAGCCGAGTTTTGTGATATGCTTGAATCGGTGGCTCCGGTAACGCTGGTCACGCATTTCAACCATCCTAATGAACTAAGCGATGTTGCTCGCGAGGCATTGACTCGCCTGAGAAAAACCGGAAACCTGATCTTGAATCAGTCGGTTTTGCTGAATGGAGTCAATGATTCTGTAGAGGCTCAAAAAGAGCTCAACCTTGGCCTCTATGGGGCCGGTATTAAACCGTACTATCTTCATCAATGTGATGAAGTAAACGGAGTATCTCATTTTCGCGTCAACATGGAAGAAGGGGTTCGTATTCAAAAGGAACTACGAGGCAGGATCCCTGGACCGGCTTTACCTCAGTACGTAATCGATCTGCCGGGAGGCGGAGGTAAAGTACCGGTGGACAGCTCCTACCTGGTGGAAGGAGGCTATCCTGACCCTGTTTTTGAAAACTATCGTGGGGATCTTTTCTTTCCCCGGGGAGATCACCCTTGATCCATTTAGTTCTCTTAACTGGCGGCACCGGCAGTCGCATGAAAACGGAAGTCCCGAAACAGTTTCTAATGCTTCGAGGACTTCCCGTGCTGGAACACAGTGTCCGGTCTTTCTCTCAGCTGGATGAAAGCGTTCGGGGCGGTTTGGTTCTGGTTTCGCATTCAGATTTCTTAGCACAGGCCGAAGAAATTTGCGAAAAATACAGAGCCAACCTGTCATTCTTGAAAATAGTTACGGGAGGATCCACGCGACATGCATCCAGCAAGAACGGCCTGGTAGCATTGCAAAGCGAAATTAATGACGACGACCTGGTTTTGATTCATGACGGTGCTCGACCTCTGGTTAGTGCGGAGGAAATGATTGCATTGAGCGAAAAGCTACAGGATCAGAGCGATGTCCACTGCGCCACCCTGGCAGCCATGGCCACCGAGACATTCGCTGTGGCGGAATCTGCAGAAGGGGAAATTCAATCCGTACCGGACCGAAACACACTTTTCGCAATCAAGACCCCCCAGGCCTTAAGAGCCAGCGTAATCAAGCAGTTCCTCGCATCGCGGCATGACCATTATACTGATTTAATCTCCTGGTGTCTGGATGAAAAGCTGCGAGCTGTAATGGCCCCGGCCAGTGAAAGAAACATTAAGCTGACTCATTCCGGAGACCTGGTCATTCTGGAATCTCTGCTTGATCGTTAGGCTGTGGCCGTGGAGCCAGTTCGTCCATTCTGCAAGCCGGATTCCTTGCCAGTAAGACCGAGAGCACTGAAGGTGGTTCTTAATTCCAGGGCCTGGGATTGCAACCCCGGCTGAATCAAGATTTTGGTTCAAGGCCCAGAGGGACTACAGCAGAATATGTCTGAGCAGCGAATATTCATCGCACTGACTCTACCAGACAACATCATTCAGGAGCTCGCTGGATTGCAGTCTGGCCTCCCTGATATTCGTTGGAACCCGCCGGAGCAGATGCATATTACCTTGAAATTTCTGGGAAACGTAAATGAGGAAATGGTAGAATCGTTATCTTCAGAAATTCAGTCGATGGAGTTTAAGCCAGCCTCCGTTCGCATATCCGGTGTAGGACAATTCGCTCAGCGAAAAGCGCCTCCGGTGCTGTGGGCGGGACTGGATCCGGAAGATCGGTTGCAGGAGATTTTCAGATCTATTGAGAGCATGGCAAATGCACTCGGCTTTTCCCGGGAAAAGCGAGCATTCCGACCGCACATTACCCTGGGTAGACTCAGACGTTCGAATCCGCGACGACTGCACGAATATCTGGAACTACATCATAACTTCAGTACAGATATCTTTCTCCTTAACGAGGTGGTTATGTTCTCCAGCAGGCTGAATTCCGAAGGCGCCCTCCATGAGCCTGTGATTATAAGGTCCATGGAAGCCTGAAGGAAATCTCGAGGCACTCTGCAATAGAAGTGTATACCCCGGTCTAGTTAAGCACAAGCATTGTATTTCAAAAAGCTAATATTGCTATAAAATCGATGGCCGTATTTCATTGGGACAATTAAGCTGAGTAATTGCTGAAGCGCTCCGAATTTTTCCCGAGATGACCATGGAATCCATCGCAAGGTACAGTCCTGGCAGGCCGTCCCCCCGCCTTCTAGTAGTTGAAGACGATAAAATCGCTGCCATGGACATGCAAAAGAAGCTGCAGAGTCTGAGCTATCATGTTGTGGCTGTTGCAGATTCCGGGGCATCCGCTCTGGACATCATGAAGACACAAACTGTAGATCTTGTGATAATGGATGTTCGCATTCGGGGTGACATGGATGGAATTGATACCGCCTTGATTGTTCAAAAAGACTATGGGATTCCCGTAGTGTATGTAACCGGCCATTCGGACTCAGGTACACTGAGCCGGATTCAGGACAGCCAGCCATTTGGATTTCTACTTAAACCCTTTGGCCAAAGGGAGCTGGATACTGTAGTTCAGATTGCCTTGAATCGGCACAATCTGGAGCAAGAACTCTCTGCCAGTGAATTTCGCAATCGATTGCTTTTTGAGCTCGCCTCCGACGGTATCCTGCTCGCCGATCATACCGGGATTGTTAAGAGGGCCAACGGTCGTATTTCCGATCTAACGGGCCTGGCAAAGACAGAACTCCTGGGTCGATTCTTCTGGGAGCCATTTGAGGTAGATACAGAGTCTCTGGCTGTGGATCGAGGTAAGGTACGATTCGTGGAAACGGAACACCGTCCGGCTCAAGGAGCACCCACGCCTGTGGAACTTTCCATCTCGGTGTTGCCGGGCGGCATGATTCAGGTTCTCGTCAGAGATCTCAGGAATCAAAAGAAAGGCCAGGAGCAAATGCAGCTTCTTGCACGAGTCTTCGATAGCATAGTAGAGGGCGTTTTCGTAGCAGATCGTAGTCGCAATCTAACTACAGTGAATCGGGCCTTTATGGCTATAAGTGGATATGATATGTCGGAGTTGGCCGGGAAAAACGTATCGCTTTTTCGTACTCCGCTGCACTCTCGGCAGTTTTATGCGAATCTCTGGCGAGATCTGGAAAAGCAGGGCAAATGGGAAGGAGAGATGGTGCTGCGCAAGAAAAGCGGTGAGGAGGAGGAACAATGGGCTTCCCTGTCCGCCATCCGCGATGACAACGGACAGATCTCACATTTCGTAGGCATCTTCATCGATCTCACCGAGAGAAAGAGATACGAAGACCGGCTCTACTACCTGGCTCACCACGATTCTCTCACCGATCTACCCAACCGTTCCCTGTTCAGTCAGCGTCTGGACCGCGCACTGAATCGTGCTACCCGGTCCAATCAGCGCTTTGCTATCTTCTTTCTTGATCTGGATAAATTCAAAAGTATAAACGATACCTACGGTCACGATGCGGGAGACCGGTTGCTATGCGAGACTGCTGACCGGTTGAGGAAGACACTGCGAAAGGGAGATACTGTTTCCAGGTATGGTGGTGATGAGTTCAATATCCTGGTAGAGGATATTCGGGAACTGGAAGATGTTACCGTCGTTGCTGACAAAGTGGTTCAATCGCTATCGGAACCTATTGCCCTTGATGGAAAATTCCATCGCGTGTCACCCAGCATCGGGATTTCTATTTTTCCGGAAGATGGTACCACTGCGGAGGAACTGCTTCAAACCGCTGACAAGAGTATGTATCGGGCTAAAGGGGAGGGGGGCGCCGGCTATCGCTTCGCCAGCAAAAAGCTCAACTTACGGTCTCTGGAACGAGAGCTGCTGTATTCTGGCCTGGAACAGGGATTGGAAACGGAGCAGTTTATCGTTCGCTATAGTCCAATATTAACTGTGACAGAGCGAATCTGTATTGGGGCTCAGGTAGGTCTGTACTGGAATCATCCTGAGCTTGGATTACTCTCATCGACTCGCTTTCAGAAAGTACTGGAGGAATCTCCGGCTGCCGGGCGCTTTAGCACCTATACTCTGGAAAAAATGCTTCAGGACAGGGCACTGTGGAGTAAATCGGGCGCCGAGCCTTTGATGCTTTTATCTTCTAATTCAGCCTGTTTTCATCCTGAAGCTATGCTTCAGGCACTGGAGCAGGAGGAGTTGGATTCACAATATCTGGAAATCGTGGCCATGGAAATGGAAGAGCGTGGATGGCGAAACCTTGTTGATACGCATCCCTATTGTCTGGATGTGCTGGAAAGAAAGAAAATGCAAGTGGCTGTGCGAGATCCCGGAACCGGCTATTTGAGCCTGCAAGAGCTGAATCGCTTACCGCTCGCTATGCTAAAAGTGGGCGCAGAACGGGTTCATCGAATGGAAGAGAATCCTTTGGAACGGTCTGTATTTCAGATTACTGTGGGAATGGCTCATTCGCTCAATGTGCCGATGGTGGCGGAGGGTGTGCATTCCGAATCTATGTTAAACCTGCTCGAGGAATTACAATGCGACGCCTTTCAGGGGTCGATATCCGGCCCTCCTATGAATGCCGAGGATTTTGCCCGAACCTTTCTCGGGCTCTAACGCATTCATGAGCTACCCTGATTTGTCAGGCAATCATGGATGGATTTGAGAGATCTAAGCCCAGGAAAAGGCTTGAACGGACGTGTTCCGAGAAGCTCCCATCCAACATGGCTTTAACTGAAGGATCCACAGCACCCGACTTTTCATTACCCGCAGAGGATGGCAGCCAGTTCCATCTGGCCAGCTGCTCCGAGCCGGTACTTCTGGTTTTTTACCCGGGAGACAATACTCCAGTTTGTACAGCTCAACTCTGTGACTATCGCGACAATGTCAGCGCGTTTCGGGGCCTGGGCATCAAGGTCGTTGGCATTAGTAAAGATGACAGTGCTTCTCATCAAGCATTCAAAGAGAAACATCAACTTCCCTTTTCCTTGCTCACCGATGCAGATTGCAAAGTGGCCGAGCAGTTCGGTGCTCGTTCCATGATGGGTGGGATGAAGAGAGGAGTGGTTCTTCTCAGCGCGGACAACAAAGTTCTATATTCTCATGTGGAAGCCGTTGCTCTGTTTAAGCGAAGCGCCGAAGAACTCAAGGATGTGCTGGAAAGGCTAAAAAAAGAAGGAAAGATTTAATGCACATTGTACGGGAACTGGAGGACTTTCTTCCGTTCTGGGACCGGGCCAGTCTTACTCTGGGTGTATTTGATGGAATGCATCGCGGCCACCAGAAGATCATCCAGAGAGTGCAGAAGCGAAGTAAGGGAGCCAGACATGCTCGAGTCCTGGTCACCTATCATCCACATCCAGATATTGTCCTGGGAAAAAGGGAATCCGTGCGAGGCGCCGAGCTTTTTACTTACGAAGAGAAGCTAGCACTATTCCAGAAATTCTCACTGGATGTAGTGGTTTTTCTGCCGTTTACAAAGGATTTGGCCCGGATGACGGCGCTAAGATACCTGCGGGAAATCCTTCTTGGAAAGCTCAAGGCTAAGAGCATAGTAATCGGCTACGATCAATGCTTTGGTCGAGGTAGAAAGGGGGATTACGAATTCCTCAAGCTCATGACTCGCAAATACGACTTTCAGGTAGATCGCATTGAAGCCGTAAAAAGCAAAGGCGAGATTATTTCAACATCCCGTATTCGTGGCGAAATCCAGCAAGGTAATGTTAGTGAAGCGAATCGCTTACTGGGTCATGATTATTTTCTCACTGGAACAGTTGTACGGGGCTTTCAGAGAGGCCAGACCATCGGTTTTCCCACGGCCAATCTCGAAGTTGCGGAGACCAAACTCATCCCGGCGGAAGGGGTTTATGGCGTTGTATGTGAGTGGGGCGGCCAGCATTACCGGGCCATGGTAAATATAGGTAAAAACCCAACGTTCAAGAATGATCAAATGACCATAGAGGCCAACCTACTGGGCTTCTCCGGGGATCTGTATGGGGAAAGCCTGCGCCTGTACTTCTTGCACCGACTGCGAGATGAGCTAACGTTTGGTTCCGTGGAGGAACTAAAGGCTCAGCTACAGAAGGACCAGAAGTCCACCGAGCGAATGAGCGTACCCCGGTACTATTCATTATAGATTAATTCATTGTGGAAAGTTTTTTCCTCGGAACCTGACATTCTGTTCGAAAAAATGTTGCTTAAAACTGACCGGCGTGTCAATAATGGAGTACGTCTTCGGACGTAATAAACAAAGGCGGCGGCTAATCCGAAGGGTATAGTCGCCCAAAGAATGGGTTAACACCCAGGAGGAGTGTGAATATGAAAAAGCTGGCGTTCAAGCTGGCCTGTTTTGCTGCGCTCTCTCTCGTTCCTGCTGGCCTCATGGCTGGCGGAGGATCGTCAGAGAAGCCCCTGGCAGGTAGCTATCCAATCGTGCTCTCGCACGGACTATTCGGGTGGGGGGATTCGGATTCACCCGGCGTAATCAGCATTGTAGAATACTGGGGCGGTATGGATGATTACCTCCGCAGTGAAGGGGTAGCCGTTTATGCGCCTACCAAAACCGCGACTCAATCCAATGAGTACCGCGCTCAAGAATTGAAGAACAAGATCAACTACTGGATGGCTGCAAACGGCTATTCCAAGGTTCATATCCTGGGACACTCTCAGGGTGGTCTGGACAGCCGCTATATGGTTTCAAACCTGGGCATGGCCTCCAAGATATCTTCATTAACTACTTTGAATACTCCGCACCGCGGAAGCCCCATTGCAGACATTACCAATTCAGTCATTCCTGACTGGCTCAAGCCCAGCGTAGGAGCTGTATTGGGTGTGGTAACCAGCATCGTATATGGAGGCGGAGAGCAGGATGCGCTTCAGGCTCTGGATTCATTGACCAAGAGCGGTCTGAACGCATTCAACAACAATACACCGAACCGTTCCGGAGTAGATTATTTCTCCTACGGTTCAAACATCACAATCACTGACGTTATCCAGCATCCTCTGATGGGGATTCTACATCCAATCTGCGGACTGGGTGGCACATTTAATGGACAGGGATTCAAGAATGATGGTCTGGTGCCTGATTCCTCTCAGAAATGGGGAACATGGAAAGGCGGCCCCAGCTATAACTTCTATGTTACTGGTGTAGACCACCTTCAGGCTTCAAACACTCTCTACAGTGGAGAACTGTGGTATGATGTGGAAGATTACTATCTGAAGATGGCAAAAAACGCTAAAAACAGCCAATAAACAGAGCCAAAGCCGGGCCGCAATCGTGGTCCGGCTTTTTTGTTGCCTTTTTCCCCTTCTCATCTGAAAGTTCCGACAAAAACCCTGAGATCGCTATAAATATGAAAAACAAAACTCCGCTTTTTTTGATCGGTGGCCTACTATTTGTTCTGGTCGTTGTCCTTTTTTACGTAATGCAGCCTGGCGGCGAATACGCTGAAGGTCCTGATCTGGAAACCATTAACCAGGAAGAGCAAGCTTTGCTGGACAACATGTCCGATGAAGAACGTTCCAGACTGAAAGAGGAAGCGTTGCTAATGTTCGATCAGCCAGGATACCTGAGCTTTGAAGAAATTATGGCCGGCGCCAAGAACGGAAAGGTAAAACTGGTGAGCGAGCTATGGAAGCTCCGCCGTCGTTGTCCTCCTGAATTGAGCCCGGAAGAGTGCAACCTCAGAATCAAAATATTTCTTCGGGAAAAGTTTCAACCTGGCGGTGAGAAGCTAGCCCGCCTATTTGCGTACTATGTTCGCTACGAAACCCATATGCGCTCAGAAAAGCCACCAGAAGGCTTGAGTCCGGAAGAACAATACAAATGGATCAAGGGTCAGCGCAGAAAGATAATGGGGGAAGAAGCCGCAAGCCTCATCTATGGTTATGAAGAGGCCCGCGTAGATTTCCGCGGTGAGTTCCAGGAATTCATGGACAGTACCAAAGGGATGGATGCGGACCAGCGAATTCAGAAATACGAAGAGTTTCGTCGAGAGCACTACGGAGACTACTACGGAACTATCAAAGAAAGAGAACCAAAGTTCAACTCGTACGATGTAGAGATGACGTTGCGCGAAGAGCAATTTTCCGGAATGGATGCCAGCCAGAAAGATGCGAAAGTCCGCGAAATGCGGGTTTCCTATTTCGGCGAAGAAGCGGCCAAGCGTATGGAAGCCGTTGACCGTCAAATCGAAGAAGAACAGCAACGAAATGATGCTTATGAAGATGCCAAGGCCAAGCTCCTGGAGGCCAATCCATCAGCCAGTCCCGCCGAGCGCGAGGCGATGCTGACCCAGTTGAGAAAGGAATACTTCAGCGCAGAAGAAGCAGAGGCCATGGCTCGTCGGGAAAAGCTGAAGCAGGAAATGGATCAGCTAAAAGACCAGTAGTCTGAGTGGCTAAAAAAAAGAAAAAGTCAAAAAACCCTGCGTCGGAAAGGCAGGGTCTTCCCAATCATATTGCGGGCTACCTGTTCTTTCTGCTGGCGATCCCTGCATCCGGCTTTCTTTTTTCTCTCTCTCTGGCTCCTGTAAGTAGTGGATGGGCCGGACTGGGCAGTCTGATTTTGATGGTGGGATTGGCTCGCTATCTCTATAATGGCAACATCTGGTTAATGCTCTTTGCAGCCTGGCTGCTTTCCCTGAGTTTTCAGCTATTTGCATTCTTCTGGATCCCGGGAACCATTCAGTTTTACGCAGGAACCAGTCGAGAAGCCGCCACAATCTATGCGCTGCTCTATTCTGTTATTTATCAGCTTCGGGTTTTTTTGCTATTTGGTGGCTTATGGCTTTCCTTTCGGTTTCCGCGACAGGGCCTGCTCATTGTCGCTCTGGCAGCGCTGCTGGGCGACGGTCTAGCTCCCCAGGTGTTTAACTGGTATTGGGGAAACATGACGGAGGGCTGGTCCCTGTGGAGTCAGCTTGCATCATTGGGCGGAGTATTTCTTCCGGGTGCTCTGCTGGCAGTTCTGGCCAGGTGGTTGTACGATGTCCTGACGGAAGTGATCCGAACGGGGGAAAAATCTTCGATTCTCTCGACCATCCATACTTATCTTCGCGAGCCCGATTGGCTGAACAGTTCTTCCTCCCCGAGTCTGTCGGGTCTTCGTGGCTGGAAACATTCCCTTTCCCTGGCTTCCATTATTGTAGCAGTCCTGCTATATGGCGTCTGGAATGTGGGGCGCGTGGAGGATGCGATTGCCGAGGGAAAAGATAAGGGAAGCCTGAAGATCGCCATGCTTCAGACCGGTACATCGCGAAAGATGCTGGGAAGTCTGGGCGACTATGATCATGCGGCCTCTTCCATGAATCGCGTGGTGAATCAGTCTCTGGAGATCATTCAGAAAAGCGGCGCCTCCCTGGATCTTCTTATCCTTCCTGAGTCGGCCATCCCCTATCATGGAATAACTCCTGGTCAAAAAGGATATTCTGTTACAATGCATGCCCTGATCTCCTTCATCTATGGTACGGCGCAAACTCCGCTCCTATTCAATCAGCTTCAGACAGACAAGCAGACCCCCGGCCTGACTTATAACACCGCAACACTGATGGATCCGGAATATTCCCAGCAGCACTATCGCAAGAGAGTCCTGATACCTTACGGAGAGTACCTGCCCTTTGAGCAATACTTTCCATGGCTTCGCAAGGTCTTCCCGGCTGCCGGTAACTACTCCCCGGAGAACCGAAACCAGAACCTGGTAATGGACATGAGCTATTATCCGGATCGGCCGCGACTGCAATTGCTTTCCGTTCAGGAGGCTGGCATAGGGAATCCAGAGACTCTGTGGACCAATCCTGGGGATTCGCTGAGGGGAGGCGAAACGATATATACGAAATCTCTGGGGGAGCCTATTGCTGCCGGCGGAGATTACTCTTACCGGTCTAACAGCATCGATCTTAAATTCGCATTATTGATCTGCTATGAAGATTTGATTCCGGAACTGGCCGTTAGTGCTTTTGCCGAGGAGAATCCAGACTTCATTGTGAATATCAGTAATGATTCCTGGTTAAGCGATAAGCGTGCCATGCAACAGCATTACGGCGCTGCTCGCATTCGCTCCATAGAGACTGGCCGATTCCTACTTCGAGCCACATTGACAGGCATATCCGGAATTATGGATCCAGCGGGACGGGATTTTGTAGAACCCACGGACGTTGACTCCAGAGGAACATTACTGGAGCAGGTCCCGGTTCAGGGAAAGGTAGCCACATTGTATTCCTGGTTGGGTCCATGGGCATGGAGAACCCAGGTGCTACTACTGTTGCTAGCTCTCCTCGGAATCACAATCCCAGCATTTCTAGCACAGAAAGAGAAATAGAAGCCGCAGAAGTCAATCCCGGGCTTTCGATCCCGAGCAAGTGTATGCACCTGCCCTCTTTGCGAATATAGAAATCTCTGAACTCCTCCCCCTGCAAATAGAGCCGTGGGCGAAGGCCAGCGTAACCAGGACTGAGATCGTCCACAGAATAGCCGGTAAGGATTCGAGACAGCGACTCTGCAAAATCTTTAGCCGATTGAGTGATGCGATAATCCTCTTTAAACTCGGCCGCCACAGCATTGGGACCGGCATAGGCATCGCCTCCAGGATGGAACGTATAGTGAACACCAAGGGCTGTGGAGGTTGGATCCGGCAACGGGTAAACAAGCTTCTTTATTGAGTGAGCTTTGCGAAGACGATAGTATTCCCCTCGCACAGGTCGGATCTCAATGCCCGTCAGGCCTGCCATAGCAGCAATGTCGTCGGAATAGAGCCCGGCTGTATTTACGATCCACGATGCATGTACCTCTTCGCTGCGACTTTCGCTGTCCTGAAGTAGCACTGTGCCACCGCTTGAAGTCAGCGAAAGACCCGTAACCTTTCGACCATTCAGCCAATAGGTTCCCTGATCTTTCGCATCATTCTGAACTGAATGCAGGTAGGCAGCCGCATCACAAACACCGGTGTTAGGACTGACAATGGCAGCCTGGCCTCGCACTCCCGAGTATTCCTTTCCGGGGTCCTCAATAATTCGCAGGTCCCTGGCGCCGATATTCTCCGCATTCTGTTTCAATAGCTCAAGTCGACCAAGGGCTTCTGGAGAATGGTCCGCCCCGGTGGTGATCAGTTTTCCGCAAATCTGATGGGGAAGCTTTGAGGACCGTAGATAATCCACGGTCAAGTCATGTCCGCGAAGACAGTGAAATGCTTTCAGAGAATCCCGGGTATAGTAGATGCCTGCATGCAGAACGCCGGAGTTTCGCCCGGAAGTTGCGTCCCCGGGGTGATGGGACTGATCGCACAGGGCAACAGAAAGCCCGGCCTTACTGGCCCGAGATGCGATCCAGCTTCCGACAATACCACCTCCGATGATCAATAAATCAATCAACGGAAGATTTCCTTATAAATGCCGGAAGTATTCAATCGTTCGCCGCAGCCCTTCAGCCAGTGGAGCTGTTAATTCATAGTCGAATAGCTGACGTGCAAGGGTTAGATCGGGCCGACGTCGGGTGGGATCGTCTTGCGGAAGCGGCTGGTTTACGACTCTGGACTGACTTCCCGTTAGCCGAATGACCTCTTGAGCCAGCTCCTGAACAGTAAATTCTCCATCGTTTCCGAGATTAACAGGACCTGTGTGGCCTTCATGTTTCATGAATTTCAGGATGCCATTGACCAGATCGTCTACGTAGCAGAAAGACCTGGTCTGGGTCCCGTCTCCGTAAATGGTAATGTCTTCTCCTTTCAGAGCCTGCACGATAAAGTTGGATACCACTCGTCCATCCGCTGGATCCATTCTGGGTCCATAGGTATTGAAAATTCGAATAACCCGGATGTCCACTCCATGCATGCGATGATAATCGAAGCAAAGAGTCTCGGCGGCTCGCTTTCCTTCATCGTAGCAGGCACGGATGCCAATGGGATTTACGCTGCCACGATAGGATTCGGGCTGGGGATGTACTTCAGGGTCGCCATAGACTTCGGAGGTGCTGGCCTGAAGCAGTCGAGCTCCGGTCCTTTTTGCCAGGCCAAGCAAGTTCATGGTGCCAAGCACCGATGTTTTCATGGTCTTTACGGGATTGGCCTGGTAATGCACCGGACTTGCCGGGCAGGCCATATTGTATATACGATCTACTTCAATGCGAATGGGTTCCGTGATGTCGTGCCGAATGAGTTCAAAGTTTCGGTTATTCAGCAAGTGGGCAATGTTCCGACGTCGACCGGTGAAAAAATTGTCCAGGCAAATGACATAGTCTCCCTGTTCGAGGAGTCTTTCACATAGATGGGAACCAATAAATCCGGCACCGCCGGTAACAAGCACTGTATGGGACATCCATTACAGGGTTAGATTTCAGACATCACAGGCAACCAGAAATCAATAGCGTCTATTCTGAGGCAATGCCATGGCACATTTCCAGGTGCTAGGAGAAGGATGAGTTTCGGTCAGCGGCTGCCAGCTCTTCCTGTGGCGTCTGCTCCCAGTGGCCCGGGTACGGCGGCACTGGACCGGCATCCTGGGAAATATTAGAGCCCATTTCGTCCGGTCCGCCTTCAACGGCCGGGGCGAAGGGGATATCGCCAGCAGGGACAGCGTCCAGGTCAGGAGCCGCTTCTGGCTCCTCCGGTTCGGAGTAGTGGACCGCTTCCCGGACAGCAGGCGCCAGTACCAGGTAGGATTGCAGCAGAATGATTGCCGTCCAGACCACAGATACAGTGACAGCAGTGAATCCCACGGAGCCATCCTCCAGAGCATCCGACCCGAGATACGAGGCCAGGATGGCCGCATCGGTACTATCTACATCCCGGGTGAAATCGAAGAGATCGAACAGACTGTAGAATAGAAAGAAAACTCCAATGGCGGTGAGAGCCCCTCTGGCAGGCTTCTCTCCCAGACCAGCTATGACGATAAATGCCAGACCATAACCAATGCCTGTGTAGAAAGCAGTGTCCAGGGGCGAAGTAAACAACCAGGAGAAATAGATCAGCAAAACAGCGAACACAATTAAGGAGGCTCGCTCCAGTCTTCCTACCAGCGATTGCCGCAGCAACACAGCCCCTGTGAGTGCACAGCCGATGTATCCCGCAGACACGGCAGCCACAAAGCCCAGATTGGAGAAATCGCCTGTAACCAGAGTTTTTCCGGACTCATTCCAGCTCACTTCTATTGAATCCAATCGTACACCTGCCGCCAGCGAAAGGAATCCATGCCACATTTCATGAACCAGGACAACAAGTAGCTTGACCGGTCGCAGGAGATTGGAATCCCAGAACAGGGTTAGTCCGAGGCCTATGGCCACCATTAACAGGAAACGCTTCCCAGCCACATTGAGATTATCGGCAGATTCATGATTCAGATCCAGGACGGAAAGGTCTTCAATTCCCAATTCCAGGATATCTACTTCAGTCAGGAGGATGGGGCGGCGGAATCTGATTATGTCTTTTTGAAGGGAAACGATCTTGAGGGTCGTTTCGCGGACCTTTCATTGCATGAAACCTTCGTTATTGGAGAGCTTGGATTTGGCACTGGATTGAATTTTGTTCTGGCCCGAAGGCTATTTTTAGAACGAGCTCCGGCAGAAGCGCGACTTCAGTATTATTCTTTTGAGATCGATTTGCCCAGCTCCTCCCTGTGCCGAAGAAGCCTGTCATTATTTCCTGATCTAAGGTCCGATGCCTCGCTCCTTCGCAAAAAATTGCGAGGAGTGCTGCAGAAAAACACCGGGGTTCATACTCTCTTTTTCGATAATCGGGTGCGCCTCACGCTGATCCTGGGAGACGCCAGGGAAGAAATCCAAAAAATGATAATGAGCTGCGATGCATGGTTTCTGGATGGTTTCGCGCCGGCCAGGAATCCAGAAATGTGGCAGTCCGATCTTTTCTTCGAAATTGCAGCGAGAAGCAAGCCCGATGCAAGCTTCTCCAGTTTTACGGCTGCCGGTGGAGTCCGCTCGGCGTTGATGGAGGCCGGGTTTAGTGTAGAACGAGTGCCCGGCTTTGGCAGAAAGAAGCACATGATTCGCGGTTCACTTACCGGGCAATCGTCTTCCAGAGAGTCAATGGAATCGTCTCGCGGAAAACAGGGTTTGGTGGCGACTCGGGCATCGTCATCGAATAAAGCAAGCCCTGGCCCATTCCGGGCGTCGGTGTCTTTCTTGCCAGCTGGAACTGTCAATATAATCGGAGGTGGTTTGGCCGGTCTTGCCACTGCTCATGCATTGATTCAAAGAAATATACCGGTGCAGCTTTTTGAAGCCAGCACCGTTGCCAGTGGCGCATCCGGAAATCTTGCTGGAATGGCGGCAGCGAGCATAACGGCAGAACCAACATCGGGCAGTTTGATTGGTCTTCGCGCTCAGAGTATGTTCATATCCTGGCTCAGCGAACAGGAAGGATTCTGGAAGAAACCGGGAATGGTGCGAAAGCGGGAGGACTGGGAGAGATATTTGCGTGGGACAGATTCGCATCGATTGACAAACTCATTTCTTAGCCATAGCAGAAAAGAAACCATGATCGGCTTCAGCGCTGCGGTAGAGCCCGCTACTCTCTGCCAATACTATCTGGAGCGTTGTCAGATGTCAGGAATCTTTCGGCTGTATCAAGGGCAGGAAGTGAGTCCGGATGATTTACAAAAGACCGGCGAAGAAAGCATCTGGGTGCTCTGTAACGCCATCGGTATCCAGGACTTTTATCAGGCTCGTTTTATTCCGCAAAAGCCGGTAAGAGGTCAGGTACTTCATTTACCTCTGGGACGTTCCCCTTATCGCTTTCCTGTTACGAATCAGCTCTACATGGTTCCTGTTCCCTCGAACCCCGAGCTATGGGTCCTGGGGGCCACGTTTGATATGCATCTAAGCGATACTCATCGTTTACCGCAGCGGGATGAGTACCTTTTGTCCGAAATGCAGGAGCGATTGCCGGACTTTGCCAGAAGTCTTCCAGCAGATACCATCAGACAAATAGAGAATAGAGAACTCCAGGGCAGGGTGGGATTTCGCAGCCAGTCCAGAGACTATCTGCCGGTCTGCGGAGCTGTACCTGTTGCGAAGCAGTTTTTGAAGAAGTATGACAATCATTATACTCTTCCGGGAGAACAGAAGAAAGCAATAGATTATGCGAAAATTAACCGGCAAGTTCAGAGACATCCCGGTTTGTATATTAATGCCTGCCACGGAAGTCGAGGGATAACTACATCTTTTCTATGCGCAGAAATCATCGCAGCTCAGATTGCCAAAGAAGGATGGCCCCTGGAGTCTTCGCTGGTGGACGCCATGGATCCCGTACGCTTCCTCTGGAAAACTGTGAAGCAATCTCCCTCGAATCGACCGGACTGGGCGAGGGAAACCAATTGAAGCTATCGGGATTGCTGAAACAATTGGTGGCCCTGAGTAGCAAGCGCCGTCATCTAGGCAGGCGATAGACTCCAATCAGCGGCAAATGATCACTAATGGACAGAGTATCTTCGTTTCGCACTCTGTAGGACTGCTGCTCAAGACCAGCGGAATAGAAGATATAATCGATGGTTCGATCCGGGGCCTGGACGATATGACTATTCGGAAAGTGAGTATAAAAGTTAGACTGCTGCGGTCCGTTCAGAGCCTCTGCACCTACACTGGAGTTGAACTCAGCAAATAGAGTCTGAATTTCGCTGTCCTCTTGATAGAACACTTGATCGTTCTTGTGTAATTGCGATCGATCCCATCCCGGAGGAAGCAAATTGAAGTCTCCTCCTATAATCCAGTCGTTGCCCTCTTCATTTAGTTTAAGAAGAAGATCTCTCACTTCCGATACCTGGCGCTCCATAATGTCTGTGCCCTGCGCAAAAGCATCCAGGTGCGTATTTAATACAACCAGCGGCTTTCGGTCTTCCACGGATATCCGGGACTCCAGAATCGCTCTCTTTAAATAGAATTGCTGAGAAATCATATCCATGGGCATAATGCTTAGCTGGTGACGCCGGGCAGATTCCATGCGAAAGCGGCTTATTGTAAGAAGTTTCATTCCTACAGAACCCATTACGTTCGGATCAGGCACGAAGTCCGCTTTCCAGTAATAAGCGCTGGTATGGCAGGGATAATCTGGGCCCAGTCCATCCATAATCTCTACGATCTGGTCCATGTAATTGGTAGACTTCGCATCCACATTTACCTCTTGAAGCAACAGTACGTCCGGTTTTTCGCTTTTTACAATCTCCAGGAATTCTGCAAGGGTCTTCTTCACTTCGGAGAATTCTGGTTCCTGGTCCTTTCCCGATCCGTCGGAGACGTCGTACCAGAAAACATAGCTCTTTCCAGCCATGTATTGAACATTCCAGTTCATTACTTTGACTTCCTGACCGGGCTGCAGATCCGGCGCATCCGCTGCACATTGGACTTTCATGTCTTCAATGGGTTCTGGGTGATAGGTGATCAAATTGATTGTTAGAACCAGCGCGCCCAATATACCCGCAAGGCTCAGTCCTGTAATTTTAAGAGCTTTCATGAGCCCCGAAGAATTGTGGATACGGGAAGCCAATCAACCGTTTTTCATGTGTGCGCTTCGGATAAGCTGCACGATGGTAGAATTCACGGGTGCCTTCAAGCCATGGCTTTCGCTTCGTTCCACAATGAATCCGTTCATGGCCATGATCTCCGTAGCTCGACCCTTCTGTATGTCGGCCAGCATACTCGGTTCATGTTCCGCTGTGGCCGGTATCAAAGTTTGCTGTAAATGATCAAAGTAATCCTGAGCTGAAGCCCAGAAGAGAGGAGCCTTTTCCAGCGCGGCCAAGGCGAAGGCTTCATCCAAAATCTCCTTCATAAGTTCCAGCGCTGGCTCTACTCGGAGTTCACCGTAAGGCAATTTTAGAAGGGCACCCAGAGGATTTAGGCAACAGTTGTAGAGAAGCTTGGCCCATAGAAAGGAAATCATTCGGTCACTGTATTCGAAAACGAGCGGGGTTTCAGAAAGTATATCTACAAGACTCCGTGCTGCCTCGGGGTAAACGGAATTGCTCTGCGAATCATTGGTCTCCAGCCAGCCAATCTTTCCGGGACCTCCATAGACGGTGATCCTGACATGTCCAGGGTCCGGAATATCGTATCCCGTGATCGTCATCCCGCTGAGGATGATGGGTAGTTGCGTTATCCCGCCGGATGTAAGAGTCTCTCGAATGGTTTCCAGATTGCCCATTCCATTCTGGATATGGGCCCAGACCGGTCGCTCAGGATCTGGAATCGCCTGAATGAGCTCCTCTGTGGCTATACGAGTAGCCGGAGACTTTACAGTTATCAGAACCCAGTCCAGAGGCTTCTGAAGAAAAGGATGGTCCTTGAGTGCGCCCTCCTTGCATACCAAGGGCGTGTGCTGACTGGAGCCCAGTATTCCATCAATTGCCAGCCCATGATCCGCCATGGCATCCATATGGGCTCCTCTACCTACGAGAAGCACTTCATGATTGCGAGAAAGGTAGCCGCCAATGGCACTACCCACGGCCCCTGCTCCCATCACCAGGATTCTCATGCAGATTTGTGGAACTCCATAACCAGCCAGCCATCATCTTCCATTTCGCTTTGAAGATTCCAGCCAGGGAAAGCATCGAGAAAGTCCTGCTTCTGCTCTACGATAATGCCAGATACAATGAGTCGTTGCCCGGGAAGGGTTGTGACAACGTCTTTCGCTGACAGAAAGACATTTAGAGTAATGTTGGCCAGAGTGAGGTCCGCATCGAAGGACATGATTTGAGGAAGCTCGAAGCCGCCTTTTAATACTTCCACAGAATCGTTGTTTTCGAAATTGAGATCAAGATTGGAATTCGTTGCGTGGACTGCATTTCCATCTACATCGAATGCAAGGACCGTACTGGCTCCCATGCGAAGCGCCGCGATGGTAAGGATTCCGGAACCGCATCCTGCATCCAATACCTTCATATTATCCAGGGGATTGTTTTCCATCCATCGCACCATCATCCGACTGGTTGCATGCAGTCCGGTGCCGAATGCCAGGCCGGGATCAAGGTAGATTCTCTTGCGAGCACCAAAGCGGGCATCGTCTTCTGTTCCTTTGAACCAGGAAGGTACTACCGCAAATCCTTCGCCCAGCACAAAGGGTCGGTAGTGCTCTTTATACGCTTCTTGATAGTCCGATTGCTCGATTGTATTCTCATCGAGGTAGTAACTCTCGATACCGCAGGCCAGAAGAACCGCTTCCAGATCCCATCGGCACTCAACGCATTCTACCGGGAAATAGAGTACAAGGGTTGTCTGATCGCTGGCCGGTCGGTTCTCTTCGTAGAGTACCTCGTAATAGCCGGATAGATCCGGAATCAGGTTTTGATCCAGAAGTGCAGTCAATGCCTGGGCATCGTCCTGGCCAAGATGTAAGCTTATTTCATGGTAGGATGAACTCAAGAGGGCAGGGCTCCGAAGGATTTTTCATAATCCTCGGTATTCATTTCGATGACACCGCCGTACAGATCACCGGACTCCAGTCTGTGGGCAAGAGCTTTTGCAAAGCAACTGGTTTCCATCAGAGCTTCTTTGACCTTCTTTCCATCCAGGCGCATGCCTTCATTCGGTTTCAGATCGAATTGCAAGGATTCATCGGGGTTGGAAAGAGTGGATCCGCCGGCTCGGAAATCCTCAATGATTTCGGTGAGTATCGTTTGCACTTCGTCCATGAAGTCTTTGATCTGAATTCTTGTTTGCCTGCCGCTCTGGCCCCGGCGCGAATCATGGAAAGACACCTTTTTTGCATGCTCCACGTAGTTCCCCGCCTGCGCAGAGTCCTTTGCTGCGCGATGAAACTCCAGGCATTCATGAATGTAGGTTTTAAAGTAGTCGTAGGGCTGGCGTATCTTCTCCAGACAGTCGGACATTCGTTCTCGATAATCAATCTTAACGCCTCCGCGATAGGCCGTATGCAGTTTAATTTGAGGTGTTGTGAGTACTACACTGAATTCATCTTCGAATAATCTGAGAAACAAATAAGCGATGACCACTTTATCCTGGTTAGGAACCAGCTTCCATTCCCCCTTTGGGTCGTAGCGCTTGCGGAGCTCGTCCAGAGGAAAAGAGTTCATTAATTGCATTCCGTACTGTAGCTCTTTATGTTGCTGACCCTCGGGCCCTGACGGAGCCTCCTCTTCGTTTTCAGTAACGTCTTCGCTACCTTCGGTTTCTGAGGTTTCATTTTGATCCTCAGATACACTGGCCTTTTCCTCTTCTGCTTCGCCGGATTCCGTTTTGCCCTCTTCTGTTTTTTCTTTCTGTGCAGAAGCCTGTTGCGAAGATTGCGCCTGAGTTCCAGCGGCAGCATCGGCTGCAGTGAGCTTACCCAGTTTTTCCGAATCCACAACGCCGATCATGTTTTCAAAAAGCCGGCTACCGGGCTCGGCCTTCTTCATTTCTGCTCTCTGCGCCAGTGCTACCAGCGAAGGATAGATCTGTTCCATCAAAGTACGCCAATCTCCACGGATCTTCTTTCGTTTTGCATCATACAGAGAGGCAGCTTTTTTCTGTACTCGTTGCTGGGTTCCGATGGCCAGCTCTGCCGCAACCTGAAATGCTTCGCTGTAAGGTCTCAAATAATAGAGCTTGCGGAGAAGCGCGAAAAGTGATGGTCGGATTGCATCCAGCGGGACGCTTCGTTCCGGATAATCCTGATAATCGGATAATAACTCAGATAGCTCTTTTCGATCGTATAGTTTGGACGCTCGTTCCAGGATCTCAACGTAGATAGGTCCGCTGCGGGAAAGTTCTTTTCGTACCTCTTTGGATACAGCTGGTTCCGTAAAAAGGAGTTCGTTGCCCAGGATGTTGCATTCCATCAACGCTCTCTTACCTTCCAGATTGATCAATGAGAAGAAAGATGGCTTTACCATGTCCTGCCCATAGGGAGTCAGGCCCATGAACATACATCGCATCTTGATACCCATGCGAGCGAAAAAGCCAGAGGCAGCTTTCTCTTCTGCTTCCAGTTCTTTCCGCAGTCGCGCCTGAGCTTCAAGTTCCTTCTTTCGATTTTCGCGGGCAATCTCAGATGGCATGCGAGTACCATCGCCTCCTCCTCCGGAGGATCGTCCGCGGGATCGATCTCTTTCTGGCTCTTCCTTCTTAAGGGCACGTTCTCCCAGGACCTGACCGCCGGATCCTTTGAATTGATCCAGCATCTTCTTGCGATCCTGGGCTCCCATGTTCTGGGCACCAATGGCTTTGCGAGTTCTATCGAACTCCATTTCGTCCATGGCTCTTATACCGGTAGAATCAATGTACCAATCAATCAAAAAAAAGTGGCTGGAATGTCTTTGTCTCAGGGGATGGCTCCATGGTGCAGCAAGAGAGCCTCGCTCTGGACGATTTGAAAAATGCATGTATCTCCGGCTGGGATCTGGTCAGGGGCGTGGTGCTTTTTGGCTCCAGAGCCCGTAACGATGCCTCTCCAGGAGCGGACTGGGATCTGGGAATCGTCTACGCCGATGATTCAGATGAACCGGAGTTCAATGTTTCTGAAGACTGGGATCTCTTTCTATGGAAAGAATCCCGCTGGGAGGATGGATTTGCCCTTCAAGTGGAGATCGCAAAAGACGGAGTCATCATGCTGGACCCGGACGGCAAGCTTGCAGAGCGCTTTGAAAAGATTCGCGAATACATCCTACCGCACTGGGCCGGATACCTCAAGAAACTGGGTTAATGCAAATAGACTAATCCCGGGAGCCTTCGCGAGCGGTAACTTTTACTGCCTGGAAGTCTTCTTGAAGTCCATAGGTAACGCATTCTCGCAGCAGCCAGTTGGGTAATTCGGCGGAGTTCGCCAGAGAGTTCCGAATCAAGTAGAGATCCATCTGCAGCTTCTCAGGATTTTTTCTTGGCCGCAGTCTTCTTCCTGGACGAGCCAGTGGTGGATTTTTTTCCCGCTGATTTCTTTCGGCTCTTCTTGGCCCCTTTTGCCCCACTGTTTGCGCTACCCCGCCCCGACGATCGGCTCTGGCCAGCTGTACTGAAAGGCAATACTCTGGTTTCGAAAGTCTCCAGCGCAGCTCCCGACTCCAGAAGTTGCATTGCATCTCGAATCATTGCGGCTTTTTCGAACTCCATGTTTCTGGCAGCAGAAAGCATTTCCTCTTTTAGATGCGCGATTTTGTCTCTCTTCGACATCTGCGGATCCAGAACTACCGTTTCCTTCAGGCGGGACAGCACTTCATCTTCTGTGGTATCTTCTTCCTGGCTTCGCTCGATGATATCCTGAATCTGCTTTCGAATGGTTGTGGGAGTTATTCCCATTTTCTGGTTGTATTCCTCTTGAATGGCGCGCCGGCGCAAGGTCTCGTCCATCGCTTCCTTCATTGAAGGAGTGACTTTATCTGCGTAAAGTATGGCTTTGCCTTCTACATTGCGTGCCGCTCGGCCCATTGTCTGGATCAGGGAGCGAGTGTTTCTTAGAAATCCCTCCCTATCCGCATCCAGGATGGCCACCAGGGAAACTTCTGGCATGTCCAGACCTTCTCTGAGCAGATTCACACCTACCAGTACCTGGTACTTCCCTTTTCGCAGATCTCGAATGATTTCTACGCGCTCGATTGTATGGATTTCAGAATGCAGGTAAGCGACATCAATACCGATTTCGCGTAGATAGTCGGAAAGGTCTTCAGCCATCTTCTTCGTAAGTGTCGTGACGAGAGTTCGCTGATCCTTCTCGATTCGTTTCTTGATTTCTTGAACTAGATCCTCTATCTGTCCCTTAACTGGTCGAACATCAATATTCGGATCCAGCAGACCGGTGGGCCGAATCAATTGTTCCACTTGCCTCTGGCTTCGCTTGATTTCGTAATCCGCAGGAGTGGCGGAAACATACATGATCTTGTCTGCAATTCCTTCAAATTCCTTAAAGTTCAGTGGCCGGTTATCCAGAGCGGAGGGAAGGCGAAACCCGAAATCTACCAGGGTTTGTTTTCGGGAGCGATCGCCTTCGTACATGCCACGAACCTGAGGAAGGGTTACATGGCTTTCATCTATGATAACCCAGAAATCCTCCGGAAAATAATCCAGCAAGCAGGCTGGGGGCTCTCCAGCTTCTCGGCCTGTTAAATGTCTGGAGTAGTTTTCAATGCCGTTGCAGTAACCCAGCTCACGGAGCATTTCCATGTCATATCTAGTTCGTTGCTGAATACGTTCCGCTTCTAGCGGCTTGCCCTCTTTTTGAAACTGAGCAACCTGCACCTCCAGTTCCTTTTCGATCTTTTCCAGAGCCTCTTTCAGCTTCGGTGGTGAAGTAATGAAGTGCTTCGCGGGATAGATCACTGCGCGCTGCAGAGAATCCAAAATCTTGCCAGTAATGGGATCAAAATAGCTCAGGTTGTCGATTTCATCGCCAAACCATTCGATTCGAATGCCCTCGTTTCGATAGGCCGGGAAGATTTCCACAGTATCTCCTCGAACGCGAAAGTTTCCACGACTAAAATCCAGATCGTTCCTTTGATACTGGATGTGCAGCAATTGCCGAATTACATCGTTTCGCTCTATCGTCAGTCCCCGGTCCAACATAACCAGGCTGTGGCGGTACTCCTCCGGAGAGCCCAGACCATAGATGCATGATACAGAAGAAACGATGATTACATCCTTTCGTTCCAGAAGCGACGATGTAGCTCTGAGCCTTAACCGATCTATTTCATCGTTGATGGAGGCATCCTTCTCTATGTACGTGTCAGACGATGGAACGTAGGCCTCGGGTTGATAATAGTCATAGTATGAAACAAAGTACTCTACAGCATTCTCTGGAAAGAACTCCCGGAATTCCTTATAGAGTTGTGCAGCCAGAGTTTTGTTATGCGTCAGGACGAGCGTCGGCTTTTGAATGTTTTCGACGAAGCCAGCCATTGTATACGTTTTGCCAGAACCGGTTACACCTACCAGGCAAAGTTGATCGTCACCCTGTGTGGCCGCTGAGGTTAATTCCTGGATGGCTCTGGGCTGATCGCCTGCGGGTTTATAGTCCGACACCAGGCGAAACCTGCGATTATCCGACATTAGCTGACCTTCTTCCTGGCGGTAAAAACGGCCAGGTTCTCTGAATCCTTGATGTCGATGTCCAGATCATCGAATAATTTGGACATCACCATCATGCCTCGCATCAATGTTAGCGAGCTATTGTATTTTCCCATTTCGATATCGCGCTCAATCTGTACTTCACGCAATCCGTTGCGGATTTCTATGCGAAAATCTCCGTTTTCGATGGAGTAATTAATTTCGATGGGATTATGATCATTATATTTAACGGCATTTTCCATCGCTTCGGTTGTGGCGATGGACATATCTACGATCATTTCTTCGCGGACTGAGTTCAAGCGAAAGTAAGTCTCCAGCCTGGAACGCACCATTTGAATAGGCGAATCCTGCAAAAAACCTGATACCCGGTACCGCGTAATGGGCTTTGCGTTTTTAAGCGAAGAAAGAACGAATTCCTCAGAGATGCTGACATGCTTTTCCAGCAGGCCATCCGAAACCAATTGATTCAATGCTTCAAGTGTTTCGCTTTCCGAGGAGTCCAGGTTGTATTCGAAGCGTAGCCAGGATACGAAATCCCTGTGATTTCCCCAGCAGCCAGATTGAACCAATTCACGTAATGCACTGATTACTGCTGGATTCGTCATTCTACTCTTTTTTCTCAGAGCGTCGAAAAAGGGCAAGAAAAAGATTTCCTGCGAATATGAGACCAGCCCCCAGGATGCCTGAAAAGCCCGGAATTTCTTGCAGCAGAAAAAATCCCGCCACCAGGGCAATGGGAATACGGAGGCTTGATACGATGCTTCCTGCTGTTGCGGAAAGGTACGCATATGAGCGAGTAAGTGACCATTGACCCGCAATTCCAAGGCAGGCCGAGGCAAGTACAAATAAACCACCGGGCTTCAGCAATTGCGACAGCGATGAAACTGCCAGAGGAAAACTGGCCACAGATCCCAGAGCAAACATCCATAAGAGAATTTCTTCGGCTCGGGCCTGCATTGCTGCCCCACGAAGCGAAAGAATGGCGATGGCTGCCAGGAGTCCGGAGCCAATTCCCCATAGATCTGCTTTGGAGATGCTTCCGGTGTCTATGAGAGGATAGAGCACATACAGCGCAATTCCCGTGAGGCTAAATCCAAGAACCAGAAGCATTCGACTGTCGGGAATCTCTCGAAAGATAGGAATCGCCAGAATGGCAACGAAGGCAGGGTAGGTCATATTTAGAACGTTGGCAGTGCCTGCAGGACCAGTAGCTACCGCTTCATAAAAGAAGAGCAGAGCCAGTGTATTGAAAATAGCTCTGAGATATACAGGCAGCGGTACTTTCCATCGAAATGTTAAGCCAGCTTTGCGAAATAGAAAGAGAGCAAAGAAGAATCCCAGCAAATATCGAACAAAAGCAAACAATTCAGACGCCAGGTCAGCATCGTACAGTGCTCCCAGGCGAACAAAGAACGTGGCAAAGTAGAAACTCAAAGCGCTGAATGCATTAAGCAGAATGCCGTAGAGCTGTCGTCGATGGTAAATAGATTGACTCATGATCGCTCCGAGACGAACAGGAAGAATCATGGCGATTCTGAAGGTAAGCATTTTTCAAAAGAATCTCACCGAAGGCCTGAATCTTTCCCTACATAAGAAGCTTGCAGCGCTCAAATCTGATTTTCTGGTATTTCCGGAATACTTCGCAGTGGACGGTTCAATCAAAGACCACAGGTCTCTGGCGGATAGAACCAAGTTTGCTCTGGACTGGCTCGGCAAGCTGAGCGAGGCATATAAGGGAGTGATTATTGGCGGAACGGTAATACGGGAAGTAGACGGACAATACTTTAATGCCATGCCAGTGTTCTACGAAGGACAATTGGTGGACTGGTATCACAAGCGATATCTTACCGATAACGAATCTCCAGTACTTACTCCAGGACAGGAGCCTGGAATCTTCATTCTGGGCGGACATCGCTTCGGTGTGCTTATTTGCGCGGATGTATTGAAGCCAGAGTATGTAACGGAACTTGCGCAGCAAGACGTTCGTCTGATATTTACAGTAATGAATTCGCCTTACAAAGATGAATCAGTGGATGAAAAGCATGCCCGGGATGAAAAACTTTACTGTGGTCCTGCACGGGAGCAGGGATTGACGATCATCAAATGCTGCTCTGCGGGAAATATCTTTGGACGTCGCCTGCAAGGGCGCTCTCTGGCCGTTACGCCATCGGGCATTAGCTGGCGAGTTGCGCCGGATGAAGAAGAAAAAGAGATTCTGAAGACTGTTGTATTGAACGCCTAACAATTCGTTAGAGCCATCGATCGGTTAAGCCTCCTCTCTTGTATCCGCCGTGATTCGAGTCAGGGGCTTTTCTGTTTTATTTCCCGGAAATTCCCTTCTATCACAAATAATCTCCTGGTATCTGCGATGCGGTCGGTCTGGAGCGGTCCACAGAAATTGCGAATCGAATTGGGCACGATAATTCAGTGACCAAATAGGATGCGACCCAGTCGGGCAAAAAACCTTGAAAGATGATAATGAGTCATGCCGGCCATGCGTTTATGCAGGCCCGCTTTTAGCTCAAATACCGCTTCTGCAATAGCAGGAAAGTCCGGCAATCGTTCGCTGGATTTCAAGATCATAAGCCCGATTAGATCCAGCACCTCTTCATAGCTTCGGTCCAGATGAGTTTTCCATCCCTGAAAATTCTTCTCAAGGGCCACGTAGGTTTCCAGTTCATTCAAGCCCATGGGATGGCCCAGCCCATCCTCGATTTTTTCCTTTAACTTGATGAAGCTCTCGTCCAGGATCAGGTTCGATAGTTCCAGGCTACCCCCCATCAGATCCAGAATGTAAGGGTCCGATTGGCCGGTAATATCTGCCATAGTGGATGCAGGAATCAATTGGAAGGGAATGCAAACACCGCGGCTTATAATCGTTTCTTTTAGTAGCTCCAGATCTTCCACCATCAAAATGAACCGGGAGTGATCCGGTGGCTCCTCCAGAGTCTTTAGCAAGGCCGTTTCTGCTTCGTTTTGAATCAAGTCTGCTCGCGGCATCAGGATAAACCGTCGCTGACCTTTGAAAGGCGGGTACATGAGTCGCGTCCGGATGAGCCAGCGAACCGTAAATGGGGCTGGTTGCTTTTCATCTCCAATGAGTACTCGTTCCTCTGGAAAGAGGATATAATCCGGATGCTCCTGTCGCGCAAAAAGTCTGCAAGAAGGACATTGACCGCAGCCATTTCCAATGTCACAGAGTGAACACTGAATAAACCATTCCGCAGCGCTGAATTTGCCCACCCCGGCAGGGCCGTGTAGTATTAAAAGTGGAGGTGCTGGCTTGCTTAGATAATGGTCCAGCATGGACCGGGCGATGCTCTGACCTTTCAGCTGGAAGCTCATAGGCCCAGAGATAGATAGGCGATTGTAACCGCAATTCTTACAAAAAATGCTGGAATAAGAAAAAACCCGGCCTCCTCATGTGAAGGGCCGGGCTGCATCTGAACACACTCTTTCCCGATCTGTCGCCGACTTTTCATCGGCGCGGATACTCGCCTGTTGCGAGTAATGAGTGAACGGATACCTTTTAATCTCCCCCTTAAAAGAATCCGTCAATAGTAATGCACGGCGTGTACCAGGTAGAAGCCGACGGGGCAAAAAAACCGTCTATCCACGAGTTTGGGGTCTTTTTTTTACGAATCTGGCATGGAAATGTAAATGGTGCCCGGTAAAAACACATCCCATGCTTGCTCAGGGGCTCATTGGTGCTTCGAAATCTCCGATGCAGCTGTCTCGAAATCCCGGCCAATTGCCAGAAAGCACAAAAAATAGACACCCCCCGCTTCGTGTCGGCCTAAAAGTAGTCGAGGCACAAAAATTATGCGTTGCGCCTGGGAGGTTCCCTCAACCCGGTTGTCTTTTGAAGACCATCCAGGGCTCAGCGGAGGAGGAGTGAAAGGTCCGCGGTTACGGTTTTGCCTGGAATCTACAAGAATCCTTCCCTGGGGCATCGAAATTCGAAAAGTCATAAGCGAAAGTTGGGTTCGCCCGGGCATGGGCATCGTAGTAAAAATTCCCAATCATAGAACTGGATGAAAAGAAGGCCAGTTCAAGGATTCTATTTGACCGAAAGGGTGATACAAATAGATTCCGCTTCATGCGAAAATATAGATTCCTTGCAGTGGTTGCCATTCTGGCCATTTGTTCGGCGACTTACTGCAAGTCCGGTGACGAAGAGCCATCCGATGATCAAGAGTTATTGAATCTTCTGGATGTAAATGTGGCCAATGGTATATTCTGGGTTGGCAAGACGAGTCAGAATAGCTGTAACGCGGGGGATGCAGCAACTACGGCGACGGTCTGTTTTAATCAAACCACCCTGGAGAATACATATCTTTCAGGGGAGACAACAAATATTAATCTCTATCTTCCATCAGGTAATCCGCCTGCAGGGACCGTGAGTATTCTGGTGCCTCATCCAGACAACTCCTCGCTGAATACCTTTGATATTGCAGTGAGCGGCGACCTCTCAGGTGGTTACGAAACAGGCAACGGTGTGAGTCGTGTGCTAACACTTTCGGCCACCGGGGCTACAACAGCCAGCAATTCTACAGTTCAGGTTCAAATGGTAAGCTTTCGGGCTCAGCAAACCGAGAACACGGTGGAAGGAACCATCGTAGTGCGATTTGTTCGGGCCAGTTCTAGCAATCCGAGCTACGACGTTGAATACAGCTTCTCCATGGACAGGCAGTACTGATGGAAGGGGAAAAAAGAATGAAAAAGATGCGAAATCTAAGAATTATTACAGTCCTGCTTTCCCTTGCACTTGCAGCACCGGCGATGGCGGAAGCGGATCCTACCGGCTGGGCGATTCAGCCCCTACCTCTGGTCAGCGCCAGCTCTGACGATGGGTTCGGCTATGGTCTACGTGTTTACGGTACCTACAAAGATGCAAAGGCTGAGCCCTATAAATACCAGATTTACGGGCAGTACTATGCGACGACTCGTGGTTACGAATTCCATGAGCTTTCTATCGACGCAGTGGACTTTCTGGATTCTTCCTTCCGAATTATTACCCGGATCGGAGTGGAAAGAACACTGAATGCACAGTGGTATGGCACAGGCAACTATCAGGACATTCAGCGACAGAAGAAGATCAAGAACGGAGAAATTCCAATCAACGAAAACGTGCGATTGGATCCGACTACCGGTCAGCCCTTGCGCGACCTTTACACTTTCGAAGAATACAGCGACTCGGTCTACTCTCTGAATACACGGGCTCTTTTAGGGCCAGGGGCCGGAGATTTCTTGAACCCCGGTAGAAAGCTTCTGAAGCAAACCCAGGGTAAGTACTTCTATTACGACCGAATTCGACCTTTTCTGATGATGTCCACAGAGCAATGGATGGGTGATACAAACTTCAAATGGTTTGTCGGACTGCGCGGCCAGAGCTACAAAATCCAATCCTACGCAGGCGATTACGAAGGCGGGGACAAATTGCCTAATTCCAGAACTCTGATCGATATCGAGAAACCTCTGGGGTACGATGCCACCGAAAATAATCGATATGTGAACGGTGTTCGAGGAGCGCTGATATATGATTCCCGACCCAGGAAGCGTGAAATCAATCCCAACGCAGGGATTTTCGCCGACATCCACATTGAAGGCGTAGGTAAAGGAACGGGAAGCAACTATTCCTTCATGCGATACACTGCAGCATGGAGACAGTACATCGAGCTAATGCCAGGATTCTTTAATCCGCAGGACCGGGAGCTAGTTTTCGCATATCGCATTCTCGGGCAGAAAACCACGGGCGATGTTCCTTTCTATGAAATGGGCCGCATTTACACATCTCGCGAAAACGCTGAAGGTCTGGGTGGCAACGGAGGTCTGAGAGGGTATCCCGCCAACCAGTTTGTAGACCGAGTAATGGGTATGGCTAACTTTGAGATGCGTCTAACAACATTCAGTGTGGATGCTCTGGGTGGGATTGATTTCATTTTCCTTGGCTACTATGACCTGGGACGTGTAGCTCCCACCAATCGTGAGATGACTCTCAAGGGTTTGCACCGGGCTTACGGCGGTGGTGTTCGTTTACTATGGCAAGAAAATGTTGTGATCAACATTTCCTACGGCCGGTCTCAATATGAGTCCAATTTTAACTTTGGATTCAACCACATGTTCTAAGAATCCACCGGAGGATTCGGAATGAGGGGGCTTCGGCCCCTTTTTTCGTTTGGGTCCGGTGTGCCGCGCCGTGTCCCCTAATTCTGCTTCAATTGATCTTGAAATTCGGGCCAGCCATGAACTACTTGGGCAGGGATTCCCTCTAAGTCTTTGCAGGCAGGTTTATTATGCATCTAGCGCCCAATTCACGAATTCAGATCTGGATTATTACTGTACTTTTGCTCGGAACAACCATGTGCCGAACCTCCGCGCCCGCCGGATCCACGTCTGCACAGGAAACCTCCAGCGAGGTTACCCCCGGGGCAGGGGCTAACGAGACCGACTCTAAAGAAAGGGAGCTGGAAAGTGCAGGTGATGGAGAGCGCGGCGTGGAAGTTGTGGAAAAGCCGGGCATCTATGTTTTCCACTATCCTGAAACGTTGCAACTGGAAGATCCCTATGAGAATTACTTGAGCAAGCGAAGGGTCTTCGATGATCGCCTGGGTGCAGAAATCAGAGCATTGCTTGCCGAAGAAGCAGGCTACACACCGGAATACAAAGCCAGATGTCTGCCCGTTTATGATTACGGGATCGTTCTTGTGTCCGAAGATAATCGGCAAACCTATCTGTTTTCTTTTCGCTGCAATACCATGCATTACAAGGAGAAGAAGCTCTGGAAGGATTTTACGCCGATCCGCACCAGGCTCTATACCTTGCTTCAATATCAGGTGAATGACAATACATCTGCTCTAATCGATTCTCGAGAGTATTGAGATGTTGAATCGGAATATCATCCCTTCGTCGGTGCCGCTGGCCGAATTCCTGCGAACCCCTGTGGCAATCCTATTCATCTTGATTGCGTTTTCTGGATTGCTTTTGCTCGGTGCTTGCAAGATTCCTCAACGTCCGGACAAACCATCGCCGGCATCGCACAAAGAGGAAGGAACCCGGGAGTCCGTTAACAATACTACGGAGCCTGATGTTGCTCCGACAGCCGACCCGGGCGACAAGGCGAACCATGTAATTGAATCCAGGAGGGGTGCTGTGGCTATACTTCCCTTTCGCACTTCCCAGAACTCTGAAAAAGGTATAAGTCTGTCCTCTCGCCTGATGGCCCGGCTTCAGGGAATGAATCAATTTCAAATAATTGAACGACTGGACCTGGAGAGCATTAAAAACCAGCTGCTCATAGGTCAGTCCGGTCTGGTGGATAGTGGAAGCGCGGCGAAAATCGGCCGGCTGGTGGGTGCCAGGTATCTGGTCCTGGGCGAATGGACTGATACTGTAAACGGACAGGGGAAAGCATCTTACAGGCTGGTGGTGGCTGAATCCGGTCGACTCATCGGGTCCGGCATTGCCATCGGAACCGAGGAGGAAATCCTTCAGCGTTTCCAGGCCAGCCTGGCTCGCCAGCTAGCAATTTATCAGAGTCTGGACAACCCGGGCAGCCCATATTCAATCTTGCTGCAATTGAATCGTGAAGATCATGAATATCGCATGGGGGATCGAGTTGAGATCAACTTTGAAATTAAGCGTCATGCGAATTCTGCCCCTTCTCTGGTATACGTCCAGCTCTATGCGATTGATTCCGACGGTGTCATGACCATGATCTATCCGAATCGCTTCAGCGGTATCAAAGCTTTAAATGTGAATCAGAAGTATAGCTTTCCTGGAAGAGAGGATCCCTTTGAGTGGAAGGTTGTGCCACCTGCCGGTACAGAAACCATTCAGGCCTTTGTAACTACGAAACCCGTGGATCCGTTTGAGGCCACCGATAAGATGGAGGATGGCTTCGTCCGTGTAAGCACCCGAGGTCATCAGCCCGAAACCTACTCAGGCATCGTCACTGTGCTCAAGGAGGAAGAAGGCTGGAGTGCAGATACAGTAACGTTTGAGATTGTAGATCAATGAACTGAATCGCCACCCCTTGCATGGTGTCAGAGTACCGGTTTGCCTAACCCAATCAATGGTTCCATTTGATGGAACATCCCATGCTGGGAAAATCCTTTTCCGGGCCACTTCCCTGGCCCATATCGCGTAGTAGCGCTAGTTCCAGACTGTTTTCCTTCACTGCATCCGGGTTTTGCCAGTTGTCGTTGATTCGCCCATGGTAGGAAAGCTTACCATTGTGAAACAGGTAAGGATCAGGAGTGCATACAGCTCCATAATCGCTGGCTACGGATTGATCCTCATCAAACAGATAAGGAAACTGAATTCCATTTTCCTCTGCGAAAGGCTTCATTCGTTCGAACCCATCCTCGGGATAGGATGGGTTGCTGTTCGGGTTTATCGCTACGATTTGTAGTGATTCGCTGTAGCGCTCCTGCAAATCTTTCAGCAAGGGCCAGGCGGCTATCGCGTAGGGGCAATGGTTGCAGGTGAATACGATGAGTAGATGAGGGTTCTTGATTAGATCTGCTGAGTTAACCAATGCTCCATTCACATCCTTCAATTCGAAAGATGGGGCCGGAGTTCCCTTTTCCATCTGATTGGATTCCAGTAATGCCATAAATTCAAAAAAGGTTGATTGCCAGGAGCCGAAAAGGACTTTTCCCGGCATGATCAAATTCTACGGATACAAGAAATGTTCAACGTCTCGCAAGGCTGAGAAATACCTCACGGATAAAGGCATAAAATATGATTTTGTGGACATTACAGAGAATCCGCCCAATCAGAGTACGCTCAAACAAGTGGCTCAATCTTCAGATACTCCGGCGAAGAAGATGTTCAACACAAGCGGTCAGCAATATCGAGAGCTGGGAATTAAGGATAAGCTTCCCTCTTTGAAAGACGGAGACATCTTTAAGATGCTTGCTTCGAACGGAAAACTGATCAAGCGCCCTGTGGTTACTGATGGAAAGAAAGGCACTGTGGGATTCTCCGAAGAAAGCTACCAGAAAACCTGGAAGTGAATTGACAGGCTCCGTAACTGGAGCGATCTGACCCTGTTGCCCAGGTAGCTCAGTCGGTAGAGCAGTGGACTGAAAATCCACGTGTCGGTGGTTCGATCCCGCCCCTGGGCACACATCTTTTGGTCATCCGGCCCCCTGACTCCAGAATTCTTCAAACTCTTCCTCTGATGACGCGGCGCATCTTTCTGGTGCGAAGAGCTTCTTCACCGGGGGTTTGGGGTATGTGGACACCTCTCCGGCATCGGGAATGGCGGTGAGCATCCGCAGGATTTCATCCTCTCCCTGGATTTCATACATAGTGTAGCTCATGCCTTTGCCCGGCACAATTTGCTCAGTCTTCAGATATTTCTTTTCCATTCTTTATCCTTTTCTTGTTCGTTCGGAGAATTCTTTTCTTGCGTGGACCCCCGGCCTATTTACAGTCCGGACCTGGGGGACCATTTCATGAATAAAGGCTACATAGTCTGTGTTGACGATGAAATCTCTGTTCTGGATACGTTGCGAGAGCAACTCCGACAGTATTTCGAACAAAGCCATGAAATCGAAGTAGCGGCCAGCGCAGAAGAGGCCCTGGAACTCATCGAAGATATTAAAGAATCCGGCGGATTGGTCGAGGTGATAATAACCGATCAAGTAATGCCCGGGATGAAGGGAGATCAATTTCTTGAGAAGATCCACAGGGAATTCCCGGATACCATCAAGATCCTGCTCACCGGCCAGGCCGGACTGGATAATGCGATCCATGCCATCAATCGGGGAGGTCTGAACCGCTATGTGGAAAAGCCCTGGAACATGGAAGAGCTCCAGAAGGATATCAAAGAGCTCATTGAAAAGTATCAGCAGCAGGTGGAGAATCAGCGGCTTATTGCTCAGCTTGAATCGCGGATTACCGCCCTGGAAGATGAAAATCGTTCGCTCAAAGACGGAGAATAGATCCCGGCCCACTCGGCATGCACTGTTGCACACTTTCGGAATCGCACCTCGCCGCATAATCCTCCAGCTCTTCGTGACGAGTCTGGTACTATCAACCTTTCAGTCAACTCTGGCCGAGCAGAAGCCGGAAGAACCAAAGCCAGAACCCGCGGAAACCTCTCCAAGGCCGGCCACTACCGAGAAGGAGCCGGCCCCTGAAGGCAAGAAAGAGGAAGCTGAAAGTCCAGAGAAAAAGGCCAGGCGCGAAGAAGAACTCAAGCTCCTAAAACAGCAGATGCTCTTTGCTCCATCAACAGAACGTCGCCAGGCCATTCACCAGGTAGAGCGGCTTGAAAAGGAATCCGAGCAGAAGTATTTCCTGGATACACTACGTAAGCTTGCCCTGGAAGATATGGATCCGCTGGTCCGCGAAGCGTCCGTGCGTCTGCTCGCAGATATCAAAGACAAGGATTCCGGGGACACGTTTCTTAAAGCTCTGGAGGATAACATTCGTCCGGTGATGCGCGAGGCATTGCGGGGCATTGCAAGGATCGAGCTGAAGAGCGCAGAGGCGCGCATATTCGAGCTCCTCAAAAAAGAAGAATTCAAAGAGAACGATAATGTAACGGTAGGGATGATTCGCACATTGGCCGACCTGGACAGCCAGATTGCCGCTGACTTTCTCACCGAGGTCTATGCGAAGGACGACACAAACCTGGAAATCCAGCGAGCCATTCTCCTCTATTACGGGAATGCGGAAGTGAAGTCAAAAAAGGATTGGCTTACAGAAATCCTGACAGACAAGAACGAAGACATCGTGTCCCGCTCCTACGCTGCCAATGCGCTGGGTAAAATCAAGTCTCCAGACTCAGTAGAGCCTTTAAAAAGCGTCTTACAGGAAATTCGAGACCTCAGAAGTAGCCGCGAACGTGCTCGTCACAACCCTTTGAAACAACAGGCCATTCTGGCATTGATTCGCCTGGACGATAAATCCATTTTGCCAGAACTCAAGGCAGCGGCCCTGGATGATGATGCTTCGGTGCGCTTACGAGCGGTTAAACAGATTGGTCAGTTAAAGATAGAAGAGTTTCGTGATATGCTGGAATACAAAGCGAAGCATGAACCCAGTCGATCGGTTAAGAAAGCGGCTCAAGAAGCTCTGGATATTATGGATGGCAAGAAAGAAGCTGAAGGAGATGAAGACTCACCAGAAGCTTCAGAAGACCCAAAGGAAACGGAGAAATCCGAGTAGTCATGAACAGCCTCTGGCCTACCTGCTTTGCAGTTAGCCTGCATCGCAAATTGTCCGGTGGAGTTGCATTGATTTTGATTATACTTCTGGGACCTGCGCAAGCCATCGAATCCCGGACGCCACAGAGCATGGCCGAATATCGGGCCCTTATGGGAAGTGGCCGATCCGTGACAATGAATCTTCGCTTTCGCGGAATTCGCACAGTAGATACCGGGCAATCCATTGAGGACCGCTTTGTCTTTCGAAGCAAGGACGGAGTGCTATTTTATATCAAACTGGACTGGAACCATCAGCTTGCTCTAGATCAGATAAGGAGCGGAAGCGAACTGGCCCCGTTTCGATACAATTTCTTCTATGAGCTGGGAATCAGCATTGAAAGGCAAACAGACAAAGGTCTTCTCATCGTTCGGGCAACACCGGCAGAAGTCTGGGAACTAAGACTTGCCCGGGAAATTCCTCCTTACACCGGCGATATTACCGAACAGGACCTTCGCATTCGCGAGCTCATAGAAAACGTGCGCCAGAACCAACAGCCTCCTGGTCAGTACAAGCTCTTCTTTTCCAGAAGAGAGACTTTGCATCTGATTTTTTATGATATGGAAGGTCAGGAAGTTCGATTTCAGTACAGGAAAGATCGCTGGGAAACCGATGAGCTCAAAAAGGTTCGCTTTTTGATACCAGGTTCTGCCTATCTGGTTTCAGGGCCTCTGCGGGGTTTGATGATAAATGAGAAAAGTGTGCCGGTAACCGATCAGAGATTTCAAGAAACTATAGAGAGTCGCAACCTGGAAGAGTACTATCTCTGGTTCGAATTTGAATCCGCCAGACCACTTCGCACAGAGCAAATCCTTTATTAATAGCAATGATGGCAACTTGTTCAAAAAGTTCCCCGTCCGGTTCTGTTGCCTGCCATCCGCTTAAGCCGCGAAGCGATACTCAAACTCTGGAAACGGAAGCGATTTCAGTCCGCAATTCCTACGTTTGCAATGGCGGATTCAGAAAACGCTCAAAGAGCCGCTGGCATCTGGCCTTGGTGACCTCTCTGGCGACCGTTCTGCTGATTTATGGAAGCACTCCTTTGCTTTCGAAGGAGAATTTGCTACGAGAGGGTGAGCCTTTTTCCCACTACCGGATTTATTTCCAGTTCAAAGCTCCAGTTCCATTGCGATATGAAATTCTACCCTATGGAAATGCAAAGTTACTTCAGGCCCAGGACTCTCAAGAACGATTGGTCATTCTGTCACGAACCATGCGCATGACTCAAAACATCCCCTCTGGAGATTTTTTACGGCCGCCGGGATGTGCGAAGACTCCTGATTTCGGATCAATGAACGGTCGGCTGCGTTGCGAGTCCATCGAGCAAGGCGTTCCGCTGGTGCGACTGATTGTCTGGGAAAAGACGGCCGGGCTCCTGCATTTACTGACGGCCACCGTTCAGAAAGAAGACCTATCTTTACTGGATGATCTGGAAAGGACTCTAGAGCCTCAACCAGCATTCTACTATCCTGACGATGGGTTATGAATACCAGCAGTGATACGAAGGGATCATTAAGCTTCGTCCGAAGCGCAACCTGACGTAAACCGGTCCGGATTGGGCTGCCCGCGTAAACACCAGGTCCGCTTTTCAAGCTTCTCTACAATGAGCTCAGACGGGTTTGTGAGCGGAGCTCCTCCCGGTGGATGGCGGCCAAAGGATGCCATAAGATTGGCGTCAGAGGACCTGGAATCCCCCGGAATTCGTATTTTTCTCATTTGATTCTGTCTTGCTTTCAAGGGCCGTCTTGCTTTCCTGGAAGTGATGTCCACCAGCACTGACATATACGAGTTCCGGAACCGGGAGGAACTACTGAAAAGCGCCCGAGATCTGAAAGAGGATTTTCAAGCACGTTGGCAGAAGAATGGAATTGAGGGTCAGCTTGCAGAAATGCAGGATATGGAAGATCTTATGACCCAGCCGGACTTCTGGGATGATCCAGACAAAGCCAGGGAAATGTCTCAGAGAAAATCCGCCCTGGAAAAGAAGCTTATTCCCTGGAAGGACTTGAACCGGGACCTGGAAGACTTTCCAGACCTTGTTGAACTAACCATCGAAGAGATGGATGATACCGACCAGGCGCTGGCGCAGCTTTCCAGAGAATATGCTACAATTGAAGAAAGATTTGAGGATGTTCAGCTAGCTGAAGCATTGCTCGGCAAAGATGACCAGCTAAATGCAATCGTCACTATTTCCTCCGGTGCCGGCGGTACAGAGAGTCAGGATTGGGCCCAGATGCTTCTTCGCATGTACACTCGATGGTTTGATCGAAAAGGCTTTGGATATGAAACTCTGGACTTGCAGGATGGGGAAGAAGCTGGCATTAAGAGTGCTTCGCTTCTGGTGAAAGGTGAGTCGGCCTTTGGCTATCTTAAATCAGAAAACGGAGTGCACCGTCTGGTTCGCATTTCTCCGTTCGATTCAAACAAGCGTAGACACACTTCCTTTGCTTCTGTGCATGTGGCCCCGGAAATCGATGATGAAATCGAGGTAAACGTTGAAGAAAAGGATCTGCGGGTAGATACTTACCGGGCCAGCGGGGCCGGTGGTCAGCACATCAATAAAACGGACTCCGCAATTCGAATTACCCACATTCCTACCGGAGTAGTGGTTCAATGTCAGCAGGAGCGCTCTCAGCATAAGAACCGGGACAAAGCGATGAAGATGCTTCGGTCACGTCTCTATGAGCTGGAGCGCGAAAAAAGAGAAGAGGATGCGGAAAGCCGAGCAGGCGAAAAGCGCGATGTATCCTGGGGAAACCAGATTCGCAGCTATGTGTTTCATCCTTACAAAATGGTCAAAGACTTGCGAACTGGATTTGAGACATCGGATCCGGAGTCCATAATGAATGGTGAGCTGGACGATATGGTGAAATCGTATCTGAAGGGCGTGGCCAGCGGTGGCAGCCTTAAAGTGACTGTGAATCCAGATATAGAATGATCTTATTCACTCGTTCCATGGGCGTGCCGGGAGGCGGCTCCTGTTTAAAGACGGTGCCGCTGCCGCTGAACTGAACCGGTGTCTTGTATTCTTTGCCGATTAATTCCAGAGCCTGTATGGCGCTCATTCCGCGAAAGTCCGCTAATCGATCTTCTGCCACTGAAGAAGGATGGCCCGGAGTTGTTTCAAATCGATGGGCGCGATAGGTCTGGCGTGGCGCTCGAATTATAGGTAGGATGCTTTCCACGAATTTCTTGAATACCGGGGCAGCCAGCGAGCCGCCGGCCCACTGACCGGAAACATCATCGTAGAGAATGAGTCCTATATACTCAGGATTCTCCGCCGGAAACATTCCCAGAAATGATACTGCATATCGATCGGTGTATCCGGAGGCAGAAGATTTCTGTCCAGTGCCAGTCTTTCCAATAATTTGAATTTCGCTCAGATTGGCAGCCCGCCCGGTGCCAGCCTTCACCACAAGACGCATCATATGTCTGACCCGGGCCAGTTGTTCGGGCTGAAAGGGGGTTACATCAACGGCCGTCTTGCTTTCTTCTACTGATCGGCCATCTTCGGTGACAATTCGCTTCACGATTCTTGGATGGACCAGGCTTCCATCGTTGCCAATGACGCTGGCGGCTCGCAATAGCTGAATCGGAGTTACACTGAATCCCTGCCCAATGGGATAATAGAAACGTGTACTTTTCACCCAGTTTTCCGGGGCAGGTAGATATCCTTCGGTTTCGCCGGAACCTTCTGGCAGGATTCCGGTTCGGTCCCCCAGTCCCAGGGCTTTCATTTTGCGATAGAGTTCTTCTCTGGGAACTCTTTGCATTGCCTTGATCATCCCGACGTTACAGGACTCTCTTATGATTTCTTCAAGGGTCAGGGAGCCATGAGCATGGGTATGACCCCCCCTAAGGCATCGCACGCTGCCCGTTTCGAAATCATACTTTCCGTTGCATACGTATCTTTTCCCGGGTGTATAGGTTTTGCTGCTGAGCAGGATGGCGGTCATCAGGACCTTCACAGTAGATCCCGGTTCGTAGTTCAAACGGATGGCCCAGTTACCTCTTTCGCTTGCAGAATAGCGATTGTATCTGTTTGGATCAAAGTCTGGCAGGTTGGCCATAGCAAGGATTTCGCCTGTGGGAATGTGCATGAAGAGTCCCACAGCCCTCTTCGCATCCGATTTTTCGAAACCTTCTTTTAGCGCCTCTTCCAGACGAAATTGAATCAAGCTATCTATTGTCAGATAAAGCGATGGTCCTCGCGGTTCCCCGTAGGATTCCAGAAGCACGTCGTTGTAGTCTCTTTCGATTCCTTCCAGAGCGCTGGACGCATCCTGACCTACGAAGCCCAGCAGATTGGCAGCCAGATCCGCCGACGGGTAGACTCTGCGATATTCGAAATCCCTGTGGATGCCGGGAATCTGCAATTCCATCAATCGTTCAGCGGCAAAATTATCCACCTGACGTTCCAGAAGAAAGTACTTACGGTCCCGATAAAGATAGAACCTTCGCAGGATCTCCGCTTCTTCCATATCAATAAAGCGGGCTACCTGAGCGGCGGTAAACTCCGGATCCACTACCTCTTCCGGTGCGATGCCGATGGTGCTGGCTTCTTCGGTAAGTGCCAGGGTAATGCCTCGCCGATCCAGGATTGGTCCTCGCACCGTTTGCAGGGATTCATTTTCCCTCCAGCCTCGCCCCTCCCAGACCAGGAAGGCCACGCGACCAAGAACGATACCCAGGGCCAGACTGACCATCACGGCAAACAGGGTAATCCTGAACTGGGCGCGCTCCATAGACCCAGGCTGGCATCGCGTAGAATTTTGGGTACAAAAATTCCGATTCGTTCAATCAGAAAGACCGGTACCCGCAAACCCAACAACGTAGCTTAATGGGATGAATCCTACAATCCGAGAATCTCTGGAATAACTGCGATTATCTCCAAGGACAAGGATGCTTCCCGGAGGCACTGTTCCCGATGAAGGTAGTCCATTCATGGCTGCATAAATGGCCTCCACGCCCAGGGCGCGTACGGCGGGATTTACCTGAGCCAGAGGCGGCTGGTATCCCTCGGGCTGGGCGTAAGTCGGAGGAGGCCGGAAGGCCGATGATGACGAATTCCCGGAATGGCCAGAGCCTGGAGCCTTTGCATCGACCCATGGCGGATAGGACTCCGCCGCTCCATTGATCCTGATTTCGCCATTTCGCAATTCGTAGCTGTCACCAGGCAGTGCCACCAGCCTTTTGATCCACAGAGGACTATGGCATTTTTCCGGTGTTGGATATCGATAGATGACGATTTGCCCTCTGTGAAGCTCCGGTTTCACAATTTGCGGCCGCCAGCTCAAAGGCACCGAAAGATCCAGAACTCCCGTTTTGCGAATCCAGAATGACTCTCCATTTTCCAGGGTGGGTTCCATGCTCTCACCATGCACCTGGACCCGCTCAAAAGCCAGAGATCGAATATGTAGTACCAGAAGTGCAAGAGCCAGGGCAGGCAGGGCTACTCTCTTCCAGGATGCCATGGATGCACTGATTCGGTCTGACCTGAAATGAAACAAGAACCATATCCATGGACCTAGCAGAATCAGTGCCCAGGCCAATAGAAAGAGCGGTATGCAATGTTTCAGGGAGGCGGCAGCGGGCTGCCCTCCGAGTAATTGTATGACCTCGTTGGCAGTGAAAACAGCGCCATATAGATATATAGGAAGCAATGAAAATGGTTTTACAGAGAAACCATCAGGCCACACCTTGCCCCGATCCACTTGTTTTTCCCGATCCGAACGGTTCATGTCATCCGAAGAAAACGTACTAGAATCCGAATTGTCCAGAATGGAGCTCGGCGCCCTTAAGCGAGTTGCTCAGGTCTGGAATGTACCCAAACTGGGTAAAGATAAAAAAACGGTCATCAAGAATATCATCCAGACCATGCAGGATGATTTCTATCTGAAAGGAGTGCTGGAAAAACTCAGCGCCACTCAGGTAACGATCTACACCTCATTACTCAAAAGTAAAACCAAGGTTCTAACCCTGGGAGAGATCTCGCGAAAAATCTCCATGCCTCCGGTGAACGCTGAGATGGAACTTGGTGTGCTCAAGCGATACTTCCTGGTGTATCAGCGAAAGAATCGTGAGCGTTTGACCAACAATCTGGATCGGTACTACTTCTACCCGGAAAGCGGCGATCGGGTCTTGATGGAGACCAATGAGAAGGGCCTGAAATTCAAACCCTCTCTGCCGCAGGTGCTCCAGAGTCGGGATGCGCTATCACCTACATGGAAAAAGGTGCTGGGCAATCAGTCCGTCACCAGGGCGGCCGAGAAAGAAAACCTCGATGAAATCATAGAAAAACTGTCAGAGCTGGACACAAACGTTCTTCTGGAATGCTTTCTTCAGGGCGGAATCCTGGAGATCTCTCGAGCTCGGGAATTTGTGGCCGAAAAGAAAGGAAAGTGGGAACAGGTTGTAGAGAGTCTCCACGATCTGGGCCTGCTCATAGATGACTATTATATAGATGAGCGATTTATCCGGCTTCTGGTATGTCCCCTGGAGGTCTTCCAGTATCTCCAGGATTATCCTCTGGTGCCACAGGCCAAAAAGGGTACGCGCAAACGTCAGGAAAAGGTCGTAAGCAACGATCTGGATTTCTACACGAACATCAAGAAGATGATCGTGTACATAAGTCGTAAAGGCTTGAACCTGGCCAAATCTGGCAAAATCAAACAAGTGGATCTGAAGGAGACTGAGAACAGGCTTCTGCGACCGGACATCTCCCTGTTTCTCGAAAAGAGTCAGATCTATCAAATCGAGCTTCTTCTGCCCGTAATGAGGCTTCTAGACATTGTTCGCGTAAAGAAGGATGATGCTGTTCTTCGAAACAACTATGATGAAATCCTGAAGAAAGACCTGTTCGAATTGATGAAACAGGTTATCCAGGAAATCGGACAGTCCAGAAATCGAGTGGTTCGCTATGAAGATGTCTTTGAATCGCTATATGTGCCATTTTTTCTGAAGCCCATCTTCGACGAATGTGTGGAGTTTATCAAGAAGCGAAACCGAGTTATGTACACGGTGGTCATGGCTTCGCTGATTCGAGAGAAGCTCGTTCTCTCCAAGAAGTTCAAGATCAAGGATTTCCAGCAGGATCTTATAGAGCTTCGAAAGGAGCTCACTTCCGGGCTGTTTTTTCTGCAGTTACTCGGATTGATCAAAGTTGAGTATCCTGACCGCTGGATCGAAATCTCTGCACTGGGAAGCCATTATTTCAATGCAGAACCTCTGAAAAAGGAAGATGATGCTGGCGGCATTATCATCAACCCGGACCTGAGCCTCATCGCAATACCGGAACATATAACACTGGAAAGCCTGTCCCTGTTAAAGATGTTCGCAGAGCTGAAGAGTTTCGATAACGTTTATACCTTCCAGATCACAAGGGAGTCCTTTCAGGAAGGTTTGCTTCTTCGAGCCCGGAAAGAGGACTTTCTCGATTTCCTTAATCGGGCTTCGCAGAATGAACTGCCGCAAAACCTGCTGTTTTCCATCGAAGACTGGTCTAACAATCTCCCTCTGGTTACCATAACCGATGAATGCGTGGTTGTGCAGACCGAGGATCCCAATCATATGGAGCTACTTCTGGGTCAGATCAGCGGCAAAAAAATTGTGCTTCAGAAAATCAGCCCAACCACCATTCTGATTGATCCAGAAAAAATTTACGAAACCATCAGTTACTCGGAGAAGTTGAACCTGATTGTTAAGCTTATTCGATAGCCGCATGGGCAGCCCGGCTGTTCAGTGGGTTTTTCCAACGGAACCGTTATGAAATCAGAAAAGAAAATAGCAAACCCTGCAGGAATCGTAGGGAAAGCTATTGCTCCAGTCCTTCTGTTTCTGTGCATCGTGGCTGCATCACATTGTGATCGCAAGAGTAATGAAATCCGGACAGGAAATGTGCGAATCGTTGAAGGAGGGGAAAGCTTTCCTCTGGAGATTCCGCCGGAGTTCAAGTATCCAGGCTCTGAAATTGTATTTGCCTCAACATTTGAGGGCAGTAGCTTCTGGACCCGGCCTGAGACCACTGCAAGTCTACGCACCGATGACTCCCTGAATGCAGTGGCGAACTACTATAGACAGTCTATTGAGCAAAGTGGCTGGACAATCATTCAAAGTAGAAAGAATCCAGAAGCTGTGTTATTCATGGCTGAATCCGGTTACAAGAATCTGCTTACCATTATCATTCGACCTGAGCTGGCTCAGGACGCGGAGCGATCAGAAGAAGAGGCCCTGACTTCGGAGCAAACGGATCAGGCAATGGCCGAAGTCTCCGGCCCGACCCGAGTTAAGCTCTATCTGAAGCAAAGCGGAGTAGACTGAGAGGCCCTGCATACAGGGATTAGCCGGCGGATTCCCGGCTGAGGGGAGGTTACCCGAAGCCCATGCAAGATCCAGAAAAAGAAAGGCAGATTCGAACTGTACCTCGCCGAGTAATCATGCCCTACCTGGGCGGCATTATCATCGTAGGGGCCGCCCTGATGGTATTGATCGTATATCGTTCCTATGCCTGGTCCGGTTTCCTCGCATTGCTCTTTTACGCAGGATTCCATCGTCCCCATTACTGGGTTCTGGAGAAGGTTGGTCAGCGCCGCACTCTGGCAGCCACGATCTCCACTCTTGTGGTAATTGCGATTCTGGTAGGTCCAGTTTCCATACTCACTCGACTTCTCATACTTCAAGCCATCGACTTACTGAATGGTATCAAGGCCTTCTTGATTTCGGACTGGGCCCTGGAACTGGCCTATAGATTTCCCGGGATTGTTTCATGGATTACGGATGATCCCTTTTTCTGGGTAGAATTAGAAGCGACCTACATTCAAATGCTGGATCAATACAGCTCCTATCTGGATCCGGATCGGATTGGCAACCTGGTGGGAGGAGCCTATTCCTTTGTGCTCGGTGGAATGAGCTTCACCCTGGGATTCGCAGTGAATCTGATCTTTGGCTTCATCTTGCTATTCTTCCTCTTTAAGGATGCGCCTCTTTTCTATCGCGGTCTTGAATCAGCTCTGCCTTTTCCTCCTTCGTTGCTCCGTAGCTTCGTGGATCGGATGAAAGCCACAATTTCAGCGGTGCTCGTGGGAAACGTTTTTGTTTCTATACTTCAAGGTGTCGCCCTGGGAATCGGATTTGCAATCTGCGGTGTACCGAATGCACTTCTTTATGGATCCATTGCAGTAGTCTTCTCGATTATTCCTGTCATCGGCACTTCGCCGGTCTGGCTCCCCGCTTCTCTCTATCTGGCTTTCATTGAAGAGAGCTACGGCCTGGCCATCTTTCTTGCACTCTACGGTCTGGGCATGTTTCTGTTTCTCGAAAACATCCTGAAGCCAAAGATCCTGGACCGCCGCCTGGGCATTCATCCGATGTTTCTTTTCTTTTCCATCATCGGGGGCTTGAAGGAGTTTGGTATTTCTGGAATTTTTCTTGGCCCTCTCTTTGTTGCTCTGTTTGTAACTCTATGGAAAATCTACCATATATGGGATACCACCGAGGACGAGGAGAGAAAGCTGCAAGAGGCGGGCAAGGATCCGGCACAGGAAGTTTCCGCCAGTCTGGAAGAGGCTAACGATGGATAATCTCGCTCGCATCGACACAGTGCAAAACAGCGGAATGGATGTCTGGTCCGTTAGTCGCTTAAATCAGACTATTTCGCAGATTCTTCAGAGTGAGTCTGCCATCCAGGGGATCTGGCTAGAAGGCGAAATCTTTAATCTTACATACCATAATAGCGGACATATCTATTTCTCTTTGAAGGACCAGAAGTCCACGGTTAACTGCACCTTTTTCAAAGGAGCGAATCAGAAGCTCAAAGGCCTTCGCCTTCAGGTAGGTATGCAGATCATGGCCTACGGTGGAGTCAGCGTCTACCAGCCCAGGGGGAACTATCAATTCAACGTTCAGAGGGTAACCCTGGCAGGGGAAGGTGAACTCAGGCTGCGAATCGAGCAGCTAAAGAAAAAGCTCCACCAGGAAGGGTTATTCAGTCCCGAAAAAAAGCGACCTCTACCCTTTCTTCCACTGACCATTGGAGTAGCCACTGCTTCCACCGGTGCAGCCATTCAGGACATTATTCGAGTTTCCAGGTATCGCTTTCCAGAAATCAATATTTTGCTGGCTCCCTGCGTTGTTCAAGGGGAAGGAGCGGTTTCCAGTATTGTATCTGCGATCCAGGCATTGAACGATCCATCCCTTGATGTGGATGTTATCATCGCCGGGCGGGGCGGCGGTTCCTTCGAAGATTTGATGGCATTCAACGAAGAGCCGGTGGTTCGAGCCTTTGCTGATTCCAGGGTCCCCATCGTTTCTGCTGTCGGTCATGAAATTGATTCGCCTCTGACAGATCTGGCGGCTGATGTTTACGCCCCCACTCCCAGCGCCGCCGCTGAAAAAGTTGTGCCTGTGAGACAGGATCTGGAGCAGATGCTGGATGATTCGGACTACAGGATGGCCAATGCACTTTCGCAAAGACTGCGAAATGTCAAGGATCGGGTGATACGAGTATCTACCTCCGGAGTCTATGAAAATCCAATGGCCATTCTAAAGCACCCTGCAGAAACCCTGCAATGGCAGCTTCGCGAACTTCAGTCCAGTATGCAAAACATCCATGTTCAGTCCCTGCGAAGTCTCGAGCGATTTTCGCATCTTCCCATGCTCTACCAGAGAGAGCTGGACAGGCATTCCAGTAACTACTCATTGTTATCTGAGCGACTGGACAATTTCAGTCCTCTGGCCACCTTGAAACGAGGATTCTCTGTTGTTCGAGACAGGAATGGAAAGGTAATTCGCAAAGGTACAGAATTGAAAAAGGGTGAGGAGGTAGAATTGCTTTTTGCAGAAGGCAAGGCAAAGGCTACTGTGCAGAGCTCTGAGGCATCCTGGCATTAGGAGAGCAGGAGTGCATCCAGTCCGTCCGGTGAGGTCAGGGAGCAGAAACGTCAGATCTGTTTTGAATCGCCAGCCCCGGAATTTGATTTTCGAGTATTAGAGTTCCCTCAATCCGAATCCTGGAGCGGTAAAGAGCTGGCGGAGCTCGGTTTAAATGGCGCTGGCTAGAGGTATATAATCTCGGTTTTCTTTGTTGTAGAGTTCTACATCCAGAGAGCGAATGAAAGCAGCCGGGTCCGAGAATATTCGAGTTTTCAGTTTTCGAACATTATGCTTTCTTCCGGTGTATACATCATAGAAGAGAAAACCAAAAAGATCCTCTCCCATCTCCACCCGGACCATATGACCGGCCCGAGCTCCGGTAGTATTTTTCAGCCAGATGGACATGCCAGTCGCACCATCCTGGAGATTTATTCAGGTACAAGCATTTTTTATGATCGAATCAAAAAAACATACCGATAATGCCGACTCTGGCGCAGATCAGGGGATTGAGCCGTCAGTACGCGCGAAAGCATTGCAGCAAGACGAGCCAGGTTCCGCTGAAGCAGGGAAATTCTTAAAAATATCAGAGACCTACTCCACTCTGCAGGGAGAGGGATCTCATTCCGGTCTGCCCTGCTATTTCATACGACTGGCTGTCTGCGATATTCGCTGTAGTTGGTGCGATACACCGGACTCCTGGACCGGGGGCCAGTGGAACTCTCTGGAAGAAATAATGGAGGATGTTCCCGAGCATATCGGGCTGGTGCAGATCACCGGAGGTGAGCCGTTACTTCAAATAAAAAGGCTTTCTATTCTGATGCACCGGTTGCACGAAATGGGAAAGAAGATCCTGCTGGAAACGGGCGGTCATCGTAGCCTGGAAAGCGTCCCTGCCTTCGTGCATATTGTAATGGATATAAAGCTACCATCCTCCGGAGAGACAGCGCACGATTTTGCTTCGAACCTTTCCTATCTGAAACCGGACGATGAAATCAAGTTCGTAATTGCCGACGAAACGGACTTTCAGGCTGCTCTGGGCTGGATACAACGCTACGATCTAACCCGGCGCTTTCAGGTCCTGATATCGCCCTTAGCCGGTCTGGATCTGAAGAAGCTTGCACAGTGGGTGCTGGACTCAAAACTGACAATGAGGCTCCAACTACAGTTGCACAAATACATCTGGGGGCCCGACGCTCGCATGGTCTAGGAATGAGTCAGGAAGTGGAAATAGTAAAGAAGTACCGGTTTGAAGCGGCCCATTTTCTTCCAAACGTTCCGGAAGGCCACAAATGCCGAAGAATGCATGGCCATTCCTTTCGTTTTGAATTGGTGCTGCGTGGCCCGGTGGATCCCCATACAGGCTGGTTGATTGACTTTGGCGATATCAGCAAAGTAGTGAAGCCCCTGATAGAGAATCATCTAGATCATTATTTGCTGAACGATGTGGAAGGTCTCGAAAACCCCACAAGCGAACAGATCTCCATCTGGCTGTGGAATCGCATTAAGCCCCATCTGTCCGATCTGGCAGAAATCGTTGTTCATGAAACCTGCACAGCCCGGTGCATTTACCGGGGGCCCGGAGAAGGCTAATTGGATCCTGCCGCGACGAATCAGGCTAGCGAGAGCAGCACGTCTCGAGAGCAAGATGGTTGTGTAGTGCTTCTGAGCGGAGGACTGGATTCAGCAACCACTCTTTATCACGCTCTTTCACGCGGGCTCCGGGCCTACGCATTATCTTTCGACTATGGCCAGAGGCACAGTGTGGAGCTTGAGAGCGCGCGGAGGATCGCGGCGGCTACGGGAGTAGAACACGCTATCATATCCCTTGACACTCAGATTTTTCAGAAAAGTGCACTAACCGATGTTTCCATCGATATTCCCCAGGATCGGGATGAACGGTCCATGTCATCCAGTATCCCGGTAACTTACGTTCCAGGTCGTAACATTCTTTTTCTCAGCTTTGGAGTCTCTTACTGCGAAAGCCGAAATCTCGGTTCGATTTTCATTGGTGCCAACGCAGTGGATTACTCCGGTTATCCAGATTGCCGACCGGAGTTCATTCAGGCTTTTCAATCTATGGCCAGTATCGGAACCAGAGCTGGGGATGAGGGGCATCCAATCAAAATTGAAGCTCCGCTAATTCATATGACCAAGGCTCAGATTATCTCCCTTGGTCTTGAGCTGGGAGTGGATTATTCTCTGACCTCAAGTTGTTATCAGCCGGCTGATAAAGGTAAGCCCTGCGGTCGATGCGATAGCTGCATACTCAGGGCCCACGGATTTGCTGCCGCTGGAGTGCCTGACCCCCTTACAGCTTGACAGCAATTTCAGCCACCGCTCACTGATCGTATGTCTTCTGTTCTTGGTGTAATCCCTGCACGTTTTGGCAGTACCCGTTTTCCGGGTAAGGTACTGGCAAAGATCGGCTCCTGGCCCATGGTTCGTTACGTTTACGAAGCGGCCAAACAATGTAAGACCCTGGATCGTCTCGTAATAGCAACAGACGATGAGCGAGTGCGGGATGCCGTTCAGGATTTTGGTGCCGAATGCCTGATGACTCAGGATACACATAAGAGTGGTACCGATCGCCTGGCCGAGGTTGCGGATTTCTACAAGGATTACGATATTCTCGTTAACATTCAGGGGGATGAACCAGGAATCGAGCCGGAGCTAATCGATGGAGTTGTGCAGCTCAAGCAGGATCATCCGGAATGGGAGGTGGCTACGGCGGCCCGCCCGTTCCAGGCCAATGAAGACCCACTGCAACCTAACCGAGTTAAAGTGGCCCTGAGCCGTAAACAAAAGGCCCTGTATTTTTCCAGATCTCTGATTCCATTCCCCCGAAACAAAACATCCCAGACCGTTTACCTTCATCTAGGGATCTATGCCTATCAGCGAGATTTTCTCTTAAGATTTCACACTTTGCCCCAGTCATTGCTGGAAGATACGGAGTCCCTGGAGCAACTTAGGGTTTTGGAAAACGACTACAGTATGGGGGTCTTTCTGGTGGACGGTTCCCTTCCGGGCGTCGATACTGAAGAAGACCTGGCCAACATTACAGGTATCTTCAAGCAGAAGGGCATGTTGCATTGACCGTACGGGAGATCCTTCAAGACATTGTTGAGCATATAAGAAAAGCCAACAATTCCAAGGATGGTGAACGAATCCCCACCTCCGATGATCTTGTACGAAAGCTTGCCGCTGAATATGCTCTGGAGAAGGATACCATCCGATACTATCTGCGTGTCCTTTCGGATGCGCATTATATAATTACAATTCATTTCGTTGAAGCCGATGAGCGGCTCATGATCAGTGGCGTGAACGGTTACGTTGTTGCCGAACCCGGGCTGCTGGAAGAAGTAAAAAACTACGCTTATCGTCTCCTGGAACAAACCTACGAGGCTCAGTTTTATCGGCGAAAGCAGGCTACTCTCATCATTCGCGAGATGATGACGGACGTGAAGCGCTATAATAACACTCCTCTTGGAAAAACCCTTAATGCTGCATTGATGCTTCAGCAGTATGATTCTGTTATCGAAAGCCATCAGGGGGAGTTTTCGGACCAATGGAAGTCTTCTCGGCTGGCTGAGCTGGTTCCTGGACTGAACCAGGATCCCGGAGCCGGAGCAACTCCTCCCCTGGTTACCGACGACGATTCATTTGTTGCTCCAGAGATAGAAAGTCATAGGGCGATTGATTCGGAAGCTTACAGGGGCCTTGAGAAAATGGACCTGTCCGGCTCCTGGGGAAAGGCTGTGAACAAGTATGGAGTTAACTTCTTGCTTCGCATACATCTGCGAAAATACGAATTTGATCGAATTCGCAAGCTCATCAAACAGAAAAAGATCGCCCGGTACGATGATCTTCGCTTTATTCGAGATTCCGTTCGTAAAATGGAGGATCGCAAATTCGACGATCCGATGCTGCAATACTACCATAACGATATGACTGAGCTTCGGCGCCTGGCTCAGATCAAGCTGAATCAAATTACTATGGCCCGCCAGCAAGCCGGAGTGACAGGTGACGAAATGCAGGCCCCTGCAAGAACATCACCTTCTCCGACTTTTACACAGGAAGTTCCGCTACCAGATTTATCATCACCGCAGGAGCCAGATTACGGAAATGCGGCGGACTCCGGTGGCGACTATTCCGTGGAGAGTCTGCCAGATCTAGACGCAGTGGCCTCAGGAGACGATATGGCATCCGCTACTTTGCCGGATTCCGTTGCCGATGCCCCGGTACCTCCAGATCTGGATCCCGGCGAACCGGCCCCAGGCACGGATGACGAGGATTACTAGATTAAGTATCCTCTAACGGATGGAGCGTGTCGGAATGAACTGCCCGGGGCAGGCCTATTCCTTGCCTTTCTTAACTCGCTGTTTTAGCAGTTCATCAATCTTCGTAGGATCCACTGCACCTCTATGTGGACTGAGGCTTTCGCCTCCATCCATAATGTAGATAGAGCCGGTAATCCATTTTCCTGCATCCGATGCCATGAAAACAGCCAGGTTGCCGATTTCCTCCGGATGTCCGGAACGCCCCAGAGGAATTGTGGCCTCCCATTGATCAAAGCTTCCGCCCATTTCAAAAGCTTTAGAAACTCCTTCGGTGATAATGGGGCCTGGAGCAATCGCATTCACGCGGATACCTTTATGGGCCCACTCCAGAGCCAGGGTCTTGGTTAAAGCATCGATGCCGGATTTCGCAGCCGTTGCCGGGGCCATGCCCACCCAGCCATTATGATGAAGTGTCATGGAGACGCTGATGATCACACCTCCATTATCCTTCATATACTTATGGGCGGCTCGGGAGCAGTAAAAGGTACCATTCAGGTCGATGTCAATGACAGCATGCCATAATTTATCTCTTAATTTATGGGCCGGAAAATAGAAGTTACCCGCAGCGTTGTTGATCAGAATGTCGATCTTTCCCATCTGGTCTGCAGCTTCTGCAAACATCCGGTTTACATCGGAAGACTCTGCCACGTTGAGGGGCAGTCCAATCGCTTTGATACCGAATTCGCTGGCCAATTTCTGGGCTTCCTCTTCACATCGCTCTTTTCTGCGAGAAGCGATGACCAGGTCCGCTCCAGCCATAGCCAGTCGGCGGGCTATTCCGTTTCCGATTCCGGAGGAGCCACCGGTAACGACGGCGACTTTCCCCTTTAGTAGGTCTTTTGAAAAAACATTAGTAGGTGCATCCATTCAGGCAAGTTGACTGAAAAATCAATCAATGCAAGCCTTTTCAGGGTAGCTCCAGGAGCACTTTCCCTTTGTTGCTGCCCTGTTTGAAATACTCCAGAGCTTTAGGGGCCTCTTGAAATGGAAAGACTCGGTCAATATGGGGCGCTTTCCATTTGATTTGCATCATATCCTCGTAAAGATTCTTGAGTCGGTCTACCTGCGAGTAGAGCCAGATCAAATTAAATCCCATTACACTGCGATTCGAGCTGATCATGTCCAGTGGATCGATGCGGTCCCTTTTTATATACTGCAAAGCCAATCGGGCATAGTTTCGTTTGTTTCCCTGAGGCATAAAATTCGCAGATCCGTAGTACACCAGGCGGCCCGCTGGATTCAATTTCTTGAACAGTGGCTTGAAATAAGGAGCTCCAATGGCATCGAAGACTATGTCAAAACCAGTGCGATTAAATCTCTTTAACTTATGATCCAGCTCCAGGGCAAAACCGCTTTTCGTGCGCACAATCACCTGGTCTCTGGGAAGGCCGATTTCTTTGGCCAGAAAATCCAGCTTGCTGTCGGAGCCCACGGAAACAATGGGTAGCACCCCAAAATGATGGCAGACCTGAATCGCATGTAACCCCACTCCACCAGCGCCGGAATGAATGAATACCGTGCCATCTTTACCCAGCCGCGAAATGGCTCCCTGATCTTCCAGACCATAGTAAGCGGTGAGGGCCTGAACCGGAAAGGAGGCGGCTTGCGCTTGAGACCATTTGGTTGGAACCTTTCGAAGGTATCGAACATCCGCATTGATATGCGAAGAGTAGCCGCCAAAACGAGTAAGTCCCATGACGCGATCACCTTTCTTGAAGCCGGTTCGACCTCCTCCTGCTATGGATTCAATGGTGCCGGAGTATTCCAGGCCAGGAATAAAGCTTCCTTTTGGGGTAGCGCTGTACATCCCCAGCACTGCGAACACATCGGCCAGGTTCAGACCACAGTATTCAACGCGTACTCGAGCCTGCCCTGCCTCGGGATCTGGCAGAGGTATCTCGCGAAGTTTGAGCTTCTCCAGATTTCCCGCTGATTTTTGTATCCAAGCATGAGCCATGAGTCATTTTTCCTTCAGACCTTTCACTGGCAAGTTCAGCCCTCTCCCTTTTCTGGAATCGTTCCGGTTTCGTTACTACCCGCGAATTACCAGGTAACCCAGATATGTGAAAAACAGAATCAGCAGAAGAATACCGTGAAGGCGATTCAAGCGCCATTTCTTTCCGAGCAAGAGAAGCAACAGTATCATTAGATGGCCACCGGCATTTACGGAAGCATCCTCCAGTTGCGGCCGACCCATGGGAATATCTGAAATACAGGCCGTAATACCCAGGATAAAGAATCCGTTAAATATGTTCGATCCCACTACGTTTCCCACAGCTAGGTCCGATTTTCCGCGATAGGCAGCCACAGCGCTGGTAGCCAGCTCCGGAAGCGAAGTGCCTGCCGCCACAATCGTAAGCCCAATCAGACCTTCGGAAAGCTGAAAGGTGCGGGCCAGCGCTACAGCTCCTTCCACGATCCAGGCGCCGCCCAGAGCAAGCCCGATGAGGCCCAGCGCACTTAACAGGATTGAGATGCCCAGGGGGCTCTGAGGTTCGGTATCGCTAGAAGTAGCTTCCGAAGCTCCTCTCGCGGCGAGATCTGAGTTATCCCCTTGCTTTGTCGTATAACGCTCGAGCTCAGATGGGCTCAACAACGCAGGTTCCACATGGGCCGTTTCATAGCTGTAATAGAGAAAAATAACAAAGAAACCCAGAAGAAAGATCCCTTCTGAGCGGCCGATGGACGAGAATGTGATACCATCCGAAAGGTCCAGCGAAGCCGTCAAGATCATGAGGCCGGCAAGTAATGCGAAAGGGAGTTCTTTCCTGACTGTGTTTTCATGCACCTGCAAAGGGTGAATCAGCGCTGCCAGACCTAGAATGAGAAAGAGATTAAAAATGTTGGAGCCCAGGATGTTTCCAGCTGCCAGGGCTGTGCGGCCTTCCAGCGCGGAAACAACGTTTACGATTAGTTCGGGAGAGCTGGTTCCGAAAGCGACGATGGTCAGCCCGATAACAAGTTCAGAAACATGAAAACGCCTGGCTATGCCCGACGCTCCGCGCACCAGAGATTCAGCTCCGGCCAGCAGAAACAAAAGCCCGGGAAGTATTAGAAGGATGGTCATATTCGCCGCATCCAGCACCCGCCGGTGCAAGAGTCAATTCTGATTCAAAGTCGGTCTCGGGAAAGTTCATGGTCTCGAGGCTTCCCGGCGGCTTAGATGAAATCAGTGCTGGATTGAACGATCAAAACGAAACTCGGTATCAAAGGAACAGTCTGAAGCTCTGGATTGGTATCGCAATCGGGAATTTGAGTCAAGAAAGGGTTGTGGCCAGGGCCTGCAAGTTGGTCAGAACTGGAGCCAGAACCAGAGCAGGTAGCAGGTTTAGCACTTTGATGTTTCTTAATTCAAGAATTTCCAGAGCCAGGCCCAGTAGCAGAAGACCGCCCACACCGTTCAGGTTGGCCAGCGTTGCATCGTCCAGGAAAGGAGCCACATAGACAGCGGCAAGGGTGAGCGAGCTTTGAAAGATGAACAGCGGAATCGCCACCAGGCCGATGATCGCGCCAAATGCCGAAGCAAGAGCAATGGATGATATGCCATCCAGCGTAGACTTGGCCAGAAGAAGATCCGAGCCTTTACCCATGCCTTCCTGCAGGCATCCCAGAACCGTCATGCTTCCCACGCAAAAGAGTAAGAATGCGTTGATTACTCCATGCATTGGATGTCTTGATTCGACCGGAGTGGAAATTTGACCACGGTGATCTTTGCGCAATTCGGTCCGATGTGCTTCAGAGTTTAGATCCTCTGCTCCAGGATTCTCCTTCTCTCCTGTTTGGTCAGAAGGATTGCTGGATGGGCTTGCGACTTCATTCGTACTCTGAGATTCCGCATCGGTCTTGCTTGAAACGTTGGTGTATCGCTCTACGAGGTTTCTCAGCCTTTGATCCAGCTCAATGGCGGAGCCCAGAATTCCACCGATCAAAATCGACAGCAGGGCCAGCAGAGGTTCTTTGATTTCCAGTGAAAGCTTCAATCCGAGAAAAAGAGTAAATAGACCAATGCCAACGAAGAGCGTACGCGTAATCCTCTCCGGTAGCCGCTTGCCAAGCGTGGCTCCCAGCGCGACTCCCAGCAGAACAGCCAGAGTGTTAACAATAGTGCCCTGAAGAATCACTCAATTAAAGAAAGCTCTTCGCTTTTGTCTACGGAATTGACCGTTACGTTCAGATCCTTCAGCATTCCATCTCGTATCTGATAAAACCATCCATGAAGAGCAGGAAATTCACCATTGGCCCATTTCTGTCGAATAAATGAGACCTTGGATAAATTGTACACCTGCTGCCGAACGTTTACCATGGCCATGGCATCGCTTCGCTGCAGGGGATCCGTTATCTTATCCAGCTCTTCTTTGTGGTAGCGATACACATCTTTGATATGATTCAACCAGTTATCCAGAAAGCCAAAGGTATTTTCTGACATGGCCGCCTCGATTCCACCACAGGAGGAGTGGCCGCAAACTATGATATGCCGAACCTTGAGGTATTCTACCGCGTAGTAGATTACGCTTAGCAGATTTACATCAGAGTGGATCACCAGGTTTGCGATGTTACGATGAACAAAAATGGATCCAGGCATTGAGCCAGTAATCTCTGTGGCCGGCACCCGGCTGTCAGAGCAACCAATCCAGAGAAATCGAGGACTCTGCCCCTGGGCAAGTTTTTCGAAGAAAGAAGGATCAGCCTTCTTAACGTCTCCCAGCCATCGCAGGTTTCCTTCCAGTAACTCTTTGTAGGTCTCCATTCTCTCCCAGCTTCCTGGGCTCAACCTGAGACGAAAGCTTTTTTCCCGGGATCCTTTACCGAGTCCCCGGGGTTCCAGCAGATAGTAGGGCTTTTCTAGTGTGCCTTGAGTCCGGATAGGCTATGAATGTTGGATTTTTCGAATGAATAAACCATCATGTCACCCTGGTTGAGGAACTTCACGGTCTTGTCCGCCATGGTCTTGGTCCAACGATAGAAGGGGCCCATTCCGTTGTAGGCAGTGAAACCGGATCCGTATGTAATATGTTTTCCGGCTCGAAGGCCATGCCTGCCAGCAAGGCTCTCAAGGGTAGACAGAGAAAAATAGAACAGGTGCTCCGGGACGTTCAAGAACCGCCATGCCGGTCCCTGCATTCTGGAAAGGAAACCCCAGCGGCAAGTTGAGAGGATGAGCCTGCCTCCGGGTCGGAGCATGGTGCTGATCTTCTTTAATGCTGCTGAAGGACTCCGTAGGTGTTCTATAGAAGCCCAGAGGGTGATAACGTCGTAGGGCTCCGAAGGCTGGAATTGCAGAAAATCCTGAATATGGATGTTCAAGCCAAGTTGCTCGATACCTGCTTTGGCCGCCGCTTCGCTTAGTTCGATGCCCTCTGAATGCCAGCCCCGGTTTCGCATATAATCCACAAAGTACCCGGCTGCGCATCCAACATCCAGAGATCGCCTGCTTTCTGCATCACAGCTCGCTTCGAATTCAAAGAAACCTATGTCCTTGAGATTCATGGTCCAGACTTTCTCCAGCTGCTTTCGCATGGCCTGGGAGAAATAATTGTCGTACCCTCGGTCCGTCCGATTTTCGAAATAGTGTGCTCCATAGCATTCTTCCAGCTCAGCATCTGTAGGTCTGGGCAAGGTCTGGACCAGGCCACAGCTTATGCACTGGTAGATGCCGTACTCTTTTCCGCGTGCGGATGCTTTGGAGAACAGGTACTGAAAGGAGTCCTCTGAGCAGGAGTCGCATTGTTCCCGGCCTTCTATTGGAGTCTGTTTTTGAATTGCCTGCACGATTGATTTATTCATCGTCATCACAGTATGGACCGAAAGGACTTTTTCAGTCGCGGAATGAAGGACCTGACGCGGAAAGCGTACAGGACTCCTCCCGGACAGTGGCTGGATAAGAATCTGCAGGCGATGTCCAATCTTCTGAGCCCGGCCTGGGGGTTCGGAATCTCCTCCGAGAAAAGTGCTCCCGAGGAACCGCAAAAAACAGCGAAGAACCGAGGTCTTCCACGTCCTCCCGGAGCATTGCCGGATCCGAAAGCGTTTCAGAGCAAATGCACTGCCTGCGGAGATTGTATCGTAGCCTGTCCTTATGGAGCGATCTTCAGTCTGCCCCATGTTCATGGTCCGGTGATCGATCCCAACCACATTGCCTGTCATCTTTGTGAGGACTATCCATGTATTGAGTCCTGTGAAGAGGAAGCTCTGCTACCGCTGGGCGACAATGTGCTGCCCGGCTTTGGATTGGCAGAGCTGAATGAGGATGCCTGTCTGAATACTCATCGCAAGAAAGGACAGAGAAAATGTAAGGAATGCCTGGAACGGTGTCCCGTAGAGGGAGCCATCAGACACGACAGCGCAGGGATTCCCGAGATCCTGGATTGCACTGGCTGTGGGATTTGTGTCGAGAACTGTCCCACCGGTGCCTTGAGTGTAAACTGGAATCCATAATACCCGGTTAAGCAATTAGCAAGCAGGCTACCTGTTCGGACATTGAGCTTGACAGTCCGGACATGCCCACCCACCGTATGGCGTGGCTCGAGTTAAAAAAGGCGGTTTGTTTTTTTCCCTATTTGTATGGATAGGCGTGGTTCTGGTAACCCTCTTCTATGGCCTCCTGGTGATGCCATTCGTCCTGTTTCGCGCATCTCACATTATTCACTGGTATGCCACTATGTGGGGACGAACCTTGCTCAAGCTTTCCTTTTCCCGGGTCACTGTAATGGGCAAAGAGAAGATCTATCGGGAAGGTCCTGTGATCTTTTTGAGTAATCATCAGAGCATGTTCGACATCGGAGTTTTCTATCACATCCTGGATGTAGCTGTTCAGTTTCGCTGGATGGCCAAAGCATCGCTCTTCAAGATTCCCATCGTTGGCTGGGCCATGAAGGCAGGTGGGTATATTCCCGTGGAACGCGATGATCGAAGGAAAGCTCTGCAATCGATGTTCAATGCTGCGGACCAGATTCGGCAGGGAAAAAGCGTTATCATCTTTCCGGAGGGAACTCGCGGAACCCCTGAAGGGAAGCTCCTGAAGTTCAAGAAAGGCGGATTCATTCTGGCGAAGAAGGCAAACGTTACATTACAGCCGGTGACGATCTGGGGAGCACATGAAATCATGCCACCGCAACGAGACAAGAGATTGCAGCGATTGAATCGAGGCCATATTCAAGTGACCGTTCATGATCCCATCAGTCCTGAAGAATATCAAGACCTGAGTGTTGATCAGCTTTCGGATCTGATTCGCGCAAAAATCGAAGAATCCACTGCTCTGGAAGGAATCTCAGGAGGCTGATTCATGTCCAGGGCCCCGAGGGCGCTCATACTCTGTTTTCCTCTCTGGATCCTCGTCAGTACTCCGTCCTGTCAACCCGCCACTAATTTCCATCGCATCGTTCTGGATTCGGCTCCAGTCTATGTTCAATCTGGATTTGAAGGTCTGCCCGCCGACCTCAAGCAAGGCTTTCAAGGAAGAATCTACGCTTCTTTTCCGATTGCTCCTCTGAAGGATTTTCCGGGAGGCGAGCCCGGAGAAATTGTAGGCTTTACCGTAACGATCCCCTTTCACCTATCTTCGCAACATTACGAAGACCTTGTGTCGCCTGCATTGTTCTTTCCGGGCCTGGGGGAGAATTTCATTATCTACGTGAATGGGCACGAAGTCGCGAACGAGGTGCACATCCAGGGAGGAGAGATTCAAAAACGCAGGACTGAGCTTTCATACACCGTGCCTGTGCAACGTAACTTTCTGCAGAAAGGCGAAAACCTCCTGACTATTCGGCTGCTGGGTCAGTCACCACCGGATGGCGAGCCATCGCCGGTTCCAGGATTGTTCTATGATAGAGGCTATTTTCTGGGAGAGTCCGCGGATGCTATTTCCAGCAGTACAGATACGTTTAACCTTGTCCTCGTCTCGCTCTACCTGGCCTTCGGAATCTATTTTCTTTTCATATTCGCACGACGCCCCCAGGAACTGTACGGACTGTACTTTTTTCTTTTCACGCTTGGCACCTTTGGGTTCTACTTCTTTCGCACGCGAATCGCCTATGATTTGATCGCAGACACTGAGCATTTAACCAGGTGGGAGAATGCATCTATCTTTATGCTGCCCGGCATTCTAATGCTTTTTCTAATTACCTATCTTCGACATCGTCATCCGATTCCTATCTGGGGCTGGATGGTGGGCGGAATCAACGTTCTATTCTCTGCACTGGCATTGATTGTGCCATTTGCACATGTCTCCTTCCTGGTAGAAACCTGGCGACTTCTAACAATCCCTTTAATGGTCTGGCTTCCCGTATTTCACCTGGTATGTATTCGTAGAGGTGACCGCGATGCTGGTAAGTTCCTGGCGGCTCTGGTCCTCTTGCTTTCAGCCGCCATTTTCGATCTCATTAATAGCATCTATCATCTTGTATCTATGGAGCCTACGTTTCGCTGGGGATTCTTTGGCTACGCCAGTCTCCTTGTAACTATCATGGGTAACCGGTTTCTGGTTTCTCTAAGAACTGCGGAAGAGCTTAACAATCTCCTGGAAGCGGCTCGGGTAGAATTGGAAGAGGCAGCACGGATGAGAGATACGTTCGTCGCTGCGGCCTCCCATGAGATTCGCACTCCCGTCCATGGTATTCTGGGCATATCTCGAATTCTCCTGCTGGAAAATCAACCAGGGGGACAGAGCATCAGCCCTTCGCTGCGCCATTCGCTGGAGTTGATTCGAGAAAGCGCCCTTCGGCTTACTAGGCTGGTGGATGATTTTGTGGATCATAGCCGACTGAAGGAAGGGCAACTCAAGATCAACCGAACGGCCGTACGACTGCATCCGGTGGTGGAATACTGCATCGCTTCCCTGCGGAACCAGCTGGATCATTCTGTGGAGCTGATAAATGAAGTACCGGAAGATGTGGAGCCTCTCTATGCCGATGAGCTGCGACTACAGCAGATTTTGATCAACCTTTTGAGCAATGCCATAAAGTTTACCCGGGAAGGAACGATCAGCGTTCGGGCCACAGTGATTGATGGGGCTATCGATATTAGTGTGATGGATACGGGTATTGGCATTCCTCCGGATAAGCAGGAGGATATATTCAAGCCATTTAATCAGGCGAACGCTTCCATCGCACGTAGCTACGGTGGAACCGGTCTGGGCCTCTATATAGTCAGACGTCTCGTAGAGCTGCACGATGGATCTCTCACCCTGCAAAGTCGACCGGGTCGCGGATCCGAATTTCGTATTCGATTACCGCTGTATGACTTTATGACCCAGGAGCAATTACCGGAAATGGAGAATCCGGAGCGGGGCCGTGCTTTAAAGCAATTTCAGCTTCTGGAAGAGGTAACCCGGGATAGTGCCTCCGCGTTTGAAAAGGAAGAAAAGCGTCCTACAGTAGTAGTGGTGGATGATGAACGAATCAATGCCGCCGTACTGAGAGGGATTCTGGAACCCGCAGGATTTGAGCTGGTACCATTCAAGAATGCAAGGGATGCCATCTACTATTTCCAGGCCGGGGGAAAAGCGGACCTGGCAATCCTGGATCTCATGCTTGGTGGTATGTCCGGAATCGATTTGTGTCTGTGGATCCGAGAGTCCTATTCTTCCATTGATCTTCCGGTGTTGATTCTTACAGCGCATGGGGATAATGATCGCATGGTGGAGGGTTTCGCTGCTGGCGCCAACGACTATCTGGACAAGCCAGTGGATCCGGTGGAACTCCTTGCCCGGGTGCGAACTCTCGTAGATCTACGGTTCTCCTCCAGGGAAAAGTCCGAACTACTTAGCTATCGACAGGAATTGCAGATCGCGCGAAAAATTCATATGGAACTGCTACCGTCCAGATTGCCCACGCTCGAGAAGTTGAATACGACAGCACGTTATCTGCCTCGAGGTGACCTCGGGGGCGACTACTATGATGTTCAACTGGTGGAAAATGGCGCAGTGGCCCTTCTGGCCGATGTGACGGGGCACGGAATAGCGGCAGCTCTGGGCGCGGCAATGATTCGAGTAGCCTTTCTATTGCAACGCGAAAGCTGGAAATCTCCGGAAGAAGTCCTCTATGGTGTGAATCGAATTCTGCTGGATGCTGGTAGCACTCAGCTTGTAACCGGGCTTTGCGCTTATGTCGATTTAGAGGCTAATGTTCTGCACCTGGCCAGAGCCGGACATCTACCTGGAGCTCTACTGAGGCAGGACGGATCTCTGGAGACTCTTTTTCCCAGGGGCCGAGTTATGGGCTGGCTCAGGGATTTGAAGCTCCAGCCCGTCCAGTACCCGTTTCAGCCGGGAGACCGATTGTTCCTTTTCACCGATGGAGTAACCGAGCTTCGGAATTCTTCCGGCGAATTCATGGGTGAGGAGAGAATTCTAGAGTTCTTGAAAAAGAATTCCAACCTGCCATCAGAACAGCTTTCCGATGCCTTGATGGATTTTGTGCACAACTGGCAGACAGAGCCGGAGGACGATATCGCAGTTCTTGTGCTCGAATACACATCCTCCGGTATCCTGATGGAGATGGCCAGCAGCACAGATGAATCCAGGTGAAAAGTGAGCTTGATTCCTTATTGGCTGTTCCGACGCTTTTTTTCATTTTCCCATTCTGCCCATAGAGAAGGCAGGCGGCGTTCAAACCATTCATAGAAGCCGGCCAATTCTTCTACCATTCGCCGATTCTCCGAGCCCGGTTCTGTATAGTGGATCGCCTCTGTCATCATGGTTTTGAAATCCTGCACCGTATTCAGTCTTTTGGCAAACATGGAGTTCAAAGCATCGGTCTTAATGCGAAAGTAGTCCTGCCTTTGCCCACGTTGGCCGGTCTTTTCAATAATGCCACGATCAATTAGAAACCTGGTCATGGTGGAAACAGATCCGCGGGAGGCGTGGAGTAGGCTGAGAATCTCTGAAGTGGATACCAGTTCACCAGGGGCCGTAAGTATTAGAGCGAAGATTCGCCCTGCCATTCTTGGCAGCCCGTCGCGCTCAAAGAAGATGCCCATCCTTTCAAGATATTCCAACCTGTCCCGGCTCAGCGACTGGGCCCTTCTCGGCTTCTCAAGATCATGGATCCCCCCAGATTCGCGCTGGGGGCCTGTGTTCCTTTTTTTTGATTTCTGGCTCACATCGATCCCCGCTAAAAATGCCACCGCATGTAAAGAAATGCCTGGGGAGGAGCCCCCTGAAACTCTGCTTCCTCTGGGTGCGAACCCAGGCTGTAAAGCCTTGCGCCAGCAACGATGATGATTTCATTGCTGGCATTAAAAGAAAACTGGGGACCATAAAGCACGCTGCCTCCTTCCGGATCCCAGATGGCAAAGAGGTCCCCTGTGATGAGCTCGGTGATGTTGTAACCCACCGAAGCCTGCACAAGGTAGGGATTTCTGGTCAGGATTCGACCCTTCGTGCGAAAGAAGCTCTCATCGCTTAACTCTGGATCACTCTGGTTAGAAGCCACCTCCAGCTCTTTCTGCTGCTGTTCCGGAATATAAGGATCCTCTCCGTAAGGTCTCGAGTTATAAAAGAATTCCAGGTTAGTTCGAAGCTCCCCCCAGAAAGCATAGCTGGCTCCCAGGACGAACTGGTGTGTATCTTCCTGGGCCAGGTAGTCGGTATGAAACTTCTCGTCTTCCTGTCTTCCAAGGTAAGCAAAGCGAAAACCGGCATCCCAGATCGTAATATTCAGTTCCGTACCCCAGACGTAGCTACGATGTTGTCTGCCGCCGAGAAAAACCATATCTAGATTTCCGAAGGTTCCCTTGTATCTAATGATTGCTGTAGAGTCCTGAGATCGCAGACGACCTAAATCGCGCTCATCGGAGCGAGTGTAAGGTGCGATCACAAGTTGAATGGAGTCGTAGGAGTTAAAAAAGTAGCTGGTATTGATGGCATCTGCGCCGGGCACATCCTCCAGGTCCTGAATCAGTGGGCCAACAGGTGTTATCAAATCCATTGGGTTCAGTAATCTGCCTTCGCCCCAGGATATCGCCTGCCGTCCAAGTGTTAGATGGAAATCTGCCCCTTTGTAGGCAGCATTGAATCGATGAATGTCTCCGCGAATCAGGTAATCTCCATGGTCCTGTATGGTTTCCATGGAAAGAAGTCGATTGCGAATTCGGGAAGCATAAAGAGGTGCGAAAGCGGGGGACTGAGGATGGTTCGTAAACAGAAAGTCTCCGTTTCCGCTGAGTTCAGCCTGGAAAGGACCCTCATCGTACTCTGCTCGCAGTCTCAATCGACTCCCTGAAGTAATATCGGTGTACTTCTTGTCCAGTGGGTAAAACGGTTTTAAACCTTGAATGCTCTGCCGAAAGAACCCTCCCAAGTGATATGGATTATCGAATTCGCTAAGGTCAAAGTCGGAGTCATCGGATCCAGAGTCATCGGATCCAGAGTCATCGGATCCAGAGTCATCCTGTTGAGCTGACTCGTTCTCAGTGCTGTCATTCTTTTGATTATTGTTTGCATCCAGGTCGGGAGGTGTTTGCGCCAGGGAAGGCATAGAAATAAAGATTAAAAAAACTGCAGTGCCGAACGTCCAGCGCAGCGACGATAGTCTGAATCCTCCGTGGCGCGGTCCTGCATCATCGCGAACTCCGAATAGGTTACAGGACAGAATGGAAATTGTTGGGATACGTAGCATAGATTTCCCGAATGCCCGACTTTGGGAGTTTTCGCAGCAAAAAGCCCTGGCCTCTGTTTTCAGGTTTTGTTTTCATCCTTTTCGATCTTTCCATCCCTGAGATGGATCAATCGCCTGGCGCTCTTGATCACTCTTTCATCATGAGTGCTGAACAAAAACGTTGTGCTGGTTTCATTGCACATCTGAAGCATCAGTTCGATCAATTTCTCTGCGTTGTGGGTATCCAGATTGGCGGTAGGTTCATCGGCCAGAACAACCTCGGGTTCTCCGATCAATGCTCGGGCCACGGCCACCCTCTGCTGTTGGCCTCCAGATAATTGGTCGGGAAAGCGATGCATTAGGTCCTGCATGTCCATACGATCGGCCAGCTTGAGGATTTTCTCCTTGCGCTGCTGAGCATTCATACCTTGAAGCAACAGTATATACTCTACGTTTTCGTAAGCGGTGAGAACAGGAACCAGGTTATACGCCTGAAAAACAAAGCCAATGTTCTGCAATCGAAAATCGCTAAGCTTGTTTCCCGTCAGACCGGTAATATCCTGACCGTCGATGGATACTTTCCCTTCGGAGGGCTTGTCCAGGGCCCCCATACAATTGAGAAGGGTGCTCTTTCCCGAGCCAGAGGGCCCTACCAGAGCGCCGAATTCCCCGCGATTGAATGTAAGACTAATGGAAGAAAGAGCATGGACGATGGTCTCGCCCTGTACGTAGTCTCTGCTTAAATTCTCAACTTCAATATAACTTGTGCTTACTGCGTTCATATAAATCCTCGGATCCGTTCCAATACTTAATGCGAACCTTTGTCTCGTAATGGCATCTCTCTTGAGCTCAATGTCTTCCCCCGATGGCTTCCACTGGCTGAATTGCCGTGGCCTTAAAGGCCGGATATATAGAAGCGAGGATGCTCATCCCTATGGCCACATAGAAACCCAGCGAAATGTCATCCGCGGAAATCCGGGGATAAACCACGGTGCTCATTGAACCGATCATTTCGATGCCTCCAGCGAAGCTACCCAGCGGAATTCCGGTGATGGCAAGTAAAGCTACCAGGCCTCCACCTGCGATAAGCCCGGTGATAGAACCGGCCATTGCCAGAATTACAGATTCCATAATGATAGAGGCCACAATGAAGGATTTTCTTGTACCTATGGCCATCTGGATTCCGATTTCACGGGTTCGCTCGAAGACACTCATTAGAACCGAGTTCAACAGAGTTAACGCAAAACCGGACATCAATACTCCGTAGATGATTCCCTTGATATCGTCTATGTAGTTGAGCATCGTTTCTATTTGAGGCTGTAGCTGAAAAAAGGATAGAATTTCAAAAGCGGTGGAGCCAGTCTCGGCGTGCAGACCCGGGTTCAGGGAGTCCTCGAGAAAAACATCCAGCTCTCTGGAATGCGAAAGATCCTGGGTTAGAAATGTGATATTGCTAATTTCGCTGGTGCCCTCTTGATAGAGATTGCTCAGCGCGCTTCTGTGCACCAGAACTGTGTGCCGGTCCACCCCGGTCATGGGGGATTCGAATAATCCTACAATCTCAGCTCTGACAGATACTGATTCCGAGTTATGGTTTCCCAGAGTTAGAATAACATAGTCCCCCAGTTCCAGTTCCATGCGATTTGCATTCACTTTTCCGATGAGGCAGGGGATGATACCCGTAGAGTCTGTCTCAAGGCTTTCTGAAAGATATTGTCCGTCGATGATCCATTCGTCAAAGGAACTAACTTCCCTTTCTTTTGCCGGGTCCACGCCGGTTATGATTACGCCCTCTTGATAGGATCCAATGCGAAGAAGCCCCTCGCGTTCGAATCTGGGTGCCAGGTGAACGGGCTGAAGGGAATCAGGATATTGTAGCGACTCCGCCTGCTCCAGAATGGACTGCGCTTCCGGAAGCCGCCTATCAATCTTTCTTTCCTGTTCGAACCCTGCTGGTCGGATCTGCACATGGCCCATTCCTGACTGAACGCCGCCTCGAATCATGGAATCCACCATTCCGTTGGAAAAACCCATGCTGAACAGTACCCCGGTCATCCCCACTGTTGCCGTGCTGACAACCAGAAGCGATCGGCGTTTATGTCTAAGAGCGCTTCGCCAGGCGAATACCGCGAGAAACTTTAATCGATCAAGAAGGTTCATAGCGTTCCAATAACCTCCACCGGGTTTAACCGTGGTATCTTTCGGATGGCCAGAAAGGAAAGGGCAAGCGATGGTAGAATCAATGTAAGGAGAGCAATGTAGGTTTCCTGAAAGCTGACGATGGCACGTATTGTTACAACGCTTCCCATTTCCTGTATTGCCTCACCGAGTTCGCCCCCCAGGATTACAGGGTTTAACTCCAGGTAATAGCCGAATCCCATACCAATGAGGAGACCGGGGATGGCTCCCCACACCAGAAGCAGAAACACTTCCAGCATAACGACTCTTATCAAATGACTTCCGCGAGTACCAATTGCCATCAATATACCAAACTCGCGCTTCCTTTCATGAAGAGACATCTCCACGGTAGTCATGACCCCTGAAGCCATAATCAAAATCAAGAAGGCCAGAGTTATCTCATTCCCAATCTGATCCAAGAGTAGATACTGGACCAGGTCCTGATTGAGCTCATCCCAGTAAAGCACCACAGGATCGTAAGTTTTTGCGTACTCTGGCGGTAACTCGGTTTCCGGTACCGGAAATTTGTCGCTCAGGTCATCGTAGACATCCTCGGCAACCAGTGGATTGCTGGTACCCAGAACTATGGAAGTGTAGCGCACGATTCCCTGTTCTGGATTTCCTGGTGCGAACAGCTCTCTGGCTGTGCGAAGGTCGGTCCAGAGATAGTTGCCATCCAGTTCCGGATTGCCCGTCTTGATAATCCCCTGCACGCGAACCAGGGCCGCACCGGTGGAACCATCGAATCGCGAACCAACGATTGAGAGTATGGAGCCTACGTCGGCTTCCAGGTTGTCGGCCAGTCTTTTCCCTATGATTGCTTGATAGACCAGCACTCCTTCATCGTTTTCCTCGGGTTCGAAATTCTCTTCCAGATATCTTCCCTGAACAATGCGAGTGTGAAGAGTGCTTACCTGCTTTTCCTTCTCCGGTTCGCCGCCCTGGACCTGCACAAAAGCACTGTGCTCTTCTCTGGCTACCAGGCCGCCGGAGGCGATGCGTGGACTGATGGCCTGTACATCCGGATGATTTAGCTTTTTCTCCAGATCATCCGTATAGTCCACTGCGCGATCCAATCTACGTCGACTCTCCACCCATCCGTAGGCGGCGACCTGCAAGTATCCTGTAGTCAATTCTACAACCTGGTCGATGTTTTCCTGATGCGTGCCAAAAGTTAAGAATCGCATAAAGGAAGTCAGGGCCACAGACAGAGCTATGGATACCATGGTGATGTAGGTTCTGCGCTTGTTGCGAAACAGATTTCTGAAAGCCAGTCGGAATATGCCCACGAAGAACTCCTACTTTCGCAGATTCGATTTGCTGAATATATAGGCCGGGATGCCGGTATTAAACTTAAGCTGATGAAAGATCAAGGTGGTTCGCGAGACCTCTCTGCCATTCTCCAGGGAAATCATTTGATATCGCGTCGGAATGGTCCGGCCTCCCATATTCTGGATTCGATCGTAGAGCATCTTTTTTTTCAACCTGCCTTTATGATCATAGAAATCTTGCTGCACTGGCAGGTAGTCCGATTTTCTCACTTTCAATACGATGCGAGACCAGACAACGGCAGCGCTGGGTTTAGGGATCATTTCTATGGTGTATTCGCTTCCATCTTTGCTCAGAAATTTATGCGTATAGTCGTCCACTACGCTGGTAGCTCGGAGGAGATCATCGTTGGTGAAATCCGAGCCCATCCAGCTGTCCTGTAATAGGGAGCCTTCAATCTTGATCTCCTTGTTGATGCTGGGAACGTACTGCCACATATTGTTTTTCACCTTCAGAAAGGCAGTACCTCGGTCCCTTTCGGGCTTCAGAACGCGAATAAAGCCCCGGTCGGTACTGGACTCATCCCAGATTTGCATTAGAAGGCTTCTGTGAACGCGGTCCCGATCGATCTGAAGCTCCATCATCCCCTGGGAGGTATTTCCCCGGGTCTTCTGGTCCATTTGATCCACAACATCTCGAGCACTGGGTTCGGCATGTAAGCCAGCGGAAGCCGTGATAATAAGGAATGGCAGAAGGATCCGTTTGCGTATCATAAGTGTTGCTCCGTGATTTCAGGTTTCGGAAGTTTCAGTATTGATTGAAACCTTGAGGCGGACTGTCAAAGGATTATTGGGGCCCATGGCATTTTTCTGAATTATCGAATGGTTCTAACACCGGGACCGAATAACGGGTCCGACACCTGGAGAAGGAGGCTGGGTCCTTATCTGCGCAACATCTACGCAACTTCCGCACTCATCATTAACAATCTACTTCTTTTGTCGATCCAGCAAGCGGCTGAAATCCTCGGAATCCAGAGGGGGACTGAAATAGAACCCCTGAATAGAATGCACACCCAGGCCTTCCAGTTTATCCAGCGAATGCGGATCTTCTACACCCTCAGCAACCATGGTCAGTCCCAGTGCGGATGCCATGCCTGTAATAGCCTGAAGTATGCGGTAACCTTCTCCCGTATGAATTCGTTGCACAAAGGCCCGATCGATTTTGATCTCATCCACGGGCATTTCATGAAGCTGAGCGAGAGTGGAATAGCCGGTTCCGAAGTCATCGATGGCCAGTCGAAATCCAGCCTGGTGAAGATCCAGAAGATGCGCTGTGGCATTCTCTACTTCCAGCATGGCGATGGACTCGGTGATTTCCAGAACCACTTCCGAAGTACTGAGACCGGCCTCTTCTACCATCTTGAGCAGAGTGCTTGCCAGGTCTCGGCTGAATAGCTGGCGTCTGGAAATGTTTACCGAAAGCTCAAGGTTAAACCCTCTGGATTTAAGACCGGAATGATAGAACAGTGCCTTTTCCAGTACGGTCCTTCCCAGGTCGGAAATCAGACCCATACTTTCGGCTAGCGGAATGAATGAGTCAGGGCCTACTTTTCCCAGGCCATTGGTATTGGGCCATCGCGCCAGAGCTTCCATACCCACAATTCGATGCGTGCCAGATTCGACTATGGGCTGAAAGAATGGTTCGATCAATCGGTTCTCAATGGCATCCACAAGATGATTGCGAATGGAAAGCTGGTGCTGATAGAAAGCCTTCTTCGGTAGATCGCTGGCAAACTTGTAGTTGAATCGTCCCTGCTTCTTCGCGTAGTTCAGGGCCCGGTCTGCCTGACCAATAATCTCATCAAGGCTTCCTCCATCGTCTGGAAAAAGAGCAACTCCGGCGCTACAGGTTACATGAACTTTCTCTGTCTCCACCTCCATGGGAAGGCGAATCAACTCCATAAGCAAAGTGGCCAGGCCCCGAACTTTCTCTGCATCCTTCACTCGATCGATGAGAAAAACGAACTGATCGCCTCCCCATCTATAAAGTCCGTTCTTCAGTTCCGGGATGGCTCGCAGCTTCTCAGCAAACAAGGCGAGTACCCGGTCACCCATCTTATGGCCCAGGATTTCGTTTATGTTGAAGAAATGATCCAGGTCGATGAGACCAACCGCTACTTTATGGCCTTCGGATTCTGCCTGCAGCAATGCCTTTTGTACATCCTCTTCCATCCGAGTACGATTCGCAAGACCGGTGAGGTTATCATGGTATGCGGCAAAGTGTCTCTGCTTTTCAGAAATGTAGTCCAGTGTAGTGTCTCGAATTAGGCCTCGAATGGCTGTCTGGTTCCGTTCCCGGTAGGCGATGAATTTTCCTTCAAACCAGCTCATTCCGGTCTCAGCCGATAACACCGGGAATCTCAGACGTACCCTGCTTCTTCCTTTCAACAGGGAAGAAAGACTGGAGGCCAGCATCTCACGAAAATCCTTATGAATAAGAGAAGGCAGGGAAATTGGAGAGTTGTCTTCCGGAAGCTGACCAAAGAATTTTTCGAACGGCTCATTGGCATTGATGACATTGAAGCCTATATCCAGCTCTATTACAGCCTCTTCTAGTAGAGATAGCGTTGTCAGATGAGATTTGCGTTCTCTGTCCGCGCGAACGGTGTCTGTAATATCTCGAACAACGCCTACGACCATGGATTGATCGGCATCTTCCACAAGCCGGGTGGATATTTCCACGGGCAGCACCGTTCCATTTCTTCTATGGAAATTCATACGAAGCCGTCCGCTTCTATAGCGCCGCTGCAGGAGAAAATAATCGAACAGACGTTTGACTCGCTTCTGTTCGGCCTCTGCAAATATGTTGGTATAAGGTCTTCCCAGAAATTGCTCCCGGGGGAGCCCCAGGATTTCTTCGCATTGCAGATTGGCTTCCAGGACTGAGCCGGAACGCAATTCTGCCAGGAAGATCGCATCATTTGCACCTTCGAAGATAACTCCGTACTTCGCTTCGGTGAGTAATCGATCGGTTATGTCCCGGGCAATCAATTGCATTCGGCCATCCGGCAGGCGCACGGAAGAGACCTCGCAGGTTCTGGGCTGATTGATGCTGCGAAATCGAACCCTTTGAAGAGATATGTCTCCGCTCTCAGAGAGAAATTCCGAATCCTGTACGAAGCTCTGAATCGGTTGATCGATTACTGAAGCCTCTGGCTGGCCCAGCATCTTAAGTGCAGAAGGATTGAGTTCCATCACATGGCCGCGGTCATCCAGAACAAAGATGCCATCGGCGGCCTTTTCTCTCAGTAATCGAGAGTTTCTTTCACTGTCTTCCAGACGTTTTCGCGCTTGCTGTCGCTCGAGCTCCGCTGCCGCTCTTACAGAAATCAGTTTGAGGATAGAGAATACGAATTCGGGATCTTCTAGAGGCTCTCGGGAGTAAACCAGAAGCAATCCATTGGGCTGACCGGATGTATCCTGTAGCAGCACACCAGCTGCTGATCGAAACCCATTGTTCTCCAGGCATGGATGTTGATTCGGTTGTTGTGCAGCATCGGCAATCAGACAATAGCCATCGTGAATTACTGGCGCTGCCACTGTTCCCTTCAGCTGGATATCCTGGCCTTCGCCGGCCTCTCCATCTTGAAATATGGACACAGCCCGAAAAGACTGTATTGTACTGAGGTCCTCTGTTGGCGCAAGGCTGCCAAGCAATGCGCCGGTGACGCCCAGATGTCGACACAGGGATCGAGTTAGTTCAGCGAAATACAGACTGCCAGTGCGGGAAGCAATTTCGGTTACCAGAGAAAGGGAGCGATCAGTCTGGCCGCGGTTCCGGGCCTTCATGATCGCTATTACGGCCGGTCCTTCTTCGGTGGGAAAGGCTGAGTTATGGGACTCTACGGCAACGCTGGTTCCATTTCTTCTTTGAAGACGAAAATTCAGAGAGAAGATCTGACCGAAGGGCAGGGTGGGAATCGTCTTTTCAATGACTCCGGGCATCTGGCCATCCATGGAATCGGATACCGTGCTGCCAATGAGCTCCTCACGGCTTTCCGCTCCGTATAACTCTACGGCCGCTTCGTTGGCGTACAGAATCTCCCAGTCCCGGTGGATTATGATCGCGCCAGGAACCAGATTCAGTATTTCATCGATGGAATAGTTCTTTCTTAATCGTTTCCAGGTCATGCGCCAGGGTATGGGGAGAAGCTCTTTTTTTTTCGCCCTCGAATCCTTTCTTTATGCTTCTCAGTTCGCTCCTTCAGGCTTCCGTGCCAGGAGCCGCAACAGTTCCGCGGGTCTTTTTCTCTCTATGTTCGGGCCGCTATGTTCAGTTCGCTACTCGGTTCGTAGCTTTTCTTTCTATATTCTATGTTTTTCCGTCTTAGCGTTCGATATGTCCCGGAATCCCAAGCTTTCCACTCATGGCTGGCGGATCCGGAGACTGTCATGCTCTTCTACAACTCGATTATTGGCCGGCGCTGAAATCCGGCTCTTTCTTTTCTTTGAATGCAGTGAGTCCGATTTTGGGCTCCGGGCGTGAAAAGATCTGGCTGAATTCGTTGATCTCTCTTTCCAGTGCGGCTGAAAGCGGTTGCTCAAGACCGCTATGAACCAGCCAGCGTGCAATTTTCTGTGCTTCCGGGCCTTTCTTTCCTGTGATGGTGCTCATCATCTTTTCTGCCGTGGGCAATAATTCTGGTAGCGTTACTACCTGGTTGACCAGGCCAATTTGAAGAGCCCGATCTGCCTTTACCTGGGTTCCGGTGAGAATTACCTCCAGGGCAAGGGCCGGTCCTACCAGGCGAGAAAGTCTTTGAGTACCACCGAACCCGGGAATAATGCCCAGGCCCGTTTCCGGAAGACCCATCTTTGCATTTTCAGAAGCGATGCGCATATCGCAGGACAGAGCCAGTTCCAGGCCACCACCCAGGGCAAAGCCGTTGATGGCAGCGATGGTGATCAGATCGGAGCCTGAAATAGCGTTCATAGTCTTATGGCCCTTGCGGGCGAACGCTTCGGCCTGCTCCGGATTGAAACTTGCCATTTGTCCGATGTCGGCTCCAGCACAGAAGGCTTTCTCTCCGGTACCTGTTATGATCAGACCCCGGATGTCTTTGTCGGAGTTCAGACTCTCCAGGTGCTCATGGATTTCGGACAGAATGTCCTCGTTCAGTGCATTTAGAGCATCCGGCCGATTAATGGTTAAAAGTGCGTATTGATTTTTTTTATCGAGACTGGTCAGGGCCATGCGATCAGAATTCTTGCGCCATCCTCCATGCCCATAAAAAAATGATTACAGAGGCATTTTTGTTTGCGCTTTTCACTAGAAGGACATAATCACGAGTTCAGTTTGTTCGGGGCCAGCCGATAAGATGGAGTAGGTCTCAGGTATCACGTATGGATGCGAAGCACAAAGATTCAGAAGCCAGACTAAGGGCTACACTGCATCGATTAAAGGATTCTCACGGGTTGGTTGCCATAAAGACGGGAACGGAAGTGGAAGATATGTCCTTTTCCGAGATTTCCATGTTGCGGCGCATAACAGACCAGCTCTTACCACTGCATGTCAAGATAGGTGGACCCGAAGCCAGAAACGATATTCGCAACCTGTTGCAGATCGGAGTGGATGGAATCATTGCACCGATGATTGAATCCTCTTATGCACTGAAAAATTTTATCCAGACACTCAGGGAATTGTGCACAGCGGATCAGTATGCTTCTCTGGAAAAAGGTATAAACCTGGAAACAGTGACGGCCTTTCAAAATATGGATGCCATTCTGACTTCACCGGCCCGAAAAGAGCTACGGCAAGTAACCGCTGCTCGTACAGACCTTTCTGGTAGCATGGACCGCTCACCGGACGATCCCGAGGTCCTGGAAGCCTGTTCCTTAATTGTAGCCCGATGTCAGGAATATGAACTCAGAACCAGCGTCGGCGGCGCCGTTCATCCAGGAATCATTGAAACCCTGGTCCATCGTATTGCACCGGACACCATCAATACTCGCCATATGGTAATTTCCCGGGCTGCATTGCGAGAGGATGCCACGGGCCATCTTACCCGATGTCTTGAGTTTGAATTGGAGCTATATCGTTACCTTGCTACCATTCCGGGTATTCGCCAGGAAGCCTACTCCAATCGAGTGCAGCTCCTGTCAGCCAGGATGAAAAAGGCTCTGCGTACATGACAGAAGTACATTGGCTTGATCTTTCTCTTATTATAGCCTATCTGGTAGGTCTCATCGCATTCGGTATTTACATCTCTCGCGGTGTAAAAACAGGAACCGATTACTTCCTGGCCGGAAAAAGTCTACCTTTCTGGGTCATTGGAATGTCCATCATCGGAACCAACATCGGCTCCAATGACTATGTTGGATCGGCGGGAAATGCCTACAGCATTGGACTGGCTCAGGCCAACTTTGAATGGATCGGGGCCATCCCTGCGATGATTCTGGGTGCATTTCTTTTTCTTCCCTATTACTGGAGAGCCGGTGTCTATTCTATACCGGAATATCTGGGCAAGCGATACGATGAAAGGACTCGATTCTTGAGTGCTATAATATTCACTGCCTTCTCTTTTGTGATTGTCGGTGTCTTTCTCTGGGCCACTACACTGATGCTGCATACCTATCTGGGTTGGCCTCACTGGCTGGGCATCCTTGTTACCGGCGTGGTGGTAGGCTTTTATACGGTTACCGGCGGCCTCAAAGCCGTAACCTATTCCGATACAATTCAACTGGTCATAATGTTTGCAGGATCTCTGGGAGTGGCCTATTTCGGGATCGAACAGGCCGGCGGAGTGGATGCATTCTTCACAAAGTTACAGACCGAACATCCAGAGAAATTGAAGGTCTTCTTACCTGCTGATCATCCGGATTTCCCCTGGCCCGGGGTCTTACTTGGGCTGGCTCTGGTACTATCCCCTGCATATTGGTGTGCGAACCAGGCTGTGCTACAGCGAACACTGGCTGCCAGATCGCAGTGGGATAGTCAGGCATCTATGCTCTTCGCCGCGTTTGCCAAGACTTTCATTCCTCTTTTGATTATACTTCCTGGATTTCTTGTTTTGGTCCTCAGTGCCGAACCACTGGCAGACAAAGATCAGGCTCTGCCCTGGATCATAAAGAACGTCCTCCCTCCCGGACTGTCTGGAATCCTGTTTGTTGCGTTTATCGCTGCTCTTCAGTCTTCCGTGGATTCTACTCTTAACTCAGCTTCTACAATGTTTACGAGAGACATCTACGGTGTGTGGAAAAACAGCTTTCGCCGAAAAACTCAGACAGAAAGCGAGGAGGAGATCAACGAGCGGGAATCCCATGAGCTTAAACTTGGTCGCTGGGTGACTTTTGCCGGACTGGTCTTTGGGATGGCTTTCGCTCCAGTCACAGGTCAGTTCGGCGGAATCTACACATTCATTCAAGAGTCACTGGCTCTGTTTCAGGGGCCAATTCTGGCCATTCTCGTTCTGGGAATTCTCAGTCGCAGACCGACGCCTACCGGTGGATTTCTGGCACTACTCACAGGGCTTGTCATAGCGGCCTTCCTGCGACTGGTTCTGGACTGGAATATGCTGTATGTGGCCTTTGGTAGTTTTGTCTTTAGCGGACTGTTTTTGTTTTTAGCTCGCTGGTTCACTGCACCTCCAGCTCCCGATCATATTCAGGGCTTAACTTTGCGTTCTGTTATTCCGTCAGATAAAAACGGGGGTCAGAATGATTGATNTGAACTGGCCCCGGGTTCTGGCCATAGGCTTCATGCTCATTATCCTTTTGCTCTGCTTTTTGCTTCCAGGTCCGCTTCATTACCGGGATTCGCTGAAAGGTTGGAAAGACCTGCGCATCTGGGCCATCCTTTTAATCGCAATCCAGGTTTTCCTTTACTGGATCTTTTAGCCATATCGCACGATTTTGACACTATGGCGGACAACAACGAAAGCCAGACCGGGCCCGCTACGGAGGCCTCAAACAACGGTTCTCGGCCTTCCTCCGATCAGGAGATGCCCAGAAGAAGTCTCAGGCAAACCCTGGCGCTACTACCTGGAAGAAAGTGGGATTACTTTCTTCTTTCGCTAGTTGTAATCGATACTCTTCTACTCNTGCTTCGTGGCTCCTACGATGTTTTTCTGGACCGTCGGGTGTCTCTGGGGCTCATCGCTTTTGACTTTTTTGTGCTCACCCTGTGGGGCATAGACTTCCTTCGCAAGCTCTGGAAAGAGGATGACCGATGGCGATTCATCACCAGGAATTGGTATGAAGTAGTAGGTCTAATTCCTATTGTAATGCTTCGTCCTTTCTTGCTGCTGCGAGGTCTGAAGCTTGGCATTGCATTCTATAAACTAGGAAAAGCTACAGAAAATGTAAGTCAATCCCTGACTCGTGAGATTACCTTTCGCTTTCGGGACATCATTGTGGATACTATCGCAGATGCGGTGTTCCTGCAATCTCTGAGTCGAGTTGAGGAAGTGATGAGTCGGCTGGACTATGCTGAACTGGCTCGTAAGGCCTTTCGCAACCACCAGGAAGAGCTGGATGCCCTGGTAAAGGAGTCCCTGCATACGAAGAGTATGATGGGGGAGCTCAGCAAGATTCCGTTTATGGATGGGGTAGTGAATCGAGTTGGTGTGGATGTCAGTAAGATCATTAGCGAGGTTCTGGAGGCGGAAGTAGCGGGAAGCATTATGAAAGAGATTACTCGCGGAATTCTGGCCGAGATGCATGAGCGGGTTCGTCAGCTGGACGTTGAGCGCATTACGTCCGACGGAAGAATGCGAAAACGATGGTCTGCTGCGGCTCAGGATCCGAATTCAGTGATAGATCCAGCTATGGAATCGAGCTCCCCTGATCCGGGGGCCTGAAACTCTCTTCTTAATTGCTCCAATGCTCGGAGTTCTTTCCGGCTATTATTTGAGGTGGCTGGCCGTCCTTGCAATGCCTGCTGCAGCTTTTTCGCTCTCTCACCCATTGCAGGATTCATTTTCCCCATCAATTTACCTTTCTACATCGAAAGACCTTCATTTTGAGCAGGTTCGCTCTACGGCAGGAAGGTAGCCGGCTTCGGTTACAAAGACCATGACGTATTCACAATTGGGTTGATCTACAGGGCCGTTGGATTTACGGTTCGTTATGGACCTGGGAGTCAAAGACAAAGTTTATTTCCTGGCTGCCTCCACCCGGGGGCTGGGCCGAGCAGTGGCTCAAGAGCTTAAGGATTCAGGAGCCTCCGTTTTTCTGGGAGGCAGGGATGAGAAAACGCTGGTTCAAACCCTGAAGGATATGGGAGCGGATCAGGACAGAACGGTGCATGGATCGGTGCTGGATGCCTCTTCTGCCGAAAGCATTGAACAATGGATCGAAGAAGGGCTGCATACGTTTGGCCGGATGGATGGCATTCTGGTAAACGCAGGTGGACCTCCGGCCGGAAAATTCAAAGATTTCGATGATTCAGACTTTGATGCTGCGTATCAGCTAACTTTAATGAGTTCCGTGCGCATGATTCGCGAATCATTGCCAGCGCTTCGAGGTAGCAAAGGCAATGTGCTTATCGTAACTTCGCAATCGGTGCGGGAGCCAGTGGAAAATCTAATATTATCTAACGTGTTTCGCAGCGGAGTAAATGCGTTAATGAAAACTCTTTCCCGGGAGCTCATCGTGGATGGGATTCGTATTAACTGCATTGCTCCCGGTTTGATCTCCACGGACCGATTGGAAAATATTGAAAAGGCCACGGCTGAGGCCACGGGAAAGAATGTGAATGAAGTAAGAAAGGAAATGCAGTCCGGTATTCCTATGGGGCGTTATGGCAATCCTTCTGAATTCGGAAAGGTGGGAGCTTTCTTGCTTTCGCCTGCTGCCTCCTATGTAAACGGGGAGTCCATTCAAGTGGATGGAGGTCTTGCGAAAAGCGTATGACTCAATCGAAAAAACAGAAAACCCTGGTCGGAATCATTATGGGAAGTAACTCGGACTGGGATACCATGAAAGGAGCCCGGGACATCCTTCAGCAGTTCAACGTTCCCTTTGAAGCTCTGGTAGTATCCGCCCATCGGACACCGGAAAGAATGTACGACTACGCGAAAAACGCCAGAGCCAACGGAATACAGGTCATTATTGCAGGGGCCGGNGGAGCAGCGCATCTTCCCGGTATGACCGCTTCTTTAACGACATTGCCTGTGATAGGAGTGCCAGTCCAGAGCAAAGCACTAAGCGGGCTGGACTCACTGTTATCTATCGTGCAGATGCCAGCCGGTATTCCTGTGGCCACCACCGCCATCGGAAGCTCCGGAGCAAAAAATGCGGCCCTTCTGGCAGTACAGATCCTCAGTCTTCAGGACGAACCTCTGGCTTCCAGGCTGGACAGCTATCGTCAAGAGCTCAAAGACATGGTGGATCAAATGAAGCTGGAAGACTGATCCCGCTCTATTTTTCTGGCAGCATGTCCCCAGTTCGAAAGCCTGTACTGCCTCCGGAAACCATAGGTATTTTAGGGGGCGGTCAGCTGGGCCGAATGATGGCTCAGGAAGCAAGACGAATGGGCTACGGTATCGTAGTTCTTGATCCATCGGACGATTGTCCGGCTTCGCATCTGGCCGATGAGCATATTCAGGCAGAATTCTCCGATGCGAATGCAGTGCAAAAGCTTGCCGCTGCTTCCAGCGCACTAACGTTCGAATTTGAAAATGTGGATCCCGCTGTGATGGAAGGTCTGGAGTCTTTTCCCTCGCTGGAGCCTCTATTTGTGAGCAGGAACCGATGGAGAGAAAAGTCTCTGGCCAGAAAGCTCGGAATTGCCACAGCTCCATTTTTTCCCGTTAACTCCGTGACGGATCTGCGCATGGCCTGTGCAAACCCCGAAATCCAGGCATGTGGCGGCGCCATTCTGAAAACTTGCGAAGGTGGGTACGATGGGAAAGGTCAATGGCGGCTCAAGCCGGAGCAACTGGAAGCAGCAGCAGGACCTTTAAGCGATTCCGATTTTGTCGGACTCCTGGAAAGCGATCTTAGAGACCTGCTTTCAGCAACTACTGGGCCCCCGGCAGCAAGCCAGCGATCTGAGAGTGAGAGGGCTCCAGGTAATGCTCCGGTACTTACTGCGGGAACCTCGGAGGTAGTGGCAGACTCGGCGCCCTTCTTACTTGAGGGCATGGTCGACTTCTCCCTGGAGTTCAGCATTGTCGGTACCGGCTTTTCCGACGGTAGCTTTCATTGCTATCCACCCATCGAAAACCAGCACAGGGATGGAATACTGCATAAGAGTCTGTCTTCATCAAACCTGGATGAAGTTGCATCGCGGCGTGCTGTAGAGTATGCCAGGAGCCTTTCTGAGCATTTTGGGTACATTGGCACTTTCGCTGTAGAATTCTTCCTGGCAGAGGGTGAACCTGTCTTTAATGAAATGGCCCCCAGGCCGCATAATTCTGGTCATCTGACCATGGATGCCAAGCTAAGCTCACAATTTGAACAGCACATTCGTGCTATCTGCGGCCTTCCACCGGGTCCCAATTCATCCCTGTGCGAAGCGGCGATGATCAATCTTCTGGGCGAAGACAATTCGCAGCTACGAGGCCTGGAAGATGCGATTGGTATACCCGGCCTCCGCTTTCATTGGTATGGCAAAAAGGAGGCCAGGAGTGGTCGAAAGATGGGCCACATTACAGCCATACATTCTGATCTGTCGGAGGCAGAACGCGCTGTGGAGAAGGCCTTTCAATGTCTGGGATGGGTCAGGCAGTAACCCAGCAGGCGATGACATCCAGATTCAAGAAATAGATCTGTAAGTGCCAGCAGTCCAATTCTTCGATTNCTCATCAGATAGAGCGGAGTCCAGGTTGGTCTGAACTTGTTTTTAAAGCGAAAGAGACCCATGCTGCTAAAAGCAGGCCGCATAAGATAATAACTTGCAAATCTCTTCGGTTTTTCGCTGGAACCATGAAGCGAATCGCCCACCCCTTTATCCATTGTCTGAAAATCGCCTCCGAATGTCCCAATGGAATCCTCTTCTTGCCCGGACATCCTCAGGAATGGTACTTCTCCCAGACTGAGCATTCCTATGCCCTGGTCTCTGGATAATTCTACGGATTCCAGAATCAATGCCTCCATGGTACCAACGGGCGCACTGGATGACCTGAGTAACACTTCCAGATGGCGAGAAGCTGGCCCGTTTCGAGACCAGCCAATAATTGCTTCTATGGATTGGCTTGCATCGTTTCTTCGATAGATCAGAGCCTGTTCCCAGAGGTCTGCGCTGTTCTGAAATAGATTGTGCAATGCTGGTCTCAGACGGTAATGCGACCTCTTTCGCAGTTTAACAAGGTTCTGATTGATGAAGTTTATGTCCCCTGCCGAAAGATTATGAAAGATTTCAATGCTTCCTTTTCGCAGGGCTCGTCTGCTTAGTTCTTTCAAGCTCCGGTGTGGCGTCCAGTTAACTGGCTCGTCGAGCTGTAAACAAGCTTCGATTCCGCTTTGCCGGCTTCGCCAGCCTCTGGACTCCAGAAGTGATTTATGTAGAGGGTCGCAGCCTCGAATGATCAAATTTCTTCTCTCTCCTTCCTTCTCAAGGGCATCCAGAAGGTCTATTCTCGAATTCACGATGGCGGTGTAGATCCACTGCCGTCGGGACAGTGGCAGATTCAGGCTGCTGGGAGTAAACGTACACTGCTCGCTAAGCGGCGACGATAAGCCCTGAATGGACCAGCTCAAGGGAAGTCTGGGCAATCTTCGCATTCCAATCTCTTTTTTCGTCGTTTCCTATGGTCGCCCCAGGAAAGGGTTTGACGTTCGTGCAATCTGTCCCTTGGTTAAAGAACAAAGAAACAAGGAGGAAGTATGGCACTAACTTTGCCTGATTTACCCTATCCCAAAAACGGACTCGAGCCTCATATCTCTGCAAACACACTCGAGTATCACTATGGAAAGCATCACAATGCTTACGTAACTAATGGAAACAAGCTCATCGAAGGAACTCCCTTTGAAAAAGCAGACATTGAAACCATCATCAAGGAAACAGCGAAAGATTCCTCCAAAGTTGGCATATTCAACAATGCGGCTCAGGTTTGGAATCATACTTTTTACTGGAACTCTATGAAGCCTAACGGCGGCGGAGAGCCTACAGGCGCTATCGCAGACAAGATTCAGTCAGACTTCGGTGGATTGGACAAATTCGTAGAAGAATTCAAGACGGCAGCAGCTACCCAATTTGGTAGTGGCTGGGCATGGCTGGTTCTGGACGGCGGAAAGCTCAAGGTAGTGAAAACTCCTAATGCAGAGAACCCGCTGGTCACAGGGCAGAAACCAATCCTGACCATCGATGTCTGGGAGCATGCCTATTATCTGGATTATCAGAACAAGAGACCAGATTACATCTCCACGTTTGTCGAAAAACTGGTGAACTGGGATTTTGCTTCTAAGAATCTAGAGGCTTGATCTAGTACTTCAATCTTCTCCTCTGGCTACCCCGGGGGGATACAGGATAAAAAGGCTCGCCACGGCGGGCCTTTCTTATTGGGCCATTAAGGCGACTTCAGTAGAACGGTTAATCTGGATTTTACGTTTTCTATGGCCCGATGTACGGGAACCGGGGCTTCGGTAAGCGGCTCCAATCCCCATTTCTTCGGACCTTTTCCTGGCCCATAGGTACGACAGGGATCTGCAACGACGCAGACCGCACCCATTTCCTGTGCACTAATGCACCAGAGTCTTGCTCTTTCTGCCACTGAAGCCTCGTAGAATAGATCTCCCAGAATGACAATATCTGGGCTGTACCGAGGAAGAACGGAATCCGGAGCATCAAACAGATCCAGATGATCTGTCTCGAGGGTCACTCCATTTCTCAGACTCATGGCCCTGGTTATCTTCAGTGCTTGATTGTCGTGGTCAGTTGCCATCACTTCGCTGCCCCTCTTTGCGAAAGCTACTGCGGCCAATCCCGATCCGCAACCGAGCTCCAGAACTCTGCGATTTCTCAGCTCCAGATTCGTATCCAGCGCAAAGCGAGCCAGCATCCGTGACCCCGGCCATACAATGCACCAGTAAGGGATTTCATTTCTGTACTCTTGATCCAGGCTTCCTGCGTACTGCCAGAAGGAGCTGAAGTCCATGGCTTCGCGTATGGAAATCTCCGGACAGTACAGATCCGGCCGGTTTCCCTGCCCAAAATTCGGAACCGGTCCAGCATCATGGCGCGGATGGCTAAATTCCGGATCGCCGGTCAGTATNGTGCCATCCGGTAGTGGCATCCCGGGCTCAAGTAAGAAAAGGTCAGCGGATTCCATTAAGGCGAACACTCTATAGACATTTGAGAAAAAAATTGGAGGATGGAGTTTAGTTGCTTTTTGCAGTTTGTCGAATCAACCAGTATTTCCGATGGTCAGCTTCGTTCTTCTGAGATGGACTCTGATTTCCATTGCCCCGGAGGAATTCCAAACCATCTTCGAAAGGCGCGATGAAAGGTGCTGGATTCGGAAAATCCTAGCAGGTACGCAGTTTCTAGAAGAGAGTAGTTCCGGTCGCGCAAATATANCTGAACCAGTTCTTTACGAACACTATCCAGAACCTGCTGGTAGCTGAATCCTTCCCGCTTGAGTTCGCGATAAAGAGTCGTTCGGGAAAGCCCCAGCTTTTCGCAAAGACTCTGGATATTGACTTCTCCGAAAGCCAGGTTCTGACGCAGATAATCAGCCACTTTCTGGACTGTAGGTTCCTTCCCGCTTGAGCTCATTTCCGAGGCTCTTACTCCGAGAACCTTCTTCAAATAATCATTTGTATGAACACCTCTATACTGCAGCACGGATGCATCAAAAGCGATTTCGTTGTATTCCTGGCCAAAGTGCACTGGAGAATCAAAGAAGGCTCTGAAATCAGCCGCATACGAAGGCATGGGTTGCTGGAAAAAAACAGCGTTGGGTCGAATCTTTTTTCCAGAAAAGAAATTGGCCCAGGTGAGGCCAGAGGACAGACTTCTTTCAATTACCGGAAGTGAATAGTAGCGAGGATCCGTAATGGAGTAGCGAAAAAGGGATTCTTTGCCTCTCCCAATGCATTCGATTTTGCCGGTTTCATTGGTTAAGGAATGGAAGCGAATGGATTGCTCCAGAGCCTCTCCCAGGGTTTCGCATGAAAGAAAAAGGTTACCCACCACGCCCATGGATTGCTTGCGCACAATTTGACCAATTTTTAAAGCACAGAGAGGGTCGCCTGAGACTTCAAGGAGTAGATTCCAGAGCTCAATGCTGGTGCTCACCGGTAATCGAGCATCGGCTTTTTTAAAGGCCTCCGGATCCAGACCGGTTCGTTGGACTATTTCCGAAGCTTTCATTCCCGCTTTGAGAAGCCCATCGAATACATCGTACATCTGAACCGCAGATACGGTTGGATTGCTCACCACTGTTTTTCTTCCTCAAGTTGAATCGTATATTCTCTTCAAAGGACTCTGCGTTTTGAATTTCCCGGTGCAAGTTCTTCTTTGAACTACTCGGTCAATAATATGAAACCTCCGGCCATTGATCAATGGCCGCAAAATATGATTCAATCCAGTTACACCCCCCAGATTGCAAGGGACACGGTTGCGCCGGCGCCGGGTTTCCCGGGGGACGGATCTCAGAAATGGTAAGAAGATCGGATATTAGTCCANGCGTGGATGCATAAGGGNGGTGAGACCGAANAGCGGTGGTTGAAACCCATTNTGAAAGTCGCATCGGGAGGATTCCCCCTCTCCAGGTGGAGACAAAACATGTGATGCTAGAAGCACTCAGGATCGAAGAAGCATCAGGTTCGTATGGGCCCCTGTTCGCAGGGGCCTTTTTTTCTGGAGGATCCGACTGAACTTCAGTGCCCGGCAGGGTGATTAAGCTTGTCCGGGAAATCAGTCTTGATCCAGAGAACTTCGGGCGCGGCCGATCTGCTCGGTCAGGGACTGCTCTAGTTCTTTTCCCAGTGTGCGGGAATAGCGTTGATAAAGGGCCTTCCATGCGCTCCGAATGGACTCTTCCATTTTCTTCGCCCTGGCAGTCGGGAAGATCTGAGCGTTTCGGCCCTGGAGTCTTCGCTCGATCAGGCTTAGCTGCTCCAGTCGATCGAGAAAACGAGTGATGGTAGAGGGCTTGAAGCTGAGCTGTCGGGCGATCTCCGACGGCTGAATGCCGGGACTCTTAAGCGCAACGAGCAATACAAATCCATGAGAAGGAGCCATGCCGATCTTCCCAAACTCCTCCTCTGCGTATTCGGTGAGCTTGCGGTTCAAAGCACTGGTACTGAAAAACAGGCATTGACTGAAGTCTTGCTTCGTATCCTGTTTCTCAGTCCGATTTGCGCTTTGACCGCTCATGGATTCCAGAGAAAGTAAAACTTCGCACTTGAGCCAGGAAAAACTAGCTGTCTGAGGATTCGATTCAGATCGGAAGTTTGAGCTCCCGGTGTCTGATATATGTTGTCCATCTTTCGCTCTGATTTTGTATAAAGGACGAGTCTGGGATTTTTACCTTCACCTACATAATTTGGTAGTTCTGTTGTCTTCCGTACAAACTCATCGAAATATCCGATGTCGTCTACAAGCCCGTTCTTCTTGGCCTGATTTGCCGTGTATATTCTGCCATCAGCAAGCTTCAGGATTGTGTCGCGCCGCAGGTCCGGGCGTCCCTTGTCCACGACGGTTACGAAGCGATCGTACATGTCGTTGATGATAGATTGTAGAATCTGCCTTTGCTCCTCCGTCATTTCCTTTGTTGGACTTCCGATGGCCTTATTGTCGCCGGATGTAATGGAGTAATCCTTGATGCCGATTTTATCCAGGCCTTCCTTAACATTCAGGAGACCGAAAATAACACCAATGGATCCGGTAATGGTCGTCGGATGAGCGTACACTCGATCCGCCGCCATGGCAACGTAATAGCCCCCGCTGGCAGCCACATCCATGAATACGGCCACCACTGGAATATTTCGTTCCTGCTTGAATTTATGGATCTCTTTATAAATGATATCGCTGGCCGTAACTCCGCCACCCGGTGAATTGATTTTTAGAATGATGGCCCGGATGCTTATATCATCCCGGGCTCGGTTTAGATGACTTACTACTTTTGCTACCATGCTTTCTTCGGAAGGACCAAAAAAGCCTGCCGTTTCTTCATCTGTAATGACCCCTTCGATAGGGATGATCAGGATTTTCTCGGATCCCTCCCCCGAAAGAACCTTCTCTTCATAATCATCGGAAAGCGATGGAAAGGAGCCACCGCCAAGAGGAATGACGCAGCATCCTGTTACAACTACCGTAGTAAGGATCACTACGGAGAGTCTGGAAATGACTTGCCTGGCAAATTGAGAAGCTTGAGTGTACATCAGATACAGGGAGCCAGTGAATCAACTATGGGTAAAGTGAAAAACAGCGAATCCGAATATTACAGGAATTCTGAGTTCCCGAATCCCGGAGCAAGGCAGGCCACGGAACCTGCCAGAGGTTTCGCGTCCAGGGCCCTATTTCTCCCTTTGCTAGGACTGCTTTTCGCTTTTTCGGTGAATTGCGGCGGTTGCTCAGATCAGGAGCTTCGCCTGGTNNGAATGGTAAGCGACACAGCCCTGTATTCTGAGCCATCGCGGTCGGCGGATCGTCTGGGCACTGTGCCCTCTGGCCAACTCGTAGAAATCGTCGCTCGCGGTGAGCCAGATGAGGATTCGGAACGTGTCTGGTATGAAGTGAAATGGAAAAAAAAGCAAGGTTTCTTGCTTCTGGACCCGGCTCGTCTGGAGATGAATACCGTAACATCTGATTCGGAAAAAGACTCAAATGCCGGTGATACAGACGGCGACGATACAGATGGAATTGAAGAAAGTGGTGAATTGGAATTGAAGCCAAAGCGGCTCAAGCCGGCAAGCTTCGATCCCGAGAATCTGGAGTTTTCCCTTGGTCTTGGATGCACGGGGAGTACTCACTCGGAGTATTCCGTATCCATTTCCTTTCGGGGGGATGAAGTTCGGATGGTGGATTCCGGACTTCTGGAATATGGAATGCCGGGGGAAGCTTGCGGAAGTACCTACGAAGAAATCTTTGTTGGCGAATACGATGTAGATGACAAAGAGATCACCGCATCGTTCAAGAANCGCATTAGCAGGGTTTCCACAGCGAATTTTCCCAATTGCGATGCCACGAAAGTAAAAGAGGAAACCCAGAACATCCAGCGAAACGATCGATTCTTTATGTTGGAATGTGATGGAAAAAAGGCCCTGCAGATGGATCCTGCGATGGCAGCCCAGGGATCAGATGATCCAGAGGCCCATAGCTATTCGGACCAGTACTTCGTCGTGGAATAATCCCCGGTCAGAGCTATGGGCATCGTGTGCATAGATTGAACCGTCACTGGCGAGAATTCCATACATCGCATCGTTTTCCGGCTATCAACGGATAATATTCGTTGCCCTGCCATGCGGGAAACTGTGGCGGTCGCAGTCNAGGTTTAATCTGAACTGGGTTCCAGTGTAGCTGGCCTTCGCCCAGGCTGGCCCCTGATAAATCCGAAGAATCAGTAAAACCAGAAGGAGTGCAGTCTTGACGGTTAGCGGCTTTCCTCAAGCATGTACTCGGTGAACAAATCCTTCTGATTTCCCTTAACTTCGCTATCCTGGAGAGCCAGAGGGTAGTTACCGGAAAAACAGGCATCGCACCAGTTTTGATCCGGACGTGTAATCTGCATCGCTCGATGTGCTCCATCCAGCGTCAGGTAACCAAGAGAATCCACGCCCAGATATTTAGTAATCTCTTCCACCGAGTGAGATGAAGCGATGAGCTCTGTGCGAGTGGGGATGTCTATTCCATAAAAACAGGGAAACTGCGTCGGAGGTGCAGAAATGCGAAGATGGATCTCTTTGGCCTGAGCTCGTCGCAGCATCTTTATGAGTTTGCGGGCCGTTGTTCCTCGCATGATGGAATCATCGATTAGCACTACTCGCTTACCCCGGATAGCGGATTCTACAACGTTGTACTTGATTCGCGCACCAAAGTCCCGAATCTTCTGCTCGGGTTCAATGAAAGTCCTTCCAATATAGTGAGAACGAATAAGCCCAATGGTAAAGGGCAATCCACTCTCTTCTGCATAACCCAGGGCCGCTACTGTAGAGGAATCAGGAACNCTGACCACGCAATCTGCCTCGGCAGGGTACTCCCTGGCCAGAATTGCACCAAGGTTTTTGCGAACCTCGTACACACTTTGATTGAAGATCGTGGAATCGGGTCGGGCAAAGTAAATGTTTTCGAATATACATAGCGATTCCTGTTTTTGTTCAAAAGGAAAGAAGGATGTGACTCCCGTATGATCAACGCGAATGACCTCTCCGGGCTCCACATCTCGATCGTATTTCGCATCGGTAATATCAAAAGCGCAGGTTTCGGAGGCGAAGACAATGGAACCATCCGGTCGATGTCCCATGACCAGCGGACGAAAACCGTTGGGGTCTCGTATGGCATAGAGGGCATCCCTGGTAAGAATCAGAAGACTGTAGGCCCCGGAAATGGTTCTGAGCGCATCACAGAGGGCATCCAGAAAATCGGTATGACCACTGCGAGCCATAAGATGCACGATCACTTCCGAATCGATGGTGGTTTGAAAAATNGAACCCTTTTTNTCCAGATCAGATCGCAGGGACCAGGAGTTNACNAGGTTTCCGTTGTGGGCCAGGGAGAAGGCTCCCAGGTTGGATTCTACACGAATTGGTTGAGCATTGCGTAAGAAGGATGCCCCTGTAGTGGAGTATCTATTGTGGCCTATGGCCGCGCTTCCGCTAAGCTGAGATAGTTTGTCTTTTTCGAAGACCTGGGCTACCTGTCCCATACCGGCATACCGGTAGAGTCTTTCGCCGTCCGTAGTTACTATTCCTGCGCTTTCCTGTCCGCGGTGCTGCAAAGAGTAAAGGCCGAGGTACGTGAAATTCGAGGCCTCCGGACAGCCATAGATTCCGTATATGCCGCATTCCTCCTTCGGCCGATGCTCGGAGGAGGACGTCTCAAATTTCATGTTTCCAGAAAGGGAAATGCAGATAGAATTGGAACTAAAAAATGCGGCCAGATCAGGAAAAACAACAAAGACTTAACCTGCAGCGATTCATGCTGCAGAATCCCCTTCTGAGATCCATGGTTCCGGATCGTCCGGCCGTGCGTCGCTTTCTCAAATCCATCCACATGGTGGATTTCAAGCGAGGTCGGATGGTGTACGAAGAAGGGGAAATTGCTGATTGTTTCTACATTGTGCGCCACGGAGAGGTGCACAGGTATCATCGAGAGTCGGATGGCAGTCCACGGCTTATTGGAATNCATGGTCGGGGCAGCGTTCTTGGAGAAGTTAGCTTTCTGGCCGGCGAAAGGCATGGCGCCCGGGCTCAAGCTGTGCTGGATTCGCAGTTAGTGCGCATCGATCAGGAGTCCTGGACGGCTCTGGTAGAAGAGGAACCGGAAGCACTGGGAGGATTGGTGCGCATCCTTTCTCGGAGGTTCCATCGGACCATGGATCCTGCGGAGCAGCTGGAGCCCGCAAGGTTGCATGTCCTGGCCTATCCCGATGATCCGGCCAGAGGCCATTTGCTCGCTCATGTTTTATCTGAAGTTCTTGTAGAGGAGAATCATGGCCCTGTATTGCTTCTGGAGTTGAGCTCTCCCGTAGAGCTAAAATCCAATTATCCTTCTTTGCCATCGGAATTGAATGCTTACTTCGACCTTCATGAAGACCCGGCGACGGTTTCATCCATCGCAGACAATATGGCACTTCTGGATCGGCCGGTGGAGCTTTTTGAATGGCTGCGATCGCTTTCGCATCCTCGTTCCGGGGGATATGATCATATCGATGCCCGGCCGCTCATGGCACTGGAATCGGCGGCCAGGAATAAGGCTGCTCATTCCATTCCAGCTCTTCTGGGCCTGATGCGCAAATTCTATTCCCTTGTTCTCGTCCATGTGGGAAGCCATATTGGCAAACCGGACAGGATGCTTACGGAAATCTATCGTAGCTGTGATCTCATCGCATGCGCTCGCGATTCAGGGACCGCGGCGGGACCCCGATGGATGGATTACAGAAAATGGCTATCAGGCTTCTTGCCGGACTTCTTCGAAAAGCTTGTCTCCATCTCTGAAGAGAATCATTCGGCGCTTCGGAAGAGAGAGCGAAATCCGGACCGTTCCGTACCGTTGAAGCAGAATCGCATTCGGCTCTTTCTCCACGAAAATCGAGTGCTGGGCCCCAATGCTCCGGGAATGCATCGTCTGGCGCGAAAGCTCAGCGGCACTCTGAGAGGACTGTGTTTTGGCGGCGGAGGAGCCAGAGCTTATGCCCATGCCGGGGTTCTGGAAGTGCTGGAACAGGAAGGTCTGGAATTTGACGGAATTTCCGGTACCTCCATGGGGGCGGTGATCGGAGCTGCCCATGCGGCCGGCATCTCTGCAAGGGAGGTCCAGCATCTGCTACGAAAGAGCCTTCCTGACTCGGACGCTATCCTGGATAAAGGTATCCCGGCTGTGAGTTTTTTTAAGGGAGATCGGCTGAATCATGTGCTGATGGATGTATTTGGAGATCTGCAATTTGAGGATCTTCAAATTCCATTCTACTGCAACAGCACAGATCTGAATTCCGGGGAAACGCTGATATTCGAAAGCGGCTACGTTTCCATGGCATTGCGGGCCAGTGTTAGCATTCCAGGGGTTTTTCCGCCGGTCCAAATGCCTCCCTATACGCTGGTGGATGGCGGTATTCTAAATAACCTTCCAGGTGATGTTCTGAGACATCGAGGATTCAGTCGAGTGGTAGGAGTGAATGTAACGCCCATGGAAGATGATCGCTCCAGCCAGACCCGTGTGGATTTCTCGGAAGGAGTCCAGGGAGTGATGGATTATTTCAGTCGTCCTCCTGTACTATCCATCATTACTCGTTCCATAGCGGTGGAAGGTAGGGAATTATTGCGTTTTAGATTGGCAGACTTTGATTTCATTCTGAACCCGGAGATCGGCCCATTCGATTTGTTCGATTTTGGCAGGCATGATGAAATATTCGATGCCGGTCGTAAAGAAGCCCGGACACGTATGCCCGATCTGTGGCAGGCTTTATTGCGCCATTAGAAGGAATTGATTGATCTTAGCAATCCAGGATGCAAGTTTAGTTGTTACTCGAGCAATTCAACGGAATCTGTCATGAAAGAACTTAGAAGAGAATATGATAAAAGGGTGCTGGAAGAAGAAACCACAGGTATGGATCCCTTTGCGCTTTTTCATGCCTGGTTTGAAGAGGCTCGAGAAACCGAAGACGATGCCAATGCTATGAGTCTGGCTACCGTGGATGGTCGAGGACAACCCGACGTTCGAATTGTCCTTCTGAAAGATCTACGGGCCGATGGATTCGTATTCTTCACCAACTATGACTCCAGAAAGGGCCTGGACCTTGAGGCGAACAACCGTGCAGGCCTTTGCTTCTTCTGGAAGGGGCAGGAAAGACAGGTTCGAATCCAGGGATTGGCTCGCAGGGTACCGGTGGAGGAATCCGAAGAGTATTTCCAGAGCCGACCTCTGGAAAGCCGATACGGGGCTCTTGCCTCTAAACAGAGTGAGCCTGTACCATCCAGAAAGGTTTTAGAAGACAGGATGGCAGAGCTCAAGGAACAGTACGGAGACCATCCTCCACGTCCGGACTCCTGGGGCGGGTATGTAATCCAACCAGAGCGCATGGAGTTCTGGCAGGGACGACCCGGCCGATTGCATGATCGACTGCTGTATGAAAGGGAAGGGGAGAGCTGGCGCCGATTACGCCTGAGTCCTTGAATGAAATGCTCCTGNCTTCTTCATCGTTTGGGGATTCGGACCCGGGCCAGTCTCGTATCCTGCTTTTTGCGTAAAAAGCGATGGGACGTTAAGCCATGGTCTGGCTTCCAAAACGCAAAGACTGGTAAGCGAATATCTTCAATGAAGTCCGGAATGCTTGCAAAGCTGATTCTGGTTCTNGCNTTTCTACCGGTATCCTATTTGCAAGCCGAGCCTGCGACGGCCAAGCAGGGTATTCTGGATTTACGAAGCGCCGATCCGGATGAGATTCATTTTTTAGATGGAGACTGGGCGTTCTACTGGAATCGATTTGTAAACCCGTTATCGCTTCGGAGTCCCGAATCTGCAGAAGGGGCCGTATCTGCACCGTTGGCGGAAAAGCCGGACCTATTCGCTGAAGTACCGGATGATTGGAACAGTCTTGAAGTGGCCGGAGCGCGAGATGGCATCGGAACTGCAACCTACTATCTTCGAGTCCTTCTACCCGAGGAACACCCGCCACTTTCGCTGAAGTTTCTGGATGAATCGTCCGCCTATGCACTTTATGTGAATGGTAAACTCTACGGAGAGAATGGCCAGGTAGCCCGGAGCGAAGAAGGGTATGTTCCGAGTTATAAGACACGTCTTTATGAGCTTCAGGAAAAAGGGACGGTACTGGATATCGTTGTTCATGTTGCCAACTTCGGTCATAGAAAGGGAGGCCTCTGGGAGCGAATTCGCATAGGACCTCAGAGTGTGGTCCGACAATACCGCGAAGGTCGAATAGTATTCGAAAGCTTCATTGCCGGGACTCTGGTTATCATGGGCTTCTATCACCTGGGTTTGTTCTACTTGAGAAGAAAGGATCTTTCTACTCTATGGTTTGGGCTGTTTTGTCTGATTATTGTGCTTCGTCTGGTTCTTATCGGAGAACGGCTATTACATGATATTATGCCCGGCGGCTGGTGGGAAACTTTGCTGCGTCTGGAATACCTGAGCGTATATGGAGGACTTACCACTTTCATCGCTTTTGTGCACAGCCTTTATCCGGGCGAAACCAGCCGACGATTCCTACAGGGTTTATTGGTGGTTAGCGGATGCTTTGCTCTCTTTGCCCTGTTTTCCCCTACCATATGGTTTACTCATAGCGTAGATTATTCCCAGTTTGTGCTTCTGGTATCCATAGGATACGCAGTTGTGGTTTTTGGTCTGGCCATCTATCGTAAGAGAGAAGGTGCCATTTTTGTGAGCGTAGCATCCCTGGTGCTTTCTGCGACGGTCGTAAATGACCTGGCCTACAATCAACAGATGATTCGGACGACCCAGCTCGTAGCCGTGGGACTCTTCGTATTCATCTTCATTCAGGCTTTTATTCTATCAATTCGCTTTTCCAGAGCCTTTTCTACTATAGAGAGCATGAAGGATAGCCTGCAAAAGTACAACCAGGCTTATAGCAAGTTTGTACCCGAAGAGTTCCTAAAATTTCTGCACAAAGATAGCATTCTGGACATTCGTCTGGGCGACCAGGTTCAGGAAACCATGAGCGTCTTGTTTCTGGACATTCGTGATTTCACTCAGCGCTCGGAGAGTATGAGTCCTTCTGAGACTTTCGGGTTTATTAATGAGTACCTGGGTCGCGTAGGACCCTTGATCCGAGAGCATCATGGCTTCATCGATAAATATCTGGGCGATGGTCTGATGGCCCTTTTCCCTGGAAAGCCCCAGGATGCCGTGGAGGCCGGCCTGGCCATCCAGAAAGCTGTGCAGGATTTCAACCAGGAAATGATAGGTCAGGGTCAGGACCCCATACGCATTGGCATCGGTATTCATACAGGATTGTTGATGCTGGGAACCGTGGGTGAAGCTGAACGAATGGATGGTACCGTAATCTCAGATGCGGTCAATCTGGCCGCACGTACGGAAGGTCTAACACGAATCTATGGTGTGAGCATGATCGTCAGTCAGGACACCCTTTTTCAGTTGGAGGATCCTACAAAGTACAACTACCGGTTCCTTGGCAAAGTTCGAGTTAAAGGAAAAGACCAGCCTGTGAGCATCTTCGAATTCTTCGATCTTGATGAAAAAGAAATTCGCACAGTAAAGGTTGTTACCAGAGAGGATTTCGAAAGAGGTGTAATGCAGCTGCATGAGCGGGAGTTTCAGGAGGCACGAAACTCCTTCGAGGCAGTAAAGCGAGCGGCTCCTGAGGATCGGGCGGCTGATTATTACTTAATGCGTCTGGAGAAGATCCTGGTGCGAAAGACTACAGAGAATCAAAAGTAATGGGTTCCAATTGATTTCTGCGCATCTATCAGGTAGTGATGCACAGTGTCGGTGAATTTGAGGGCATTGGCGCCGGAGCAGGGTAAGCCAATCGAGACCATAAGGAAAGGGCGCCACAGCTGCTACGACACCGGAGCATCTGTAAATAACGGACCTTGATTCGAAAGGGCCCGAAGAAAGTCTTCTTCTGGCATGGCCGCTCCCGTAAAGAATCCCTGAACCATATCGCAGGATTCCTGATGAAGAAATTCTGCTATGGTACGGGACTCCACACCTTCGGCAATCATCCGCAGCTTCAGAGCATGGGCCAGCTCCACCACTGCCCGAGAAATCGATGCGTTGTCCTCATCCGTATCCAGACTCTTGATAAAAGTGCCATCCAGTTTCAGAAAGTGCACAGGAAAGTATTTCAGGTAGTTCAGCGAAGAGTATCCTGTACCGAAATCATCAACAGCTAGCTCGACCCCCATTTGATCCAGTGTTTCCAGAATACGAAGAGTTGTGGCGGGTCTTCGCATCAGTTCGGACTCTGTGATTTCAAGTATCAGACCCGAAGGATCCAGTCCGGTTTCGGCAAGCACGTTTTCCACCTGACGCGCGAAGTCCTTTTGACTTAGTTGTTGCACGGCTACGTTTACTGAGACGCCGGTATTAGAATAGCCGCTGGTTCTCCACCGCGCGGCAGCAAGACAGGATTGATGCAAGACCCACTGTCCAACATCACGAATATAGCCGGATTCTTCCAGAATCGGTATAAACTCGGTGGGAGTGACTACTCCGAATTCCGGGCTTGTCCACCGCAGCAGAGCCTCGCCATGAGTGATGAGGCCGGTACGCAGATCTACGATAGGCTGGAAATGAATGCGAAGCTCTTCCCGGTCCAGGGCTTTGCGAAGAGCTGAGGATAGCTGAACTCTTCGATTATTCCTCTGCTGGATTTCCTGGTCAAAGAAAATATACGTATTCTTTCCGCTTCGCTTGCCGGAATACATGGCCGCATCTGCGTTCTTAAGCAGTTCTTCAAAGTTCTTTCCATTCTCCGGAAACAGAGCCAGTCCGATACTGGCAGTTACATGAAGTACGTTACCCAGAACAAGATAATCCCGAGATACTTCTTGTAGCAGGGATTCGCAGAGCTTCTCTATATTACGTTTGTCGTTTTGTCCAGGAACCAGTATGGCAAATTCATCACCACCGATCCGAGCAAGAAGCGACTCCTCACCTGCATGACTGCGAACCACCTGCTCCAATCGATTAGCCACTTCGTCCAGCATCGTATCGCCGGTGCTATGTCCCAGGCTATCATTGATATCTTTAAATCCATCCAGGTCCAGGTACAGAAGAGCAGCCCTTGTCTTGGTGAATTGTAGGATGCGATTCGCACTTGTTTCAAAGGCCAATCGGTTAGGGATGCCGGTAACTGCATCCCGGTAGGCCAGACTTCGGATTCGGTCGGCCATCATATTGAAAGTAGTGCTCAAATGAGCTATTTCGTCCTTTCCGTCTACGGATGCTCTGGAGTCCAGGTTTCCCTGGCCAAACGCTGTAGTTGTATCCAGCAAATTCTGAAGTCGTCGCATGAGAAAGAGATAGTAACCTAGAGCCAGCGCCGCTAGAACTCCAGCTATGAGCAGGTTGGTAGTCAGAATGTTTCCTGTCACTGCCGCTCTTCGTCGTTCGATCAAATTCTCAAGAGAGTATAGCTGGACTATGATACCCTGATTGGAATCCTCCCTTGTCTCCATGCGAAACGGATAAAGTGCAATAATGTCCTCTGTCTTTTCCAGGTATTCCAGAACCGGTCCATCGGATCGGATTTTCCTTTCGCTCAGAAAAGCGGCCACGGCATCTCGCTCTGCTTTGTTCAGGGCAGGTACCTTGAGTGCCTCCTCCATATTTTTGCCCTGGAGTCCCGGAGAGGGAGAATGCATCACATAGTTGGATTGGTCCAGGACTACAAGCAGGCGAATCTGAGGATCAGCATTCAATAATCTCAGAAAGCCTTCTTCCACTGGCTCACTTGCAGCCTGTCTTTCTTCAAGGTAGGATCGAGTGAGGCTCATATTCTGAGCCACCAGGGATTTCCTGTCCTGTATCAGGTTGGTGGTTATGCTCTCTACCTGCGTCTGTATCATGACGCCAACCGACACAAAGGTAAACGAAAAGAACAGCACAGGAAAAAGGATCCGGAATGGAATGAGGGACAGTATTCGTTTCATTCCCACCCTACGGATTTTCCCGATTCCATCATCTCAGGACAATTTTTGTTTTCCGCCCCTAGAACTGAAAGTAAATAAAGGGCTGAACGTCCCGAACTGAAATCTGAAAGAGTCCGGTAAGCAACAGAAAGGTTGTCAGCACCTGCAAGGCCAGCGGCAGGCGATTCCAGACTTTGCTACCCTCTTCTCTGAGGCGTACAGGTGTCAAATGATAGATGTATGCCAGTAGCACTACCAGTATGTAAGCCCATCCTGTATTCGGAATACTCCATTGGCCGGATGAGAGAAAGTCAGCCGGAAATAATGAATGAAAGAAACCCAGAAATTGATCCAGGTCTCGTGAGCGAAAGAGCACCCAGCCGATTAGGACCAGATGAAGTGTTAACGCTCGGCGAATCCAGAGCCAGCTTTGTTCATGTTTCGAGCTGACCAGCCCCAGTCCGGTTGTTTCGTCAGCGATAGATCGAGTCTCGGATTCCGCCTTCGCCTCGGACTGGTTCGCACCATCGCCAGATTCGATAATTCTTCTCCGTTTTCGTATTGCATCCGGAACTCTTTCTAGCATTAGAAAGATTCCATGATAGATGCCCCATGCGATAAACATTAAACCGGCTCCATGCCATAGACCGGCCAGAAACATTGTAATGAATAGATTCCTGTAAATGTAGAACCTGTTACCGCCCAGAGAGATATACACATAATCCCTGAACCAGCTTCCCAGAGATATATGCCAGCGACGCCAGAATTCGGAAATCGAAGCGCTCTGATAGGGACGATTGAAGTTATCGGTAAGTCGAAAACCCAGGAGCCGGGCCGCCCCCAGGGCCATGTCGGTGTATCCTGAGAAGTCGCCGTATATCTGTAGGCCATAAGCATAGAAAACGATTAAGGTCTCGGCGGATGTGAACATCCCTGGGCTTTGATAGACGCGATCGATGAGGCCGTAGGCTAACCAGTCTGCGGTCATCTTCTTGATTAATCCTCCCAGAAACTGATACAGACCAAAGTTAAAATCGGCGGCTTCGGGAAGAAAGTGATAGATGCCTTTCTTGATGCCGGGAATGAATTCACTGGCACGAACGATGGGGCCGGCCACTAGCTGCGGAAAGAAAGTTACGTATAGCGAAAACCTGAGAAAACTCTTTTCCACCGGAAGGTTTCCCCGATAAACATCGATGGTATAGCTCAAAGTCTGGAAAGTGTAGAAAGAAATCCCTACAGGCAAAAGCAAGCCGAGAGCCGGCACTGTGAGGTCCTGCCCACTCGCCTGGAATGCCTGATTCAACAGGTGAGCCACGAAATCAAAGTACTTGAAAAAGAAGAGCAGGCCCAGGTTTCCCAGAAGAGATAGCAGAAGAAGCCAGCCACCTGCACCTCCACCCGCACCTCGAAGCCCCGCTTTTTCGCGGGCCTGTCCAATCCCTCTCGCGCAAAAGTAATCCAGAATCGTCGAGAACAGCATTAAGCTAACGGGCCATAGCTTCCAGGATGCGTAGAAATAGTAAGAAGCCAGAATCAAAAAAACCAGGCGAATGGCAGGATATCGAAGCAGGATGGTAGCACCGAGAACAACGATGAATAGAAAGTATGCGAAATCCATGGAATGGAAGGCGATGGCCCCTGGGCTGGCCTCCCTGTCCGTGACGGAGCGAGGTTCGTAACTGTATAAGTCCTGATTCTCCTGAAAGTCCGGGCTTATGGAATACTCCGCTTTGCTTTCTAACTTACCAGTATATACCAGGTAATGAGTAATCAGGGCATCATAGATTCCCTGGGCCAGACGATCTCCGCCACTAACCGTCAGATGCGTGTAGTCGCTGATCGCTTCCCTGTTTTTTACCATGGAAAGCATCTGACCCGGGCCACCGAGATACTCGTAAGCATCGAAATATGCAAAGCCAAACTCTCTGGCCACTTCCATCTGTACTTTGCGCACAACCATTTGAGCTTCCGACGCTGATGGTCCTGCGGCGGAAGGTCTCAGTCTTTCGAACGGTCCGACAATCAGTACCGGTGTATCTGGCACGGCATTCTTTACTCTGCGAAAGTACTCTCTTAACTGAGTTTCATACTTTTCTCTTGTGAAGCCTCTGTAATTGGAAGAAAGCGAAGCTGATTCGTTTACACCATATTGATAGATTAACAGATCCGGTTTAGTTTGCTGGAGTCCGCAAGCAAGGGCATCTTCCGGTATCATCGCCATCCAGGCCAGGTGGATGCCCATTTTCACAATTGCGCTATAAGAAACTCCACGGGAATTCTCCAGGAAGAGACCATCGATAATGGGTCTTGCTGTTCCAGGCTTCGTTGGAGTTACCGACATTTCCAGCTTTCTGGATTCAGGAATTTCTATTTCAATCCCGGTACATGTTCCGGTAATGCTGACGTCTCTTTCTATTTTAGTTTGCTGCCCGCCTTGGCTTTCAAGAAGCAGTTGCACTTTATATTGCAGGGTTTCCCGGGTATTTCCTCCATCCAGCCGATGCGGATGACCCAGGATCAGGCGAATGCGATCCCAGGGCTGCATCGACGATTCCGGGACACTGTGAATCGTAGTAGAATTGTCGCGAAGCGGTATTGCTGATCCGCCGGAGAATCCTAGAACGGGCATGAGAGGCATGGAGAAGCTCTCAAAAGGAATGGTGGCTATGCGAAACCCTCGCCTGGTTGCATTGTTGTGATCTTTGAGCTCGGAACTGGGCGAATCGATAATGTTTACCAGTCCGCGACCTCCATCTCCGAAATCTGTCTGAAACAGTTGCTTCATTTTCAGGGACAGATTGTCACCCCACATTATAGAATCACCGAAGTGAAGTATGCGAATTGTCTCTGTGGAAGTTCTGGAGTCTCTGGGTTCTGCATTCTCCAGGGACTCCAGCCGCTCAAAGAATGGCTGCAGGTAAGCGAATTGATCTCCCGACTCCAGAATCTTTCCTGGCCGGGAGTTTGGGTCATTCTCCTCGGCTGAATCCCGGTTTTCTGGACGGTCTGGACTTGAGTCGGTCTTGCGGTCGGTGAGTTCTTCGCTGGTTTTGCCTGACCCATCGCTCGAAGCGTTGGCCTCTTCTTGCCTCAGGTCATCCCAGGCTCGGACAAATGGCTCCAATGGGTTGGGCGGAATCAGGGATTCCAGCGCCGGAAAAAAGCGATGCTCCTGAGGTAAGCCCAGTTGAAGATAGCCGGCGCCTACAAACAGGGCCAGCAGGGAAACAGTGAATACCAGGAAGCGCCGGAGCATGGAGCTTCCTGGATCTCATGTAAGCTTTGCAGGGCTATCAAATTTTGCGGAAGCGATAATGGCTGACGAACCACTCATTTCCATCTCTGGTGCCAAAGAGTTCCTCGCAGGCCATAAAAAAAATCCGCCAGTATTCTATCCAGGTATCCGCCTTATCTGAGCCATAGACTCCATTGAACAGGTCTTTGATTTCAGCCTTATAGCGGTCCATATTGTCCAGCCAGGCTCTGGCGGTTTTTTCATAATTCTTTCCGTTTACCACCTGATGGTCCTCTAACTGAAAACCGTCGGCAAAATACAGATACAGATGGTTTGAAGGCATGATGCCACCGCTAAAGAAATATCGACCCATCCAGTTGGATTCTCCTTCTTCCTCGAAGAAATAGCTGAATTCCCTGTGAGCAAATACGTGGATAAAAAGCTTTCCATTCTTCTTTAGCCATCCATGTACCCGGGAAAACAATTCCCTGTAGTTTCGCATATGTTCGAACATCTCGATGGAAATAATTCGATCAAAGGAGGAGCGAATCTTAAAATCATTCATATCTGCGGTGATGACCTTGATGTTTTTCAGACCTTTCTGCTTCGCTTGATCATCTATAAATCCTTTCTGGCTGGCCGAATTGGATACTGCGGTGATCTTCGCTTTAGGAAGCTTTTCGGCCATGTACAGAGTTAAACTGCCCCATCCGCAGCCTAATTCCAGTATGGATTGGCCATCCTTTAGCTCGGCGCTCCTCAGATAGCGCGCCAGCATCGCTTCTTCGGCTCCATCCAGATCTCGAATGCCTCCTTCCCACAGGCATGAACTGTATTTCTTTCGGGTACCCAGCACATAGTCATAAAACCGGGAGGGCACTTCATAGTGCTGTTCATTGGCCGCTTCCGTCCGAACGGCGATGGGGGATCGTTCCAATTCCTCTCGGAAGGCCTGAAAATGTGCCTGCTGTGCATCTGCGCTTCCCTTCCATTCCTCCTTCAGGCGAGCCCGATTTAGATTCCGGATTCCCAGTCGAATCAAGAAATCGGGCACCACTCCCCGGGCCAACATACGATCCAGGAATCCAGGGGATGTTTGTTCAGAGTTCATTGCATAAGTCTCCTAATGTAGTTCCGTTCTGCTTGGGCCAGCGGAGAAAACCGGGGGCGGACCATTGCCCAGCCCAGCCAAAACCTGACCCAAATATACAGAGTTTGTCCGGGGTTGTCAAAATAAAAGTCCAAGGTTGTTAAAAAAGATTGGACGAGCCCCTGAAGAATGGCTTTGCTTCGTCTCAGGTTAGGTAATCCTGTAGAAGGTTATGGAGAGTACATCATCGAAATTCCTGCCGGTGCGCACACGCATTGGCTACGGAGCAGCGGAAATGGGAATATTCGCTGTAGAGATGATGGTGCGCCTGCATTTAATGAAATTCTACACCGATGTGGCCGGCCTGAGCGCTGAACTGGCTGGTCTGGCCATTGCTATTGCCATGTTCTGGGATGCATTTACGGATCCGGTGATGGGTATCCTCTCTGATCGTACCACTCGACCATCCGGCAAACGCAGGCCTTATCTATTGCTGGGCAGCTTTGTTATGGCCCTGGCATTCCTGGCTACCTTTCGACCGCCCATGATGGATGCAGAAGCTGCGCGCTTCGGGTTTCTTCTAATAAGTTACATTGTGCTGAATACAGCTATGACTGTGCTGGCCGTACCTCATTCCGCTCTGGGTGGGGAACTCTCCTTTGACTCGAATATCAGGACCTCGGTGTTTGCCTTTCGGTTATTCTTCGGTAATATGGGTTTGCTCGCTGGTACCATTCTGCCCATTCTCTTCCTGGATAGCATTGCCCCTGCAGGTTCCAGTGGAGAAAATCCAGGAATTCGGGATGCGGAAGCGGCTACCACGGCCTACTTCTATGGAGCAGCAGTGATTGCCGGAATCATCTTGCTTACGGGCTGGATAAGCTATTTTTCTACGGCCGGTCGAGATAAACCGGCCGAAAAGCGACCACCCCTCAGGGGCCAGATGATCGTAAAAGAGATCTCAAGGCTATTCAAAGTCCTCCGTAACAGGGTCTTTGTGGTGCTTCTGGCGTCTTATTTCATCGCATACGTTGGCGTTTCTATCAATAGCACCCTTGCTCTCTATTATTATGAATATCGTCTGCGTTTGAATAGCGAAGCCGTGGGTCTGATTCTCGTGGTTTTCATTATCGTGTGGTCTGCATCTCTGGCTTTCTGGACCTGGCTTTCGCGAAGAGCAGGCAAGAAGTATCCCGGATTCGCTGGAGTGTTTTTGCTGGGTCTGGCCACATGCATTACCTATCCGTTTTTCCCGCCGGGGGAAGTGATGTATCCCCTCTTCATGTCTGTACTGGGCGGATTCCTGGTGGGGGCCATTGTCCTGCTGGATAGCCTAGTAGCAGATATTGTCGATTACGATGAGCTCAAGAGTGGCGAGCATCGTGAGGGGCTTTACTTTGGATTCTGGAAAATGGCCATCAAGGCTTCCCGGGGAGTTTCCATGGCATTTACAGGAACCCTTCTGGCAGCCATCGGTTTTCAGGCAAATCAAGTGCAGGCTCCCGAAGTTAGCGATCGAATTGCCTTTATGTTTGGCCCCGGAGTAGGAGCTTTCTTCCTGCTGGGTGCCATCATATTTCTCTTTCTACCATACAGTCGTAGCATCCACGAACGAGTGCAGCAGCTTCTGGTGCGAAAGAGAGGTCTCCGAAAGAAGTTGCATTCTAGCTCCCATAACCTTCAATCCTCTGTGCAGACAGGAGGATTGTCATGAATCTAAAAGAATTCTTAGAACGTTATCCCTGGTCCCGATGGGATGTTGATCCGAAGAAGGAACGAATTGTCGAGAACCTCTGGGTGTTTCCTCTAGAAGTTAGTCGCGATGATTTCTGGCCGTACATCGCAGACACCTCCAGAACGAACAGCTTGCTGGGCCTTCCTGAGATGACCTTTGAGGAAAAACAGGGGCAACTCTTTGGTAGCGCAAAATATGCTGGAATTCTGCATGAATGGGAAGAGGTGCCCTGGCAGTGGAGAAAACCGGAAGAGCTGATTTCCGTTCGGATCTATTCAAAAGGACTGGGACGGCTGGTTCGCGGGATATTCTATCTGGAAGAAGACGGCGAATCCAGAACTAACGCTCATATCTATTTTGGCTGGGTTCCCAACAGTCTTTTTGGTTCTCTCTTTCTTGGAATCGGAATGAGCCGAATGAAGTCGGGGTTCCAGAAAGTGGTGAAACAATACGAAGCTGAAATTCAGGCTGGAAAAGGCAGCCAGGCCGTAACCTTTGCGAACATCGAAAAGCCAATTGAGCTGGAAAACAAGGCCAGGTCCATAGTCGATCAGACCAGAACAACCTGGGACCGCCAGCGAATCCCCTCCGAGATCTCCGAGGCTCTCGTTAAGATTATCACTCGATGGGATGATGTTGATCTATATCGCATTCGACCCATGGCTCTGGCCAGACAAATGAACCTGGACAGTAAGCAACTCCTGAGGGCCTTTCTCTACGGCTGCCAGACCGGACTTTTCAATCTAACATGGGACGTCATCTGCCCTCATTGTCGGGGCGTTCGCGAAGAGAAAGGCAGTCTGATGAAGCTGGACGCGCGAGGCAGTTGCGATGTCTGTGATATCGATTTCGATGCCACGGGCGAAGAAAGTCTGGAAATTACCTTTCACGTAAGTCCTTCCGTGCGAAACGTAAAAAAACAGTTTTTCTGTAGCGCCGAGCCAGCCAGAAAACCGCACATCATTCTCCAGGATCGGTTGCTGCCCGGAGAAGAACACAATGTTGCTGTGAATCTGGAGCAAGGTCGCTACCGGGCCAGGTTACAGGGAAGTCAGTCCTTCTTCTGGCTGGATTCCGATCCGCAAGATGGCTCACCCCGCTTAGCCTGGGAGGCTGGCTCAACGGTTACGAACACATCTGTGCAAGTTTCGCCCAGCCCGGTTCTGGAACTAAAAAACTCCGATGCGCAGGCTCATACCTTTGTCGTGGACCGTACGGAAGCAGACAGCGAAGTGCTGCGGCCTGGTGATCTATTCGCTTTGCCGGACTATAGACATCTTTATCCGGACGAGCGACTTCCCGGAGATCTGAAAATCGATATAGGCGTGCAGACCATTCTGTTCACGGACATCGTTGGTTCCTCCAGGATGTACAAGGAGTTAGGAGACACCGGCGCCTTTCGCAGAGTAAGAGATCATTTCGCTGTCATTGGCGAAGTCATCGAGGCCTCCAGCGGAGCAATTATCAAAACGGTAGGCGATGCAGTGTTCGCCGTTTTTGGCAACCAGGTGGATGCATACCGAGCAGCTCTGGAGCTTCGATCTCGATTTATGAACTCCGAGGCTCAAGTGGCCATTCGCATATCATTGCATACCGGCCCATGTCTTGCAGTGAATCTGGATACAGGCATCGACTATTTTGGCAACACCGTCAATTTGAGCGCTAAATTGCAGGCTCTGGCAGACGCGGGCCAGATCGCATTCACAGGCGCCGCCCTGGACAACTCACTTGTCCGGGATGAATTCAGAAGAGTGGGCTTAAAGCCACAGGAAGTCAATCTACCGGAATCCCTGGCATGGATTCCGGATAGGGTGTACCGCGTTTGAGGTAGGACTATGAAGTATCTGATCAAAGTCTTGAGTAGATTAACCGGTTTCGATGGAGCCCGGATTCGAAAATGGCAGGAGCGCTATAGCATGCTTCGACCGGAGCGAGGCACCAACGGCTACTGGTACTATGGAAATGAAGACTACATAGTTCTGCAGAATATGAAACGCCTTCTGGAAAAAGGAGAAAAGCTACAATCCGTGGTTTCGCTGGGTCGGGAATACCTCCTGGGTATGATGGGGGCTGAAGATTTCACGGAAACAGAAATGTCTCTGATCAAGCGCATTGGATCGAATGATTTCACCAGTATAGAGAAAGATTTCGATGAGCAGTACGCAGCTATGAATTTTGCCAGCTTCGTTCGAGGTCCCATCCTTCGTGCAGTAGTGCTTACGGGCAGTGCATGGGAGGCGGGCCTATTGTCGGTTGCTGAAGAGCATGCGTTCTCGCGATGGCTATTTACCTACATCTACGGCAAGACAAGCGAGCTGGGAATCCCGGCGGAACCAGTCTGGCTTGTCTGTGTCGTCCCGGGTGATCCTCATGAATTAGGAGCTCTGATGCATTATGCTTTATTGATATCGCGCAAGGTTCCAGCAAAATATGCGGGCACGCTGTCCATGGAGCACATCATCGATGAACTAAAACGGAACAGTTATCGCAACCTCAGTCTGTCCATGGTGATGCCTCAAACCCCGGAAAAAATTGAGACTATTCGAAGCCGGATCCTGGAGAAGAGCGGAGTTCAAAAAGTGCTGATAGGCGGTCGCGGCTACCGCTCTTCCATGTCCACCGACGAAAATGACGGTCCACCCCAGTATTGTGAACCCCCTGTGCTGAATAAGCGCAGAAAGAACGCACTGGAAGAAATAAAGAAGAATCTATAGGGGCGAAAAGCTCTCGGAAGTGTTCAGGCTTACATCAAAAATACGAGGAAAGGAATGAAGATTGGTATTGTAGGAAGCGGGATCTCCGGGCTTGGAGCGGCGTATCATCTGAAGACGCGCTTTGGTCATGATGTGGAGATCTTCGAGAAGAATAGTTATGTAGGCGGCCACACAAACACGATTCCATTGGAAGAAGATGGAAATTCGGTGGCCGTAGATACAGGCTTCATCGTATTCAACAACAACACCTATCCAGAACTGATCAGGCTATTCGACGAACTGGAAGTGGAATCCCAGGAAAGCGATATGTCTTTCAGCGTCTGGAATCATCGCAACGGACTTCAATGGAGCGGAATCGGCATGAAAGGTCTGTTCGCTCAGAAGAGAAATGTGCTTAATCCGGCTTTTCTGAGTATGCTATCATCCGCGAAGCGATTTTTCCGGGAAGGATCTTCCGAAGAGGTTCTGGATCCGGACCTTTCCATTGGCGAATATCTGCGCGAGCGAGGCTATTCTAAGTATTTTTGCGACAACTTTGTGGTTCCCATGGCATCGGCTGTCTGGTCCACACCAATGAAAGAGATGTTGGATTTTCCGGCCGGATCTCTGCTGCGTTTCTTCAAGAACCATGGTATGCTGGATATTGAAAAGACCGTAGTATGGCGAACCGTCCTTGGAGGTTCCTGGAGCTACATCAAGGCGATGCGAAATCGTGCTGATCTAACCATCCATACAAATCAACCAACACATGAGGTCCGGAAAAGTAGAGAAGGAGCGCTCATCGTCACCGATTCTGGAGAGCATCAATTTGATGCCGTTCTCATGGCTTGCCATTCCGATCAGACACTCAAAATCTATAGAGAGATGCCACAGGAGCATCGGAACATTCTCAAGCATTTCAAGTATCAAAGGAATCAGGCAATACTGCATACCGATGCAAGTGCAATGCCTCCGAAAAGGAATGCCTGGGCCTCCTGGAACTTCAAAGTCACCGACGATGAGCGAACTTGCACTGTGTACTGGATGAATCAGCTGCAAAACCTGTACAAGCAGGGAGCAAAGAAGGATTATTTCGTATCAATCAATGAATTTCAGGATCTAGACGAAAGCAAAATCCACAGAGTTATAGACTACGAACATCCATTGTTCGATGTGCAGGCCGTCAGAAATCAGAAAGAGCTGCTTCGCATTAATCAGCAGGGGCCGGTTCACTACTGTGGTGCCTATTTTCGATACGGGTTTCATGAAGATGGGCTCTGGAGCGGTCTTCAAGCTGCTCAGGCTCTGGACGAACGCCTGCAAAAAGCCGGAGCATTGGCCGGCCAGGAGCGCTAGGGTTTGGAGCTAGAGGCATTCGCGTAGATCTACCATGATAGAGAACGGATTAAATAGTGCGATATACCGGGCCATGGTGTACCATCGTCGATTGCAGGTTGCGAGCCATGAATTTCGCACAAGTATGTACACCTGGTATCTGGATCTGGATGAGCTGGATATTCTCACTCAAAGGCATCCCTGGCTGATCGGAGTCAATCGACCTGGAGTTTACACGTTCAAAGATTCGGACCACTTTCGATTCTGGAGCGATGAAAAGAAAACCGGGGCGCTGAGCGGAGATTTCAGTGCGCAACGCTTCAGCCAGGAAGATGCAGGAACAGTTCCACGGAGAAAGGCACAGGCAGGCCATGACATAGGGGTGAGGGGAGGTCCTGGAGAAGACAGAACAATTAAGGGAGAGGGCTCTGATGACTCCGCGGGGAGTGATCTCAAGTCCACGAACCAGCAAAACCCGGGGATCAGGACAAAAAGCCATCTCCGGCAACAGGTAAATCAATATTTTCGAGAGAAGGATCAGCCAGTTCCTTCCTCGGTATTTCTACTAACGAATCTGAGGTACCTTGGATATGGTTTTAATCCTGTGAGCTTTTACTTCGCCCTGGACGATTCGCAAAGGCTTTATGCAATTCTTGCAGAAGTGAACAACACCTTCGGCGAACAAAAGCCCTACTTGATTCTACTGGATCGGCCGGTAGATCCTACAGAAAACAAACGGATTTTCGCCAGGGCCTGGAAGAATTTTTACGTGTCTCCGTTTATAGACCGGGATCGGGAGTTCGTTTTTCGCATGAAGCTTCCCGATGGAAAACTGAGCCTGGGAATCGATACCTATGAAAATGAGATTCCGGTGCTACGGGCAGCCTACTCCGGAATTCGCAAACCAGTGAATCGACGCACCATGATTGGTCAAATGATTCGCTTTCCGTTCATAACTTTAAAGGTCATCGCTCTAATCCACTGGCATGCCATGATTCTCTATATCAAAAAGGTGCCTTTCTTCGGTAAAGAATCCACAGATGCAATGATTCAAAAAGAAGAACACAAAAGAAAAGAGGTAACTAATGCTGCGGTCTAAACAAAGTACCATTTCCCCCAAGAAAGATCCCTCCCGCATAAAGCTACTTGAGGATTATCCTCGTGGTTTCTATCAGAAGGCATTTCACCGAGTCATGTCGGATGCCACTCGTGGAAAGCTCAATCTGAAGATAGGAGATGGTATCCATACATATGGAGATGCGAATAGCCCGGAAGTAGTTGAGCTCAAAGTCCTGGATCCCGAATTTTTCAAGCATGCAGTTTTGCATGGAGATATCGGTTTTGGCGAAGGATACGTGGAAGAACTCTGGGACTCCGAGGATCTTTCCGGAGTGCTCGGGTGGTTTCTGGCCAACGGGGAAACCAATCCAACGTTCGCACAAAGCGCCGCGAAAAGCCTGGTCGTTGGAGGGCTGAACTTTCTGGATCGGATTGGTCATGCCTTTCGCAAGAACACAAAGGAAGGCAGCTTAAGAAACATTAGCTACCATTACGATATTTCGAACGATTTGTACCGACTCATGCTGGATCCCACCATGGCCTATTCCTCTGGCAAGTATTCCGAGGGAATCAATGACCTGAGAGCAGCGCAGGAAAAGAAGTACGAGACCATCTGCCGAAAGCTGGCCCTAAAGCCCGACCTGGAACTGTTGGAGGTTGGATCCGGATGGGGTGGCTTTGCTGCCTATGCGGCTCGCCATTACGGCTGTAAGGTAACGACTGTTACTATATCCAGACAGCAATTCGACTACACCCGTGAGCTAATTCAGTCGGAAGGACTTGAGGATAAGATTCAGGTCTTGCTTCAGGATTACCGGGATATTCAAGGCAATTACGATCGAATTGTGAGCATTGAGATGGTGGAGGCCCTGGGCCTTGAATACCACGACACTTTCTTCAAGAAGATGAATTCCCTGCTGCGCCCCAGGGGCATCATGCTGATCCAGTGTATAACGTTTCCGGAAAGCTCTTACGAGGGGTACCTCAAGAGCATTGATTGGATCGCCAAACATATATTTCCGGGATCCCTCCTTCTTTCTCAATTTGAAGTGATGAAATCGTTGAAAAGGGTTACGGACCTTAATATCTATAGCATAGAAAGCCTGGGATTGAGCTATGCTCGGACATTGCATGCATGGGCCGAGCGCTTTAATGCCAATCTAGATGCAGTTCGTGAACTGGGTTTTGACGAGACCTTTATCAGACTTTGGAATTACTATCTGGCCTATTGCGAAGTTGGTTTTGCCAGCCGCTACATCAATGATGTTCATATAGTGTTTTCCAGATCGCAAAATACAGAACTCCCGGACGGATAGGACCGGGAGTCAGGAGGATTTTATGGAGGAACAATCGGATCAGGATACTCTCATTCGAAGCATGGATTCGCAGCTCATCACTCTTTACGCGGAGCGAGAGCTGCTATTGAACGAAGTTGGAGTATGCGATGCAGCAGAACTGATTGCACTCATCAAGAGCATGGAAGCTCAGTTGGCCGATCTGTATGCGGACCGAGAAAATGCAATCATCATAGATGGTAACAGGATTACTATATCCGGACCCAAAAAGATCTTTGTTCGAAAGAGCAAATGAGCTAGCGGAGTTAGAGCCGGATACCAGACCAGAAGGAGAGAGATATGAGCGAAGGAATAATGAAAAAGATACAGGAGCAGGCGGCTTACTGGGCTCAGAGTAGCGCTCGTTTTGTCGATGACAGCGTTGTGGAAAGTATTGCCACCTATGATCGAGCAAAGATCGATGAATTGCCTCATGGAGTTATCAAGCTGGATGATGAAGGCAAGGTGCTAATCTTCAATCGCCATGAGTCGGAGAAATCTGGAGTGGCGATATCGGATGCTGAAGGCAAGCTGTTCTTCAGTCAGGTAGCTCCTTGCACGAACAACGCTATTTTTCTGGGGTCCTTTCAGAAGGGAGTGTCCGAAGGTAAGATGGACTTGATCTTTCCCTACACTTTCACCTATAAAATGAAACCGACGCCTGTAAAAGTGCATCTGTATCGCAAAGAAGGCAGCAGCGATAACTGGGTCTTCGTTAAGTGGAGTTAGTGGATTACCGTGCTGGCCGGTCAGATCTGGAAAGCGCTTTTCTATCGCCGTCTTAAGGGTCAGCCTGAACCACTGTTTCTTTTTTCGGAGCAAGTGGTTTCGGCTGCCGCGTTATGGATGGGAGTGCGTCTCTGGATGCAGCGCTGGCAGAAAGGGGACCCCATTGTGCTCTGTGCTACGGGGGAAGGACCAGAATATTTAGAGGTGTTCATCGCAACTCTGGTGCGAGAAGGCAGCTTCATCGCTGCTCATCCTGAAAAAGGGAGCGAGTATTTATCAGGGGAGATAAACCGATGGCAGCCTGATTACATTGTGCTGAATCGAAGGGATGCTCTGGAAATTCCGGGCTATCGCATTTGCAGCGAAGTGAACGAACATAGAAATGCGATATTGCTTACACGTATCCATGATTACAATGATCTGGCAAACGGTCATCCACTGCGAAAAATGGCCAGCACTGAACGAAGAGTCATTCTTTCTACATCCGGAACTACAAATGGTGCAGGCAGATGGGCTCTGCTCTCCGATCAGAATATCTTTTCAGTGCTGCGAAGCCATGTTCCCAGGATGAATATCCGAGGAGCCACCGTGCAAAGCGTATTACCCTGGAACCATGCATTTGGCCTGATCCTGGATTTGCTTCCAGCTCTGCTCACGGCTCGCATGGTGATCCGGGATTCAGGACAGGGTGCATTGGCCCTTCATAAGGGATTCGCCATCGACTATGTTAGCGCTGTACCTGCTCTGTTTACAAGATGGTTGCAGGATGATGGATGGACATCCGCGTTGGCGCAATACCGAGGAGGCATTCTGGGCGGAGCCCCCGTAAGTGAAGCACTGGCTGATGAGCTAAGGGGCAGCCGTTTTCGAATCGGATACGGTCAGACTGAAGCCAGCCCCGGTATTACTCTGGGTAAGGCCGGCGAATTCGAAGCGAATTTCCTGGGAAGCCCTCTGGGTTGCGAAGTGGCTATTCTTGAGGGTACCCTGCATTACCGGGGCGACAATGTCTGTGAAGCCACAGTGACTCTCGAGAAAGAATCATCCGGTACAGGATCTGAGAGCGCGCAGCTGGAAGATGCTTTGCATTTGCTGGAGGATTCCATTCGCTACCGCAACAAAGTAGAATGGCAAGATACAGGGGATGTGGCAGAGCCGGTGAACGCTGGTTTTCGCTACCTGGGCCGCGCAGACCACAATTTCAAGTTGTCCAATGGCCGTTTTCTGGATGCTGTTCGATGGGAGCATTCCATGGAACGATCCCTGGGACTTCCCTGTTTCATTCTTCCACAGGATGGAGGTATTAGAATCCTTTTCGTGATTGGCCCGGAGCTTTCGAACTTCGCAGCCAGCAGTTGGCGGGAAAAGGTGGCGCAGCATGCGCGGCTCCAGCTAGGCAGTCTGGAAGGTTATGTCCGGAGTACGGAGTTTATTCAGAAAGATGATCTGCCTGTTAACGGAAAGGGCGTGGTGATTCGCTCCGAGCTGGCCAGTGGGAGGTCTCTACTTCGGGACGACTACGTGGGGGTCCGAAATGTCAGTTGAAGCGAAGCGAATAGAGGATTTTGTATCAGAAGAAAAGCTGTCCGGACTCATGGACTACCTCTTCACCGATTGCGCGCTGGATGATGAACAGAGGCAGGCGTTGCGATACGAAGCCCAATGCTGGAAACAGGACCTTCTGGACCAGGCAGCCATCTTCGAGGAAACCGATCAATTATCCTCTTACATTGCCCTCAAATTCATGGAGCTCAAGGCACGATGGATTGTACTCAATGCCAGAATCCAGGATGCGAACCGAATGCTGGTTTCGCCGGATCCACAACTCATGTATAGATCCTCGGCGCTAAGTGGTATTCTCGGAATGCTGGAAGGCGGTATCGATCCTGCCAGGTTGCAGGTAATTAACGATTCTCTGGCGCAGCAAGCCTCCAGTCTGGAAGAAGGTCCATACGTTTTAATAGAAGGCGACCAGATCATCATTGAGGGAAAGCAAAAGGTGATGATCTACAAGAAGGGAAGTGGCGCAAGCGACCATTGACATCGGCAGAGCTCCCGAACCGGAAGAGCTTGAGGTCATTGCCGAAAAGGATTCCAGTGAATTCCTCATAGGTTCGATGGCCCGAGAAGCGGTGCTCAGTTCCAGGGATCATCTGACAGCAGCGCTGAAATCGGAAAGGCCTGTGTACGGATCGAATACCGGTTATGGTCCTTTCGTTTCTTTCTCAGCCAGGGAGGATGGAGGCGAGGATCTAATACAACATTTGCTGGTGGGCAGCGGACCGGCACTGCCAGGAGAGTTAGTGGCTGCTGCCATGTATCTGCGCGCCTGGACTATGGCGCAGGGGCGTTCTGGAGTCCGACTGCCGGTCATTGAAGCTTATCTACTGGCCTTGCAGGATTGTAAGTCTGGTTTAGTTCCCCGCATCCCATCCATCGGATCCCTGGGAGCCAGCGGAGATCTCGTTCCCCTGGCCCATCTGCTAAACTCTATTCTGGGTCGAGGAAATGCAGACTCATCAAACCGAACTACTGCGCAAAGCTATCTGAAGGACCATATACTTGATCGCCGGGAAGCACTGGCCTGCATCAACGGAATCAGTTTTAGCAAGGCCCGCGCTTCGCTGACCTACAGTGCGTTGAGCCGACTTCTGGGCATCCATGAAATACTTACGGCTGTTCTGTACGTAGCGCTGGATGCGAACCCGGATCACTTACACGAAAATCTGTTTCAGTCGAGCACAGCGAATTGTGGCGAAAGAATACGGTCCCGGGTTGTAGAAATAGCAAGTCGAACAACCGGGGCCAGTAGAGACTCAGAGGGAGAGCGAAAGGATGCCAGTCCTGGAAATGCTGACAGTATGCGGCCGGGAACATCCGGGAACAAAAATGAAGATTCTATGCGGCGAGGTTATCGTCTGCAGGCACCCTACAGTCTGCGATGCGCGCCACAGATTCTGGGAGCCTGCGAAGAGGTCCTTGCTTCGGCCCGGAATTCGATTGTGCAGGATCTATCTACCATCGATGACAATCCGCTGATTGATCCAGAAACCGGCTTTGTTGCTCATGGAGGAAATTTTTTCGGTCAGGCCACAGCTTTTGGTGCGGATCAAATGACCATGCTGGCCTGCCAGGCTGGTGTTCTGGCAGAGCGGCAGTTAGCCCTGATTCTGGACCCTGAAATCAATGGAGAGGATGCACTCATGCTGGCCAGTTCACCGGGGCAGAGCAGCGGACTAGCCGGCTTGCAGCTTACTGCCACAGCCACCGTTGCCGAAATGCGTAGTCTGAGCCATATGCACAGCACCTATAGCATTCCTACAAACGGGAAGAATCAAGACATTGTGCCCATGGCACTCCTGGCCGGAAGACGTGCCGCCGAAGTTACCGAGCATCTGGCTTCGGTGCTCGGTGCATTGTTCATAGCTTCAAAGAGTCTATGGGCACTTCGCTCCGGTAAGTCCATGCGGAGGGAGTTTCCATTCTGGCCCGGGCTTCTCAATGGTTCGCAACATGAGACTCAGGGGGATCTTGGTGCTAAAGGGCCCGGGCCGGAAAGCATAGCCCATCCCGCTGGATCCCTGGGGCAAGAGCTTCAGTCCATCCAGAAAGCATTTCTTCAGAGAGGCATCCTTCAAAATGAAAATCTATACCATTGAAACGCAGGTCACTTTGGATATTACCATGGAGGAAGCATGGGAATTCTTTTCTGATCCTGGCAACCTCAGCACCATCACTCCTGCTTCCATGGGTTTTGAAATCACCCATCACGATGGAAAGGAAATGTATGCAGGGATGATCATTACCTACCGTGTGCGACCCTTTGGATGGATTCCGGTGAAATGGGTAACTGAAATCACACATGTGGATGGGCCTCATTTCTTTGTAGATGAGCAGCGCTTTGGCCCTTTTCGTCTCTGGCATCATAAACATTTTTTCCGAGAGACAGAGCATGGCCTGCTATGCAGAGATCTGGTGCACTATGCACTTCCGTTCGGACTTCCAGGTCGCCTCTTGCATCCTTTTCTGATCCGGCCGCGGTTGGAGAGGATTTTCAATTTCCGCAAGAAAGTACTTTTAGAGATGTTTGGGGGCTCCTGAAATAGCCGGGCAGCATCGTTTTATTAGCCTCTTCCCTCCAGAAATGCAAATGCTGGAAGAGTCAACGGAGTAGATTCGCTCGAGGTTGGAGCGATAGAGACAGAGCAGCGGATTCCCAGGAGCAACTATGCATCTGGAGAATCAGGAATCCTGCGAACTACAAGTAAAGAACGGAGGACCAGATATGGAACATTCATTTATGCGAGAAGCAACGCAATGGCCGGGAGTCCATGGCCTTAATACGTGGCAAAAGTCGATGCCGCTTTCGAAGGCTGAATGTTATCGCGGACAGTTTTTTGGTCACAAGTCAAAGGGCGGAAATCCAGGTCAGCAAACGGGTATCTTTCGCTGGCTGGTTAACATATTTAGCGTAGATAGGATTTCCCTGCCTCTGGCCGGGTTTATTCTCTGTGTTACAATAACAGGAATCGATTCTCTGGCAGCCGATCCATGGAGCGAAGGTCAGACATTCGATGCCATACGTTATGAAGATCAACACGGGAACATCCGGATTCTGGATTCTTCTGTAAAGAATGTCATTTTCCTGGCTGATATGGATGCGAAGGACAGCCTCCATGCGGAGCTTCAGGATGCAGGCCAGGATTGGCTGGATAAGCATCATGCAGTGGTCATTGCAGATATCCATGGAATGCCCTATCTCGTTAGCGTAATGTTCGCGCTCCCTGCGATGAGGGACTATTCCTATGTCCTGCATCTGATACGGGAAGCGGGGCCCGGGGGTCGATTCCCGAAAAAGCCCGGTCAACTAACTTTGATCCGACTGAAAGATCGCAAGATCGATTCCATTCAGATTCTACAGTCGGGGAAAGCCCTGTTCCAGGAGTTGCAATCTGGCAATGAACAGTAAAGAGCTAAACCGGGTACAATAGCGAAGAAGAGTTGAACCAGGTCCAATTAAGCAGAGTAGTTGAATCCAGAATCCCCTTTCTAAGGGGGCCATGTCCGGGTCTGAATTTGTGTACAAATAGGAGTTAGTTTCAGGCCAAAATTCACTCAGCCTTGTCATCGAGGTAGCGCTCGGCAAAAAAAGAGGCCTTAGTTTCCGACCGCTGCTAAACCCGAATTGGTTATCTGAGTTTGAGCTCGCTATCCAGGAGGTGCTGGTTTCAGATCCCCACCTAATCTAAAATTGGTCGCGGAGTCCGAGCTTTCAATCGAATAGAAGCTGAATTCAGGTAATAGGCAGGGCTGGAAGTATCCGCCCTGGTTGGCCTAGAAGCTGGACATGAATTCGAACCGAAGAACGCTTGAAGGATTTCTTCCAGGCCTGCCAGCGGATGGCTAGGTTTTCTTGCGAGTGGTGGGGTCCCCTGCATCGAGAATTAGTGGTCCCTTTGTCTTTCCCTGAATGAATTGCTGCACTACAGGATTATCTGTGTTTCGAATTTCATCAGGGGTACCTACCATCTCTACCTGTCCCTGATAGAGAAAGGTAATCCTGTCTGCGATATAGTAGGCCGAGGCCATATCGTGGGTTACCACAACCTGGGTTACATTCAACTCGCGCTGCACCTTTCTTACAAGTTCGTTGAACACCTGGCTTAGAACAGGGTCAAGACCGGAGGTAGGTTCGTCGTACAACAGTATCTCAGGATTCGTAGTCAGGGCCCGTGCAATGCCGGCTCTCTTTTTCATTCCGCCGGAAATGTTGGAGGGCAGCAGATTCATGGCTGGCATCAGGCCCATATATTTGAGCTTTTCCTTCACTATTGAATCGATATCTTCTTCCTTTACCAGTCTGTGCTCTCGTAGAGGCAATGCGACGTTGTCATAAACAGAAAGCCAGTTGATAAGCGCGCCACTCTGGAACAGTACACCCATCCGGCCACGGAGCTTTTCCATACGGTTCTTGGAGGCATGGACCATAGATTCGCCATCAATCAGTACATCCCCCTGATCCGGCTTTAATAAGCCAATAATGTGCCGGATGCTCACCGACTTTCCAGTGCCCGAGCCGCCCAGCAATACCATTACCTCGCCTCGACGAACCTGAATATCTACTCCTTTCAGAATCTCCCTTTCGCCAAAGGCTTTGTGAATGCCTTTCATCTCGATCACGATCTCATCGCTAATCTTATGGGCTGGCGTTTCAGAATTATCGTATGGATTTGTATTGCTCATTCTGTTTCTCGTGATCTCTCTTTTTCGTTGCGGTCAGAGCGGCGCTCCTGCTGCCAGCCGGAGCATGGTAATCAGATAGGCTTCCAGAAATGAAATGGGGGCCTGGCTTTCTCGCAGGTCTTCGGCCAGAAGTCGGCCTTCTCGAACCACGACTAGCAGATCCCGGAGAGATGCATTTGTTCGGTCCAGCAGCACAGGGTCATGCAAAAGAATGCTTACAGTTCCGGTGCCAGGAGTATTGATTTTATCTGTTGTTTCCGCAATGTTGCGAACAATTCGGCGAATATCGCCGCGGTTTTCATTTACCACATCGGCCACAATGGTGAGAGGATCATCGTAGTTGGACGCCTGCACCAGAGTTTGCACCGGTCGGTTTCCTCCAGGAAGGCTGCCGGTTGTGCGAAAGAAAAGCATCTCCCTGGAATTCCAGAGAATGGGATGTATCTGCTCACCAGCTTTCTCACTCCCCGGTCGAATATCGATAATCTTGTCTGAGATGACCGCTGGATACCTTGTATAGATGCGATAATCCGGATACAGAAGAGGCAGCGTGCGCATGTTTAGCACGGCGATCACTACCTGACTTTCGCTGGGGCGAGCAGTGGAGTTCTTTTTTTCCAGGATAATCCTGCCCTGGGAATCCAGAGGTGTGTATCGCAAATAGTTTACGTATCCCTGATCCACCCCGAGAATTTGAACCCTGGAGCCAATCTTAATCCCTTCCGCTGATTTCAATACAATGGGGAAGTAATATTGTAGATTACGATTTCTCTCAGCAGGCAACAACACGGTAAGGCTCATCAATCCTATTACCAGGATCCAGAAAATCGAGCCGATCAGAATCACAGCAGATTTATTTAGCCATTGCATCAACATCGTTCTAATGTGCTTGTTCCAGGCTCGTTTTACTCTTCTTTCTCATTTTCTTTCTCATGCCATGAAACGTGCTAACTCATCGGTAGAACAGAGCTGTGGTAAAGTATCCAAAGATGATTACAAAAAGATAAGATAAAACCACAGACTGACGGACGGCAACCCCCACTCCGATGGCTCCCCCGGTGGCCGTGAGTCCTTGCTGGCAGGAGATCGCCGAAATGGTAAGGCCAAAAAGCAACGCTTTCAAATTTCCCACCCAGATATCTTTCAGTCCAGTATTTCCCAGCAAGACTTCCATTACCAGGTTGAAATAGGTATTCGTGTCCACACCAAGCTGTGTCTTTGCTACCAGGGCGCCCCCAAGAACTCCAAGTAAGCTGGCATAGTTGGAAAGCACCGGCGTCATCAAGCTGAAACCCACAACCCGTGGAAGTACCAGGTATCGGATGGGGTTGATAGACATTACTTCCAGCGCATCGATTTCTTCGGATACGGTCATTGTTCCAATTTCTGCTGCCATGGCTGAGCCAACAGCAGCGGATAAAATNAGCGCTGTCATAAACGGCGCCATTTCNCNGGTCAGGGCNACGACGATAACGTTTCCNATNTGCTCCTCCTGACCAAANTCCTTCAAGTGCNAGNCCGGTCTGNAGCGAAAGGATCATTCCNGTAAATGTCGCTACAACGCTAACTACAAAAAGTGATTTCAGGCCGGCCACATACATCTGCCGNAGGGTTTCGCGTTTTTTGAACCACAGAAAAGGAAATTGAAGAAAGGTGCGAAATAGCAGCAATAGCGTGCTACCTGCGCCCATGATAGGATCATAAATGTAAGTTCGTAGTAGCCAGATCATAGCTTAAACCAGAGTAAGTTAATGTAGTGTCGCATAATTCCTTCGTCATCCGGTAAATGGCTGTACCCCAGAAGTCCGCCCAAAAGCAGGAACTCGGTTCTCTTCGGCGCATTGTGATAGTCGAATCCTGCAAAGAAAACATGATTTTCCTGTTCATTCCATCTTTGCGAATAAAGTCTAAATAGCATTCCAAAATAGCGATCGCCATTGCTCTCGGTTCTCCATTCCGCGATGGAATAAAGTGGGCCCCAGACTCGATCCATGGTATCGTCCGGGAAGGGCCAGAGCGAAATGGTCTGCCAGCCGGTGCCCCGCGAAGGATCGTCGTAGTAATGAAAAAGAGGCCAGATCTTGAGCGAATGCGCTTGCTGATTCTCCCGGGTATAGTAGCGGTTATGATTGTAATAGAATGGAATAAAGAAATCGTACTCGGATTGTATGCTGTTCGAATTAGTGGTCAGCTNACCTGCCAGTAGCATATAGAAATNCATAGACTTCTGGTACGGTAGCTCAGGGTTTCCATAGCGATAGGATGCATAGAAAGGGAAGACCACATACTTGGAGATATAAGGATTCTTTCCCTCTATGTCCTGGTAAAGAAACCAGAGTGCCCGAAACTCCGATGCCTCTCTTTTGCGATCGTAGCCCCAGGCAACCAGAGAAAAAGGATAGAGTATGGAATGAGAAGAGAGATCCCCCGAGTCCGACCACTTCCGTGCATAGAACGGAAAGAACATGAAATGATGCCTGGGGTCTCTCTTGTTTAGATCCGTACTGCCCCATTGAAAAATAGGCCATAGAACGGATTTATAATCGTAGGAGCCACGATGAAGCTTGCGGGAATAGAAGGGCAGAAAGCGAAAATCGGATCGCACAGCACCATCGCCGCCCCACATGATAATGGGCCATAGAATGGAATGTGCCTGGTATCGCCGATGGGACCAGTTTACGTACAGTGGAAAAGCCACGAATCCTATTTCTGACCAACCCAGCTTGTTGCGGATTCGCCCATAAAAGGGAAATATACTGAAGTATTGCTCTCGTTCGGTGTTTCCGTACCCCCAGTAGAACAGAGGAGCAAGGAAGATATCAGAGTCTTTCTTTTCTTTTTCACGATATCTGTCTTCGCCTGTGAAGAGATAAAGAAANGTCCATTTGCGCCAGTAGTTGGTCCCGTGTTCATAAAAGATCGGGTACAGGAACGTATTGAAGTCGTAGGCCTTCTCGGATGATTCATAGGTTGTATAGAATGGATGAAAATTATACTCAGACTGACCCGGGGTAAGGGTATGATCGTAAAGGAAAAGAAACTGATAGTAGTCTCTGGGACTTTCCCCCTCGGTCTGGACGGGCATCCTTGCTTCCAGGGCCATGGGAAGGCAAAATAGCAACAGCCCCAGGGGCCAACTCAGTGCACCGGTGCTCAATTTTCTTTTCATCACTGCTGCCAATCCGGGTTGCACAGGACATTACTGGAATGTAGGCCGATTACGGTAAACGGAAAATCCTGGAACTAAGATTCCACCGTGGGAGACTTCCGTTCCTGAGGAAGGAAGGGTCAATTGCTATAAGGCATTGTTATGGAAGGATGGTCGAGTAGCGGCTGAATTTTTTCTGGATCATTCTTTATGATCTGCCAATCCTCCCAGAATCCCTGGAAACGGATGGTCCGTTCTTTTCCATCCGGATTCGGAGGCCACATATAGATATCCACCTCNCGCTTCTGCATGTAGTCCAGGGTTGCTTCTTTTTCATGGCCAATGCGACCCCTGTCGGACAGGATTTGCCTGGCCAGTCTGCGATCTGTAAGACCAGTGGATGCCTCCAGGGCATATTCTGGATCCATGTAATAGATTAGAAAGGCAGCCCCACCATGAAAGGCCAGTCGGATGTTGTTTTTTCTAATTGCTCCGGAATAGGAGCGAGCCACCTCCGCCAGCTCTTCCATTTCCTTCNTCGGATAGTAAAGTCGTTCTTCCACTATTCCTCGGATTTCCGGGGCTTGATTTTCCGCTTTGAGCCCGGAGTAGGGATCCCATCGAAGGAATGGCAGAAGGAGGAGACATCCCGTCAGTATGATTGGCCAGGGTCTGTTTGCTCCGGATTTNCCGGCATCCTCGGAAGGATCCTTTTCCGGGATCGGAGTTTCAGAAATCCATAGTCGTTCGCCGGTGTTCAAGGATTCCAGCGCTGAGGCCAGCGGCCAGGAAATGGTCATGGCCATGGCTGGNAGAATGGGGACCAGAAAGCGACCGAACATAAAATCGCCCCCAACCCAGATAACGTATCCATGCCATAGAAGAATGACCAGGAGCATTATCCACCAGCGATGATTCACCTTTGTGCGAAATGCCAGAAAGGATGCAAGAGCGAGGAGTATGGGCAGATACCAGTAGGATTGATAAAAGAGACGCAGGTAAATCANTCCCTGATGGGGATATGGATCATAAGCGGATTTGGCATAGAATGTGTTGGGGAAGAAGGAGTCGTAGTAATATAATCTCCAGGCCTGATAAAGGATGAGCACCAGGGCCGTTGTGCCCAGATGCATCCAGTGCATTCCAGGTGGCACTTCATCAGCCTGTTTCTGGTCTGTGCTGACGATTTTCTTTCTTCGGCTCAATAGGGATCCGCTGGCATACAACCAGGCTACCGCTAAGACAATCGCTCCATCCGGGCGAAGCAGGCAGGCCACCGTTAAAGACCAGAGACCCATCGCATCCAATGGCTCTGGTCGGAGCCAGATGAAGTAAACTCCGGCTGATACGAACAGGGCAAAGGCCATGGTTTCCAGACCCGAGGTTGCAAAGACATGCATATGGTGCATCCCGGCCAGAAGAATTAAAGCTAAAAGCGGCAAGAGATATGATCCCATTCTGGAGTTCCGGTTTTCTCTAGAATCNCTGTTTGGATTTTCCGTTCCGGAGGATGAGAAAGCGAACTCTGCCTTCGCGTAGTAGACCTTTGCCAGCAGAAAGAGCAAGAGCGATGCATAACAGCCGATGGACAGAATCATGCTAAAAAGTTCGGCGCTCAGATTTATTCGCAGACCCAGGGCCATAAGGATGGTCCAGAGGAAGTTAGTAAATCCTTCAACCTTCTCTTCGGCATTAAATACCAGGCCGTTGCCACGAACCATGTTCAGAGCATAGCGAAATGATATGAAGGCATCGTCTGCAATCCAGCGAAGTCGAATGGATTCGTAGATCGCCCGGACGACCAGGAGAAAAGCAGCGAGAATCAGTATTATCTTCAAATGTCTGGAGTTAATGTTCATTCTATTCTGGAGNTTCTCCGGCCTNCTTCCCATTGTGGATTCCAGGACAAGTCTAGACCCTGCACAGCAAATNCAACTCATCCACCGAAGCCCTCTCTTGTCTGGATTCAGGAGGGATATACCATTGTGACCTGGCTGCAACTCGGAATTTCAGCTAGATCTTCAACATGGAACCTGGAGGCTTTTTTGCTCGACCCATGTATGCCTTCTGCATTCTTCGAGTGAGATCTTCAAACAGGAATTGGTTTAATGCAGAATGTGAAGGATTATTTCTTCGGCGTTTTTCATACGGATGCCCGAGAAATCGCCAGTCTTAACGGAATTCGAAGCCTGGCAATTTTCATGCTCTTTTATGTGCATCTATTTCGCTTCCTTCCGAATGTCGATAAAAGCCTGGGCTGGCTCCGCAACTTCCTGGACAATGGCTCCCAGAGCATCGACATGTTTTTTGTCTTGAGCGGGTTTTTGATCTCGGGCCCGCTTATGCGACAGCTGGATCGAAAAGGCACTCTGGATCTAAAGAACTTTTATATCAAGAGATCCCTCAGGATTTTTCCTCCCTATTTCATTTTTTGTGCGATCCAGTACTTCATCTTCATACCCAGCGCTGCGAAATGGAATCCTGCCTATGGTGAAAATAGCTGGAGAATCATTTTCGATCTATTATACGTAAGCAACTACTGGCATGGTACGATATTTCACGGATGGTCTCTGTCCCTCGAGGAGCAATTCTATCTGCTATTTCCCTTCTTGCTGCTTCTGGTGTTTCCTCGGCTGGGGAAAAAAGGTCGGCTGGGATTTCTGATTGCTTTCACTGCGATCCCGCTGATTTTTCGGGCCGCCTATTTGTTTCTAGTGATTCTCCCGGCGCCAATAGGTGAGCAAATCAACATTTACAACAAAGGGATCTACTATCCGTTTCATGGCCACTATGATTCGATATTCATTGGGATTATTCTGGCCTTCGTTTACGACAACTACCGTGACTGGATGAATCGATTGTTTGAAAATCAGGTCCTCTTCCATTTCGTGCAAACGGGGGCCTGGCTGGGGATTATAGCATACTCATTCTTGATTTTCGAATTCGATACCAGTGTTGCCAGTATGGTGATTCGTTTTCCACTATTCAGTACGCTCTGGTCTCTGGTGATGATTACCAGCATGAAAGAAGGGACCATCATTAATCGACTCCTNTCTTTTAAGATCTACAGTCCNATTGCCAAACTATCCTATTGCGCCTATTTGATTCATATTGCCATCATGACACCTCTGATGCGCAAATGGTTCGTGGAGCGCGGTGACGATGGAATACCTTACTATGNTCAGGTGGAGCAATGGGAGGTAATCCCCTATTCCGTAGCCATGGGATTGATCATCCTGACGGCGGCCTATTTCTTTCATCTTGTAGCTGAACGGCCCTTTATGATCCTGAAAGAGAAATATGCGGGAAAACAGATCAGTTTTGAGAAAGTCAAGAGTGCACAGAGCTGAATGTCCGAGTAACGTGCCTTTCTTATTTTATTGCATTGTGGGGGCCGATGCAGATTTCACTGGTGCCAGCTCTTAAAGAAGTTTCCTGAAAGTNAGGCAAATAGCGCTTTCGTGGCCGCCAGCAACAGGCCCTTACCCTGGTTATTTGCAGCACTTCCATTGAGCATGAACTCTCATTCGCTCNAGTCCGATCCTGCTGCATAGAGTCTATCTTNAATGGAGTATTTCGCAGTCACATTGACCGAAGGCATTTACATTGCGAAAAACTCAATGTCACCAGGATATCCCGGGGCTACAGACTGGACTGAGCCGTTCCTTCTATGAAAAGCAACCCGGGAGGAATCTGGCCAGTTTCTACGTCCAATAGCATACTCTTGATAAAGCTTCTTTCTTCTTCGCTGAGGCTGTTTCGAACCTGCATTTCCATCAATTCGCTGTGTTCCGGCGAAGGCTCCGCGGAATCGTCCCTGGGAGGTGCTGGCAGGGCAAGAAACAAGATTCTCTGATTCTCGGANTGATCTTCCAGGAGTTGCATCAGCTCATTCATNGCAGAGTGGTCATCCAGAGTGAGAATAGGACGATGAAGATACTGTACGCCGCTGTAATAGAAGATATCGATGCCGGCGAAAACCCAGATATCAGCATTGCGACTNTTCATTTCCTCAATGGCCTGCTGAGTTGCTTTTCGCGCATTTCGCAGATACTTTAAACCGGCATAGTTGAGAGAAAAAGTCACCAGGGCGAGAGCGAATATAGTCCCCTGCACAAATCTCCGTCCGAAGTATTTCATTTTCCAGACTCGATGGGCCAGCACTGTAGCTGGTAGAAGCACTGGNCCGAAATACCTGGGCCCCCAGTCCATGATTCCATTATTCGGAACAATTAGAAGGACCAGCGGGATATAGATTAGAATCGAAGCGAATAGAACTCGTTCTGGCAAGTCTAAGCGGCGAGCTTTCCAGAGAGATACGAAAAGTACCAGAGCCATCGCCGGCATGTAGCCAAATAGTCCCGGCTTTACATTATGCCAGAACAAAAGATCTCGGGCCCACTGAATTCTTGTGGCCGCATCCACTTCCAGACCGGCAGCATTTATTAAGAATCTTGGTCCAAGAGGATGCCCATAGAGAAGGAGGTTTAGCAGAATAAATGCGAGCACAGCGCCCGTGGCACCAGCAGTGTAGCCAATAAGATTGTTGGAAAATGCTCTGCGAATCCACCCCTGCTTTTGCTCACCGGGACCGATGTTCGAGTCTGCGCTTCCACGGTCTCTGGAGTTGAGAGCGCTAGCGGGTTTTGCGATAACACTGATAATCACCGAAGCGAGTCCCGTGGCCAGCAACAGAGGCAACGTCTCATGGCGAAAAAAGACCGCCAGACCAATGATCATGCCGCCACTGATAGGGCGACCAGCTTTGAGCCAGAGAGAAAGTCCCAGAAAAGAAAGGAAGGCAACAATTAGATGTTCGTTGAACTCCAGAGTGAAGCTCATCAGAAAAGTGAAAAATATTGGGACAAAGAGCCAGAATCTGCGAAATCCCCAGAACCTGGAAAGCAAAAGGCAGCAGGCAACCAGGAAGAGCGAAGATGTTAATACTACTCCGGTAGGGCCAACTACAGCCCAGATCGGTGCGAAGATGGTTGCCAGAGCTACGGGAAAGGCACTGGTATAATTGCCTTGGATCTTTCCGAATGCATTGTCTCCGTGGGGAAAGAAGCGATACTCCGGATCCCCGGATGCAAAATAATGGAAAAGCTCCTCTGATTGATAGCTATTCTGCCACAGGGACCAGGCCTGAACCAATTTGTTATGCGAATCCCAGGTGTAAGAATACATTGGTTTCCCGTACCAGGAGATCCCGAGCACGGTAAAGGAAAGAGCCGCTATAAGGAACCATTTCGTTTTTGTATTAGTTTCCATAATCGGTTACACTTCCATTGCGTTTTCATCATGAGTCGCAGTTTCTGCACTTCAGCGAACTGATTCCCATTCGCACAAAGAATTCCAAAAAGGTGTCGAAAAAGCANTGCCAGATGCAATAATCNAGGACGGAGCGCGGAAGCCTTTGCTCGTTGTTGCGAATTCAGCTTCTTCCTGTTAAGACCCATGCCTCCGCTGCCATCGCNCGTTTATAGGAACGCAGAANCTTTGCATCCATGCAACTCTCTCCTGCTACGGTGGCGCCGGCATTGGAGGAAGAGGCTTACCTTTCATTCGCGAAATGATTACATCCCTCAGGATCATAAAGGGGCGTTCCGTGAATAGATAATAGATATAGGCCAGAAACATAACAAAAGCGCCCGTAGCCAGCCCGTAGAGCAGGACATACTTGTGTTCCACGTATCCATCCAGACCAATTAGAAGGGCAGTTGCGGGCAAGCTTCCCACCACATGCAAGATGTAGGTAGTGTAGGTCAATTTCGCCGGCGCGGAAAAAATCTTCCATGCGAATATCTTACTGATCCAGAAATCCGGGCGATACGCTAGGAATAGCAGGAAATATCCATAGAATAGATTGAATACGTTGAATCGCACTACCTGATTCAAGAAACCGTAGGTGAATTCGTTCACGAGCAGTGACATACCAGCCACCGCCAGCGCTGCAATGCTCAGTATAATCAGGTTCAACCCTTTTCGATTAAAGAACTCCTGTAGCTGAGCCGGCCGAGTTACATGTAAGCGACCGATGATAACCCCCATTAGAAGGGAATCCGCATGTCCATGAAAAGGATGATAGATGTACTTATGGTAGGCATGCTCCATTTCGGGCCCGCTGGCCGGGAAGTCCGCCATGAATGTAAAGTGCGCCCATAGCCGATAAACGAAAGGCATCAGATATAGAGAAATCAAGAGATGATTTCTTAGCCTATCCGGAGTGCGAATATAGATGAATGCCAGAAAGAAGGGAATAATTAGATAGAACTGCTCCTCCAGCGCAAGTGACCAGGTATGATACTGGATACCTTCTAGATAATTCGAAAGATAGAGGTATTCAACGATGGCATTGGTTTTGGTTTCTGCCACAACCTGNGCTGCTTCGGGCGTTGGGTTCTTCCCAATAGTAGCGGGCATTAGAACGAATGCATAAAGTGTAATGAATATATAGAAAGCCGGGAAAATGCGAAGCGTTCGCTTGATGAAGTATTCGCCGAATTTGATCCCTTTACCTGCTTCCATCCGGGCAATCAGCGGTCCTGCAATCAGAAATCCGCTCAAAACAAAGAACATGTCCATGAACTGAGAGGCGCTGTCGTAGAAATTCTTCCAGTAAGGCGAGAAACCCAGAATGCGATCATGCTGTTCCAGCGTCTGCGATAAGTGCGTAGTGATAACGCCAAAGATGCCGATGGCCCGTGGCGCATTCAAAGGCGCTATGTCTCCAGGCACTGGCCGAAAAACGTAGGTTAGGTAATTCCAGATGGACTTTAACATGACATTTTTACTCGACCCGGCAGGCTACGCACAAATCCTTTCCTCCGAGGAGCTAACCATGCCACTGATTCTGGAAAACCCGCTGAAAAAAACCAAAAAAACCGAAGGCCAGGCCAATGGAGAGCAGGCTGCTGTTACTGCACAGGCAAAAAGTAGCCATCCGGATTCTCCCTACGAAAAAGCTCTGAAAATGGGCCAGGAGCTGGTGGAGAAGCCTTTTCAAGGCGGCGGGACCAGAAGGATTACGATTCAGCATTCCAANGACCGAATGACCGTTTTCGAACGGATTAAGGTTTTAACGCAACAGGAACCCAACCTCATCTTTCAGAACTGGGGAAACCAGCTGGATGGAGCTGGCATCGTTACCGGAATTCTGAAAATCGGAAACCGGGACGTGGCTATCTATGGGCATGATTTTACCAATCGGGCCGGTTCCATGGACGCTACCAATGGAGCGAAACTGGCTCGTCTTATCTATATGGCTGGCGAAAAGGGAATTCCTCTCATTGGAATGAACGATTCGGCGGGCGCCTTTGTTCCTGCAGGGGTAGGCGGACTGGACGGTTACTCGGAAGCTTTTGCCGCTCTTCGTAGAGTTTCCGGGGTAGTTCCTTCTATTATGTTGATGTTTGGATTTAATGCCGGGGGCGGCTCCTATCTGCCTCGTCAGGGCAGTTTCATGATCCAGCATCATGATACTTTCTTTGGTCTTACCGGACCGCAGGTGGTGAAGGATGTTCTGGGTGAAGAGGTAACTCCCGATGAGCTGGGTGGCCCGGGCGTTCATGGTAAGAGTGGCGTCGTGGACATTGTCGCCAACGATGAACTTGGTGCCCTGCGAAAAGCACTGCGACTCTTGAGTTATATTCCAGACAACAATCACAGTCTGGCTCCATTTCATGAAACCAGCGATCCAGTGGATCGATTCATCTTCGAAGAAGACATCCTACTTCGCAGGACTTTTAACTCACCTGCTGGATTCAACACTCCTTTTGATATTACTTTGATGATTCAGAACATCTTCGACCATGGAGAGTACTTTGAAGTACAGCCGCAAAGAGCGCGCAATCTGGTTACCTGCTTTGGCCGTCTGGGTGGTCACGTTGTGGGAATTCTTGCCAACAACTCTGCAGTGGCCAGTGGTCAGATCGATATCGATGCCGCACTGAAGGGAGCTCGGTTCACCAGATTCTGTAACCTGTACAATATTCCGGTGATCTTCTTCGAGGACACCACCGGTTTTCTTCCCGGGAAAGAGCAGGAATCCGGTGGTATTGTCCAGGCCGGTAGAGCCCTTCTGGATTCCATCATCGATCTGCGTGTTCCACGGTTTCTGGTCATTGTGCGAAATGCCTTTGGCGGAGCCTATGCTACCTGGAACTCCTATCACGTAGGAGCGGACATGGTCTTTACTCTGCCCACCGCTCGGGTAGCTGTAATGGGTCCTGCAGGTAAAGAGTTCGTATACAAAAAGGAAATACAGGAAGCGCGAAAGCAGGCAAAGGACCTGGAAAAGCAGGGGAAAGCCGAGGAAGCGAAGGCGCTACTGGATAAGATCAACAAAGACCTGACGGATCGCTACGAAGGGGATCTGATGAACCCCAAAGAGGCCCTGTCTCTAGGATCTATCTCAAGGGTCATGATGCCTGGCGAAAGCCGCAAACTACTGGCTTCCAATCTGGATTTCTATATGCGACATTATAAACCATCTATGATGGGCGGGCCGCAGAGAGAGTTCCATTAAGAGCAACGCCGGCGTCCGGACATCTGCTGCATGTTTCGGACATTTCAAGAAGCTATGGGCTCACCAGACAGCCGGCTATGAAGCTTGCATTCAGTCCGAGGGCGGACTTGCAACAGACCGGTCTGTTGGTCTCTCGACAGTGATTAGCTCGGGAATGGTCTGTTGCGAGCTCCGACGCTTCATTGTCCGGAGCTGAACGCATCATCGGACTGTGTTCCCTGAAGCAAATTGTAGAACGGACTTCAAGCTGTCATCAACCCGGTTCTGATATCTTGATTGGTGGAGTGAACCACCGGCATTCCCTTTCTTGTAGCCTGGCTCCACCTCAACTGTTTTCGCATTTCACCGGTATTCCGATTCAGATGGATCGGGTCCGCGGCCCACTCAATACCGGAATTTTAGATTTATTTGCTTTGATCCGCAGGCGGGATGGGAAAGTGCCCGGCCCCGGGATCCAAACATCATTCGTTTCGCCGCATAGCCGGTAATCCGAATCTATTTGCTTGAGTCCATAGCCTGAATTCGATCCCAATTGTTTCAGGTCAGAGCCGCGAACACTAAACCTAATTGCTTCAGCGCATAGCCCGGGATCCCAATCCAATTGAATTGGCCCATGGCCGGGAATCTAAATCTAATTGCCACAGCCCATAGCAGGGAGTCCATTTCTAATTGCTTAGGTGAGCATCCCTGGTTATCTTTTCTCTATGAAGATTGCAGTGGTCACTGGAGTGAGCGGGCTGGTGGGGAGTGCACTAGCGAAGCTGCTTATCGAATCAGGTTACCAGGTTCGGGGCCTATCCCGGAATGCGAAAAAGCTACCATCGTCCATTCAAGGGTTTCACTGGGATCCGGACAATGGCGAATTGGATGCATCATGCCTTGAAGGGGCAACTACTCTGATCCACCTTGCAGGGGAAAATATCGCGGACGGCAGATGGACAGAGAAGAGAAAAAATGAAATCATAGATAGTAGAACTCGATCCTGCACCTTGCTGGCCAATGCAGTGAAGGATCTAAAGCAACGCGGAGTTTCCACTGTGGAGTCCGCCATTCTAGCCAGCGCCATTGGATATTACGGAAATCGCGGTGATGAATGGCTCAGCGAGGATTCTCCTCCTGGGGAAGGCTTTCTTTCCGAGACGACACTGGAATGGGAACGGGCTGGAGATTTTCCTGACGGAGTAAGAGAAGTGCGGCTTCGAATCGGAGTGGTGCTTTCGCGAGAGGGCGGAGCATTGGCCGAAATGGAAAAGCCATTGAAGCTCTTCGCAGGTGCAGTCCCGGGAAGCGGAAAACAGTATCTTAGCTGGATTCATTTTTTAGACCTTGCAAGACTGATTCATTTCTGCGCAGAAAAGGATAACGTGGAAGGGATCTATAATGCAGTGTCTCCGGATCCCAGAACCATGGACTCATTCATGAAAGCGCTGGGCAAAGCTGTGAGGCGTCCTGTCTATTTGCCCAACGTTCCCGGATTCGCGCTCAAGCTTATGCTGGGTGAAATGTCTGAAATGATTCTGGGTGGCTCAAGAGTATCCAGTCAGAAAATCCAGGACAGAGGCTTCCAATTTAAATATTCCGATCTGGACCTCGCTCTGGAAAACCTGTATGCTAAGAAGGAAGTGGCTACGTAGCCAGCCGTAGAGCGAAGGCCTACCCGGGCGAAAGGGCTTACCTCCTGTGGATATCCGTTCTTTCTGAATCGAGGGCCGTTTGGTATCTCGGTTGGGAGCTCCACTCAAGGATTTTGAGGTATGATTCGGTAAAAGGGCGGAATTCTTCAAAGTGCCTTCTACCGGTAAAGGCGAAGCCCAGAGCGGCCATCGAGAAAGGAGCAAGATCTGGATCAGAGGAAAAAGCGAATCAAGCGGTTTCGAAAGGAATTTAAGAGAATCGCATCAAATACCGGAACAAGGTTTGAATCCGAGCAAACGAAACGGGGCCCCAAAGATATGGACGGGAAGGCTTCCCGGATTCGAATGGAAAGGAACGGTGCCACTGACACGGAACAGGCGAAACGGGAACCGAAATCAGGAAAACAGATGAACGATACTGGACGAAAACTGCAGAAGATAGCGGGCAGTCTAAAGATTCAAAATGTTCAGAGGCATATATTTCTTTGCTGTGATCAAACAAAAGACAAATGCTGTAGTCGAAGCAAGAGCCTGGAAGCCTGGGATTATTTGAAATCCCGGCTAAAAGAGGAAGGTTTGGCCGAGTCCGGAGAGGGGACTGTTTTTAGAACCAAGGCAAATTGTCTGCGGATCTGTAAAGAAGGGCCCATCGCCGTGGTCTATCCGGAAGCTGTGTGGTATCATAATTGTACCCCGGAAGTTCTGGAACAGATTATTCAGCGCCATCTAAAAGGCGGCCAGCCTGTGGATGAGTATCGCATTGCTCTGCCGGAGCAGGATTAATGAGGACTCAGGAAAACCTTGCCCTGCCCCGCAGGATGCCTAACCTGGCCCAATGAGCTCAGGCAAGGAATCCAGTTATGCATTGTTCGATCTGGACTATACTTTGATCGGTCACGACACCCTGCTCCTGTTCTGCAATTATATCGTTAAGAAGAATCCATTAAGACTGCTCTATCTTGTATTCTTCACACCGGTGGCATTTCTCGCTGCCCCGGGCTGGATTTCATCAGGCACATTGAAACGATTCTTTCTCAGCTTTCTTTGCGGCTTAAGGAAAGAAAAGGTACAGTACTACGCTCGGGATTTCGTTCAGAAATCGGTACTTCCGCGAATGTATCCAGAAATGCTGGAGATTCTTCGAGAGCATCAGAATGCGGGTCGCCGTGTAGTTCTAACAACGGCAGCCCCGGATATCTACGCACCATACATTGCCGAAGCGCTGGGCGTGCAGGACTGGTATTCCACCCAAATCGAGCTGAAAAACCGCATGCCCTTACTGCCTGGAATGAAAGGCCGTAACAACAAGAATCTCGAGAAAATTCATAGAATGACTGACATCCTGCCGGCCGAAGTGAAGCTTTCCCTGGAGGGATTAGACTGGAAGAAGCCCGATTATCCGGCCGGCACAACCTTGCCCGGTAGCTATAGCTACTCCGACTCTCCGGCGGATCTGCCCCTGCTTCGAATTACTGAATTTGCGGCCGTGGTGAATCCGGAATCCAGGAGTTATATTCGAGAAGCGCAGGAAAAGGGATGGGAATTTCTGTATCCGGCCAAAGAATTCCGCGGTGGAGCAGGGAAAGTATGGTTGATGCTCAGGCAGATGCTTGGTCTTTATCCTCTGTTGCCCGAAAATCGGTAGGGCGCATCCTGCTGGAATGAGGGATTGAAAGTCCAATGATCGGTAGAATGAAAAGAAGTGATTTTACAGCAATCCAGTCTCAAGTGCAGCGACCGGGTAAGGCATCACTCGGACTTCGAGCTACCTTTCTTATGTTCCTGAGACGATCTTTCGGTATGCTCGACTTTTCGAAGAAAGGACTCCGGCAACCATGGCCGGGTTTGTGTGTATTAGCTCTTCTTATTCTGAGTTGCACAAATTATTCCAGCGACCCATATCCTCCGTCCACTCCAGTGCTTCTGGGACTGAGCCCTGATGGCAGTACTTCGTCCAACATTCAGGCCATTCAGACCTATGGCAACGGCCACAAGATTCGAATCGCAGCCCAGAACTATGAACCAGGCTTTCAGGGGTACAGGCTCTTTGAGGGAAGTAGCGAGGATGCTGTTCGAAATGCCGATGCCACAACAGGAATCGATTGTGGTACCCTTTTACAGACTCCCGTGCTTGGCACCGTCTATACCATTGAAGTCCGGACCGATTCTATTGCTTCTGAATCCACAGCTCTATGCGTCATCCCCATCCTGCTGACTTCCGGTAACTTTGTAGCTTTGAGAGCTGTGTACTTTCGCGGAATACTGGACCCGGAATCTACCGGGCCTTCATCGAATGCGCTGCAAGTGCCTTGATAGGTTCTTGATCTTCTGAAGTTTTCCGTTACTCGCTGAGTTCGTCTGCAATGAGACATCTAACCAGCGATGCTGCAGGTACTTCTTTCCATTCTTCTTATAGCGGTCCACTTCCAGGAAACCATTGCGCGCCAGTATCTTTCTGGATGCTGTATAGTCTTCACGAGTGATGGCCTGCAATTGAGTGTATCCCAACCCGGGCGCAAGCTTCAGCATAGAATCCAGGAGATCCGTTCCCAGACCTCTATGCTTACCGCCAATCCAGTAACCGATTTCTGCATCATCCTTACAGGATTTGAATGCGAAGCATCCCACCGGCGCATTGTCACGGGTAATCAAAAAAATCCGTGATCGATTGTGAATCCATTCATCCACGGATTGAGCAAGGAAATTCCTGGCATCTTTTTCAGTGTAGCGGCCCTGAATAGATATACCTTCGTCTTCCAGTAGCCGAAGGATGTCCGCTTCATTCACGATCTGCATAAATCGTGAAACGAATGAGTCGGACAGGTAAGCGGACACGACGGGCAGCACAGTATACTGACCGCCGTTGTCCTTATGGGTTAATGTTATCTCCAGTTCTTCCGGAACGTCCATTGTCTCCCTTTTTGCCTGAGTTAGTGTTGGTGTCCGCCTGGGCCATGAACATGACCATGGGACAGCTCTTCGTCGGTTGCATCTCTGACATCTCGCACGGTTACGTCAAAATGTAGCGTTTCGCCCGCCAGTGGATGGTTTCCGTCGATCTTAACGGTTTCGCCTTCTACGGCTACCACGGTGAAAATCTGCGTGCCTGCTTCCGTCTGTGCCTGAAATTGCATACCGGATTCGATCTTGTCTACGCCCTGAAACATGCTTTTCTGCACATCCTGAATCAGTGCATCGTTTCGCAGACCATAGCCCTTTTCTGGTGGAACTGATACTTGAATGTTTTCGCCTGAGCCCTTTCCTTCCAGGGCTTCTTCCAGACCGGCAATAAGGTTTCCGTTGCCGTGCAGGTAAAATAGCGGGTCCCGGCCTTCAGATGAGTCCAGTACACTACCTGAGTCGTCGGTCAGTTTATAGTCGATGCTGGCGACTTTGTCTTTAGCAATCTGCATTTTATATCCTAAAAATCGTTTTACCCTGTCTGGAGGGCATTTTCAGCAACATAGTGATCCGGAAGTGTACTTCAAGAACTTTTCTCAAGGATTCCCTGGCGTCGGTTACCGACTCATCGATTACTCTGCGAATCGACGAATCGCTGTAAGATTCATGACTCACTGTCAATTAGTAGTGGGCTCTCCATTTTTTCGGACAAATGAGCGAATCTCAAGGTATCGCATGGGGCGGGTCTCTTCGCAATGCCAGCCCCGGCGCAGCAGTTCATGAGTTAAAAGGTAAAGGAAAAAACCATGAGAAAAAAGGCTCACGGACTGGTCGTCAACAGACTCCAGGAAGTCCGCCGCTTTGCTGGCTCGACTGCGGGCCTGCTCCCTGGGTTCATCGGAGTGTTTTCCCGCATACCAGAGCAATCGCGCCAGGATCAGGTGCCAGTACGCCGGCAACTTCAAGAATCCAGGCACGGCAGGTAACGGGACTTCTCGAAACAGCTGATGGCACTGGACATTTCGCTCCTTTCCCAGAACCAGCGAAGCCGTTTGTGTGGCCCTGCGAATATCGGAGCTCAGCGGTAAACTGGAGCGTACGATTTCAAGAAGACCTGGCTCATGGGAATCCAGCCTGTTGCGATTCCAGCTTCCGTTCAATGCGGATTCATCGTAACGTTTACTCAGACGATTAAACTCGCTGCCCCAGATCCATTTGCCGGGTTCATTCGTGTAGGGGAATTCCGGCTTTCCGTGGCGAATGAGAAAAAGTCTATTACTTTCAGAACTGGCTATGTCAGGTTTTTGAAGTCGACCCATAAAGAAGCGATTGTAGCCCGGTATTCGATGCGGGCTTATTGCAGGAGATTCCATTAATGGATATGCGGTTCAGGTTACCACCCATAATTCTAAGGAAAACCATTTTCCCCGGAAGTGCAGAGCAGCTGATGTCCTTTAGTCCAGGCCCGGCTCAGGTTCGAACCAGGTTTGTGGGCTCTTCCCCTGCTTCAATTTTCCGCAAATTCTCCAGTGTTACATGAGCGATTTCCCGGAGTGCGTTTTCCGTGAAAAAAGCCTGGTGCCCGGTAATCAGTACATTGGGAAAAGTCAGTAACCGAGCGATATCATCATCCAGGAGAACATCACTGGAATGGTCGGCAAAGAAAAGCTCTTCTTCTTGCTCATAGACATCAATTCCCAGAGCTCCAATGATTCCCTGTTTCAAGCCCCGTATTACGGCCGGAGTGTCGATTATAGGCCCACGGCTCGTGTTGATTAAAACCACCCCTGGTTTCATCTTGAGAATCACCTCTTCATTGATCATGTGCTTGCTTTCCGGGGTCAAAGGGCAATGCAATGATATAATATCAGATTGCTCATAGATGCGATTCAATTCACAGAATTCGATCCGTGGGTTCGCCGATTTCGAATCCTGGTCTATCTGAAGAGGATCATAGGCTAGAACTCGGCAACCAAAGCCCGTCATAATCTCTGCGAAGACAGCGCCAATACGGCCCATACCAATGACTCCAACAATGCGCTGATAGAGATCAAATCCTACAAGCCCATCTAGAGCAAAGTTCCCTTCGCGGACGCGATTATAAGCCTTGTGGGTCTTCCGATTAAGCGTTAAAATCAGCGCCACCGCATGTTCTGCCACTGCATGAGGAGAATAGGCGGGGACCCTTACTACCTTCATATTCTGTTCGGTGGCGCTTTTCAGGTCCACATTGTTGAATCCTGCGCATCGCAATGCGATGACCTTCACTCCTCCGGATGCCAGGGCTTGAATTGTCTCCTGGTCTACATGATCGTTAACGAATACGCACACTGCATCAAATCCCCGTGCCAGGCTTGCTGTGAGACCGGAAAGCGGGGCCTCCAGAAAGGTAATGTCGTGGTTGTAATCCACATTTATGCGGTTAAAGAACTGCCGGTCGTACGTTCGCGTACTGAAGAATGCCACTTTCATGGTTGCATTGTAGCAGCGTCTTCCAGAATGCAAGATTTTCATTATTTTCCTGGATTTGCTTAACGCCTTCGCACGATGAGTTGACAGACTATTGTGCCGGATGCGAAATCGATGTACCATGGAATCGAAAAAATCAGGATTAATCAGTCGCAAGAAGCTTCTTGCAGCCCTCGGTGGTATGGCGGCAGCAGGAGTATCCTATCAGTTTCTTAAAAGCGAAGACTCCGGTCTGGGATCCATTCCGGCCAAACGAAATATTGATCCTGCGATATTTCGACCGAAGGGGCCTCGGAGCGTTCGAAGGGTAGCAGGGGCCGCCGATAGGACTCTGCTCAAGGACGGCTACATCGTAGATGGTAGCGGAAAGACAGGGTTCGTTGGAGATCTGATGATTCGTGGGGACAAAGTGGAACTTGTTACCAGGGATGATATTCAGTTTAACGGAAGGACCATGAATTGCTCCGGTTTGGTGGTTGCTCCGGGCTTTATAGATCCTCATTCCCATATGGATGAGATTATCGCCGAGAATGGAAGAGAGAACCTGAAGCTACCGTTTACTGAGCAGGGTATCACCACCATTATTGTGGGCAACTGCGGTCATGGTATTGCGGCCATCGATCCGGATGGCGGACATCAGGATTTGCTGGAAAAGGGGCTCGCCGGCAAATCAGCCGAAGCCTGGACATCCTATGACCAGTATTTTAATCATCTCTCGCGCACGGCATTAACCCACAACGTAGCGGCCATGGCCGGTCATGGCACCACGCGAACCAGCATTCATGGATTTAATGCTGAGCCATTAACATCTGACAAGAAACGTCGTCTAATCTACCTTCTTGAACAAGCCATGGATGAAGGGTCCCTGGGCGTTTCTTTTGGCCTTCAATACGAGCCCGGTGTATTCACTCCTCTGGATGAGCTCTCGCTGGTCGCCCGTTCCGTAGCCGCAAAGGATCGTATTGTAAGCAGTCACATGAAGGCCTACTCCACCATTTCCGGTACCTATCCTTTGAAACCCTTTGGCCGGCCGCATAATCTTCTTGCCATAGATGATATGCTGAAAATTGCGAAGGATACAGATGTGCGAATGCAGCTTTCGCACTTGATATTCGTAGGCTCATCAACATGGGATACATGTGATGAAGCTCTCAGCCTGGTGGACCAGGGTATTGCCTCCGGGCTGGATTTGATGTTTGATACCTACTCCTACCATTGTGGATTTTCAGTGATCAACGTACTTTATCCGGAATGGTTTCTGGCACGGGTTCCGGATGTATATCGCGATAGCTGGGCTCTGCTTCGCCTTCGAGCTGAACTGGAATTGATTGTCGCATTACTCGGATTCGGATACGAAAATGTACAGGTGTTGAATACCAAACATCCTGCTCTAGAGCAGTACAATGGAATGTTTCTCAAAGATATTGCAGATGCCAGAGGTCTTAGCCAGTTCGACAATTTCCTGGATGTCACAGAGAAAAGCGAAGGCCGAGCCGTGGTTCTGAATCACAGATATAGCAGTCAGGAAAACATCAAAAAGCTGATGAAACATCCAGCTGCTCTATATATGACCGATGCTCTGGTATATGATGAAGGTGCGCAAAACCCGGCCTCCTTTGGTTGCTATCCGAGGTTTCTCCAATTTGCCCGGGACTTTGATCTCATGACTCTGGAGGCCTGCGTTTCGAAAATGACCGGCGCTGTGGCGGAGCGGTTTCAACTTCCTCGACGGGGATTTCTGAAAGAGGGTCATTTTGCAGATATTACAATCTTTGATTGGGCGAATATATCGGATCGGAATACGAGAGAAGTCACAAATAATAGACCGGCGGGCATCAAAACAGTATTCATGAATGGTCGCCAGATTCTGGATAACGGTCAGGCTCAAACCGGGTTAGCTCATGGTAGGGTTATTCGCGGGAATGCATGAGTTTATCAGTCCTTTATGCTTGTAGCCTTTTGTATGCATAGGTCTTGCGTTCAGCGTATTGGCTTACGAGTCGGAATTCAATTGCTCAACCCGACCGCGGACTGACTCAGTAACTTGTGCTACTTCGCTGACGTAGCAAGACTAAAGTTCACTCTTCCCTGCCTGCGAACCAGGTCCATGGCCGCTATCACGCTACTATAGGGAGCTTCGGAATCTCCCAATATACGCACTTCGCGTTCGCTGTTCTTTTCTAGCTCCAGGGCAAGCTTCTTCTCAATTTGCTCCAGGCTCAGCGTTTCTTCTCCGAGGCGGAACTGCCCGGATTTCTCTACAAAGATGTCCAGTGTGTTTTCCCCCTGGTGCTGGGCCGTTTCTGACTGAGGGAGGTTCACCTGAATTGACGGTTGCTTGCCCAGCGTTGAATTCAGCAAAAAGTAAGCAAGGAGCAGAAAAATCACATCTACCATGGCTGCCAGATCAATGGCGGATTTGGTTTCAAGTAATGGCTTTTGCATGTTGTTGCTCGCCTTTCTGTCTCTTCTCTGATATTGTTTGTTTCAGCAAATCGGAGAGAAGATTTGCCTCTTCAAAGTATGCATTGGCCCTGCTGACGAAGTGATTGTATGCGATCAAGGATGGAATGGCTACAATGAGCCCCATCGACGTTGTGATCAGGGCTTCGTCAATGCCTCCCATTAATTGATTGCTTTGCACGTTTGTCTCGGCAAAGGCCTGGAACGATTTAATCATACCTGTGACCGTGCCCAGTAAGCCCAGAAGGGGGGAAATAGTGCTGATCGTTCCCAGAGTAGGCAGATAACGCTTTAGCTGACGGGCTGCGATGTGCTGACTCAGTTCCAATGCCATTTCGTACTCAGAATCCCCCGTTGGGTCTGACTCAATCCGTTCCAGAGCAGGCAGGATCTGCGAGAAACCGGGGTGTGATTTGCTCCGTGCCTCGCTGAACTCGTATGCTGGAACGTAGGAATCAGCCTGCAGCAATTCCTGAAAATGCGAAAGCTCTTCCTCTTCAAGCGGCTTGAGCTGGACTAAGAGCTTAAAAGCGCGTTCCATAATGATTCCTGCGGCGAGGATTGAGGCCAGTACGATGAGACCGGGTACAAGCCATGCGGGTAGGTTTAGTAATTCGTTCATTCGTTCTCCTTATTCTTCAGTCGGAAGCGAAAGTTCAAAGAAACCTGCTCCGTTCCCTCGCCCGGGCGAAAGCGATGGCTTCTGACCCCTGAGAGGGCCGCTTCATCAAGGACTCCGTAACCGGAGCTTCGAATGACACTGGCTTCCAGAACGGTGCCATCCGGCGCGATGCGAGACTGAACCGTAACAACTCCTTCCCAGCCCATTTTTCGGGCCATACGTGGGTAGACGATATGGTTCCAGACCGAGATAACCTCCTGTCTCAGCACATCGGAACTGAATCTGCTGGTGGAAACCGGATTGCCTCCGCCATCGGCCGGGGGGCCCTTTCCTGCATCCTGGATTTCAGGTTCCGCATTCGTCGTTGAGACGCGGAAGCTCGGTGTAGGGGAGGCCTGACTTGAAACCTCCATGTCCCGCTCCTCCGACGGTTTCTGGATCAGCGGGAACAGGAAGACTGAGTGAATTGCCAGAGATAAGCCTAAAAACAGCCTGAGGTTCAGATGATCAGTCAAGATCGCAGGCCCATACTCAAAAATTGAGTTTCAATGACACTATCGCTTCGAAAGGTCGACCTTCGATAATGCCATTCCTGGAGTTTGCCGATTCGTAGTATCGACGGTTTGTGACGTTCTTCATAGTCAATGAAAGTTTACCCTGTTCCATGCGATAATACAGCAGCGCGCTACCAATCGTATACTCTGGCAAAACCAGTTCATTGGCTTCCTGCGCATATCTGGAAGATACATGATAAACTCCTCCACCCAGACCCAGACCCTGCAGCGAACCGGATTGAAACTCATATACTATCCAGGCGTTTCCATTAAACTCTGGCACGAGCCCCGGACGATTCCCCTCCAGAAGTTTCTGACCGGTGGTTGGATCAATTGTGTCGTCGCGGGTAATCTTCGCATCGATGTAGCCATAGGATGCGATGAGGTTCAGGCCGGCCACAGGGGTAGCCAGAATGTCAATCTCTGCTCCTCTATGGACATGCTCGCCGGACTGAATGAGTTGCCCAACGTTGAAAGGATCCTGGATGACTACATTGGTTTTTGTAATTTCAAACCCAGTAACGGTAGCAATCAAGTCTTCACCGAAAAGCTGGAGCTTGAAGCCGCCTTCGTATCCAACCGAGCGAATGGGCCTGGGAACCAATTTGCTGCCGATGATTGTAGTAAAATCATGATTATAGGACTCAGAGGCACTGACGAAGAAGGATAGAAACTTCCATGGTCTGATTAGAATTCCAGCCTGCGGACTCAGGAAATCACCTTTGATTTCGGTTTCTTCAGGATTCGTATAGAGCGTGCTGGCGATGGATGGGATGAAAAAGAGCATCTCTCTGTATTTGTAATTCTCATCGTGAATCGTTGCAGCTACATGATCATAGCGCAGTCCGGCGCTGATATGCAGAAAATCACCGAAGGACACTTGATAGCGTCCATACGCTCCGCCGTAGTTCGCCCTCAGTGTCTGCTCTACCGGCAGGGGGGAGGCCAGACTCGTAGGGTCCGCCGGAGGATCGAAGTATTGAAGGTAGAGGATCTTCTCAAGACCCTCCTGATTTACTGCTGCACGCTCCGCCGGACTCAGATAAATGTCTCGGCTACCTGCATCCAATAAATTGTCCGCTACATGGGCTCGGTAATAGGCATGAGCCAGGTCCAGTCCAAAGTGAGGTCGGTGGGTAATATCTCCGCTTTTGAATTTTCCGCTAAGGCTGACCTGGGTATTGTAGCTGCCCATGTAATAGGCTCGATCGGCGAAAGCACGGTCCGTAGTGCGATTGTCTGCCTGGATACCGTTGTTATAGAAGATGCCTTCCGTGACCGAAGCCGATTCCCCCCGCGTGCGATGCTGCAATAGCCAGTTCCCGAAATCGGTTTCCCAGTTATATCCGAAACTTCCCTGATTCTGTTCATTCAGGTTATCATTCTTGTTTCCGAAATAGGTCTTGCTATTGATCATCGGGTCCACTGTGTACTCATGGGGAAACAGCTCTTTGGCCGGATACAGCTGTTGCATGATGGCAGGAGTCACTGCATTGTAGGTGTCCCTGGCTGCGGCCGTGTATGGATCCTTAATGGATGGAACTCCCCAGTCATTAACTGCATTATCCTCCTGGTAATGTGCATAGAATGTAAGCGTCGATGATGGAGTGACCAGCCATGTGATGGCAGGAGCAAAGAAAACTCGGTCCGATTGCACTTCATCGCGAAAGCTCTCAGAGGATCGATACACTGCGATGGTTCGATAGAGCAGAGTCCGGTCTTCGTTTAAGGGTCCTGTGAAATCTGCTATGGCGTTGTAATTGTTCCATCGGCCATGGCTCAGTTCCAGCTCGTACGCTGCCTCGCCTTGAGGCTTTTTTGTGACAAGGTTAAGAACTCCGCCCGGTTCTACTGCGCCGAAAGTCACAGAGGCCGGCCCTTTCAGAACCTCTATCCTGCTAAACTGGGCCATCTCCCGGGGCGCGAAACCCACGACAGTGGTGATATTAGGCTGCCCATCGATCAGCAGATTCGTGAGCTGAAATCCCCGTATGGAAATGGAATCCCTTATGTTTGCACCGGGAAATTTCTCTGTTACGTTACTTACGTTTCGAGAAGCGTCCCGAAGATTTGTGACCTGTTGATCTCGAAACACCTTTTCGGGGACGACCTGCACAGAATGCGGATCATCCATAATATCAACATCTGATTTCAGTACGCCGGGAGCTTTATTTCGTATGTATCGTCCATCATCCTCCGGTTCTGCTTCGATGACAATTTCATCATCCTCAGCAACCAGAGGGTTGACCAGGGATGTCACCATCAAGAATGCGAATATATACGATAATCTCCAGTGGATCCGGAACCATTTAATCCTATTTTTCATTTATCTCCTCGCTATGAGCGCTTGCTTGTTGGGCTTCTGCGGAATGGCGTTTTTGCGATACTCCGCGAAATAAATAGTAGAACAGTATTGCTGGAGTTATGGCCGCCAGTGCATGGCCGAGGACGTAGCTCAGGCTTCCGGGGCCAGAATGAAATATCAGAAGGACTAAAGCTGCTAGAAAGGATAGTGCCAGGATAGAAGGCACGACATAGAGTCCCAGGCTACGCCGATGACCAGAATGCGAAACAGAATCGGGGCTGGATCCATTCATAAGGTATGATGCGAATTGCTTTATCATAATCCAATTAATCTCTCGGTTTCAGGGAAGGGGCCCGGGTTTCCGTAGAAGGGTCGCCAGTATTTGCGCCAGTGCCAATTGTCGGCTGCTTCTTTGAAGATCGCGGATCCCTTCCACGGCCGCGTCGACGCAGATACAAAATGAAACCGGTTATTGCAAGGGTCCCGGAGGAAAGACCCAGAACGGAATAGACGATTCGCAGTGCTAGTCCTCCGAAGTCCCCGAAGTGCAGGGGCTGCGAAACATACACCGCTTCTATAAACCAGGGGATATCCACTACCCGGGAAAGTTTTCCTGAATAGGCGTCAATGAGCGCCACGTGCGGGAGCCGCGAAAAGAAATATCCTGCTTCGTATGCGATAGCGGCGTAATGATGTTCCCCCTGGAGCTGACCCGGAAAGTAGATCCAGCGAACAGTCCCAGGAAGTGCATCGCTGGACACATCGAGAATTCGTTCTACGGAAACCCGGGGGCCGTCCGTGGATTGGGGAGGTTCCAGGGAACTAATTACTGTGTAGCTGTAGACATTGACCAGAAATTGACCCAGTGTTAATAGCAGGCCAGTGCCCGCCATCAACAGGTTGAATACGAGAGTGGCGATACCGATGAGCTTATGCAGATCCGCCATCCAGAGACGAATTGGCACGTTCATTCGGATCATCCCGAATAAGAGGCCTTTCATGAAGGGGCCGTATATGATCAGGCCCGTGACGGTGGAAATGAAGAAAGCTACCGCGATGAACCCAAGGAAAATTTGGCCCATCGTTCCCGCGAATAGGTTCGCATGTAGGTACCAGATCCACTCCGGAATATCTATCTCTTCGCCTTCGCCGGCGTACTGACCTGTGCCAGGATCAAAGAAGAATTCTAAATGATCTGGCCCATTCTCCGCTCGTTCCTCTGGATTCCCCTCGGAAGGTACTCTTTGGAGCTCAAAAAAGAATGCAAAGTGTTCCGGATCTTCCGCATGTTCGGCGGGGGTGGGAATTCCCAGGAAAGCCGGACGATAACCTGAATGTCTTGAATTAATCTCCTGAAGGATGGGAGATACTTCGGCGGATCTGAGGGATGCAGGATCATCTGTCTCGATGACAAGCGGCATCTCTGGACCGATGGCCTCATGCAGCTCATGCACAAAAACCAGGATGCTGCCGGTAATACTGAGTATGAAGATGTTCAATCCGGAAAGTAGTCCGGTCCAGACATGCCATTTATGAATCTTTCGAACGGTTTCTGATTTCATCCCTGTAGACGATTCCGCTGGCCCCCACAGGGACCGAATCTACATTGGATTAAATCTCATTCTCAATTAGATGTCATCCGGCTGGATCAATCCGGAAACTTTTTTTGATCCCCGGGAAACTCAGGAGTCAGGTGGATTTCACAGGCGCCCTTATTCTATTCGGTGGATTGCTATCCTTTCTGATGGCCGCAGGACTGATGCTCAGGAGGAACCGAGAGCCGGGCCGATGGACACCCATCTGGTTGCTTCTATCGGTGGGAACCTGGCAATTCCTGGGGGGATTGTACGCCTGGCTGGCCGGCAATAGTTTGGAATCTGTGGCTCGTGCCAGTCATCATCTGGCAGTGGTGTCCTACTTCTGGACCGGACCATTCTTGTACCGCTATCTTCAGGAGACCCTGGCCCAGCCCACCGGTCGATTCTGGATCCATCTGGCTCCCGGCTCGCTGGCAGCGGTAGCATTCATTGTCCATTTAGCATTGTTTGGTCATCGGTTGTCTTCCGATGCATATCTGTTTATGCCGGTTCCGCTCACTCTTGCCTATGCCTCCGCGGTTTCCATGGCCATTTACGGTTTGATCTGTGTAGTGAGAGTTTTTGCTCTCTGGAAGAACCCGGGATCATTACCTCCGGAAGTAGTGCGTTCCCTTGGTCTGGTATTGCTACTGACTCTTTTCTTGAGCGTTGTTGAAGTCCTTTCGCCGGGCGATGCCCTGAACGTGATGGTGAGTTTTCTGCTGGCTGCATTGTTTCTCCTGGGAAGCCGGTATCCGGAGTTTCTGTCTATAATTCGAGATGAAGCCGAGGGCCGACGATACATTCATTCGCATTTGCATGGATTGTCCCTGGAGTCTCTGGAAAGCCAATTGAACGATCTTATGGAGTTGGAAGAGTTGTTCAAAGATGAATCTCTGAGTATGCCCGATCTAGCTCAGAGGCTGGATATCAGTCACCACCAATTGTCGGAGCTTCTGAATACCAGATTTGGAAAGAGCTTCTACTCCTTTCTGAATGGGCACAGGGTCCGCCATGCCATGCAATTACTGAAGGAGCGTCGGGACCTTTCTGTCAGCGCAGTGGGTTACGAGTCTGGATTTAATTCAAATTCATCTTTTTATGAAGCGTTCCGCCGTGTATCCGGCCTCTCACCCGGTCAGTTCAGAAAGACCGAATAAGAGAGCCGGAAAACCAGTCCTACCGCTCAGGATTCCGATTCATCCCGCAAAGGAACAATTTCAGACTCGGGCAGATTCAAGACAGTATTGGGCCTCAGGCTTGTCGCAAAACCGGCATCGTGGCTGACAAAAAGGATGGCTCCTGAATATGCATTTAAGGAGCAGATCAGATTTTCCTTTGCATGCAGATCCAGGTTCTGCTCCGGCTCATCCAGAATCAGTAGTGCAGGCTCAGCCAATGCAGCGATAGTCAGCAAGACCCTCATTCGCTCGCCTCCACTGAGTGTGCGCATTGGTCTGCGAATCGCCTGGCCTCGAATGCCGGAGAAACCCAGCAGGGTTCTCCAACGCGCTTTCGCATCATTCCGCACAGCTTCCAGTGGCAATGCCATGGTCCATAGGTCAAAAAAGCTGTCTTCCAGGGAATTTTCCGAGTCAAAAAACTCCAGGCCCTGGGGCATCCAGAACACCGGTCCTCCCGGTCGGCAGATTCCTGATGCTTCTTTCCTACCCAGGATCGTTTGTAGGAAGGTAGACTTACCACAGCCGTTCGGCCCCTGAACCCAGAGTCTTTCTCCGGCAGCAATGGAAATTGAAATGGTATTTCTCTCGACCGATTCTACGGCCCTGGCTTCTATCCCGGGCCTGCCTTTTCCGGACCCCAGAAAATAAAAGTCTCGAAGAACCAGGGCATCCTTGCTGCTTGAGCGGGCCGGGATATTCACAATTCCACCGGTACTGTCATTCAAGGAGCGAAGCTCCTTGCTCGCTCCGTCACGAATTTCCTGGTTTCGCATCTGCTTTGTATGCGACTGCTTGTTCAGGCGGGCTTCTGTTTTCTCCGCCCGATTTTTCTGTCTATTAATCAAGGACCGGGGAATATTCTGGGTCAGGTTATCCCGCTGGGCCTTTCTGGTTCTATGTGCCTGGCGGTGCTGGATTTCGCGCCCGGCCTTTTCGGCTCTATGAAGCGTAGAGTTCAGGTTGGCTATACGTTTCTCTCTGGCTTCCGCATGCTGCCTTCTTACATTCAGATAATGCGCATAGTTGCCTCCATAGCGTAGAAGTGTGCCTTCCTGTAGATGTAGGATCTCATCGACTTCATAGAGAAAATCCATATCATGACTGACGATGAGCTTGAAGCCGGGAAATTCTTTCAGAAATTTCAAGGCTTTGAAACGAAAGTCTGCATCCAGGTGACGAAAGGGCTCATCCAGCAACAGAACGGAGTCTGCTTGAACGCCGCGATCCATCCATTCAAGCCAGCGAAGGCTTTGCCCCTGGCCCTGGCTCAATGGGACAGGATCTGGATGTTGGACTCCATAGGTTACATCCACGCCCGCTTCCAGACATCGCTGATATAGAATTCGCAATAGCGTCGATTTACCGCCACCGTTCGGGCCGGTGAGCGCCATTAGATTACCCGACAGAGACAGCTCCAGTCCGCTGAAAAGTTCGGGGGGCGCGCCTAATTCATCTGAATTTAGATTGAAGAAATGCATACTAAACCTCCGGGGCGGGAAGACCCGCAACCATGCTCTTAAAGTGAGATTATGGTAGGTTTAGTTGCGCATAGGAAGGTCCTGAGACCTGAAAAGAATTAGATGCACTTTCGCATAAAGGTCAACAAAAAAACTCTATTCAATCCAGAGGCGGCCAGCTTACACAACAGGAGCAAAAAAAAGGCCCGGTAGAAACCGGACCTTTTTGCCTTTTCGCATTCGGGCATTTGCGAAGCCCGATTGCTTGAATCTAGAGGCTGGAATATCTGATCAAGAGCCCCGAAATAGCTGACGGTAATCCAGTTTGCTCTGAAGCTTATAAACAGGAGAACCAGAGATCTTGCCCAGATAATCGGGAACAGGAATTCCAGCAGCATCGATGAATTTTTTGGTTTCATCCACGCCACCCAGCAAATCAACCCATGCGGATGGTGGAACCCAGTTAAAGCCGAATCCCATAGCCCCGTCTACTCCGTCCTGGTCGGTTACATCCGGAATCAGGGAGTAAGAGTAAGAGATGTAGCGAGCGATGAATCGGCGAACCAGTTCTGCTTCTTCGCCTTTTTCGTTCTTGAGAAAATCTGCGAAGTGAAAGTACTGAGACTCATGAATCAGCGATGCTGCCTTTTTCTTAAAGGACAGGTCCAGCTTGGGTAGATCTTCGTAATTTCCGGTCTTGATATTATAAACCTTTTTTACGCTCTTTCCTTCTGGAGTCTTTTCGCGCATATAAAGGCCTTTGCCTTTCTTATTCCCCAGGGCTCCCTGATCGATGAGCTTCTGCAGGTAATCCGGCATTTTGAAGGTGTCATGAGCCGCATCTTTGGTGTTCTCGTAAATGTTATCTACGATAGCTTTATGAACATCCAGACCAACCAGATCTGCTGTGGCCAGAGGAGCCATGGCACGTCCAGTGTAGCCGGACAATAGCTGATCCACCAGGTGTATGCCGCCTTTATCGGCCAGTTTTTCAGCATAGATGGCTGCTTCGTTCATGAACTGGAAGCCAATTCTGTTCCCTGCGAAACCCGGTCGGTCATTGGCAATGATTACATGGCGATGCAGTTTGTTTTCCAGGTAATCGGACAACTCTTTCGTATAGGCAGGGTCATTTTTTGGATGTACGATCAATTCGCAAAGCACCAGCTTGTACGGAGGATTGAAAAAGTGAGTACCGTAGTAGTATTTCTGTCCATCTTCGTCCAGGTGGGAAGCCAGTCGTTCGATGGAAAGACCGGAGCTTACAGTAGAGACTAGAGTTCCGGGCTTTCTGGCCGCAGAGATTCGCTTCATTAGCGGCTCTTTCACTTCGTAGCTTTCGGCTACCAGCTCGAATACCCAATCCGATTCAGAAACAGCCTTTTCCAGATCGTCATCGTAAGTGCCGGGAATTAGATTATCCGCGAATACTCCGGATCGCACGGAAGCCACTGCTGTCTGAACTCCTTCTTTTGCCTTATCCAGGGTTCGGGCCAGCATATACACCTTCGCACCGCCGAAGGCAGCTACAATGGCTGCACTGTTGGCACCCATGGTTCCGTTTGCACCCAGGACCGTTACTGTCTTAAAATCCTTCATAGCCTTTTATTTTCTCCTGGCGCTGTTGCTCGGGCATTCAGCGCATGATATAATACCGGGCCCGAAGGCCTCTTTCATTCCACTAACCGTGGACAAATGCCCCTCCGATCCGGGGCCTGGACAGCTTCCGGTGTCCGGCTCCTGAGTCAAATCCTTTGGATTAAGCACTTTACCCGGTATTGCATTGCTTCAGGCTGTCCTGGCATGTTCCACAGGGATTATATTCTGCGGTTGATTCAGGAGTTTGCCGTATTTCTTGCGCGGCTTACAGGTCTGAAGGATCGGAATGACCCGGAGGCTGTGTTTCTGGAATTGGAACGTTCTTTTAGACAGTTCCTGGGATATGACTCCCCGTTGCTGGAAAGCCTGGGTCCGGAAGGCACCCTGGCCGTTTTATCAGCTGCAGATGGAGGGAATCCGGATCAGCTGGCCATGGGAGCTATCCTTTTTCGAGAGAAAGCGGAGAATTATCGGAATTACGGGGATCCGGCCATGGCTGAGAAATGCGAACTACTTTCCGTTCGTCTGAAGGATGCCATCAATGGCAGGCCTCTTTCTACGGAGATTCGCAAACTACTGGAATCTGAAGAACAGGATTAGAGATCAGCCCGGGTCAAAGGAAAGGACCGAAAAAGAGAGCAAGGGCATTGAACCTGGGACTGAAAACCACTGTTTCTGGAGCTTCGATTCTAACAAAGGTTTTGGTGTCCACAGCCGTTCGACCCCGGAGAACGAAGCAGGGCTCGCCTCAGACCCATTTCCGAACATGTCTCCATCGCAATCCTTAGCCTTGCAAGGCACTGAGTGGAGGAGGTTACTGGCATCCATTTGCCACTTAGCACTTCACGAAATTGCCTATAGTCCCAGTCTGTATTCGGCCCCGAAGCTCAGTCGAACATGGTGATCCCGCAGGCCTCCCAGCTTGAGAGCATCGTTCACTTGCTGGATCTGCAGGTAGGCCTCCAGCGGGCTCAGTCCGTCGAAATTCTGCGCAATGTTTGGCTCGGTCACTGTGGCCAGTCCGTTCTGCCCGGCTATGCCCAAATAGAATCTCAGATCGGGCATGAAGCTATAGTACAGCGTAGAATCATAGGCGGTCCCTTCATAGAAGACCTTGGGATCCAGGCGAAACGATCTTTGTCCGGTATAGCTTCCTCCGGAATCGAAGAAGTTCCCTCGGTTATCGGAGATGGCGGAACCCTGCAACTGGACTACACCGCCGCTGATCTTCCATTGAAGAGCCTGTCCGAACAATTGGAAGGAATAGAGTACTTCTAGAGTGCCTCGGACACCGCGCATCCACATCCGATTCTTTGTAGTCTGGGTGCCAAAGTAGTTCAAAGCCGATGTCTGGAAGCCAAAGACGCTACCATCGTTATTGGATTCCGTAAACTGACCCATATAATCTACAACCGGACGTACCTCCAGAAATTCGTTGGAATAGGCAGTAAATCCCAGGCCAATGGAATGCTCTGTCCGGCTCAATTCACGGGCATAATCCAGGTCCAGAACGAATGAGTCAGTAGGCAGACCCGTCAGAATATCTGTGGTAGTACCCAGTTCATAGTTTGCGCGATTGTAGGCCGCTTCCAGTCTTCGTGATGATAATCGGACCAGAAATCTATCAAACAGGTACTCGATTTCGCCGCCGTAGGATGCACCGTCTACATAGCTCGCAGGTGAAGATGAGATGGTCTTATTGCTTAAAGGCCCTCGAAGCCCGTTGTACTCATCGACGAATGGAACGAACATGGGACGAATCCTGGCTCCTCCGCCCTCAAGGCGAAATCTGATTTCGTGACGATTGACCTCTTCGCCGATCAGAGTCCTTAATAGATCACTATCGAAGAATCCAGGCTCCTGCTGGGATGTGGGATCCGTTTCTGGAGTTGTTTCAGGTTGCTCGTTTTCTCGATTTTCCTTTTCTTCCTGCTCCTTACGCTCCTGCTCTTTTCTTTCTTCTTCTCGAGCTTTCTCTTCTTCGATCTGATTCAGGATTTCCTGCTGGCGCCTCTCCTCTTCTTTTTTCCGTTGTTCTTCCTGTCTCTTTTGTTCTTCTGCTCTACGTTGCCTTTCTGCTTCTTCTCGTTTACGCTGTTCTTCCAGCCTCTTACGTCGTTCCTCTTCTTCTTTTTGCTTATCGACTTCGTCGTTTCCGTAATTGTTATTATAGAGGATTCTCGCAATCTGAGTTTTGGATATGACTTGCCGACGATTCCCGGAAACGATAATCACACTGGCCTGGTTTTGTTGAATGATTCGACCGTTTATCCGGGTTCCATTTCGCAATAGCACGGTGTCTGCCAGAAGTCCGGCTGGCAGAAGAAATACTACAAAGAGTAGCACCCTTGCGTGTAATGATGATTGACTTTTTGGTTGGACAGAATTCATAGCGGGGATCTCTAATCAGAAACGGACTGTGCCTTCGCCAGTCGTTCCAGTACTTCTTTTTCTTTTTCAAGCTTCGATCGATTATTTTCCAGAAAGAATGGATCGCCGGGATTCTCAAGAAGAATATTGATTTGGTTCAATGCTCTTCCATAATCTCGGGATTCTCTGTAAATATCGGCCAGGTAATAATGAAGCGAAAGGTCATAATCTTTGCGACGATCGCCGGTCAGAGTCTCAGTGGGTATACTTTCCAGTAGCACTCGAGCTCTCAGCTTATCTCCCGATGACAAATAGAGCCTTGCCATCCCTATTTTCATACGCGAATCATCTGGAAATTGGTTCAATCCCTCTTTCAAATAGATTCGGGCCTGCGGCTTGCGATCTGTTTCCAGGGAGTAGACGCCCAGTGCGAATAGAGCATCCGGCCTGAGGGGGGCAAGTTCATGGGCCTTTCGGTAATAGTGCATTACGCAGCGATGGTCTTGCAGCTCTTCGCAGGCCCGGGCGATATTCATGTTGGGACCAGGGTCTCGGGGAATGAGACCGGAAGCGCGCTGGAAGAGCCGAATGGCTTCTTCAAAGTTTCGAAGCAGTAGATTAAGCCTGGCCGAATTATACAAAAATGGATAGAACTGAGGGTCAGCCTTCAGGCCTACTTCAAATCGTTGCAAAGCAATCTCGCGATTCTTTTGATTCGACAGGTCCTGGAGAAGCTCCTCTATCGTTTCGTTATTGAATCGCCCAACATCGTCAGTGGCATTTCCCTGCCAGGTAATTGTGGAAAAGGTTCCTGTAGGCGCAGGACCCTGAAAGTCCTTTCCGGTGCAAATGATGAAGTCTTGTCTGGATCGCGAAAATGTGCCGTCCGGAGTTGGCTTGCCGGGAAGCGGTTCGCCATCTTCGGGAACAAGCAGATCCGGGAAGCCCGGACTTTCGGGAAATACATTTATTGCCGGAACCAAAATCAGCGTTAGAGCGAGCAGGCTGATTTTGAAACAAGAGTAGAGCCTTCGGTTTAACAGAGGCGTGCGAGTACTTAGGTACCGGTTTCTGTCATGCATGTCCGAGGGTATTCCCATGGTCATAGTATCGGACGATTTGAACGGGAGTTTTGTTTCCTATAGAATAGCGCTAAACCTCTTCCAGATTCAAGATATCCTGTAGAAAGAAGGCGGCCAGGTCATGTCTGCCGGTCATCCCGGCCTTATCGTAGAGAGCCTGGCTTTGGTTTCGGACGGTTTTTTCCTTTTTCCCCAGCTGAGCGGCCGCTTCCTTGAAGCTATATCCCTGGATTAGCTTTTCAGCTACCTTTTGCTCACCTTCTGTAAAACCCCATCTCTGAAATTGATCCTGTACGGCTTTGCGATAATCCAGCAACACATCCTGGTACTGAATTCGGAATCGCTCCAGCTCCTGGCGTGTCTGATCTAGTTCTCTTGCAGCTCGGGAGAATTCCTGATCCGCAGAATTTCGCATGGCCAGGATAATCACTGTCATACCCAGCAGGAAAAGGCCTTCCAGCAAGGAGTGCGCAGTGATTCGACCCTCTTCCTGAAGATGGTGAAAGATATCGTAGATGGTGAATACGAATATCATCGCTGCCATCGCCAGGCCGATGCGTCGTAATGTAACCTGAATGTCAGAATGCATCCATCGGGACAAATGACCCATTGCTTTTTCTCCTCAATTGGTCTTAAATACTACCTATGATCCAGATAAAGCCAGATCCGGGCAGGCAGCATTTCGAAAACAGAAGCGGGAAGCAGCGCTTGTCGACTTTGATTCCAGTTATCAAAAAGGGGTTGGTCAGTCCTGGCCCTCTGAAGGGGGCATTTCTCCTGACTCTGTTACTGGGTATTCCCGGTTTCCTGAAGAGCGATGAAATTCCATCCCTTTCTTACCTGGACGCTCTCAATCGTGCATACGAGAACTCCCCGGAAGTTCGTATTGCGAATTCGGATCTGGAAATTGCCAGAAAAGAATCAGAACAATCCGAATCACTTATATCCGAAGCTCCATCGTTGGAAGCTTCCATTACCCGGGGAACAAACAAGGACTCCATTGAAGCGTTGGATTTGAATTACTCTGCCCAGGTGAATGGGAAAGAAGTCCCGGTGAAAGGATGGGAACTGGGTATCTCTCAGAAGGTTGAAATCGGCGGTCAGCGCGGTCTTCGTCAGGATCAGAAAGCGGCGGAAAAATCACTTTATGAGGCTCGGCTAACTTCCACTCAGCTCGAAGCGAGGTCGCGGGCCAGAGATCTGTATCTCCAGGCTGCATTGCTGGAAGAGTGGGAGGAGCACCTTACAGAACATCTAAGTCGCTTTTACCGGCTCAGGGCCAGGTTTGGCGGAAGCTATATTGATCGGCGTCTGGGAAACTATAGCATTGTAGCATTAAACATGGGTATTCAGACTCTTAAATCGGAGAGAGATGAAGTTTCCATATTGAAGCGAAAAATGATGCGAGAATTGGCCCTGATGGTGGGCGAAAGAACCGATGCACTGAAGCTACAGGGCATCGATTCGGTTTCCATGCCGGCGCTTCCGCCCTTGCCGGAGCTTGAAGAAGCCATGGAGAATCAGGGAGTTACGCTAAAGGAACGTAGAGCTCGATGGGAAGCCAGAATGAAAGAATCGGATCTGGAATCCAGAAAACTATGGCCTTCGCCTTCCATCTTCCTTTATGGCGGTGAACGGACAGTGAACTCCGGCTCAACAGTTTCTGTCTATCCGGGAAGCAGAGAGACTTACATGCGGGCTGGCATTCAGTTCCCTCTGTCTTTTGTAGGTCCGGAAAGCAAGACGCCGGATATTGCGAGGCTGCAGGCAGAGAAAGCAAAGGTAGAGCTGGATACCGAGAGGTCACGAGCCTCGCTACAGCTGAAAGCCGCTTATGAAAACTACGAGTCTCTGAAAAAGCAATATATGCAAATGAAGCTCTTTCTTGTTCAGGCGGAGCGGTTTCTCCCCGCTCTTGATCAGGCTTTGATGGGGCGAAGAATCAGTTACTTTGAGTTCTGGGGTGAACATGAGCGGTATCATGCTCTCTTTCAGCGAAGTCTGGATGTACGCCTGCAAGCGGCCCGGGCCCTGGGCGAAATCGAAATTCTAACAGGTCGCATACTTGACCCGGAAAGGAGCAATTGAAATGATTCAACGTTGGATTGCAGCAGCTACGCGAAACCCGGTATGGGTACTTTTTTTACTCTCCCTCCTGGGATTGCTCGGTCTGCGAAGCGCAGTAAGTCTGCCTGTAGATGCAGTGCCGGACATTACCGGTGTTCAGGTCATGGTGGCCACACATACCGGCGCGATGGACCCGGAAGAAATCGAAACCACAGTTACTTATCCAATAGAGGCTGAGCTCGCAGGGATTCAGAATGTAACTGAAATTCGAAGTATAACCAAGTATGGCCTAAGTCAGGTAAACGTTATCTTCGACGACTCTATGGATGTTTACTTTGCCCGGCAATTAATCGCAGAGAGATTGCAGTCGGTATCGGCCACGCTCCCCGAGGGTTTGAAACCGGAAATGGGAGCCGTGACCACAGGCCTCGGCGAGGTCGTAATGTATTCAGTGGAAGCCAGGCCGGGAACGGAATTGGCGAATCGACCGGCTGAGGATCGATTGAGATATCTTAGGACCATCCAGGAATGGGTGATTCGTCCCACTCTCAAGACAGTGCCTGGCGTGGCAGAGGTAGATTCGAACGGAGGCTACCAGAAAGCCATATTCATCAATTTTGATCCTGCAAGTCTGATCTCCCAGGGCATCGGGCCGGTGGCTCTGGTGCAATTGCTTCAAGAATCCGGTATGAACCGGGGAGGCGGCTACATTGAGCGGGACGACCGGCGGATCATCGTAAAGAATAACGCTCGGTTTAAGAGTCTGGAAGAGATTAAGAGATTCCCGGTGCGAATTCATGCAATCGGCGCGCCGGAGAAACTTTCTGAGCTGGCCAATGTCTCTGAAGGAAACCGTCCCCGTGTTGGATCCGCCACCCATAATGGAGAAGAGACGGTGCTGGGTACCATCCTCATGCGAACCGGGGCCAACAGTCGAACCGTTTCGCATGAGTCTGTGCAGAAAATCCAGAGTCTGGATCTGCCGGAGGATGTGCAGGTTCAGATCCTGTATGCGCGCAGTTATCTGGTGGATGCAACCATCCAGACAGTGGCCAAAAACCTGGTGGAAGGAGGAGTGCTGGTCATCGTAGTTCTTCTGCTCATTGCAGGAAATTTTCGAGCTGCCCTGATTGTATCTCTGGCTATTCCCCTGTCTATGCTGGCTGCCCTGATGGGCATGGAGAGAATGGGCATTTCCGCGAATCTGATGAGTCTGGGTGCTATCGACTTTGGTCTGATTGTCGATGGTTCGGTGGTAGTTATTGAGAACATTCTACGCAAGATGGAAGAGGAGCCAGATGCAATTCAGGAACGAGGTAAAGCTCAGGTAATTCTAGAAGCGATGAAGGAAGTATCCGGTCCGGTGATTACAGGGCTGAGTATCATCATGATCGTTTATGTGCCGATTCTGCTGCTAACAGGAATCGAGGGGAAGATGTTTCGCCCCATGGCCATTACGGTGCTTCTGGCTCTGGCGGCCTCCCTTGTAATAGCTCTTTTTGTGATGCCATCTCTGGCGCTGCTGTTTCTCAAGCATCCCGGGCCCCAGAAGTTTTCTCTATTCTCCTATATCAGCAATGCTTTTGAGCCTGCGCTGGAGTATGGAATTCGACATCCGTATCGCATAGCATCTGGCAGCGTCGGGGTATTCGTTCTCTCTTTACTTCTGTTCTTTACTCTGGGCGCAAATTTCCTACCCGAATTCGATGAAAGAGATATTGTGATTGGCCTGACCCGGAATGCAGACATCAGCATGGAAGCTACTGTGGAACATCAGCGGAAAAGCGAAAAGGCTATTATGCAATTTCCAGAAGTTCATACGGTGTTCTCGCGCATCGGAACACCAGAGTCCGCAACCGACCCCATGGGTATTCACCTGTCAGATACTTTTGTCATTCTGAAGAAAGATTACGATGAATGGCCGGAGCGAAAGGAAGGCAGAAGATTCAGTAAGTCGGAGCTGTTTGATGCGATGAGCCAGGCTATCGAGAAAGCATCTCCGGGTCAGGAGCATTCTCCCACACAGCCGATTGCCATGCGATTCAATGAAATGTTGGAAGGTTCACGGGCGGATTTATCTTTACGCATCTTTGGTCCTGACCTGAAGCGTTTGATGGACTATATTCAGAGATCGGAAGAAATTCTAAGGGAAATAGATGGAGTCGTGGAAGTTAGCGCCGACGCACTGACTGCTCTGCGTCAGAGTCCCGTGCTTGAGTTTCGTCCGCGGCCGGAGGACATGACTTACTGGGGCATTGATTCGGCCGGCATTGGCAGCGCTTTCGAAATCGCCATGGCCGGGTATCAAATCGCAAGCTTCTACGAACAGGACCGACGTTTTCCAATCATTCTCAGGATGCGGGACGATTATCGCAACGATATGAAGAGAGCTTCTCGGTTGCCGGTGGATCTGCCGGACGGAGGCGTGGTGCCTCTATCCGATGTAGCCAGCCTTCAGCTTATGGAGCAGGTCACTACAATTTCGCGGATCAACTCCAGAAGATATTCCAGCCTGGCCATCTATATTCAGGACCGAGACATTGAATCTGTAGTGGAGGAAGCGGATCAAAGAATTCGCAAGGAGCTGGATTTGCCGGAAGATTTTTCGATAGAGTGGGCCGGCCAGTATAAGAATCTGCAGAGAGCCAGGCTGAGAATACTGACTATCATTCCTCTTACTCTTATTCTCATCTTTCTTCTACTATATCAAAGCCTCAAAAACCTGAGGCAGGCATTGCTCGTTTTAAGCTGTATCCCTATGGCGATTTCCGGGGGGATTCTTCTTCTATGGCTGCGAGATATTCCTTTCAGCGTATCCGCTGCGGTGGGAATGATCGCCCTTTCGGGTATAGCAATTCTGAACGGAACTGTGCTTGTGAATTTCTTTAATGATCTTCGCCGAGAGGGACATTCGGTGTTAGATTCGGTTTTTCGAGGGACGTTGATCCGACTTCGTCCAGTACTGATGACAGGACTGGTGGCCGGTCTGGGATTTATCCCGATGGCATTCAATACAGGAACCGGCGCAGAAGTGCAAAGGCCGCTTGCAACCGTTGTAGTGGGCGGACTGATCACAGCCACCATTCTCACTCTCTTTGTCGTGCCTTCGCTATACTATCGCCTGGAAAGGCACCACGACAATTAAGGAAAGATCAGGTTGATAGGAGAAGGGGAGGCTCCGGGAGCCTCCCCACAAAGGATTCGCGGGAGTTTACCAGTTTCTTTTGTTTGCGAAGGTTTCTTTCAAGCTCTTGGGAAATGACCAGCGGGGTTTCTTGCTTGCGGGACGCGCAGCTACCATCATCTCTTCGCCGGTGAAAGGGTTCATTTGCTTTCCAGCCTTTCGCGCCTTTACTTCGCTTCGGACCAGGGCCCCGATTGCAGGGAAGCGAACTCTTTGTCCGCTAGCTGCCGCTTTACCGGCTCGCTCGAAGGAGGACTCCAGGGCGGATTTCAGATCGGTTTTTTTGATCTTGGCCGAACCCTTCTTATCTACCTGGATGATTTCATGAAGCTCCTCCATAAGATCATCAATGAATGAATACTTACCGTTGGAGGAAGCTTTCGCAGTTTTCTTTGCAGATTTCTTCGCTGCTTTCTTTGCCATAAACGGTGAATAATGCGACATAATATGAACTGTCCAGTAAAAATAGAGCAGGCACCTCAAAATTGCCTGTTTTTGCGGGATTTTTGGCTTATTTCCTCTTTCCAGGCGTCCAACTAAAGAAATGATGCATCAAAATAGAAAATCCCGGTATAAACATTTTACATGGGGTTTCCTTGTTTTACTGGCTGCCTCCGTCACGGGCGTAGCCCTGGCTCGCTCCCTGGACCAATCCCTGGGTCAGGCGCCCAAAGCCCAAACCCCTGATGACATTTCATCCGCTTCCTGGTTTTTCTCCTCTCGCAGCTTACAGGCGCCTGAAGGCAGACGCTCTGTGGCTCAATTCTATAAGGACAACTATGTTCCCTATGGAATCGTCGAGAACCAGTGGTCCGGTAGCGCAAACGGATGCAGGGTAGGAAAGAACAGCGAGGCCTACGATGAGGCAACCCTGCAGAATCTGAAATACTATCGCGCAATGGCGGGTGTACCCACTGACATCAGCTTCGGAGAAGAATACAATCGCAAAGCTCGGGCTGCCGCATTGATGATGGAGGCGAAGAATGACCTCAGTCATGGTCCCGGAGTAAACTGGCCCTGCTATACCACGGAAGGAAAGGAAGGTGCCGGTTCCTCCAATCTCTGTCTGGGTTGTGTTGGCCCCGATGCCATAGATGCATATGTGCAGGATGCAGGAGTTACCGGAGTGGGCCATCGCCAGTGGGCTCTGCATCCAAGGCAGAGGGTGCTGGGTACCGGAAGCAGTAAGCGAGCTCATGCACTGTATGTGTTTGGTGAATGGCGACCCGAAGAAACGGTTCAGCACATCAAGAGTGTTGCCTGGCCTCCTCGGGGGTACGTTCCCTATCGCTTTGGCCTGGATTCGCAGTATCCCTGGTCCTATACTACATTCGCCGAGATTGCAGATCTTTCCAAAGCGAAAGTACAGATGATCTTGAATGGAAAAAATGTCTCCGTGCGACAGGAAGAGGGGCGCAAAGACTTGCTGGTCTGGTACCCCACCGGATTGCAACGAGCCACTCACCAGAACAATTACAATCGGCCAGATAAGGATGTGTCGATTGAGATTAGAATCACAAACGTAGTCCTGGACGGTCAGAGCAAATCAGTAGAATACACTGTAATCTTCATCGATCCAGAAGCAGTACTGAAACAGCCTTCCGAAGAGATCGATTCTGAAGCGAATACAGACACCGATCCAGATATTAATCCAGACATCGATTCCGACACCGATACGCAGGTTCCCATCGATTCCACGCTGAACGCACCACTCCTTCAGGCGATCTATCAAGGAAAGACCGGGCAAGCCCTGGATTTGCTTTCCCGGGGGGCCGATCCCAATGCCCGATACAAGGAGCGATGGACTGCACTGATGTATGCTGCATACTACGGCCACGGGGACATTGTGGAAGAACTGCTTCGTCGCGGAGCAGATACCTCAATCCAGCTAGAAGGATGGGATGCTGCAGCCATGGCCAAACACCAGGGACATGATGCTATCGCGGCTATGATTTCCCGAAAGACCAACAATAGCATCAATGTTCCGGGCAATCGCAGCCTGAAGCTTCCTGTTCCCTAGATTCGAAATCCCTGGAGCGAGCGAAAAGTATAATCAGGGAGTGATCAGAATCTTTCCACCGCTCATCGTAGCGGTATAATCTTTCACAGCCTTTTCGCCTTCTTCCAGCGAGTACCGTCCCCGGATCTGAGATTTTAGTTCCGTATTCAATAGCTTCTGCACTCTGCCAGAAAGTCTTACCAATTGCAGCGGATTTCTTTGAGACAGGTAAGTGGAAAGCCAGTATCCATGAACGGTTTGTCCCTGGAAAATTAAGCTACCTGGATGTACGCTGCAGGCTTCGCCGGCCAGTCCGCCATATACGATAACATGGGATTGATTGGGCATACAGGCAGCAAGGGTTCCGGTCATTTCGCCTCCTACTGCATCCAGCGCCACCGTGGCGTTGAGTTTTCCTGCTCGAACTCGGAGCTCTCTTTCGAATTTCGCATCTTCGCTGATGAGGACATTCTCGAAGCCCTGAGACTCCAGGGCTTGCTTCTGGTCTTCTCTTCGAACTATGTCGATGACATCTAATCCTTTCTTCTTCGCCAGGCGATGAATCATCTGTCCCAGAGCTCCAGCCGCGGCCGTTTGCATGATAGCCTTTGCGCCCAGGTCTCTGGCGATCTCAATCAGGCTCCAGGCTGTAAGAGGATTGACAATAGTCATAGAGCCCTGCTCAAGTTCTATACTCTTCTTCAGTGGCAGACAGAGTTGTGCAGGCACCTTCATATATTCTGCCCAGGTTCCTTCGCCGGCAGGTGAAGCAGAGCAGGCCACGTTCTTTCCTTTCAGATAATTTGCATAGAATCCGCCGCCGCTGGCCACTACCGTTCCGGAGCCTTCGAAACCTGGAACACAGGGCAGTTTCTTTTTGATGCCGTATTGTCCTCGAAGAAAGGAAAGGTCCGACGGATTTATGGGCGAAGCGGCCATCTTGATCAGGACCTCCCCCTTCGCTAATTCCGGTCTTTTTTTCTGCACAACTTGAAACGAAGGTAAATCCTCCGTGTATTCTCGAAGTTCTATAGCTCTATAACTCTCTGGTATCATTTCTTCTCCTTAATAAATGCCTGCTCGCTACCCATGCAAACTCGGCCCCTCTGCGTTCGGGAAACGGGCCCGTTCGGTTTCTCAAAATCCTGCATCACAGGCCGGGGCTGCAGCTGATTGAACTCAGGCTCAGGAAGAAAGCAGACCTCAATCGATCTGATTATTTCATAGCATGGTTATCTCGCAAAAAGAGTACCCCTGAAAAAGAGTAAAGCAGCTCCATCGCATCTATATGACGATTGGGGGCCAGGAGAAGGACTTCAAGAATACTTACGCCTTTCATGGACGAAGTCCAGATTCAGCTTAAGAGATAGAGAAGCAAGGATCTCAAACGTTTTTTTCGGATTCAGGAATCATTCGACCGTAGTATTCCAGCATGGCCGGTTGAACGGAAAGAATCTTATTACGATCATCGCGGATCATTTTTCTTGATTTCAGATCTTTTCGTCCTCGTTTCAGAATCTTGCCCGGGTCGGTGGTTACGTAGTTTAGTCGATTTCTTTGAATGAACTGCGCGATTTGCTTCTCTGCTTCCTTCAGGTCCAGAGATCCATGGTTTTCCGTTAGAAGTCGGGCAAGAATGAAATGGGGCTGCACCCGAAAGTTCCGCTTCCAGGAAGACAGAATTGCATCGGACACAGCAGCGGTGGGATCACTGCTCTTTATATGATTACTGACAAGAATCGGTCTGCCAAAGTCCAGGAATACCTTCCTTCGTCTTCGCACAAATCTGGCAAAGGATGTACTGTTCACAAGATTGTTGAATTCCAGGTCCTCCGGTATCCATTTATGGCTAATGGCCATGGGCACTACAATGATTTCCTGACCCGAACTCCGGAATGCATCCACAGCAGTGGATAGAAGTCCTGTTTTAATGGGTTGGAAGTTTCCGTTTCTGCTACGTGTCCCTTCGGGATAGGCCAGAGCAGGAATACCAGCTTCCAGCATCAGAATGGAATACTGCGTCAGAGTCTCCAGATAAAGAATATTTCGCGTATTCTCGCGATCTACCGAGTAGGCTCCCATGGATTTCAGAAACTTACCCCAGAGAGGATTGCTCATAAGAATGCTGGCAGCCGCAAATCGCGGTAGTGGGAGCCGACTCAAGTACAGGGCGTAGGCCAGTTCCACTGAATCGATATGAGTCTTATGAGTGGGAGCGTAGAACACAGGATAGTAATTGGCCAATCTTCGCACTTCAGCCACTGGCCCGCCAATTACAGGGGCCACAGAACCTCTGCGAAATCCTCCAAGAATAAATCGGAAGGGCGCGATAAGGTTCATCAATGTTCCGCGAATTACTGGAACATAGCTATCTGCAATATTGGAAACATAGAATTCGACGATTCGATCCAAATGGATGGTTTCGCTTTCTTCAGGAGAGGCAGCCAATCCTTTCCACAGCTCCAGCTCTTCGCGAAAGTTGGCTGCATCGTTCTTTAATCGTCGACTCTCTGCTTTCTTTACGCGCTTTTCCAGTGATGAAATCACATGACCTGACTGCTTTTTGATGCGAGCCTGCATGCCCCGGGTACCGGACATTTCGCGCAGGATTCTTTCCTGCAGTGCCTGTCCCAGAGCTTTTCCGGAGGTTACCAGATCCAGGCGTGCCCTCTTCTTGGTTACCGGAATGGCTGTATCTGTATTCAAACCGGTGAGCTGATCTACAAATGCATTGGGGGATTGGCGGCGAGAGAGAATATCAAAAAGGGTCTGAAAAAGCGGTAGTTCTACACTCTTTTCTTTTGCAATTTCCAGGACAGTGCTGATGGTTAAGCCGCCTTCGTGCAGTTCGCGACTCTGATGCACTTCGCGTTCAATGAATCGACCGGGGAAAAGCAATAGCTCAATTCGCTCCAGAAAGTCTGGCTCGATTTCACCGGACTGAATGCGCTCCATGAATCTTCGTCCATAGCTTCGGTTGCGGCTGTCCGGACTGAATGCATTGGCCACGAGATCGGATAAGCCTGCGCGTCCCATCAAGGTTTCGGGCCTTGCTCCAAGAGCCGTGCCCAGACGCATGATTTCAGTGAAGCCTTTGCCCACAAGCTCACCCTTGAAGGATGAACCGGCATCCGGCAGGAAATCGGACATCCCGCTGATAATGGCCACAGGGTTCTTTAGAATGCCGCCCAGTTCCACACCTACCATGTCCTTGCTACGTTCCCAGTGCAGATGTTCCGCTTCGAAGAGCTTTTCTACCAGGGTTTGCATTTCCGCTTCTTTGCTTCCTACGGCAAAAAAGCAGTGCCTTCCTGCATGAAGGTCCGCAAGCAAACTGGGACCTGTTACCACGGCTACATGACCCTGAATTTGATACGCCTCCATTGAGCGATGCAGGAATTCACTGAAGGTGGCTACCTGGTATTTGCGGCGGCCTACTGCAGAAAGAAATCCCTTGGAAAACGATACGATAGCATGCTGATTGGTGCGATTCATGTGAGTGATCACATGCTCATGCACCTCTTCGAATTGCCGGGCCGGAACAACGGATGCGATGAAATGGGAGCCCTGCTGAAATAATCGATAACCGGAAACGATCTTTACGTTGGACGGAATCTCGAAGTCAAGATTCAGCAGCCGGATGTGCTTGCGTCCGGACCACTGATGAGCCATGGATGACTCCGGTAACCACAGCAGCACCCGGTCCACGTTTTCGGCAAGTATAGCGGCCAGCATCAGCCCCATGGGGCCTCCGCCCATTACTGTGTAATGATCATAGGTTGCTGGTATGTGTTTGGTTTCTTCGCTCATTTCAGCCCGTGTTCGGGCCCTTCTTCTACCTGCGCCACCTCGGCGGATTTGTAGGTCTGCCGCGCATAGGCGATCTGCTTGTAGAACATGGCCATTGGATCATCTACATATTCCTTTTGAATGGTGTATCTGTCCATTATTCCCGAAAAATTTGCAGTTAAATCAACGGGGGCCGCATCCACGGTAAGAATCAAGTCATATCCTGCATCCCGGACTCGGGATTCCAGGTAGGGACTGTAATAGCCCATGGGGTAAGCGAAAGCCCATATCTTATGACCCGGTAGGTGTTCCTCTAGAATCTCCCTTGAGGTGATGATTTCCTGAGTCACCCTCCGGGCGAATTGCTCCTGGTTTTCATGCGGTCTGGGCTCATGAAAGGCTGTATGAGTATGTGAGTGGTTTTGTACATCAAAGCCTTCGGCCAGGAGCCGGTGTAGATCCTCCCAGGCCATGCCACCGCGGGGATGATTATTGATATCCTTCGTATAAACGAAGAAAGTAGCCGGGTAGTCGTACTCTCGCAATATGGGAGCCGCCACCCGTGCAATGTTTTCGAAGTCATCGTCGATGGTGATGGCCATGGTGGGCTGCTTCATCAGCTTGTTCTGTCTGGCATGTTCCATCACCTTTTTCAGAGGCCATACCCGAATGTTTTCCTTCTTGAGGATGTCCAGATAGTTACGGAATTCCTGAATGCTAACCGAGTAGGGTCCCGCCCCATTTACGTCGTGAAAGCAGAGTATTGGAACCAGATGATGGCCGGTCTGTACATTCCGATTGGAGCCGCTCAGGGTTTTCCAGAGCGGGGGCTCTCCGGAGAGCAGAAACCAGCTGCCTATGCAGACCAGAAATACCGGCAGGGAGATTAGGATTCGTTTCCGCATCATGGGAATTATCGGTTCCTGCCCCCGGGGAAATCAAAACGCAATTCTTTTCTTCTTTCGTTCCGCGGCCGATTCAAAAAAGTGATGTAACATTGGAGAAAGACCGTTTTTCTATAGTAAAGAATTCGTTTCTGCTACTGGCGAAGATGGTCTGAACTCTCTGTGCAACCTGTGGCGAGGCCCTTTATGTCGCATAAAATCGAAATCATGGATACCACTCTTCGAGATGGAGAGCAAACGGATGGAGTGTCCTTCTCTCCGTTTGAAAAGCTGCAGATTGCTCGTTTCCTGCTGGAAAAACTCAATGTTGATCGCATCGAAGTGGCAAGCGCCCGGGTATCAGCCGGGGAACAGGACAGTGTTCGGTCCATTTTTGACTGGGCCAAAACCAAAGACCTGGATAAGCGAATTGAAATCCTGGGTTTTGTAGATCACAGGGCCAGCGTGGACTGGATTCAGCAGGCAGGAGGTTCCGTGATCAACCTTCTGACCAAAGGCTCGAAGAAGCATTGTGAACTTCAACTGGGTAAGACCCTTTCCGAGCATGTGGCAGATATTGAACGCACAGTCAGCTATGCGGCCGATCAGGGAGTCACTGTAAACGTCTATCTGGAAGACTGGTCCAATGGGTTTCTCCATTCTCCAGACTATGTGCTGGAGATGCTTCGGGCATTGCGCACTATGCCCATTCATCGATTCTTGTTTCCCGACACCCTGGGAATCATGTCTCCGGATGAAGTGAAAGCGGGCATCGGTCATGCGCTGAATGCGTATCCAGAGCTGGCCATTGATTTTCACGGGCACAATGATTATGGCCTGGCCACTGCAAATTGTCTGGCAGCCGCTCAAAGTGGAGTAAAAGGTTTGCATGTTGCTGTAAATGGTCTGGGCGAACGAGCCGGGAATTCGCCTCTGGAGGCGGTGGTTACAGCATTGCATGATAAGCTGGGAATGGAAACCTCTATTCGAGAGTCAGCCATCACCGATGCTTCCAGACTGGTGGAGACCTTTAGCAGAAAGCGAATTAGCTCAAACCGACCCATTGTAGGTACCGATGTCTTTACTCAGACAGCAGGTATTCATGCGGACGGAGATAAGAAAAACAATCTGTACGCGAACCCTATACTTCCCGAGCGATTCGGAAGGCAACGAGTCTATGCTCTGGGAAAACTGGCAGGTAAAGCCAGTGTAGCGAACAATCTGACTACTCTCGGAATTGAGCTGCCTCCGGAACAAGAGAAGGCCTTGCTGGAAAAAATCAAAGAGCTGGGCGAGCGCAAAGAAACCGTAACTGCGGACGATTTGCCATTCTTGATCGAAGACCTGTTTGGCGGACTCCAGACCCGCTTTGTGCGCATTACAGATGTTCGCATCATGACCGAGATCCAGCAGTCACCCAGCGCTGAGATCGCTCTGGAGCTGGATGGCAAAGAATACCGCGCATCCTCATCCGGAGACGGTGGCTATGATGCATTTATGAAGGCACTGGGAAATATTGCCGAAGAGATTGAGCTGGAACTGCCTGAACTTATGGATTATGAAGTGCGAATCCCTCCCGGCGGAAAAACAGATGCTCTGGTGGAAACCGTGATTACCTGGAAGAGCAAAGATGGGGCCAGCGCTTTTCGCACGGTGGGCGTAGACAGCGATCAGATGATCGCAGCCGTGAAGGCCACCGAGAAGATGCTCAATCGATTGTTTATCGCCAACCCCGCCATGGTCAGTAAGTCCGGCTGATCGGATTTCTCTTGCCTTACAGCGGATGGGCTATTCCCTGCGGGGACTCCAGGGAGCCCAATGGATAGTCAGGAACCAGAAATTCAGCCAGTGCAGCGAATACTGGCGGATGCTTCGCCTTCGACTCAAGGAAAAGCCCGAGAAATCCTTGCCCGGGGCCTTATTGGCATTACGGAAAGAATTCAAACCACATGGATGGGCTATGCTCAGGAAGATCAGATCTATGCGCTTTCGTTGGATTTGAGCACAGGGCACAGTAGCTGCGGATGTGCCGGACCGCATCCCTGCGTTCATATTGCGGCTTTCGCCATGTTGCTGGTTAAGACGGGCTCCTCCCGAAAGCCTGGAAAGCCAGCCGGCGGTATTCGCACAGGATCGGAAGAGCTCCGAAAATCGCCAGAGACAGCAAGATCCAGCATTCCAGCCAGGACGGAAAGAGTTGCAAGACTAGAAAGATCAACGGAAACGCGAGATGAGAGCAGTAGGTCTTCTTCGAGTTCGAGTTCGAGTTCGAGTTCGCGAAGGCAGTCCAATACTCCAGCAAATCGCCAAAAGGCTTCTACACGTTCCGGAACGGTCGAGGCGAATAAAAAGAGTTTGCCCCTTTCCTTTCGCCTGAACGAGCAGACTGAGAAGCTCAAACTGTCTTCCAGTCTGGCTGTTTCGCATGCTACTTTAGAAGAGCGACTGATTCCGGAACATCGAACAATCTGGAAGCAGATTCAGAAACACTACGCATTCCCGTACGAGATACCGCTGAGAGAAGCTCAGAACTGGCATCCCACGGAGCCAGTGGAGATTCTGGATTTGAATCATCGCAGGCTAGAGTTTCAGGGCACGCTGCAGGCTAAACCTGTGCTTCGCGGATTCAGCAACCGTAAGGACCCCAGGAGAGTTCTGGTTCCCTGCGTTATTGCAGGCGATGAAGAGCGATGGCTAAAACCCGGGCAGAATTCTCTCATTGAAGCCGGCGGCTCCAGCAGGAGCAGGAAATTCTGGCTCCTTGACTACAGTGGTATTGAATCTGGAATAGAATCTAGATTACACTCTGTTCTGTCTCCCGGCCAAATAATAGCATCTCTCGATAGTCTTCGCAGCGCCGGTGTGCAGGGCCTGGAACTCTTTTCTCAATGCTGTGAGTATGGCCCTGCGCTGCGCATATCTCTGGATTATAGCATAGACACGGACCTCTGGTTGCATGGTTCCCTGGACATGGTCTATGCCGGCCAAAATAGGGATCTTCGCCCGGACTATCTAGAAGAACAGCCGGATGCCCGGGTGCAAAGGCCAGTTTATCGTACGGATGCAAAATTCGGCTCAATTCCCCTGGATGCCGAGTTCTTCAAGGACCTTGCAGATGATCCTCGGCCAGCTCATCATGTCATTGGCGAAGAGGGTCGACTGGTATGGAGAAATCCAGAATTGGAGTTTTCCAGGTTTGGCGAGCTCCAGGATCGCTACTCAATACTTCAAAACGACTCTCTTGCTCAGGATGGCACCTTCTGGTTGAGCGGAGAGGACTTGCATCGGTTCTTTGTTCTGGATCTACCATCGCTCATTGAGTCCGGTGTCATGATAGATTTTGATCGGGAGCTGCCCCGGCTGTTCCGGGCAGCCACCAAAGTGAAGTTCGATATCGAAAAGCCTTCCGGTATTGATTGGTTCTCGGGCTCTATTGACTTACCCGGTCTTAGTCGCCAGGAGCAGGATCGAATCTTTAAAGCTTACCGAGAAGGCAGGTCCTATGCGAAAATCAAAAACGATTGGATGTACATTCCCGACACCGGACTACCCGAGCTTCTGGAAATGCTACTGGATCTGGGGTTGAAGATTGATTCTCAGGGAAAAGTGGATATTCGCAGAACGCAATGGATGGCACTGGAAAGCGAACTGGGTGAACAACTCCAGACTCATTCGAGAAAGCATCGCGCCAGAGCTCTAAAGGAGCGAAAATTCAAGAAAAGCAGATCTTCGGGCTTCACCGGCAAACTGAGGCCCTACCAGAAGGAAGGATTTGAATTCCTTTCACGATTGTATGGTCTTGGAGTGGGAGGTCTTCTGGCTGATGAGATGGGCCTGGGAAAGACGGTCCAGGCCCTGGCATTCTTGCAGCGCCTTTTTGATTCCGGCGAGCCAGGATTGCTGCTTGTTGTATGTCCTGTTTCTGCCCTCTCTGTCTGGGCCCAGGAAGCCCAACGATTCACACCGACATTACCCGTGCAAATATGGCACGGTCCCGGCCGAAAAAAGATCCCTTTTCCGGACTCTGGCATCCTGCTCACTACATACAATACCCTGAGCAAAGACCTTTTGGAGCTAAAAAAGCAAAGCTATGCTGCGGCCATTGTAGATGAGGCACAAAACCTTCGTAACAGCCAGACTGATATTTCCCGGTCTATTCGACGTCTGGACATTCGAAGCGTCTTCTGTCTTACTGGCACGCCCATGGAAAATCATCTATCTGATTACTGGTCATTGATGGATCTTTCCGTTCCTGGACTCCTGGGAACTCGACAATCGTTTCGACGAAGGTTTGATGCGAATCCTGACCGGGTCGCCTATTTGCGAAGACTCACCGCTCCTTTTATGTTGCGACGTACCAAAGAGGCAGTATTAAAGGAACTGCCCGGGAAAACAGAAATACAGTCCTTTTTGCCTATGGAGCGAAAACAGGCCACTATCTATGAATCTGTGCGAGAAGAAGCCATGGATCATCTACAGGAAGCAGGCAGTCAGTACCTTATGACCATGCTTCCCTATCTAATGAGACTGCGTCGAATTGCCTGTCATCCGGAGATCGAGGGCACTGCCGATCCAATGGAGTCCGGTAAGTTTCAATACCTGAAAGACCTGCTGCTGGAAATGGCCGAATGCGATTCAGCGGCTCTCATCTTCAGCCAATTTACGGATGTCCTGGATATTGCTGCCATACTATTGGACAATTTGAAACTTCCTTACTTTCGCATCGATGGCAGCACAGGGCGATCCAGCCGGGACAAACAGGTTCTGGGATTTCAAAACGGCGAGCGTTCTTTTTTTCTGATCAGCCTGAAAGCCGGAGGCACGGCATTGACCCTGCACCGAGCGGATCGAGTGATTCATCTGGACCCCTGGTGGAATCCCGCTGCTGAAAGCCAGGCAACGGATCGCGCACATCGCATCGGACAAAAGAAGCATCTATTTGTGTATAAGCTCTATTCCAGAGATACGATAGAAGAAAGAGTCCTGGAACTACAGAGCAAAAAGAAGGTACTCTTTAATAGTCTGTTTTCGGGCAATAGTGGTGGCAGTTTGAAGATTAGCCGGAGTGAGTTACTGAAAATCCTTGGATCATAATAGGAATTTATAATTTTCCTTGTGTCCGGGGAGTCATCTGTTTTATTCGAAAGTCGCTGGAAGCAATCCTATGACTGATTTTCATCGAATCAAGAGAAGTGTGCTGCTTTCGCTCTTGTTTACTCTCGCATCTTCCTGTATCGCCCACCCGTTGGTTCAGTCTGGACTGGAATCGGGAGAAGAGAATAATCTCCTGGGATTATTGCTTCTCGGAGGCCCGTCCCTGCTTTCCGATGCTGATCCAGGCTTTCGCAGGATGTTCGTTACGGCAGGCACAACCACCGGTGAAATGAATATTCTTGGGCCAGGCACACCGATTGAAAATGCCGATGCCTTTTGCAATCTGGATAGCAATAACCCCGATCCGGGCTCGCTGTTTAAAGCGATGCTACATGTTGGTGCGAGCTCGGGAAGAAGAGGTCCTTGTAGCACCCCGAATTGTAGCGGCGGTGCGAGCGAGCACGTTGACTGGGTAATGACTCCGGATACGGAATACAGGCGTAGCGACGGTACAACGATCATCGGTAAAACGAATCTGAATGCGGGAATTTTTCCTGTAGATTCGACAGGCCTCGCAATTTCCTTTTCTGGTTCGAGCGGCGATTACTGGTCGGGCATGAATTCCAATTGGACTCTGGCCATTTTCAACTGTGGTCTCTGGATCCAGGGATCCGGGTCAGATGGAATCTTCGGAGATCCTACCGCCACGAACACTGATGCAATCGCTGTTGGGTTCAACGATTGCGGTGGGCCTTTGCACCTTCTTTGTGTTGAACAATAGTCCATGCTCTGGAGCTACTACAGGGTCCTGATTTCGCAACGATCTGATATGGTGATTTCACCGGGAACTTGCCAACCAGCATACTCGGAAGACATCGTCTGGCGGCCAGAATTCTCAAAAGAGTTTTCAGGACTGCCAGCCCCTGGCCAGTAGTCAGGTAGATAGCCGTGATGTAATTGTCCGGGGATTCATTGAATCAGCAGCCATGTCCCGAGATTGAATTCAAGACAGCTATTCAGCGGGCAAAGCCTCCGACAGCAAATCGGGCAAGCCGGAGGCTACTCTGAGTATCAGTTATCGCATTGAATCTCGTCCACTACAAAGTTCCCCTTTGTTCCTTTACCTTGCTCACCCCATGTGCCTTTGAAACCAGCCATGGTATCGAGAGGAACTTCCCATTCAATTTCGCCAGTGTATTGATAGTGACGACCTTGAAGCTGGCCGGACTGATAAGATTGATTTACCGTACATTGACCTTCGGCACAACTTCCTTCCAGAGAGTAGGTGCCATAGGAATCCTTACCGGATCCTTTAAGTTCAATGGCCCACAACCCGCAGCATACATCGTGCTCGGACAGATTCCAGTTGATAGGTCCGCCACCTTGCGAAGCATCGGTATAAGTCCAGTGCCCATTATAGGTGCATCGCACGGCAGTGTCTCCGGGCATCTCAGCCTGAACCACAAATGGAAGTAAGGCTGCTGCCATCAAAGCTGCAGCGATAGCTATACTTTTTTTCATAGTATGTTGGACTATACTACGAATCAATCAGGTCGAGTTTTTTTCTATACCGCCGGTCCATCAATCATGAAGAGCTACCAGGAGATCCCCTTCATCGGCCTGGGCCTGAATCTCGGCCGTATAGATGCTCAGTTTCTTGCTGTCTCGATCGATTAAGAATAGCGGTGTCAGGCCTTCGGTTTTCTTGATGTCCGCAGGCTTGATGTCTGTTCCCACAATCAGTTTTCGAATGTCTGCACCTTCAGCAAAGCGTCGTGAAAATGCGGAAAAGGTCAGTGCATGGTCAAACAGACATCGGCCTCGCAGTTCTCGGGGAACCTGGTTTTTGTCTTTCGTTACTCCCTGGTCGCTGTAGGGCGATATCTGATAGACTTCGCTGCGGCCGAACAATTCGGTGAAGCGAAGGGCAGCCAGGGAGTTCACTTCATCGTTCGAAGTAAGCGCTACCACTCTTCCGGTAGTGGACAGATCCAGTTGCTCCTGGATGCTTTCGTCCAGGATATTTCCCTGAATCGCAGGTAGATCCAGCATGCGACAGGCTGTAACATGATATGGATTCGTATCGATCATCTGTACCCGGATCTTATTGTCCTGTAAAATCTTTCCAAGGACTCGTGCCCAGTAATGTCCACCAACGATGATTACACCTTGCGGATCCTGATCGCCGGCCACGCCCAGCAATCGACCGAGAAATCCCGCGCTAATGCCATAGAGTCCTACGGTACCCACAATCACAGCGAACATCACAGGCACCATTTCGCTGGCCTGTTCGATGTTGTTTTGTTCTAGCTGAATAGCAAAAATGGAAGTTACTGCGGCGGCCACAATTCCCCGTGGGGCCATCCATGAAAGGAAGAGTTTGTCTTTCCATTTTAAGGTGGTTCCAATCGTGGAAAGAAATACGGTTACAGGACGTACGACCAGAATTAGCACTGCAAGAAAGAGCAGAGCCGATACATTGATTAGTTTGAGATCATCGACGGTTATCCGAGCAGCAAGCAAAATGAACAGGCTTGAAATCAAAACTACACGAAGAATTTCTTTGAATTCAATAATATGTCGGATGGGTACGCTTTTCTGATTCGCCAGAGCGGCCCCCATAACAGTCACAGCCAGAAGTCCGGACTCCTCCTGAATATGATTGGAGATCGCATAGACCGTGAACACCATCATCAACGAAGAAGGATTATGTAGAAAGTCTGGTATCCAGTACCTACGAAAGAAAAGGACCAGTATTCGCGCTGCAATGTAGCCCAGGCCACCACCCACAAAAATGGTAGTCAGGATTCCGAGGATGGCTACTTGAATTGGATCGCCTTTATCGCTTACCAGCAAAGCTTCGAACACAAGTACGGCCAGTAAAGCGCCAATGGGGTCGACCACGATCCCTTCCCATTTCAGAATGCTGCTTAACTGCGGGGAGGGTCGGATGAAACGTAGTAGTGGAACGATTACAGTAGGACCGGTTACCGTGAGTATTGCACCAAAAAGGGCGCTTAATCGCCAGTCCCAACCAAGGAGCCAATAGGCGAGCAGAGAGGATGCTACCCAGGTTATGAATACTCCGATGGTAAGCAGGTTTCGCACCGGTTTACCGACATGAGAAAGCTCGGATCTCTTTAAACTCAGCCCCCCTTCATATAGGATTAAGGCTGTACTCATAGACACGAAGGGAAATAGAACATCTCCTAAGAGTGCATCCGGGTTCAGCCAGCCGGCTAGCGGGCCCGCTGCGAATCCTGTCAAGAGCAGAATTAAGATGGATGGCATCTTCAGTCGCCAGGCGATCCACTGCGCGACGGTGCCCAGCAGGATGACGGCGGCAAGGCCTATAATTATGGTTTCATTCATTTTGGTGCCGGTACGGGCAGCTCAATTGAAAAAATCGTAGAATTGGCTGCTGAACGGTACTGAATCAAACGGGAATAAACTATGTCAACAGGGAAAGGTCCATAGCCTTCTTTCAAAAAAAGGACAATACTTCGAAGCCCGGCCCCGAATCCGCCGCCTCGGTGGTCCTCCGATTTTTCATAGAGCTGAACCGCAGCCTCAAATGGACTTTTGCCTGCTTCGATGAGGTCTTCTTTGATTTTAGTCAGATTGTATTCCACGCGTTCTCGGTCGATGACCGTAATCGGTGAGTTATTGATAACATGAAGGATCAGACTATCGCCTTTAGAGCTACTTTTGATTCGCAAAGTGACATCGATCTTCTTTTTGAACTGTTCGGACAGAGCAAAAGAGTTTGTCTTATGCTTTTCGATGAGCCGCAGAATCGATGCAGTGAGGTCTACGTTGCTCAATCCGTATTTTTTTAGCATTTCCGTTTGATTGTGCTGAATCGCATAATCAATGTCTTCCCGAAGTTGTTCCTTTTCCGATTCCGCTACTTCCTGAGATGCTTTCTGAAACAATGCACCATGAAGGATAGCCCAGCGATTGTTGGCTTTATTGGCGTTATTAATGAGCTCGCCGATGGACCAGAACACAGCTTCCGCCAATAATTCTCGGGAGGAAAAGTCCTGCTTTGTAGAATCCGGGGAGAATACTGCAAAGATTGTATTTCTTAGCAGCGCTTCCTTTCCAGGGATATAATCCCGGCCCACTGGTATCAGCTGGTCTCGGGTTTTCAGGTCCTCTACGGGGATGATAGCATTCTCCACCACTTTCCATCGTATGCTGCTTTCCATACAGAGGCGCAACATTTTTTTGACAGTTAAATCCTGTATCCGGATAAGGAATGATGCCCCCTTCCCGCCGCAATATTTCTCTATTACTTCTAATTCTGTTGCTGGACTTGATTGGTTTCTCGCTGATTTTCCCTCTGGTTCCTGATCTCTTAGAATTCTACTTGAATGGTGCAAAGGGGCATGCACTGGACCAATGGCTTCTGCCAATAACGGACTTTTTTCGCTCCCTTTTGCCGCAAGAACGTCAATCGGAACCGGAATTGATCATTCTGATGGGCGGCGTGCTGGCATCTATCTATTCATTTCTTCAGTTTCTTTGCTCTCCGCTCTGGGGGAAGCTATCTGATTCCATTGGAAGAAGACCTGTGTTGTTGTTAACAAGTTCAGGTCTGGCAATATCGTATCTACTCTGGGCCATTTCCCAGAGCTTCACCTTGTTTTTATTGTCCAGGGTATTTGGTGGAATCATGTCGGGAAATATCGGAGTGGCCAGCGCTGCGATGGCGGATCAGAGTAGTCGCTCAGGTCGAACCGGTGCAATGGGTCTTGTGGGAGCCGCCTTTGGTGTGGGGTTCATTGTAGGGCCTGTTGTGGGGGGAAGCCTGGCAGGAATTCGCATGGATTCCTGGATGCCCGATTCCTCTTTGCTTCATCCGTTTACTGCCTGCGCCATAGGCTCTTTCATACTGTCCGGGATCAGTGCGCTCTTGAATCTTTTATTTCTGGAAGAAACCCTGTCGCCAGCGATCAAGTCGGACAGTCGGCCAGGCAATCCGTTTCGTTCGATCTGGGAAGGATTACATATCGGTGGGCTTCGCAGAGTCCTGATCGTGAATTTCTTCTATATTCTTTTGTTCTCTGGTTTCGAGTTCTCGGTAACCTTTTTCTATAAACTGGACTTCGGATTCACACCATTTCAGATTGGGATGGTCTTTCTTTATCTGGGATTGATTATCGCGCTGGGCCAGGGTGGGTTGGTTCGAGTTCTTTCGAAGAAGATCACCGAGAAGAAACTGGCCCTATCAGGTTTACTGCTATTGCCGCCGGCGCTGGTAGCCCTGTCCAACAGTGCACCGGTGGTCTGGATATCCCTTCTCTGTCTGCTCCCGATTTCGCTGGGCTCCGCTTTGCTCCAGCCAGCCCTTTCCGGACTTGCCAGCCTTCTTTCTCCGGTGGACCGTCAGGGATTCTCTCTGGGTGTATTTCGTTCCGCCGGTGCGTTGGCTCGAGCCCTGGGGCCCCTGGCTGGCGCCTATCTGTACTGGACCCTAGGGATTCAAGTTGCCTATGCGATCTTTGCTGCTTTGCTTCTTTTTACGTTCCTGTATGCATTATTACTAAAGGATCCACGGGCTCAGGCCATGGGCGAAGAAGAAACTCTAAAGGAGAGTATATGAAATCCAATCTGTCAGAGAAGAAAAACCCCTATCTGCGATTTGCCCGAGGTCTGGATGGCTGGGCCCCGGTCCTGCTGGCAATGATTGCCATTCTTGCCAGCTCATTGCTCCTGACTCGCCTGGGTCTCCCGGAAAAAGAAACTCTGACTCTCGATCGCCTGTTGAATGTACCCGCCAGGGATCTCTCGCAGAAGGATCTGGAATACTATGTACGGGTGCTATCGAGTTATCATATGCAGGGCCGCGAATCGGGTCGTGAATCGGGAAAGAAGGCTACAGAGTTCTTGCTGAATCAGTATCAGGGTTCTGGACTGAGCGGGTACTTTGATGGATCGTTCAATCAGCCATTCTCCTTTAATGCAGGCATTCAATCCATCGATACTACCATCTCCTTTTCTGCCAGTAGCGGCGAAAACCTGCCCTCTGAGGAAGCGAAGGCAATCACGGTACCAGCCGTGCCAGTGGCCTATGCGAAGCCATCCAGTGTAGAGGGCGACATGGTATTCGGAGGTTTCTGCGTCTCGGACCCGAAAAAAGGATTCGATGAACTGGCCCGAATCAATGTTGCAGGCAAAATCGTTCTCTGCCTTCGCTACGGACCGGGTGGGCGACATGGTCCGTACCGGGAGGCGATTTCATTTCGTGCCAAATATAATGTACTGAAGCAACGGGGTGCATCGGGAATTGTTTTTCTGGGACATCCGGGCACTCCGCCGGTGTACGCGGAGTTTTTTGGAGGATCAGAGAAAGATGGTCCGCCTTCTGTTATTGTCAATCCGGAGCCTTTCTATGAGCGAATCGATTGGTTGGCCGAACACGATGCCGAGCTAAGGGAGAAAGAGGGTGAATACTCTCCTCATTTGGGTCAGTCTCTGGGCCAGGTCTCTGTCAAACTCTCATATGAGAAAGAGAAACTTACCGGGCAAAACGTTGCGGCAAGCATCAAAGGAAGCTTCGAAGATGGTAAAGGCAAAAACCGTAAATGGATTATTGTAGGAGCTCATTACGATCACCTGGGCAACGGCACATTTGGTAGTCTGGAAGGGGCCGGGGAAATACACAATGGAGCCGATGACAACGCATCCGGCACGGCGGCGGTTCTGGAGCTGGCAATGTCCCTTCGCAAAATGTATGAGCAGGATCCTTCAATTATTCCTGAACCCTACGATGTAGTCTTCATGCACTTCGATGCAGAGGAACGAGGCCTCTATGGTTCCGAGTACTTCGTTGATTCCTCTTCATTTAGTGCAGAGGATTCAGTGGTCATGCTTAATCTAGATATGGTTGGCATGCTCCGAGAGGGAAAGGGATTACAGTTCCAGGGTGCTCAAACCGCTGATGAATCCTGGAAGGGTATGATTCAGTCCGCCTTTGATGCAACGAAGTTTGCGAAGGATATGGATCTTCGCTTTTTTCCCGGAGGCAATGGACCCAGCGACCACAGCCCATTCTACAGGAAGAATGTGCCCGTAGGTTTCTTTTTCACAGGGGAGCACTCTCATTATCATAAATCTACAGATGACTTTCACCGTTTGAACTATCCGGGTCTCTATGATATTACTTTCATGGCCCGAGTGTTGATACTGGAACTAGCTTCTGCGAAGCAGCCTATCGTGTTTCAGCAGGCTCCGGAAGTGCAGCGAAGCGATCTGGAGTTCGATGTTCGCCTGGGCATTATCCCTGGTGGATACGGAGAGACGGAAGGGGGGCTTCTGGTCTCCGGGGTCAAAGAAGATACCCCCGTGGCGGCAACCGGCATTCAGAAAGGAGATCGAATCATTCATCTGGGTGGTCAGGATATTCAGAACATTCAAGATCTTACGGAATTTCTCTATGGTGCCCGGCTGAATACGGAGTACGAAATTCGATTCAAACGAGGGGATAAGATCTTTCGAGCGCGAACTCAGCTCATTCCTGGAGGGGCGCATTAAGCGTGTGGGAGGTCAGCACCTATGGCGGCCTTTTCCTGGCCGCTTTTCTGGCTGCCACCATCCTGCCGTTTAGCTCTGAAGTTGCCTTTTCAGGAGCCATCCTTGCAGGCCTGGATCCCATAATCTGTCTTCTGGTGGCCTCGGCTGGAAATTGCCTGGCCTGTTCTGCAAACTATCTGGGAGGATACCTTCTGGGTAAGCCGTTTCTGGTGAAAATGTTGCGCAGGAGCCGCGGTCGACGAATTTACCGACTGGTTCATCGCCGGGAAGCTCTGGCTCTGCTTCTTTCCTGGCTACCTGTTATTGGCGATCCCATAACTCTGGCCGCCGGGGGATTGCGTACTCATCCATTGCTGTTCCATTCCCTGGTTTGGCCTTTGCGAGTGTTGCGATACCTGGTTCTGCTCATCGCCTTTCGCAGCAATGATGATCCCTGGTTCTTTCTGTAGAGTGTTTGTCCGTACTGCAATTCGAACATTGGAGCGGACTCTGCTAACTGTCATTTAGAAAAATGCGGTTGCAGAGGATGGTTTGTGACTTTCGCCTACGGATCTTCTTTGGATCTGAGCAGATTGCTGATGAGCGATGCCAGGTAGTTTAGACCAGGTTTTTCCGGGAACCGAACGATTAAGGCGACTACTTGTTTCTCCATTCGGGATTTTCGGATAGCCGAGCTCCAGCCGTACCCTGCATTGTGCGATGTTGTGCTCTGGAACCAGGTCGATTTGCCTCAATAGGGAAAATAAGAATCCGATGAGCCTTCTCGGTCCGCATCGTTCGTGTCGGATTTTTTTCCGGGACTCGGTTGCCGGGATTCCTCTTCAGATTCCTTCTTCGGATCCTTGTTCTTCTCTGAATCCTTCTCGGGCAGTTCAGGATTTGGCTCGGGCAAGGTCTTTTCTTCTTCCTCCCGCCTTTGCATGTTCTGATCGGATTGGTCCTTTTCTACTTCGCTTACGCTGCGTTCAGTAAGGGAGATAGTTTTTCGTATGCCAATGCGAGCGTAGTTCATACTGGCATACAATCGTTTGGAGGCCAGTCCATCTGTGCGCGGGATATTGACATTGATGGGATGAATGCTGCGCGCATCTCCCGAGATTTCCAGGAAAATATAGGTGTTGGAGAGTAAACCTTTGGGAAAGAATCTACCCAGCCTGTAACCGTAGTTCAGGGATACCATGTACACCGGAGTCCACTGCCTTACTACGCTGGCCAGGCGAAAGTTTTGCTCCAGCAAATCAAAATTGTAACGAGACTGACCGTAGCTCTGACCAAAGGCGATGTACCAGTTTTCCGCATTGTAATACGGAAAATACAATGTCATGTACGCGCGGTATTCTTCATAGATGAACTCCATTCTACGACCAAGAAGGTCCGGCAGCGGATACAACTGATAGAAAAGCGAAAGCCTTGGATCGGATGTTCTTCGACCGTCATCCGGGTAATTGATCAATGTGCCGCGATAGGTTCTGGGACTGTTAAGGGTCACCGAGGTTCGCATGTAGCGAAAAAACCCCTCATCTTCAAAAAATGGTAATGGGTTGGGTGCAGAGCTTATGGCGTAAAAGGGGCGTTCAATGGTGGTAGAATCCGAGTGATTTCGCCTTGTGACTTCGGCAGCAGAATCATTCCCATAGAGGCGTTCCAGGGCTGATTTCCGAGTATAGAAGGTTACGCTGGAACTATCCAGACCGCCCGCCAGATTGATTGTGGAGAAGTATTCCTCTATCGTCTGACAGCCAGCGCTGGAAAGAAGTAGCAGAGAAATCAGAAGAACCAGCAGACTATTTCTCAGTCCGGTCCCAGTTACCTTTCGCGTAGAATCTGGGTGCTGGCTCGAATCGGTACTGGCATTGCAGAGACTTGCGGTATTTCTGCAGGGAGCAGTAATCTCCGATTTAGCTGTGCGCGCTGGATCCATAGATGGAATGAATGACATCGTCGAATGCGCGAACAAAGAAGCACTTTAATCCGGCTCGAAGATAGTCCGGCAGCTCTTTGAAGTCTCGCAGGTTCTCCCGGGGAAGAATAATTCTGCGGATGCCCATCCTTCTGGCAGCGATGATTTTTTCCTTAATGCCGCCTACCGGAAGCACCCTGCCGGTTAGAGTCAATTCCCCTGTCATGGCAAATGCTGGGGGCACCGGCTCCTGTCGAGCCAGACTATAAATAGCAAGGGCCATGGTGATTCCTGCGGATGGTCCGTCTTTGGGTGTCGCTCCGGCAGGTACGTGTAAGTGCAGTTTGTGTTTTTCGAAGTAAGATGTATCAATACCAAATCGTGTGGCATTGGATTGCACATAGGAATAGGCGATCTCTGCTGATTCCTTCATGACATCGCCCAGTTGCCCGGTGAGTTTGAATCCTCCGTTTGATTGAGAATGTACAATGGCTCCGCATTCGATAGACAGGGTTGCTCCTCCCATGCTGGTCCAGGCAAGCCCGGTGACTACTCCCGCCGGCGGTTGTTTGTACAGTGGCTCCTCTGTATGGATGGGAGGTCCAAGGAAATCCACCAGATTGTCTTTTGTCAGGTCGGTCCGAGATGTATTTCCAGTGGCATGTGCCATGGTGATTTTACGCATGATTTTTTTTATGCGATTCTCCAGATTTCGCACGCCGGCTTCTCTGGAATACTGATCGATCATAAAATTAAGCACCTCGTCGGAAAGGTCAATATCTTCGTCCTTTAATCCGTGTTCTTCCAGGGCATGAGGGATCAGATAGCGGCGGGCGATCTGTGCCTTTTCTTCCAGGATGTAGCCTGGTAGCTTGATTACTTCCATGCGATCCAGAAGCGGAGCTGGCACAGTATCCAGAGTATTTGCTGTGCAAATAAAGAGTACTCGCGAGAGGTCGAATCTTACGTCCAGATAATGGTCCAGAAAGGCATGATTCTGTTCCGGATCCAGCACTTCCAGAAGTGCACTGGCAGGATCTCCCTGAAAACTGCTGCCAATTTTATCGATTTCATCCAGCATGATTACCGGATTGGCACTCTCCGTAGTCTTCAAGCTTTGAATGAATTTTCCGGGCATCGCGCCGATGTAGGTTCTTCGGTGCCCTTTGATTTCCGCTTCATCGCGCATTCCCCCGAGGGAAAAGCGAAAGAACTTACGATTCAGTGCTTCCGCTACAGATCGTCCGATGGATGTCTTTCCAACGCCGGGAGGCCCAACGAAGCAAAGGATAGAGCCGGAAATCCTGCCGGTCTTCTTCCCGGTGGAGATGTACTCGAGAATTCGCTCTTTTACATCGTCCAGTCCGTAATGATCGCGATCCAGAGCTTCCCGCGCTTTTTCAATATCAAAGCTGTCCTCTGTGAACACTCCCCAGGGCAGCAACGTTAACCAGTCCAGATAAGTATGCGTTACGTTATACTCCGGGGATGCCGGCTCAATGAGTTTGATTTTGTCCAGGTTATCCTGGATCACTTTTTTCGCTTCCTCAGATAGAGTTAGTTTTTCGAGCCGCTGTTCAAATTTTTCGAGTTCGGCTTCTTTGTCGTCTTTTTCCAGCCCCAGTTCTTTCTTGATGGCCTTAAGCTGTTCTCGCAGAAAGAATTCCTTTTGCTGCTGGGTGATCTTTTCTTCGATGCTTTGCTTGATCTTCTGTTGCAGTTCGAAGAGTTGAATCTCCTCCTGCAGAAGACGCAGAAGCTTTCGGGCCCGGGGAATCAGGGAATAGGTTTCCAGGATTTCTTGCAGCTTGTCTCCATCGGAAGTCATCATGGAGGAGATTAAATCCATGATAAGTCCTGGTTTGTCGTAGGAAAGACTGGAAAGGAGCATCTTGAGCTGCTCCTGGAATAGCGGATTCAATCGAAGTAGATCTCTTACAGAAGTGATCAGCGCCAGAGTATAAGCCTTTAACTCCTGATTGGTTTTCTCTGGATCTTCATGATACTCTACTTCCCAGATTGGCACCCCTTTGTCCGGGGCCTGCACTATTTCTTTGCGGGAAAATCTTCGCACGGTTTGCACCAGAAGCTGCAGGGTGTCTTCGGCCTGGTCAGCTCGCAGGATTTTCAACGCAGTGCCAACCTCGTGGTATTCGCTCTGGATGGGCTGCTCTTCGTTCAATTCTTTTGCCAGTACCGCGCCAAAGTAGCGATGGGAATGCTTCAATGCGTACTCGATGATTGGCACAAAATCCTGATTGGAGATTTGTATGGGTAGGGTAATTCCAGGAAAGAATGGTCGCTCCGCAATCGGCAAAATGGGCAATGCCTGGGGTAGGACTTCCGCAGCAGGCACCATGGGATGAGGGGCAAAGTCTCCGATTACCTCCGCATCCACAGGGCCGGTATGATCAGAGGAGTCACCGTTGCTTTCGGTATCTTCCTCCAGGATAGAGTTCTCTGTTGTCGTCTCTTCTTTTGAAGTGGAAGGATCTGCGTTGCGGGAATCGCCGTCATTTTTTCCTTCTTCCGATTCGTTACCGCTATGAAACTCTTTTTCTTCCTGATCTTCCCTGCGCTCTTCTGTCATCGAAACGGATCCTCAATACTTTTTTGCCAGCAATGCTCAATGTCGCTGTAGTTGTCAACGGGGCACCGACGGAAGACAACGCTAACGGTAGCATTGTCTTGCTGTGGATTTAAGGATTCAGCCTTGCCCGGGCAAGCCACATTTTTTTGCGACCAATTCCATAGTCAGGTTTAGATAAGCCGGAAGTATTCCGTGCAAATTCTCTCTCAGTCCGGGGGCCCGATTTGAGTAAGAACTAATATGCAAAAGAAAAAGCAAGAATGCGCTGGAAATTACTCTTCCTGCTTTCCTGATACCAATGAGCCATTGAAATACTCTGGACTATTGTTCTGCAGAGGCAAGTAGCTTGCGAAACGGATCCAGCGCCTCCTCCAGGCGATCCTTTCGGCCTAACAGATCGGCCAGATGGGACACTACGCGATCCACCAGAGCGTCCGGGCAGCTTGCTCCTGCGGAAACCAGAACCCGTATAGGGCCCGAGTTCGCATCGATACGTTGTCTGGGAAACCAATCGGAAGTTGTTTGCACCTTACCTGAGTGTGCATTCAAATGCTGAATCTCATCCAGGCTTTTGATTTCCCGTTCATCTTTTACATAGAAAGTAGGGAGCTGCCTTTCGCATAGTTCCACAAGGTGGGAAGTATTCGAGGAATTGTAACCGCCTACAATAATGGCCACATCTCCGCCCGACTCCAGAAGAGCATAGAGGGCCTGCTGATTCTCCGATGTCGCATAGCAAAGAGTATCCCTTGTATCTGCGAATCGATCTCCCGGTTCATTGGTTTGAAAATGCGAAGCGATGGTATTCTTTAAGTATTCGCTGATATCATGGGTCTCGGTAGCAAGCATTGTAGTCTGGTTTACAACTCCAATTCTCTGGAGATCCTTGTCCGGATCAAAGCCTGGGGAGTATCTTCCGTTGAAGTGCTCCAGAAAGCCTTCCATAGGGCGCCGGCCTGAAATGAATTCTCCTAGCTCTCGGGCCTCTTCCATGTCCTGAATCACCAGGCTGGGGGCCGATGAACGAGCATGGGAAAACGTGGCCCTGGTTTCTTCATGCTTGGCTCGACCATGAATAATGATTGTATAGCCTTTCTGTCCAAGTTGTTCGGATCGATTCCATACCTTCTCGACAAACGGGCAGGTTGTATTGTAGGTCTGGGTCTGAATTCCGCGGGACTCCAGATCCTTGAACATTTCTACAGTGGTTCCAAAGGCAGGAACAATTACGATATCATCTGGCTTCAATTCAGAGAAAGGGATGAGCGATGTGCCATCGGTACGCATTAGAAAGCGAATGCCTCGAGATATCAGATCCTCATTTACATGAGGATTATGAATCATTTCGCTGAGCAGAAAGATTCGGCGATCCGGGTTTTCCTCCAGGGCTCGATAGGCGATTTCAATGGCATTTTCTACGCCAAAGCAAAATCCAAAATGCCGGGCTATGCGAATTTCGATATCGCCCAGGTTAAGGCTGGATGGGCTCAAATCCTTCCTGTAGCGATCCGATTCTTTTCTGGCCTTCTTGATCGTGGATATGATCTCCGATCGATAAAAAAGAGGTATGTCAAATTCTCTAGCCACTTTAACTCCTGGTCCAGCAATCTACCCGGACGCTAAATCTGTTCATCAGCGGGAAGATCTATCATAGAATAATAATAGAGAAAACTGGCGGCCATCGATACTAGATGTTGATGGCCTCTCCCAGACTCTGGGCAGCCGCTTCCATCACGGCTTCGGACAGGGTCGGATGCGGATGCATGGTTCGGGCAAAGTTCTCTGTTACCAGCTCAGCTTCCATTCCCAGCTGCATCTCAGCAATCATTTCAGTGGCTCCCGGGCCCACAATGTGCACTCCCAGAATGCGGCCATGCTTCTTGCCGGAGAGAATTTTGCAGAACCCATCGGTATCTCCGGCGGCCCGTCCTCGTCCGGATGCTGTAAAGGGAAATTGGCCTTTGCTGTATTCGATGCCCTGCTCTTTCAATTGTTCTTCAGTCTTGCCAATGGAAGCCACTTCCGGATGACAGTAGGTGCAGGAAGGAATCATATCGTAATCTATGGCTTCATAATGCAAATCGTCCTTTCCGGAGCGATTTAGATAGATGGCCTCGGCGGCGCGAATCGCTTCATGAGAGGCAACGTGAGCCAGAGCCGGCCCAGGTATACAATCGCCAATGGCATAGATACCAGGAATGTTTGTGGCATACCTATCATCCACCTTGATGCGATCCTTTTCCATAGTCAGGTCAATGCCCAGATTCTCTGTATTTGCCTGAATTCCAATGGCAACAAGCACTGCATCGAAATCCGCAGATTGCTCTTCGCCTTTCTTGTTTTTGTACTGAATTTTGATTCCTTTTTCAGTCTTTTCCACTTTGCTGTCTGAGATAGAAAGCTCAGATTTAATGCCTCGCTTATCGAAGCTCTTTTTTAGGGCTTTCGAAACTTCATCGTCTTCAATGGGCAACAATTGTGGAAGCATCTCAAATATGGTGACTTCGCTTCCCATGCTTCTATAGAAATCAGCAAACTCTACTCCAATGGCGCCCGCTCCAATCACAGCCAGGTTTCCTGGCATCTCTTTCAGGCTCATGGCGCTACGATAATCCAGAACCTTCTGGCCATCAAATTCCAGTCCGGGCAGGGCTCTGGCTCTTGCGCCGGTAGCGATGATTATGTCGGTGGCCTGGTATTCGGTTGTGCTTTCGCTTCCGTCTTCTGATTGAGAGGTGATCTCCAGGGTTCCAGGGGATTTGATCTTCGCTTCTCCGTTAATGACGGTAATGTTGTTCTTCTTCATCAGATAGTCCACACCCATGGACATCCGGTTGGCTACTCTGCGAGAGCGATCGATTACCGTTCCGAAGTCCGCCGATGGATCCTGCACCGACAATCCGAACTCCCGAGCTTTCTTGATCTTTTCTAATAGATGCGCACTTTCTAGCAGTGCCTTGGTAGGTATGCAGCCCCAGTTCAGGCAGATTCCGCCCAGGGATTCTCGTTCTACCACAGCGCTCTTAAAGCCCAGCTGACTGGCTCGAATGGCCGCGGAATAGCCTCCTGGCCCACTCCCAATAACTATGACGTCGAATCGATTCTCTTGCTCTGCCATGGTCTATCCAGTCTGGAGGAAGGAAGCTCTCCGTAAAGTCAATCCCTGCATCCAGAATCCGTGGATCCGCATCGCGGCGTCCAACCCGTTCAACCTGCGGGGGAAAAAACCAGAGCCACTCAGCTGTAAACAGAGCCTCTGAGCAGCTGTTGAATCGAAAAGCTACTAAAAAAAGCTCGAGGTCTGTCACAAATCTGAGAGCCCAATCGTCATCCTTGCATGGAACTAAAACACAATCATGTAATGGAAAAACCTCTGCTGGGCCCCACGGCCTTGAAAAACTGGAAAGCCAGATTGGCAGCCTTCTTTTCGAAGAAAATGTTCGGACGGGTGCTCAGCCCGATTCCGATTCTTTATGCCAGAAATCCGGCCATTCTTTCTTTTGCTTTGAAGATTGAGAGCACCTTCGGCAGAAAGCTGAAGCTAGGTGACCAGGAGAAAATCATGGTTCGACTGCTGGTTTCCATGGAAAACGGCTGCTCCTTCTGCGGCGATATGGCCCTGGCCCAGGCATTTCAGAAAAAGCTAAGCCGTCAGAGGTTCATCGCCCTGGTAAACGGAACGGAAGATTCAGCTGACTTTTCGGAGGCAGAAAAAACGTTGATTCGATTTGTGAAACGTCGGATGGAAGGCCATGTATCAGCCAGTTTGATTGATGAGATGCGAAGCCATTTTTCGGAGCGACAGATTGCCGATATTGGATGGTGTATTGCTGCAGAGACTTATTACAATACTCTGGCCCTAACTTTCAGCATTGAATCCGATGGCCTGGTGGCCAGCTCGGCCTCAACTAGTGCTGAGCTGCAGGCTGTAAGCTAGAACAGGAATTACCTTTGAACCGAGTTGTATCAAATCATCTGGCGGTGTTCCAGGAACATCGTCAGAAACTTTTTTCCGTGGCGTACCGTATGATGGGCTCTTATGAAGATGCCCAGGATCTGCTGCAGGAAACCTACATCCGATTCTCTTCCGAAAACCTGGAAATCATCCGCAATCCCGCAGGCTATCTAGTAACGATGATTACCAGGTTGGCTATAGATGCAAAGCGCGCAGCCTACGAAAAGAAACGGGTGTATCCGGGTCCCTGGCTTCCGGAACCGATTCTTGACGGATTCGAAGAAAGCATGGTGCTCTCGCAGACGGCCGGGGCCGCATTCTTATTTCTTCTGGAAGAGCTTTCTCCAGTGGAAAGGGCCGTTATCGTCTTGCGAGATGTATTCGATTATGAATACAGCGAAATATCGGAAATCGTAAAGAAACGTGCAGACTATTGCAGAAAGATTGCCGAACGCGCTCGTAAGAGGGTAAGACAGGAGAAGCAAAGAGAAGGCCCATGGGACTCCTACGCCAGAAGAGATCAGGCCGGTAGCAAAACATCCCATCTCGCATCGCATATTGCTTCGCACCCTATGGATGAGAAGCGAAAACAAAGTCTGCTAATCTCTTTTCAAAAAGCCTGCAATCATGGGGACTTGCAGGCTCTTCTAGGTATGCTGGCTGAAGACGTCCTGGTGCATACGGATGGCGGAGGAAATGTTTCGGCGGCCATGCGCGCCGTCATTGGGGCCGAAAAATCCAGCCGATTCTTTGCAGGTCTTGCAGCAAAATTTCCGCGAAGCTACACTGTGCCGGTGAGCATTGGTGGCACTTTTTCCGTTCTTCAGTTTGACGAGAAAGATCAATTGAGTTCCGTAGCCCAGTTTCGCATGGATTCGGGAAGAATTGCCGAAGTCTATGCTGTGCGAAATCCAGACAAACTGCATACAATTCAAAAACAAATCGATTCCAGTTTGTGGCTGAGAGTCAAGATTCGAATCTACAAGCGGCTGGCCTTTTTTATAAGATAGGGTGCCCTCATGATCGGGCTGGGGCTGGTGCTTTGAATGTTGCCGATGTCCTGATCAGAGAAGATGCGCCTTGCACGGGGCCAAAGAATTAGATCTAATGAGAAGCGAATGTAAGAATTATAGCCACTGATCCCCCTGCTCTGAGTTGCGCGAACGAACGCTGCGAATCTCGCACCAGCAGCTACTTACCGTCGATTTCGAATACTCGAGCTGATCCGGTNCCGGCAATGTTCAGTTTGCTNANNTCTTCTAGAGCTTCGCCGGCTGTGTCTACGGTAGAAAAGCAGCCNAANAACAGGTTCTGTAGTCTTGCATCCTGCACTTCGGTGCGAAAAATAGACTGATGTAGAGCTCCATCGCTGCTAACGCTCTTGCACTTTAACGTGCGAAGGTCCTGAATCTCGGGACGACTTTCTAGAATTCCCTGAAGCTCTCGGGCTCGGTCCTCGCTAAAGGTTCCAACCTTAATGATGAAGAAGCCTTCTTTCGCGGCAGACTCTTGAGGACGGTTTGCAAAACTATTCAGGCTTTGCTGGCTTTTCGGAGCATCTGGCTGATCCGTGGATTTTCCATCTGGATACTTAACCAGGGATTGCTCAAAGCTTTTGAATTGTCCGATCTTGATGCCAGAGTAGAGCCCGGCAGCAAACACTAGAAGGGCGGCTGCCAATCCATAGCCCAACAACCGCCCGGACGCAGTTTTTCCTGAACCTTGCGTGGCAGTGGATCGATCCTGGGCCGGCATCCCGGTGGGTGCCGGGGCTGGACGACTTTTGATCTTTCGGGAGAAGTCTACGCTTTGGAGCTCAACCATAGCTTCTCTATTTATCGGAAGAGCACCAAATCTGGAGGATAAAAAATGATGTATGGATCCAGGAGCGGTGCCGTGCGATCATCTTCGATGCCGGTGATGCTGAAAATACGGCTGATGCCGATGGATTGCAGCGGAGTTGGGATAGTCTAGAGCAGCTAAATGCAGGCGCCTGGTCCGAACTCCGGCCATCCGCCATTCGGAGTTCGGGGTTGGGGGTTCGGAGGATGGAGGATGGAGGATGGAGGATGGAGGATGGAGACTCGAACTCATAGATTGGGGCGTTTCGAAAATCTGGTGCCCGACCATCGATGAATCGAACCTGCGAATGCCAATAGCTATTGTCCTGAACTCTTCCCCTATATGTGGAGTGATCCAAAACTATATACCCTTAATAGTTACCTGGCACCGACTCTCCGGGCTTCCATGCATATTGGGGTTCGGGAGCTCCTCAAAGGGTTGCACTGGCAAGCTACGCTGGCAATGAATGGATTTACTGATGCGATGCTCCGTTCTACTTCTGGCTATGCTTCTTTGCTCCTGTGAAGAAATTCACAGGGCGGAAACTAGCTCCTTACCATGCAGCGAACTGGTGATTTCTCCGGCCGGGAATGCAGAACCGGCGCCAGGATCATCCCCGATTTCAACGCCGGGTTCAGCTACCGAACCGAAAGCGTTGAGACTTCGGTACAGTGGGGAATCATCGCATACCTATCTTGGTCCAGGTGTTTCATTGTATGGCCAGGAAACCAGATATCTGAAGAGGCTGCAGGAGTTGCGGCCCCGATATGTTCGCCTGGAAGCCGGGCCGAGCTGGGCCAGTCTGGAAGAGCGATTGCCGGACGATCCCGTTCTCCTGGAATCGCATATTCGCAAACATTTTAATGCCCAGGATCCTACACGTCTGAAGCGCTTCCAGGAAAGCTTCGCCTTTTTTCAAGAGCATGATATCCGAGTGATTTTGATCATCTATCAGCAACCGTACCACTGGCTACAAAATGATTATATGAAGACGCTCAAGCCAGGTGCGGAGAGTAAGCTGGTTCGGCTATGGGTGGCTCTATTAGAATTCTTTCATAGCGAAGGTATGCCCATCGATTTTGTGGAACTGGCCAATGAGCCGGAAGGGAATTGGAACGGTCATATTCCCACTCAAAGGTATTATGAAATGGTAACCGAGGCGCGAAAGCGATTTGACCGGGCAGGATTTTCGCATGTGAAGATCGTAGGTCCAGGTTTATCTTCACTAAATCTGGAAGGTATACCGTCTCGATGGATTCGGGCCATGCCTACCGCTGCGGAGCAGTCGCTGGCAGGCTTTTCTCTGCATGCATGGGATGATGTCCTTACAGAGGTGGATGACCTGGACTTAATGCGTCAGGCCTGGAGTCCGGCCAGGCAAGCGTTTCGTAGACAGAATCCCCGGAAGCCCATATTTATTACAGAATACGCAAGGGAAGTCTCGCGCCGCAGAGATGTTCGATATTACAGTCCTGCGAAGCGGGCTTTGTTTACGGCCTCGGATACACATGAGTACGCGATTCAGTTTATCGCAAACACTCTAATCCACCTTGAGCAGGGGGCTGCCGTGACTCTTGCCTGGAGACTTTCGGATCTAAACGGAGATACATCGTCCTGGGGACTGATTCGTTCTCCGGAAAGAGGTGGAAGTAATCGTCCTGCATTTGGCGCTTTTCGCTTTTTGAATCAGAGGTTACCCGTGGAGGCCGAAGTTCTGAAACCTCGAGAACCTGTGACCGATGCTACAATTGCTTCTGTTTTTCTCCAGAAGGAAAACTCCTATACCTTCGCGGTGGCCAATACCGGCTCTGCAAGCAGGCTCCTGGACCTGGAGCTACTGGCTGGAGATCAGGAAATGCGATTGGATGTTCTCCTGGAAAACAATCAAACCTGCGAAAGCCTGACGCTACGGGAAGGGCAGTTGCTTCGCCTACCAGTCTTTTCTGTTGGAGTGGTTCAATGGTCCAAATAAAGCACACGGCTCTGGCATGCATTCTTGTCATAGCTCTGGCCGGGGGTTGCAGCCCGGATGGGGTTCCAGAGAAACGCACCGAAACCCTTCAACTGGTGGCCCCGGTGCGCCTCGTGCAGTCGCCACTGGTGGAGGCCGCTCGTAGGTGCGACCCGGATTCCTTTCGTAGCACTCTACAGAATCTGTCGCCAGAACGGATCAATGCTCAAGTTCAAGGGGGGGAAACAGCCCTTACTCATGCGGTGTGGTTTCGACAAACCGATTGCGTTCGGATGCTTCTGAATGCCGGGGCCAGAGTGAATACCAGGACAGACGGAAAGGAAACGGCTCTCCATTATTCGTTGTACCGTGGGTCCATGGAGATTACTATTCTGCTTCTTGAGAACGGGGCCGATCCCCGGGCCCAGGAAGCGGAAAACGGTTATACGGTATTGATGATCGCCTCCGGTCTGGGACGCCACAATGCGGTTCGTGCTTTGCTCATGCCTGGCGCCGACTCAACGGTTCAGGATTACCAGGGTCGAACCGCATTGATGCATGCCATCCGAGGCGCCCATAACGAGTCCGCTGCGTTGCTCATCAGATCGCCGACCCTGGAGCTTCGTGATACCCACAAAGAAACGGCCCTCTACTATGCGATACGGGCCGGAGATCAGGAAACATTTGAGAGCATTCTGGCTGCGGGTGCGGATCCAAATGCGCGAAACGAATTGCACGAGAGTCCGCTGATGCTTGCTGCCTCTCGAGGTAACCGAGAAATGATTCGAACTCTTCTGGCCTACGGGGCTCAGCCGAATCTGCTGGATGCCACCGGAAACTATGATGCCCGGCGCATCGCCCGGGTCAGCGGCTTTGAAGACATTTCCAGTTTGCTGGATTCGCCTTTCGAGATCTGGATGATTCGACTACTTGGGAAATGACATCCCTGTCCGGTTCATCGGACTGGCTCTTCCCTGTTATATTCGCAACAGACGCGAAAGGTTCGTTCCAGAGAACACTGGAACAAACCTTAAATAGCAAATGCTATTGGCCCGGAGTGCGGTTTGGGTCACGGGCCTCAGGTTCGGCCATGTCTTTGCAGTAACGTTGATCAGGGTGCCTTAAAGTTCCGGGAAATTCCAGCGGACCAATTCCCATGTTCAGCGAATTAGTGTAAGACAGTAAGTAGCCCCCTGAAGAGTAGTCTCAGGCGAATTCTCTTACTACGCGCTCGAATATATCCAGCCCTTCTGCCGCGGAATCCAGAGGAAGATTCAACGGAGGCATGATTCGAATTACATGGCCGGCCGTACAGTTCACCAGAAGTTTTTCCTCTCTGCACCTGGTCACCACATCCGGACCATGGTCGTTCAGTTCCACACCAATATGTAATCCAATGCCGCGAACATCCTTGACGAGAGGACAGCTTTCCTGCAGCAATCGGAGCCTGCGAAAGAAATAATCAGAAAGCCCCTCGGCATTCTTCAGGATTTCGCGACCCATAATGATTCGCAGATTTTCGTAGGCTGCTCGGGCCACTACATGATTTCCACCAAAGGTAGAGCCATGCATACCGGCTTCCAGTAGATGGGTGAAATCATCGGCTACAACCATGGCTCCGATGGGTAGTCCTGCGCCCAGGGCTTTTGCCAGGGTCATTGCATCGGGTTTGATCCCATAATGCTCGTATGCGAATAGTTTCGCCGTTCTGCCGATGCCGGTTTGAATTTCATCCAGAATCAGAAGTGCATCTTGCGAACTGGTGAGCTCCCTTGCTCGAGTTACGAAATCCTGGCTCATGGGCTTGATGCCACCCTCTCCCTGCACCAGTTCCATGATCATCGCACAAATGCGACCTTCGTATTGATCGAAAGCGCTTTCCAGGGCTTCTATATCGTTGGCAGGAATATGAACCATGCCATCCATCAGAGGCCCGAAGCCCTGACGGATCTTATCCTGTCCGGTCATGGCCATGGCTCCGGTGGTTCGGCCATGAAAGCTGTTTTCCAGAGCGATGATTACGGGAGTGCCATCGGTTTTCTCACCGTTTCGGCGCGCAAGCTTCAGGGCCGCTTCATTGGCTTCGGTACCGGAATTACAAAGAAATACCTTTCCGGGAAAGCTGTGTTCGATCAGGGCTTCGGCAAGCAGAGCCTGTTCCTGATTGTAGAACAGGTTGGATGAATGCATGATTCGATCGGCCTGGTCTCGAACCGCCTCAATCAAATCCGCTTCGCCATGTCCAAGATTGGTGACAGAGATCCCGCAAAGAAAATCCAGGTAGGCATTGTTTTCGGAGTCGTAGAGGTATTCGCCCTGCCCGAAGTAGAAAGCCATGGGAGCCCGGCGATAGGTGCCCAGCAAATACTTGTCGGATTTTTCCTGAATCTCATCCAGACTCAACGGTTTGGTAAAATCAGATTCCTGCTGTTCAATTTCCTGTTCGGCGCTCATTTCTTGCTCCCCTGGGCTGGAAACTCTGAGCAGGCCTGCACTGATAGCAAGTCCCTGGCATTCTCGAAGTTCCAGCGCTATTTACTGACTTTCGCCCGGGCATTACCGGGTCAATGATTCTCATTTTCTAAAAATAGATTCTGCTTCCTCGGGTAGCCGCGCTGATCCGGTTTATTCCGGAATCCATCACCGGAGTCTGCGAAAATCTACTGTCTACAACCAGAAGCTCCATCAAACTTGCAGAATGGAGATCAGGCTGAAACGCATCTACGATGCACCGGAAAGAGACGATGGGTTTCGCATTCTTGTGGACCGGATCTGGCCACGAGGTTTAACCAGGGAAGCCGCTGCCATCGATCTATGGCTCAAGGAAATAGCGCCAGGTGCAGAGCTACGAAAATGGTTCGGTCATGATCCAGCAAAATGGTCTGATTTTAAGTCCAGATACCATTTAGAAATCCGGGCCAACGCCGGAGCCCTGAAAATCCTGCTAGAGAAAGCCCGGAAAGGCCCGGTCACGCTGCTATATAGTGCCCGGGATACAGAACATAACCAGGCCAGGGCACTACTGGAATATCTGGAAGGAATTTCCGACTAGCGTGTCAGTCCCGTGCGAGCGAAGAAAAGTCCAGAAATGCTCATCAGTTCATTTTCCAGTTCGGCCCGAGCTTTGTTCAACTCTTCCAGACTCTGAGGCTGATCCGGATATTTAAGACTGGCATAGAGTTTAACTTTCGGCTCCGTTCCAGAAGGCCGGATGGTCAGCTTCCCTTCAGGTTCCAGGAGCAACTGTATTACGTTGGAAGGAGGCAGATCTCCGAAGAATTCCGGGGCAGGGTTCTTATTCACTGTCTGCTTTTGGAAGTCTCGTACTTCAACCACAGTGCGATTTTCCAGCTCCATTCCCACCATGTCGTTTTCACGCAGGGAATCAATGATCTGGTTCATTCGTTGCTGGCCATCGCTGCCTTTCATAGTCACTGATTTTAGATCTTCAAGGTACAGGCCGTACTTCAGATAGATTTGATTCAGATAGGTTTCAAGATTCCCCATCTGTTGAATAATCTGGCAAAGGACCAGCGCTGAAGATAGAGAGTCTTTATCCCTTACGAATTCTACGGGCAGATAGCCGTAGGACTCTTCGCCGCCAAAAAGAAAGGCATCCTTACCTTTTTGAAAGCCGCTTTTGCCGTTATCGAGCTCTCGCATCTGCTCGGCGATGTACTTGAAACCGGTTAGCACATCTTTGATCTTGATTCCATTTTTTTCTGCGATTACCTTTTGTAGATCGGTGGTAACGATGGTTTTAAAGATCCAGTAGTTCTTATCGCTCTTTTTGGGAGCATTTTCGCACATAAAAGCGCACATTATACTGCCCAGCTGGTTTCCATTCAGTAGTATATATCGATTTCCGCTCTTGATTCCTGCACCCAGGCGATCCGCATCTGGATCCGTGGCCAGGAAGAGTTCTGCATCGTGCTTTCGCGCTGTTTCTTCGCTGAGTCGGAGTGCATCGGCTTCTTCCGGGTTGGGGAGTTCTACAGTGGGAAACTCTCCGTCCGGTTCCATTTGCTCCGGAACACCAATAACTTTGTATCCGAACTTTTCCAGCAGAGGAGGGAGCCAGGGGCCCGCCGTTCCATGTAGAGGGGAAAAGGCTATTTTGAACTTCGCATCTACATGCTTCGCAAGGCCTCTCTTCTGGAATTCGTTATAGTAAGCTTCCTGGATTTCTGGACCTATCCATTGGATGAGTTTCTTGAAGTCTTCGGAATCTTCCTCTCTGAAAGGTAGATCCCAGTCCTGAATCTGTTCGATGAGCTGCTCCAGCCGAACCTGAGCATCTCCGGTGAACTGTGATCCATCATCCAGATAGACTTTGAATCCATTGTATTCCGGAGGATTGTGGCTGGCTGTGAGCACAGCCCCGCCGGCTGCTCCCAGGTGTCGCACGGCATAGGATAAAATGGGAGTAGGCGTTACGCCTTTGAAAAGAAATGCTTTCACTCCTTGCGCAGCTGCAAGTCCAGCCACTACCCGGGCGAACTCCGGACTCATGCGCCGAGAATCGTGAGCAATTACAATAGAAGGATTATGGTAGGTTTCTTTGATGTACTGGACGAATCCCAGAGCAGCTCGACCCACAGTCCACTGATTCAGTCTTCCTGGTCCAGTGCCCAGAACGCCTCTCATGCCTCCGGTGCCAAAGACCAGTTTTCCGGAGAATGCCTCGGTTTCTTCATTTCTTACGCCGGCCCTGTAATCTACATAAACCCGGGCTGCTTGATCTCGGATCTCCAGCGGAAAATTCGGCGCTGCCCAGTCCAGGATTCGAGCTCTCACAAGATCTTCTTGGTTTGCCTCTGCCATCTCTATTACCTACAGGAATGATTTCTTCAGGATGCGGAACCGCTTCTTCGGACGGATCCTGTCGCGAAAAAGCCTCTTTCTTGATTAGACGAGGTTCTCGGGGGTCCTCTCCATCGATTACTCCGTCAGGATCATTTTTACCGGGTACCCGGCAAGTATTTCAATTGCAGACCTGCAGGGACTGAGAAAATGAAGGTATGGCCATACACCCCACAGCAATTGTAGATTCCGGCGCCGACATCCATGATTCGGTGGAAATAGGTCCCTATACCGTTATCGATGGGAACGTTAAGATCGGAGAAGGATGCAGAATTGGCTCCCATGTCCGCATCTACGCGCATACGACCATCGGAAAAAATAATCGAATCGATGCTCATGCAATCCTGGGAGCGGACGGACAGGATCTGGGATTCGATTCCTCCCAGCCCACGGGTCTCTTGATAGGAGACAGCAACGTGTTCCGGGAGCAAACCAATATTCATCGTGCTACGAAACTGGACCGGCCCACGACCATCGGAAATGAAAACTATCTAATGGGTAATTTTCATGTTGGGCATGATTGCACAATCGGAGATCAGAATATCCTGGTGCATGGCACGGTGCTGGCCGGCCACGTGCACATTGGCAATCGAGTCCTGGTTTCAGGTATTGCTGCCATCCATCAGTTCTGTAATATTGGCGACTATGCCATGGTGGCTGGTTGTGCAAAAATCGTGAAGGATGTGCCTCCTTTTGCCACAGCAGACGGAAATCCGGCTACAATCATTGGACAGAATGTAGTGGGTATGAAACGTGCGGGCACCACTCCCGATGTGCGCAAGAAAATCAAAGCGGCGTACGATATAATCTATCATCAGAAAATGAACACCAGCCAGGCTTTGAAGCATCTAAATGATCAGGGGACTCAACCTCCCGAGGTCCAGATGATCATGGATTTTTTTGCCAACAGTAAACGAGGTGTAACGGATCACCGCTAGGATTTCCGTTTACAGTTCGGGGCTGGCAGGAAATAACTGACGGTTCTGTAAAAGGCAGGGCCATATATCGTTTGCATTATATGGTGCACCGTGTTATCCTCTAGAAAGCACAGGAGAAGAAAATGAGCGAAGAACAAGCCAACGAAACCGGTAACAATTCGGAAAAACTGAAGCAGGGCTACGAGAACTTGAAGGGCCAGGCCCAAAAAGCTCGAGCCAGAGCTCAAGAATCCTATGAGCAGGCCAGAGCACGCGCCGCTGTATATGGTGAAGGTGCCCAGGAATTCGTAGATGCTGCAGGCCAGTATGTGAAGGAAAACCCGGAACGTTCCACCCTGATTGCAGGCGTTACGGGCCTCGGATTTGGCCTGCTTCTGGGTCTTCTTATCGGTCGCAAAAACTGAAATGTCATCCAGCAGGAACAGTTCATCCGGTCTGGACCGAGACCGGATGAATGCAGAGCTGGCCAGGAATTTGCCTCTGTTTCGCAGTCTGGCACAGAATCTGGCAGCCTATCTCTTTGATCGCTCCGCCTATCTTCGGTCCCTGAAGGCCTATATGACCTATCAGGTGGAGTATCGGTCTGGAAAATGGATGGGTGGCACAGCCTTTCTGGTGCTGGGCATCTTTTTCCTCATCGGAGCTTCCTTTTCCCTGATGTTTTCCCTGTATCACCTGCTGAAGGATTATACAGGCAATACCACTCTCTCCGCATTTATTGTTAGCTGGGTCTGTATTTTCCTTGGCTTTATTTTCCTGATGTTCTCTAAAAGGAGCTACACCGGTCTGGCCAGCGGAATGACCTATCGGGAATGGAAAAACCGGGAAGATCACCGAAGATCCTGACCGGTTGTACCGATAATAATAATCGGAGAGATATCACTTGGAAACCCTCTATAAATACTGTCGATTGCTGGGAGTCCGTCCAGGAGACTCTGCAGAAGCCGTTAAGAGGGCTTTTCGGGAAAAGATCAAACACTGTCATCCGGACCGTCAGGGAAATGAAGACCAGGCCCGAATTCTAATCGAAGCCTATGATGCCCTGAAGACCGGGGTTCCAATCATGGAAACAATTCCTGGTGGAGCCAGGGTTTATCGCAAGCCAGATCCTCATGCCAGGCCGACTTCCCAGGCGCATAGTCGCCCGGCACCCGGATATTCACAGCACCGGGGTTTTACTCCGGGCTATCGCGCAGGTCAGGAGCTCTTTCGTGCGGCCATGGCTGGTTCTGCAGAGCCGGCAGGCCTGGGCGCAATGCTTCGGCGATCCGCTCCTTCCACTCAGGATGTACCGGGGATGGAGTTTTTTAAGAGAGCCGAAAACCAGCTGGAGACCACAATACGCCGATTCGAGGGACAGAAGCATCGCAGCAAGCGGTACTGGGCTCGTGATTATATCTCGGGAATTGTAAAAGTACAGGTGCTTTATCGAGACGTCATAAGTCGGTATCCCATGCTGGCGGGCCGTGCCAGGGAGCGTATGCATTCTCTGGAAAGGTTACTGCTGGAGCTTCGTACCCTCGCTCGCTAACCTGGACCCCATAGGCTCTTGTTTAAAATGGTTCCAGGGCTTCAGGGTCCAGGGTATTCCTCCCGTGCCGGAAGGACCGGTGCCACTTTGAAGCTAGAATTGGGATCCAATATCCCAGCCCTGGGTGTGATTATCCAGGCTCTCTTGTCCTACCGAGCCGCTGCCGAAAGGTACTCTCTTCTGCTGAGAGCAATCAAGAGCGATTAAGAGCGATTAAGATTCCTTTTAAAAACGAATACGGCCCAACGGCCCGGGCTTTTCTGGAAAATTACTTGTGTGACCAATAAAAACAGTTCACTGAATTCGTAGTAACTGCACAATTCGCCGAATGAACTGGGAACTACTTCAGAACGGACTGGTAATCGCATTGAACGGTAGTGCTATGCTGGCAATGGGGCTTGCGCTACCTGTTTCCTCTGTGTTGCACAGCGTACGAGAAATAAGTCCTTTAATAAGAGGGCTGATTGTGAATCTGCTTATTACTCCCCTTATCGCCTGGCTTCTAACCTACGGTTTCCAGTTCTCTGCGGCTGCCGCTCTGGGGCTCATGATCTGCGCCGCAGCCCCTGGAGGCAATACAGGTCCGTTGCTTTCTTCCAATGCTAAAGGTAATCTGGCCTATGCCGTGACTCAGGTCATTATTCTGAGTTTCGCATCTCTGATTACGGTCCCTCTATTTCTGGAATTGCTGGGTACCGGAGAAGGGATGGATATCCCGGTTTTAAGAATCCTAACGTTGATCGGGCTGTTTCACATTTTTCCCCTGGTATTGGGAATGCTGGGTCATCACTGGAAACCAGGGTTGGCCCATAGCTGGTCACGATACTTTCGTATTCTTGCCAATGTCTGCCTTGTTGCTCTCACGGTGCTGCTACTCTGGTTAAAGGGAGAGACTCTGATTGCAAACGGATGGAAGCCAGCTCTGGCCATGGGGATTTTCGTAATTGCACTGCTCTTACTCGGTTTCGCTGCCGGAAAATCCCCCGGTCACATCCGTTCTCTTTCCATGACAACATCCACCAGGAATCTATCTCTTTCGCTTCTTCTGGGAGCCCAGGTGTTTCCTGAACCAGGAACTATGATGGCCATCCTTACTTACGGCCTTCTCTGGGTTTGCATAACTGTGCCCCTGAGCTTCTGGCTGGGGAGTCGAGCCGCAAGCTCCGCGCAGGGATGATTCTCTATTCAGCCGTGGCCCTTCAAGGAGCGTTCCTTCGAATCACGCTCCAGCGGAGAGAATTAATGGACCTGATGAAGAATTTCCTTTTCCTATTCTTTTCGCATGGACCTGATCCAGGATTTCGCCATCGTTCTGTTTTTGCACGGGACTAATCCAGGATTTTGCCATCGTTCTGTTCGTGCTCGGACCTAATGCAGGTTTTTCTATCGTTCTGTTCGTGCTCGGACCTAATGCAGGATTTCGCTATCGCTCTTTTCTCGCACCGACCCGGCAATAGCGATGGCTGCGAAGAAGATGGTTATATCCTTGATCAAATACTGACCGGCTATGGTGGGGGCAAAGGGAAACTCATGCCAGCAGACATCGGGAAGGATGAGAAGAGCGACGATGGAGCCGGGCAATCTTATCAAAAGCATAAGTATGGCAGCACGGGCCAGAGGTCGTATCAACAGACAAAGGCCGATGGATAATTCCAGAGAACCCAGCAAAGGAATGATGTCCTCGGGAGAGCCCCAGTAGATTGTATGTGCTATAATTGAAGTAGCTGTCTTCCGGCCCACGATCTTCAGAGAGCCGAACCAGACGAAGAGCAATCCCAGGGAAACTCGGTGAGTGTAATGACCGTACCTCTTAAAGAGCCTTGCAATGCGATGATCGATGTGATCGATATGCTGCTTCATGGATCCAGTCCAGGGTCTCAGCCACCCTGGATTGTGTTGCGAAAATCAAATTTGTAAGTGTCGCTTTCCAGCGGTAATTCAAAGGCAATCATATCCAGGGAGCGATCTTCCCGAGGGGCATCCACCGTGCTACCGTTCACAGAGTTCTCTCCCAGCATATGGCGAAAGACTCCGGGCAATCGTAAATGAAACTTGCGAAACGGTGGCTGGTAATTTCCTGGCTGAACATCGATGCGGATTGTGAGCTGACCTGTGCGATTCTGAGTTCCATTGACCAGAATTCTTGTGGGCTCTTGTCCTTCTGTGATTCCATCGTCCAGAACGATGGTTCCCTTCATCGTTTCTCCGGGATAGATTTCAATGTGCAATCCTGCTCTAACACTGTCCTCGGCATTTCGCCTGGCTGGACAGGTAGGAATGGCCGCTCCTCCTCTTACAAACAAAGGAAAATAACCGGGTTTTGTGTCCATGATATGCGTTTGCCCTCCGACGTATCGTCGGCCGGTTTCGAAATCGAACCATTCCCCTGGAGGAAGGATAACGTTGACCTTTTTCATACCGGAATGTAGAACCGGGCATGCCAGTAAGTGGGACCCCAGCATGAACTGGGCTTCCAGGCCATTGTCCTGCATTTCGGGAAATTCGTACCAGACCGGTCGAATCAAAGGCTGGCCGGTCTGATGGGACTCATGGATCAGACCGGCAAAGTAATGCATCAATCTGTAGCGACGATTCATATGTTTGCGAGAAATCTCCAGGACTTCATCGCCAAAGCTCCAGGGCTCCTGGGAATAACTATAAAGTACGGTGTGGACGCGAAAGAATGGCATCAGGGAGCCGAGCTCCATCCATCGGGCGAAGAGTTCTTTGTCCTTGAATAGTTTCACCGCCCCCATAGCTCCTGGCCCACGACAGAAGCCGCCTACGTCTGCGCCGCACATGGGCACTCCGGTGAGACCAAGGTTGATGACCATGTTCAGGTTGGCTCTGAGGTGCTCCCAGCTGCTATGGTTATCCCCTGTCCACAATGCCGCATACTTTTGTATGCCTGAATGCGCCGACCTGGTTAAAACGAAGGAGCGCTGCCCTTTCTTCCAGCGGTGGAATCCGTCGCGGGTGGCTTTCGCTTCAAAGTTCCCATAGAGGTTGCGAAATCTTGCATGGGATCCGCTTTGATGACGGATGGGCTGATCCAGGGGCTCATCGGCTTTTCCGATTTGCAGCACCGGTTCATTCATATCGTTCCAGATTCCTGAAACTCCTGCATCGAAAAGTGTCTTATGATGACTGGCCCACCAGATTCTGGTCTTTTCTTCCACAAAGTCCGGAAATACTGTGGGTCCTGGCCAGACCTTGCCACGATAGTTGTCTTCGGAATCGGTTCTTTTGCAGTAAAGATCCTGTTTCAATCCGTCCAGATACACGGAGTAATCGTCGCCAATGAATACTCCGGGATCTACGATAGCGACCGTGCGAATTCCAATTTCTGCCAGGTCCTTATGCAGTTGAGATGGATCAGGGAACCTCTCATTGCTCCAGGTAAAGACTCGGTATCGGTCCATATAATGGATGTCTAGATGTATGGCATCGCAGGGCAAATCCCTCTGGCGAAATCCCTGTCCTATTTCCCTTACTCGATCCGCAGTTTTATAGGACCATCGGGACTGATGAAACCCCATGGCCCAGAGAGGAGGATGGAATGGGCGACCGGTAAGTGCTGTGTAAGCATCCAGAATCTGCTGAATAGTCCCATAAAAACAGAACAAATCCAATGGCTGGGGTGCCTCCGGACGAAAGTGCTGAATGATGATGGAGGCACCTTCTTCACTGGATGTATCATCGGTGGTGGTAACATCCAGAGGATAAGACGTATTCAGATAGATCCCACGAAATCGTTTTCCCTTGCGAATCAAGAAGAATGGAAATGTGGAATAGGTCTGGTCTGGAGTAGAATAGAACAGGGTGTCCATACTTCGGAGCAGAAAATGCTGATTCTGGCGATGAGGCTCATTACTGGCAGCACCCATTCCATACAATTCCTCATCGGCCTCCAGCTGGATCTTAATACGATCCAGAGGCTGCTCCACCGTACGAACCTGTCCTGCCAGCAGATCTTCTGATCCTGAATCCAGGCGAAATATGCCTGTGGGCGGATCAAAGGCAAAGCGAACATCCTTCTTCTTGGCTACGGCTTTTCCTTCTGCATCGCGATGAACCTGCACCGGCTGATAGTTCTCCAGGGAAAGCTCCGGATTCTCCGGAAAATCCGCCGAGGGCTCCGGAAAAATGCAGAAACGAAAGGCAGTACTACCCGCCATCTGAGTCATCACGCTCTGACTATTTCGTATCTGTGTTTCAGGCATAGGTCATCCGTTGGAAAAAAACTTTTCCTTTCGTCTGGCTGTCGTAGGTTCGACCGACGTATAGATTATCGGATCGGAAATATGGAAAAAGAAAGACCTCTTTACCGCAATTGGAAGCTGTATGTATCCCTTTTCGGGCTACTGATTCTGGGTTATGCCCTGCTACCAGGACCCAGTTATGAATACCACAGCCGCTTAACGGAAGAAGAAAAAGCCAGCTTTGATGTTTATTTACAGGATCGTCTTCAGGAAGGCGCAGAAAAAGGAGCTCGTCCAGGAAATGAAGAGAGACTCATCCGGTATGGAGAAAAAACTCCCATAGCTTTCCTGTATGTTCATGGTTTTGGGGCGTCCCGTGCAGAAGGGGAAATGGTTATGGATGAAATTGCCTCCAAATTTCAGGCCAATACCTTTTATCTACGCTTGCCCGGACATGGCACAGACATGGATGATCATGCTTCGGTGGTTCTTGCCGACTATCTGGACTACTCTGCCGATGCCCTGGCCATGATGCAGAAGCTGGGAGACAGAGTAATCGTTGTGGGCACCAGTATGGGAGGACTAATCTCTACATATCTGGCAGCCAACTATCCCGACCAGGTGGATGCTCTTATTCTGGCCTCTCCATTCTTTGAATTCCGGGACAAGACCGGCAATGTATTGGGCTATCCTGGCGGTCTCATGCTGGCTGAAATGGTGAACGGCGGCGAAGTCCGGGATTCCTCTAGAGATCCCAAGAATGCACGATCAGTGGATGGATATGAGGAATTCTGGTACACGAAGCAATATATGTCTGCGCTGGTGCCTCTGTATGATCTCAAAGATTACATTGCCCGTCCGGCTACTTTTGAGGCTGTGCAATGCCCGACGCTGATGCTATATTATTACAAGAGTGAGCAGGAGCAGGACCCCACGGCCGATGTAAATGCCATGCTGGAAGGTTTCGCTCAGTTTGGTGGAAACCCTCTGAATCGATCGGTGGCCATCGAGGATGGAGCTCACGTTCTGCTCAGCAAATACGTGCGAACGGACAAAGAAAGAATCGCCCAGGAAATTGTGCAGTTCGTAAATGATTTCCAGGGTGCCGAGCGCGCAGAACAAGCGGCCCAGTAATGCATGCAAACATTCTTGTAATTACCGACGACGATGGTCTACGCTCAGTAGTCCGAGAAGTCCTGGAAGAGGATGGCCACAAATTCGAAATCGTGGATTCCTCTGCTCCCATCGGTCCGGATCACTGTCTGGTGATTGCTGGTCCGGATATCGATGGCTGTGTAATGGAAGAAAAGCTGGGTGTGGTTCCAGGAATCCCGCCCAGAATGCTGTATCTCAGGTATCAAAATGAACCGTTCAAGGGCCGCTGCGCCAAATGCCAGACCCTTACTCTTCCCATGGATATGTTGCGGGTTCGGGATTTCATCAAAGACATGATGAAAGTGGAGTTCGTCGATTAATCTCTGGCCGGGATTTTCCAGCTTTTGCAGTACTGTGGCCGGGCCATAACAGTCTATTTTTGTTCCCGGGTATTCCATTCTCTCGTTCGCTCCTTCGATTCGTCTTCCGCCCGGCCATTTTGTTTTCAGCGTCATTCGATGTTTGGAAGCTAGCAGTGTTTCCTTCAACTTCTGTTACCACCTTCAAGATCACCAGCAATGAACTGACTCTGTAGCAGCCTGTTTCCCCGTACATCCTCGGGCTGAGCAGACCAGGCCCCACACCTAACTCTTGACTTTCTAACTGCTTTCAGCGTCCCCTAACCTGGGGGAGCCTGGACATAAATGGATCAAACACAGATGTTGGAGATTGCTCTGCAAGAGGCGAGGCGGGGACTCAAGGAAGGGGGAGTTCCCGTTGGGGCTGCGCTTTTCGATGCAAATGGAAAGCTCCTGGGAAAAGGTCGCAACCAGAGGGTTCAGAATGACGATCCCTCCGTGCACGGAGAAACCGATGCTTTTCGAAATGCCGGCAGACAGACCAGCTATTCAGATAAGATCATGGTTACAACACTGGCTCCCTGCTGGTATTGCAGCGGCTTGATCCGGCAGTTTAACATTGGTACCGTCATCGTTGGAGAATCTGTTAATTTTCAGGGCGGCATTGAATGGCTTCGAGAAAACGGCATTTCAGTCATCGATCTTCAGTCCCAGGATTGTATAGATTTAATGGCCGGCTTCATTCGAGACAATCCGGCACTATGGAACGAAGATATCGGAGAGGCGTCACCATGAGATGGCTATCTAAAGTTGCTGAGTCGCATCATTCAGCATTTGCCCAGCGAGTCGAATCCCATTCGTGTAATAGGCTTTCAATCCCCCGCTGCATTATTTTAATCCGGAAGCGAGCGTATCCTATTGTTATCGCCATTGTGGCCATCTTTCTTTTTGCATCATCCTCTCTGGTGGCGCAGCCGGATGGCTCTGCAGATACATCTGAATCAGAGAGTCACGATCATCGCTTAGAAGATATGCCGGCCCAGACTCCAGGTACTGTTCTGGACCCTGTGCGATTGCAGCTCAAATGGAAACATCAGTTTCAATTCGCAGGCTACTATGCGGCGGTAGAAAAGGGTTTTTACCGAGAAGCGGGGCTCGAGGTGGAAATTCTGGAGGCCCAGGAAGGCCAGGAAACCATGGATCGAGTAGTGGATGGCCATGCGGAGTTCGGCGTGGGTACAACGGATCTGGTGCTAATGCATCAGAAGGGAGAGCCCGTGGTAGTTCTGGCCGTTATTTTCCAGCATTCGCCTCTGGCTCTCTTGCTTCGCAAGGATTCCGGGATTCAAACGTTACATGGCTTGGAAGGCAAAAAGGTGATGATTGAGCCGCATTCTGCGGAGCTTTTCGCCTACCTGAATCGCGAGGGAGTGTCCCTTCATAAGCTGATCCAACCTCCGCATACTTTTAACACAGCGGCTCTGGTTCAGGGACAGGCGGATGCTATGTCCGTTTATATTACCGATGAGCCTTTTGCCCTGAGGGTTCAAAACGTTCCCTATCTACTCTTTTCTCCCAGAGCGGCGGGCATCGATTTTTATGGGGACAACCTTTTTACTACTGAGTATCAAATCGAGAACCATCCAGAGCGTGTGCGGAAGTTTCGAGAAGCAAGCTTGAGGGGATGGCGATACGCGATGGCGCACCCTGAAGAGATTATTCAGCTCATCCATGACAAATATAGCAAGCGCCACAGCCTGGAGCACCTTCGCTTCGAGGCCGAGCAGATGAAGTTGCTCATGCCAGATATCGTGGAAATCGGTCATATGTATCCGGGCCGATGGGAGCATATTGCCAGCGTGTACTCGGAGCTAAACATGATGCGTCCGGACTATGATCTTGAAGGCTTCATGTACGATCCCAATCCCGGTCTGGACCTAACATGGTTCTATGTAGCTCTTGCTATTACGCTGCTCGTAGCTCTTGCCGTCTCCCTGGTAGCCCTGATGTTTCACAAATTGAATGTGGATCTACTGAAGAGCGAAAATATGCGAAGAGAGGCGGAAAGAATCATCCAGCACGACCTTAAGAGCCCGCTGGGAGTTATTCTGGGCTACAGCGAAATGCTTCTATCAGAGCCTGAAGGCTCTCCTCATGTTGATGTGTATAAAAGAATTAATCGCTCAGCAGAACAGATGCTGGAAATGGTTCAGCGTTCACTGGACATTTTTGAAATGGAATCCGGTCAGTACAAGATGGTG
>PBEB01000023.1 GCA_002717505.1 Leptospiraceae bacterium
AGGTTGCCTCCCGTGGTTCCTTTGCGGTCCTCCGGACCTGGTGATCTTCCTGATCACGAAAGAGTCTTCGACTCTTTCCGGGACGCTCGGCAGAAATTGGTCGGGCTTTCGGAGAAAGCCCTCGATCAAAAACTGCCGCCTTTCAGTTCTCGCAAACCGGTGGGCTTCCACAGGAAGCCCTGGATCCTACTGCCGCCTTTCAGTTGGCCCCCGCGAGCCAGACCACAGGATGTGGTCGGTAGCGCAATCGATGCACCTGGGCGGCGCATGGGCTACTGAGCGGTGGCTCAATATCAGACAGAGTGTCAGACTTTTATCTTGACACCTCTGTAACAGGAGGTACAGAATCGTCCCACTTCCATGGTTGCAGCAACGTCCAAAGATACGAACACACGATTTTCGGCCGAATCCATTCTAGCACGAAGTTACCGATTTTCCAACTACGTTCGTCTGGGGCTGGGGCTAGTATTCGCCGGAGCGGTACTGGCCACCGGCATTGGCCGCTTCCACCTGATTCTGATTCAAGCTGAAGCCGTGGGCACGCTGGTCTATCTATTTCTTGGCTTGCTGGGCCTCTATTTCATGCGAGGTGGCCGTATCCCGCGAAGATTTGCCAGGATTGCAATTCTCCTGGATTTTACCACCCTGGGAGCCATCTTTGGCGTTGTCTGCTCAAGTAGCTCTGAAGATGCCTTTCAGATGATCGGAAACATGCCGGTCTATGCGATATTCTTCATCAGCATTGGATACTCGGCACTTCTGGGTTCGCCCCGATACACCCTTTTCATCACACTCTATGCGGGCCTGTTGTACGCAATGGGCCTGTTGCTGGCCGGTCAGAGCGGAGTTATCTTTGGGGGCAAACCAGACCCGATCAATAGTATCCTCAGTCTTCCCAACGCAGTCTTGCAGACTCTGTTCATTCTGTTAACAGGGAGTATCGTTGCGGCTGTCCTGCAAATGCATCGCGGACTATCCCGAATAGCCGAGGACCATGGAGAGGAAAAGGCCCAGCTCATCGAATCCCTAAAGCAAAGGCGACAGAAGCTTGCCAATCATGCTCTGGAGCTGGAGAAAACCACAGCAGATTTTAAGCAGTTTGTAGAAGATACCACGGGACGCATTGAAACCCAGGCGGCCGCCCTGGAGCAGGCGAACGCGGTTTCCGAGGAATTGACGGCCAGTGCAACCAGCACATCGGAGACGGTTCAATCCCAGAGCGAAGGGATCGAGCGGATGGCCACAGAAAGCGAGCAGCTAAGAGGTATTATTGAACGAGTGGTCCGATCCAACGATTCCCTGAACCGCTCGGCCCGAGAGAGTATGGAAAGCATGCAGAGCACAGGCCAGGCGATTGAAGAGACCATGGGTAGTCTGCGAAACCTGGAACAGGCCTTTGCCAGTGTTCAGCAGATCACCGGAATCATGACCGAGATCGCAGACAAAACCAATCTGCTTTCTCTAAATGCATCTATAGAAGCCGCTCGAGCCGGCGATGCAGGTCGAGGTTTTGCTGTAGTGGCCACAGAAGTAAGCAAGCTGGCCGACTATACTGCAGAAAATGTGCGAAGGATCGGGGAGATTGTTGAGCAATCCCTGCAAACCATTGCAAGTGCCCGTTCCCATGCAGACAATGCAGTGAGCCAGGCCGAGCACCAAAGAACTCGCACCCGAGAAACGGAAGAGCAAGTCCGAACGACATCGGAACTACTCAAGAGCCAGAATGAAATTCTGGAAAACCTCATTGCGGAACTTGAGGTTCAGAGGGATCGCGCCGGCGCCGTTCTTACTACGGCCAGAGAGCAGATCGAAGGGCAGAAAGAACTGGCTCGAACCATGGCCAGTCTGGATACCGAAGTCAGTCGAATCAACGATGCATCCTCACGACTGAAGCAGGGCATCGACAGTATTGCCCACCAGAGCTATGAACTGAGGGAACTGAGTCAGGGCTAACTTCCATCTCGGCCCACCGTTTCATCCATCGCCCGTCAGAAGCTCCACACAACCCTGGAACGCTGAATTGACCGGGAAAACTCTATAACCTGAACAGGCCAATCATTGCAGGCCGCCGGGACAGCACAGGCTACCAGTTAAATCTCACTTTACGGGGCAGGTGCCTGCAGGTTTTTCGTAAAGTATGGGTAGAATCTATAATTTTTCCGCCGGACCGGCTACTCTGCCGGTTGAAGTTCTGGAAAAAGCCAGAGATGAGTTTCTGGATTTTCAGGGCAGCGGCATGTCCATTATTGAGATGTCTCATCGCGGCAAGATCTTTGATGCCGTACATGAAAAATCATTCGAATTGATGCGAAAGATCGCAAATATTCCGGACCGTTTTGACATCAACTATATGGGAGGCGGCGCATCCACGCAGTTCGCGCTCATCCCCATGAATCTGGCCGGAAAAGGGCGCAAGGCCGGATATATCAACACCGGTAGCTGGTCCAAAAAAGCTATTGAGCAGGCGAAAATCCAGGGCATCGATATGCAGGAGATTGCTAGCTCAAAAGATTCGAACTTCAATCATATTCCGGATCCTATCAACGTTCCATCCGGCATGGACTATGTCCATGCGACGTCGAATAATACCATATTCGGCACTCAGTTTAAGAGCTTTCCGAAACCGGCTGATAGTGTCCTGACCATCGATATGAGCTCTGACTTCTTGAGCAAGCCTATTGACTGGGACAGCGTTGGCATTGCCTATGCTGGACTACAAAAAAATGCAGGACCTTCCGGCATGGCTGTGGCCATCGTAGATCGTGAGCTGTACAAGCGCGAAAAAGATGATACACCTACAATGTTTCGCTACAGCACCTACGGTGAAAACAAGAGCCTGTACAACACTCCGCCAACGTTTCAGATCTACATGCTTGGACTGATTCTGGAATGGATCGATGGCAAAGGTGGCCTGCAGGGAATTGCAAAACACAATGAAAGCAAAGCGGCTCTGATCTACGATGTAATCGATGCCAATCCGGAGTTTTACATTGGTCATTCGCAGAAAGATAGTCGTTCACTGATGAACATTACCTTCAACTGCAAATCCGATGAACTGAATGCCAGATTTCTGGAAGAATCCAAAAAACAGGGCATGGATGGACTGAAAGGCCACCGCTCTGTTGGAGGACTTCGCGCATCCATCTACAATGCAATGAGTCAGGAAGGATGCAAAGCCCTGGCTGATTTTATGAAGGATTTTCTCCAGAGGAACGGATAATGTGGCTTCGCCTGGGCGATGGTGAACTGATCAATCTGGCGTTTGCCAGAACCATTCGCAAAGGCGATGAAGCTACCATTATTATTGAGATGAGTGGGGATGATGGCCGCAAAGTGCTGCCCTTCCCCACCGAACCTCATCGCGATCAAACGTTCGAAAAACTTGTAGAGAACCTCTCCCGATTGAGACTGGCCCTGAAGTAAGGCCGTAGCCTCCGCTCAGATCCTGGTCAAAATACGATACCGGCTCCGCCCACTCTCTGTCCCGCAGCAAGGAGCGCTCCGAAAATGTGTCTGCCGTTCATCCCTGCCATTTTAGCGATCGAACTTGATTCCATAGCTCGCAGAGCTTGGGACGGAACTTCATTTAAGGGAAATGGTGCCCCCGTATGTTTGCTCTCTGGATTCTTTCCGAAGGAGCCCGTCACTCTATTCATCGAATCATGCGTAAGGATCCGAATCCGTCTGCGAAGGGAACCTGCTGTCCAAGCGCGAACTATCGCCGGACGGAAATCGTGATTCAGGCACCGACTCTTCGGGCCCTGTTCCCTTGATGGAACCCTGCCCGTCGTCAGGTGAGGTAGACGTGTCGAACGAACTTGTGCGATCCGCTGCCGATGCACTGGCAGCTTCTTGATTATTTGTGATTCCTTTGATTATCTTTAGATATTGTAGGCCCACAAATGCTTCCAATGGAGCCAGAATTACATCCAGGTAACCAATAAACAGATAATCCTCAAAAGTGTTGGCTCGCATACCCAGACGAAAGGAGATGGATGCGGCGATGTTGGTGATTACCCAGAGAGTCCACCAGCCTACCATAAACGGGGGCACAGGGGCGGTCTTCCAGGTAGATCCAGGAGATCCGGCTTTAGCCGTAGCGCTGGCCTGCCAGAGTTGCTTCATCGCCTCATACGGTTTCCAATAGTTGGCAATTGGAATAAAGAACCATCCTGCAGCCCAACCGGGAGTAATGGTCATTCCTCTGGCCCCGAGTACCGGCAAATTCTTTTGCGCCCGCATGATCCAGCGAATAGAGGCGATAATTAAGCCCCAGTACAGGAGCATTGTGGGGATGGCCAGCAGTGCTTGAATGGAATCTTGAAGTAATTCCTCATCTTCCAGGGATCCGGTGAACGTAGTCTGACCGTCCAGTATCCTGGAGCCCACAATTTGATACATGATGTGAGCCACGGTCAAGACAAGTGCCATTCCGATGTAAATCTTAAGGCCGACGGTCAGGAACCGCTCCAGGCCTCTCAGTGGGTTGTAACCCTGGGGATGATGACCTTCAACTCTGGTATCCAGAGGAACGTTTACTTGATACGGGTTTGATTGGCTCATAACAGAGACCAGACTGTAAATCATACCGCATCGCTGGCAAGCATTTACAGTAAGATAAGTCTTCGAATAGTTAATTATCAGTGGCTTTAGATGCAGCCACCGCTGTCGAAATCGATGGAAAACTCAAAGTGGGCTCGAATCCGCCCACAGGAAGCGCATCCAAGTTCAAACCGGACGACCGGGGACATGGATACAGATAATCTTCACAGTAACGATGGCAATTTCACAGGAAATATTTTTGAATTACAGAGGAAACATCGGTAAGCCTGGAGGGTAATTTCCCTCTATGATTCAGAGCGCCAATGACCAGCGGCCCTTTGTAAAGTTCGTTCAGTCGTCCATGACTTCCTTTCACCAGGTCCGGGCGGAGCGGAATGACGTCCATGAGCATGCGAAACCCCAGCTTCTTCTTCAGCAACTTCCAGGCCACCCGCATGGGCAGCAACCGTCTGTCAGGATCAGTAAACAGTTCTACGGGATCATAACCGGGCTTGCGATGAATGTCCACGGTACGGGCAAAATCGGGAGCCTTTTGTTCATCCAGCCAGTAGTAGTAATTGAACCACATCCCCGGTCGCGCGATAGCCACAAGATCTCCGGCCCGCTGACTGGAAACCGGGGCAGGCTTTCCATCCGCCGATCGCGAAGAGAGCTGTCCACCGGTAAGCCCCAGATTCTTCATTCCTCGACCGTCCAGTACAGACTCTATTCCTTGAATTCTCTCCAGAAATCCCCTCACTTCTTTAATGCGATGTCGGTTGCGAACATAGACATGGGCAATTTGATGGTCCGCCACAGCAAACGCTTCACTGGTTCCCGTGTCCAGAAGCTCAGTTTTCAGAGATTCGCGCACAGAAAGCAAACCCGCTCTGCGCAATTCCTGATTGATGGAGATACTTCCATGTACAGGGCTTATACCATATTCAGAAACCAGCATACTGTCGCAGCCAAGTTCCGAAAGATGCTGGACGAGTTCGCCCACCACAGCATCGATTTGCCGCAGATCGTTGCGAATGGATGGATGAGCCGGTCCAAGTTTCTGCAGATTGTAATCCAGGTGCGGCAAATATACTAACTGAAGATTGGGGCTGTGCATGCGAAACTCTTCTACAGCGCACCGGGAAATCCACTGGCTTGCTTCGATACCTGACCTGGGCCCCCAGAAAGTGAAAAACGGGAATTTGCCGATCTTTTTCTCAACATCTCTGTGGAATGCCGGATGGGAATAAACGTCAAAATCCTTCCGACCGTCGGCGCCATAGTGGGGTTTGGGCGTAATGGAATAATCCACCGTAGTATTCATGTTATACCACCAGAACAGGTTCGAAGTCTTGAAGCCCGGAATTCTGCGCGAGAGTGTCTGCCAGATCTTTTCGCCCCGAACCAGTTCATTGGATTGCTTCCAGAAGGCCACTTCATCGGTATCGCGAAAATACCATCCGTTGCCTACGATACCGTGCTCGGCGGGTAACAATCCGGTAAGCATGGAGCTCTGCGCTGTGGTGGTCACGGAAGGAAAGACCCCTTGAACTGGCTGAAGGAATCGTCTCGCCGCCAGATCACGAATGGCCGGAGTGTCTTCTCCAATCAATTCCGAGGTAAGGCCTACTACATTGATCACCGCCAGATGTTTTTTCAGCGGATCCATCCGCGAAAAGCCGGAGGTAAATGATTTCCTTTTACTCATATGGGCCTCAGTTTCTTTCGCCTGTTTCTCTTTCTGGAATGCCAGCCCAGGGACTTCAACCGGCTACCCCAGCAAGTTTCGCTTTTGCAGGCATTGCTCCAGATAATCCAGCTCTTTCTGAATCGATTCAACTACATCTGTGTATCGGTCTCGCAACGATTCGGGAAGTACGGTCCAGGTGTAGGTTTCTACTTCCAGAACAGGAGCAAATTTCTGGCGACCACCGAAGGCAGCCAGATAATCCAGGGTTTGCTCGATCTGATTCTTCGTTGTAAATAGTCCGGTATTTCTGATGGAATCGGAGGGATGCGAACCACCCTCTTTCTTCTCATCGGCTCTGCCGATAAACTGCGTTTCTTTCGGCCGTTCACTTTCAGGATCAATGGATCTGGACGGCTCCCCGGCCTCGTCGTCTTCTAACCCATCATCAAGAGATTCCAGATGGATGGGAACATGGTAATGGATTCTCCAGAGATTACGAGCTTTGCCTTTAAAATTATCTGACGAAAGATGCTCAAGCGAAAGAGAATCCGGTGCTTGCGCATTCGATGTTTCTGCATGGGCCAAATGCGATCTGGATGCTGCATTTTCCTGGGGCCCGGGACCTTTTGCTGGCCCCCTTCCCGGCGCATCGGCACGCTTCAGAGCTATGTCCAGGTCCAGATAGCGATGCAATTCGTCCCCGAGCACAGAAGTCTGATGTAAGTAGCGTTGATCACAAAAGGGCCTCAGCCTTTGCACGATATCCGCAGCTTCCCGAACATCCGGAGCCAGGGGATCAGGGGATTGGCCCGAGTCTAGGTCCGGGATATCCGGGCTATCCGAAAGAACTGAAGGCCAGCGAACCTCAATGGCGCTGGAAATCTGAAACTTAAAAACCGGGATACCGGCTTGCGCAAGTGATTGAAGCGAATCAAAAATACTCTCGAACATTACGGCCTGGTGGCAGATATCATAACATAAACCAAGCGCCTGAGGAGCGGCCGCCGGAAATTCTTGATTTGTTTCGGGCTGCTTGCTCCCTGCAGCTACCTCCGATCCCGCATAGAGCCTTTTCCAGAAATCAATTACTTCTGGCGTGGACTCCAGAACGCATCCAGGCTCCATCTCCAGGCAAAGCGATATGTTTACATCGCTTTCGCCGGAGACCTTGCGAAAATACTCCTCGGCAACATGCAGATTCTTTATAGCCTGGATTTCCTTTTGCTCAGTCCAGGAGTCTTTGAACCCCAGGGGCACTGTGGATATGGCGCATTTACGAAAAGGATCAGGAGCATCCAGTAGCAACACGGATGCCAGTTCCGCCAGCAAACAGGTATAGTCCAGACGAGCCGAACTGGACCAATCCGGCAAATACACATTCTCCTTTACTCGTTGCTCATGAAAACCGCCAAAAGGAAAACCATTGATGGAAGTAGGCCAGAGATTTTCCTCCAGTAAAACAGCCTTGAATTTCTGGCGAAGCTCCGGGTCCAGAAGTTCGAGAGCGGCCCGGTTACTGATCCAGATACCGGTGGCCATTGAGTCCAGGTGACGATTTCTTCTTACCGCAGAAACAAAGCTACGAAGATTGCCCATGATCTCCATAGCGCCCTCCCCTGGATGGACGTTACTACAGTAGGTTAGTTCCTTTTTCTGGAAGATCAATGTTTGCTATTACTCTACCGTGGGTTCCTGACCCCGCAATGCAGAATTGTCCATCCACAGCCTGGTCTGGTCCACTCGGGGTCTGCGTACCTCTTCTACTGAAATACGACCGCTTAGAGCGTAGAAGTTTATAGGATTCTCAAACAGCACCTTGCGAATGTCATCTTCGCTGAAGCCAGCTTCCTGCATGGCCTTACCGGTCCTGGGCACTTTCAAAGGATCGCTAACGCCCCAGTCGGCGGCGCTGTTTACAACCATCTTCTCTGTGCCATACTGTTGAAGCAAAGAAACCATGCGATCTTCGCTCATTTTTGTCTTCGGATAAATAGAATGCCCTCGCCAGCAATCGGTTTCCAGCACCAGAGGTAAGGTCTGTTCGTTCAGATGATCGATCAAGACCATGTGTTCTTCGATGCCCACTTCCTTCACAATTTCTATGATTCTGCGAGTGCCATTCAACTTATCCCGATGAGGCGTATGGATCAGGGCTGGCAATTCCATTTCCATTGCCAGCTCCAGTTGTTTTTTGAGATATAATTCTTCTATTTCTGTGCCATCGTCCAGGCCGATTTCTCCCACAGCTACAACCCCATCCTTTTCGCAGTATCGCGGTAGCAATTCCATAACCCCTTTCGCAACCTCCGGATTGTTCGCTTCCTTGGGGTTCAGAGCCATGGTGCAATAATGCAGGATACCGAACTGGCTTGCGCGAAAACGCTCCCATCCTACCAGAGCATCGAAGTAATCGATGAATGTGCCAACATGGGTTCTGGGCTGACCCTGCCAGAATGCAGGCTCCACCACGCCAATGATGCCGGCTCTGGCCATCGCTTCATAATCGTCGGTGGTTCGACTGATCATATGGATATGTGGATCGAAGTATTCCATTCTGGGCAGATTTCTCCATCCCCTGCGAAAACTCAAGAAAGGATCTGCTTCAAGCTTTCTGGTACAGATCGTCCGGCGGCCTTCCGTTCTTGCCGAAAGTCCTCACACATTTGAATCAAGGAAGGGCCGGTGCGCTGCTTTAATCCAAAAATGTGACCGGCATTCAAGTCCAGAAACAACGCCTTCAGCACCAGCTGATTGAATTGCGGCTCATCGTAGAAAATAGCAGGGTAAGGATTTCCCATTGCGATGGCCGAAAACATTTCAACACTATTGGTTCTGCCCGCATCAATGAATAGCTCTACCAGAGAGCCGGCAGGGTCTAAAAGGAGCATACCCTTTAGAATTGCACATCGTTCCTTTTCATCGCCCCTTCGAAAGCTCTCTTTAATGACAGAGCTCTGTCCACCGGATCCCTTTAGGACAAGAAGAATGCGAACTGCATCGGAAATGTCCCAACCAGCGCAGCTCCAGAAAGAATGTCCGATAAGAAGGCCGGACAATCCTCGCTCTGCCATTATTTGAGTCGTTTGCTCGGTCCAGGGAAAGTCCATAGAGAAAGGACGATCTCCTACCTTCCTCCGGGCCGCCGCCATTCTTCTGTCCAGAGTTCCGCCGAGGTTCTCCTCCAGACATTCCTTTAACCATGAGCGTCCTTTCTCATCGAGCTGCGGAAGCACAGCCTGGTGCAGAGAGTGTAATGCAGGTGTCTGATCGGGAGCTTCCAACGGTTTCCTCAGTTTCTATCCGATATCTTATTTGAATTCATTTGGCTTATTCCGAGATTCATGGATGACAATGAATTCGACGCTAGGTTACAGCATATCGCCTGGCCAGCGTCCGGGCTGGCCAGAGAAGGCTGATCACCAGAATAAACCCTGGAAAAGCCATCCAGCTTTCGCTTGCCGAAAGCACCAGGGTTGCATCCAGAGGGATGATGCCCAAAACCATTAGCTTAATTATGGCCTGCACGGATTCAGGCTCAAACTGCCGGGCAAGTATTAGAAGGCGATAGATCAGATAGATCAAACCGGCCAGAAGGACGACCAGTCCCCACCATCCGGAAAGGATTTCAATAAAAAATAATACTAGAACAGTGGCTGCACCGAGTAGTATTCCCAGAATCGCTATATAAAGGGGCCATTTTCTGGCCGCCCTGCTTTCCTCTTTGCTCAACAATGTGAGTGAAAAAACATAGAAAAATATTGGAACAGGGATTAGAAGGATGGACTTAACAATTTCAGGTGCATACCCCAGAGCCAGGGCCTGGCGAATGCCAGCCAGCGCCTCGTCCGTAGCGAAAAGAAAGCTAAGACCAAGGAGCCAGTTTAGATATCGGCAAAATCCCATGACCATGGAGCCAGCCAGGCCACGTTTAATCCAACGATCATATAGAAGAATAGAAAGAGAAAGAAGTAATGCGATCAGAAAAGAAGCCTGGCCCTGAAACGCGGCGAAGATCAACCCGCAGATCAGGAGGTAATAGCCCATCGCCGCCGCCACGCCTGGCTTGATCCAACCACGAGGCAATGGTCGCTCCGGTCTTTCCAGAGCGTCGGACTCTCGATCAAATACATCGTTCAGAATCATACCGGCATAGTAGAAACAGAGAGTCGCAGCCACTAGATACCAGGGAAAACCAAGCCAGCCCTTCCAGAATCCGATGAAAAGATAAGCCGCAAGGATATTTGAAAGTGCTGTAAATCCGTTGGCAAGGCGGACCAAAGTAGCCCAGGATTTTAGAGATCGAATCATGGCACCTTCTCTGATTCGCTGGAAACATGAATCGCTGCTTTCAATTCTGAAGTTCCGTTTTTTGATTTCGCACTGACCTGGCTGGCACTCTTTCCCCTGACATCCCCGATCTTCTCGTAGCTTTCTTTGATCCAGGCCAGGGACTCTTTCATTATTGTTCCATCGATCTCGTTTAATTCCAGACCGGTTCCGCAACTATCCAGAAGCGTGATACATAGCTCGCCGCCCAGATGCTCCTGAAACTCTTGAAGCGCCTGATCTACATTTAGTTCATCCAGCCAGGGGCAATACAGGGAGAAACCCAGATCTGTCAGCAGCGAGAGGACTCGCATCATTTGCTTTTCTTCCAGAAGTCCAGCTCGGCAGGAATACACAGAATCCAGAGCCATCCCAATGGCCACAGCTTCGCCATGTCTGAGCTGATGACCGGAGAGTTCTTCCAGTTTATGCGCAGACCAGTGGCCAAAATCCAGAGGTCGGGCCGAGCCGGATTCAAAGGGATCTCCACCGCCACTTATCTGATTCAAATGCAATTCCGCGCAGCGAACAATCAGATGTTGCAGCGCCCAATCTTCGAAGCGACCTAACTGGCCGGCATGGGCTTCCATCCATTGAAAAAAAGCAGGGTCTCGAATCAATGCCACCTTTACAGCTTCAGCCATTCCGGCTCGCCTGTCTTCTGGTGAAAGAGTACGCAACAATGCGAAATCGTTGATTACCGCATGCGGAGGAGCGAAACTTCCGATGAAATTCTTTCGGCCGGCAAAATTCATCCCATTCTTGACACCAATGGAGGCATCGTTCTGTGCAAGTACCGTTGTAGGTATGCGAATCAAGCGAATGCCTCGATGGGCGGTTGCTGCGGCAAAACCCACAACATCGATGAGAGCGCCGCCTCCTATGGCCAGTATGTAGGAATGTCGATCAATGCCATACCGGGCAACAGCTTCATAGATCCTGGTAAGGTTACTCAGATCGTTCTTGCAGGATTCTCCTCCGGGCAGAGTGATTGTGGATTCTAACTGAATGTAGGGTCGAAGTAGGTCAAAATAGTCTACGAGCAGCGAAGGAATCTCCGGATTTAGCGAAACCAGGCCATCATCCAGAATGGCAAGTGCTCTTGCGGAAACTTTCGGCTCCGTACTTTTGCCGAAATCATTGCCGGACACATCAGTTGCTCCTCCACCTCCGCTTAGAAATTCCCGAGGCAGTCCCAGAGCCCTGGAAAGCGCTGGATTCTCCAGGTTAAAGACATTTCGCGTAAAATGCACAGGGTAACTATGGTGAATCTTGAAGTCCGGCTTCAGAGATTCCAGGGGGAGGCTTCCGCTATGCGAAGATTCGGGCATCAATATCAATTATTCGATTTCCAGGATGGCCGCAAAGTAAAAAGTCGAGTCAACCTCAATAGAGAGATAAAAACTAGCGAACAATAGCTCCTCCTGACTCCACCAGAAAGTGAAAGGACTCATTGGCCGTTGGCAGGATGACTCCAGTTACAGTCTGACCTTCCTTTACCATGGAGTAGATTTGTTCGCTGATCAAGATCTCTGTGGATTCAGACCCTGCGGAGACTTCGTTTTTCTCCAGAAGCCCGGTGGCATCAAAACGACCCACAACCTCTGGCTGAAAATCGATCCAATAAGTAATCTCAGGTTCCATTATCCCTGTGGTTTTGCGCACCACTTGCTTCCTTTCATATTTCTTCAAGATCAAGCCAGTACGAAATTCAGCAGGCTCATCGGTCTTGACCCGGGAGCTGCGAAAGGCCATAAAACCAATGAAACCGCAAAAGAAGATGAGCACTGCACCTCCGAGTTTCACTTTCATGGGAGCCCAAACGATCAGAGCAATTCCTGTGGCGGCCAGTATTCCAACAATTGCATAGACCCAGACGGGAGGACCGGAAGCAAAATTCTCCAGGATGGGGGCTACTTCCGATCGATAGATTTGGCTCCAGTTCATTGTAAATGGCTACCCCCTCTCCCTGAGACCGCAAGTGAAATAATCCGCTGATTCATTACCAGCGGGTTGCTAGATTTTACCCCGTTTGTTGCCGACTAGAAGATCCGCAACTCCTGGACCCGGCGAACAAGCTCCGCTCTATTATGAACTTCTAATTTTTTATAGATTCGCTTAACATAATCATGCACCGTATGCGGGCTGAGGACCAGAAAATCGGCCACCGCCTTGATGGTCTTTCCGCGGACCATCAGTTCCAGGATCTGACGCTCGCGATCCGTTAATTCTGGTCCGGCCGACGGTAGTTTCTGGAACGAATTCATTACCCGCAAGGCAATGGTAGGTGTAATCATTGCCCCGCCCTCCATTACAACCCGAATCGCATTCTCCAGGTCCGGAAGCTCAGATTTCAAAAGATACCCCTTCACGCCATTCTTGATCGCTTCAAACACAGCTTCGTCGGATGTAAGATTGCTGAGGATCAAAATAGGAAGGTCCGGTTGCTTGAGAGCAAGAATTCCACTGAGTTGAACTCCACTGATTCCCGAGAGATCGATATCCAGAATTAGCAGATCCAGTTCATCCCTGGTTTCATCTCTCAGGCATTGCTCGGCGGAAGACCAGTACGGAGTACTCGCGGCCAGACCGGTGGACTGAAGCTCTGAAATCAGGAAGCTTCGATACTCCGTGTCATTCTCTACAACCCCTATGGTCCAGGGACTGCCTGCCACTGAATCCTTCTGTTCTACTGCCATGTCCATTTCGCTTTCCGCATATAGAGTCACATTGACCAACGAATGACGGACCAGCTCATTCGTCACCTGGAGGAACCATTCCGGGACCCCCTGTTGAGGGGATTCTGATATTGATTACGTGGAATCTTTACCACGGCCGTGAATAAATCTCCTCTCGTTTCTATGGAAATGGAGCCTTCCATCCTCTCTACCCTTTTGCGCGCATGCACGGCGACTTGCTCTGCACTAACAGGACTTCCCTCTTCGCGCGCAAACACTGATCCAGGGCCTATGCGATTTAGCTGGCGCAAGATCATAGAACCTTCTTTGCCATCAGATACTCTCCAGAGCGAATCCCCCAGACCGTATTTCAAATCATTGGTACATAGCTCCCGACAGAGCTGCAGAAAATCCATGCGAAAGGCATCATCTAGAAGAAATATTCGAACATTCTCCCTGTGCTCGGGGGAAAGGTGGAAGCGTATCTCTCTGCCAACACCTGTATATCGACGCAGTAATGAAAGCTGCAGTCCGGCAATGGGATCCGATGCTGCATATTCAAGGTCCTCCATAAACAGGAGCTGTCCGCGAAACATGGAATATATATCATTCACTCGATTTTGAATCTTTTCCGGCTCCAGACTTCCGGAACCCAATTGAAGCTTTAGATCCACCAATTTGCTGCCCAGGCTATCATGTAGATCATTCTCCAGACTCTGCCTCTGATGCGAAAGAGCCTCTCTACTCCTTCGCAGACTTGCAGAAAGCGCTTTCTCTTTATCCACACTTTCCTTAAATCTCTGAGCCACTCCGATAGACTGGAAGAAACCAAACGAAATAAAAGCCAACATGGCCAGTTGACCGGCATAATCCCGGGTATACCAGTTCTGGTAGATAGCCATCACACCCAGAATGGATACCACGCCCATACCAAAAGCCATGGTGCGACCACTTCCCTTTTGCCGAATGCCGTAAACAAGAGCCATGTAAAAACCCATTACCAGGGCAGGCCCCGCCGCCACGAGATAGTAGGCGAACATGGTGCGGCCAAGATTCACGGTATCAAAGAAGATGCTGAGCGAGAAAATGCCGCATATACCAAGAAAAGCATACAGTAGCTTTCGATTCAATACCGCTGGAAAAAGCATATGGAAAAAGAGTATCAGGAGCGGAGGTGTTACAATGTTGAGCCCCATGTTAAACCTGTACTGAATTTCCCAGGACAACCCGGGCCATAAAAGATCGATGGTTTTTTCTCCCAGAAGCGGTATTCGCAGCGCAAAACTCAGGCATGTTAATGCGAACACAAGAAAGACCCATTGCCTGCTTTGCATCGCGAATAGAATTAAATGATACAGACCTATAGAAAAAAGGAAACCAGAAGCCAGAAGCTCCAGAGCCTCCTGGAATGAACTGGAATTCCTTACCGATTCCACAGGCCCCACTTCGAGCTGACCTCTCGCTCCTCCGCGAAATGAGTGGAAATTAGCGATTTGCATCACTATTTCAACCGTGCCAGTTTCAGAAGTATGCTCTATAATCAGGTTGCTTCTAGCTGGAGTAGTGTCTTCGGCACGGCTGCCCGGATTTCCATTGCTGGCTGCGAGTTTCCCATCCAGAAAGATATTCACCGAGGTAAGTTGTTGCGAAATCTTAAAGGCAAACGGCCTGTTTCTTGGCAAATTCAGAGTGGTGCGATAGGTGGCAAAGCCCCGGCTTTCGTAACCGAGCTTATTCCATATTTGCATTCCAGTGGTCCGGACATCCGGCCTGATATCATCAAGCTCATCCGGGGCCAGCAGTTGCTCCCAGTACAAATCCCATACCGGAGCAACCCGGGCTATCTCCCCACGATTTAGAACTGCCAGATCTACCTCCGAAACAGGAAGGTCCTTCGCTACTACGTTTTCCATCTTGAGAGCCGGCCCACGGTGGGTGCCACCCACTTCCTCTGGCGAACCCGAAGCCGGACAGCCAGGGATAAGAATAGCAAGCAGGATGTACCCGGGCACAGAGTTTGGAATTTTGAACCTCTGTATAAGCCGAACCGGATTAGCCAGAAGCCGGATAACAAAGGGACATGTTCTACCGATTGCTTGAAGGTCCATAGAATTCTGCAGATGGAATGCAACTCCCCCTGAACAGGGGGTTTTGACCGATCAGACGTCGTATTCGATTGTCAGTCCATCGAAAATAGTCAAGTAATGACCGGAGGCTGGATTTTGCCCGGTAGGCCCCGCAGCCAGCGCGCAAAGTAAGCCCAGAATTAGAATGCACAGCCATCGCCAACATCCATCCAATCCCGGGTACCACCAGACACTGATTGGCAAAGAAGGGATTCTCCGGCCTCCCGGAGCCGTTCCGCTAACGTTTCTGATTGCTCTATTCTTTCTACTCTTTCTACTTCCGGGATCCGCTCTGGCTTCTCCTGATACGCCGCAAGTGGACAATGGCCTGCTAGATTTGAGCAACTGGAATTCCGGGACTTCTGAATCCCTTCAGCTAAACGGTGGCTGGGATTTTTACTGGGGGAAGTATCTGCCCCCGACGGACTGGAAGAAACGACTGGAAAGCCATAATTCTAACAGAGAAGCAGCAACAGGCGCCAGCAATGTTAACAATGAAAGCCGTAGAACCATAAGGGTCCCTGGATCGTGGACAAGCACAGAAGAAAACTACCCGGCCCGAGGACAGGCTAGCTATCGACTGATCATTGAGCTTCCGGACGACGCAATCCATGAGGGCCTGGCGCTATCGCTTCCCACAATCGGTTCGGCATATAAGCTGTATGTAAATGGCGAACTACTGCACGCCCTGGGTAATACGGATTCCACGGAAGAATCCATGACCGAAGCACTAAAACCGGCACTGGTATCGCTTCCGCCGCTCCAGGCCCGAAACGAAATACTATTTCATGTGGCCAACGTCGAGCATAGACATGCTGGTCTCTGGCTTCCCATCCAGCTTGGGAGCAGGGAACTACTTACAGAAGCCAATCAGAGAAGCAATGCTCTGAATCTTTTTCTGGCAGGCGGTCTTGTGTTGATAGGCATCTATCACCTGGGTCTGTTTCTGGCTCGTCGCAAAGAACTAACTGCTCTCTACTTTGGCCTGTTTTGCCTCTGCGTTTCTGTCTGGTCTGCGCAAAGAACAGACAAGCTCTTTGCACAATTGATACCGGATCTATCCGGCCATATAGGTCTGCGTCTGGAATACCTGGGCTTTTATCTCTCCGTTTTCGCATTTCTTCAGTTCGCAAGACATATGTATCCAGGGGAGATGCTCCAATGGCCCAGGCGAATCATCAATGCTCTGGCCGGTATCGCAGTAGTTCTGGGTCTAATTCTTCCGGTTCGGCACTTTGTGCATACACTTCCGGTAATGCAGATCGATGCTCTGGCGGCGGTGTTATTATGCTCTCTCTGGGCGATGCTCGCTGTTGTGCGAAAACGACTGGGAGCAAAGCTTGTTGGTCTTTCCTTTCTCTTGCTTGGTTCCACCGTAGTAAACGATATTCTGGTAGCTGCATTTGCTACCCATGATCTGTACATTGCTCCCTTTGGCTTAATGTTTTTCATTGTGGGTCAGGCATTTGCGCTATCCATGCATCTATCCAGGGCATTCAACAAACTGGAGGATCTTTCGCAGAATCTGGAGCAGAAAGTTGAGCAGCGCACCGCCGAACTGGACACTTTAAACGATTTAACGCGAAGAGTAAATGAAAGCAGAGATCTGCAATATATAGTCGAGCAGACTTCCGCGTATATGGTCAGGCAGCTAGGCATGCGCCGGATGTTTCTGCTCTTGATAGATGAGCAGGAAAATGAGATTCAGGGCTACGGTGGCCAGGTGGAAGATACATCCGACGAAGAGCGTCAATTCTACCAGAGTCTCAGGGCTAAAATCGAACCCGAGCTGGGGACACTCTACAGAACCATAAAGAAGAAAAAAACGCTTCACCTTGATTTGCAAAAGACCGGAACACCGGCGGCGGCCATTGATCGTCGAGTTGTGGAGCAGTTTCAAATGAAGTCCATTCTCGAGATCCCTGCCCTGGTAGGCAATCGAGTGCTTGGCGTGGCCATTATTGATCCAGGGGATCGTCGATTGAACCGTGAAGAAATATCGCGGCTGGAATCGGTTGTCTCCCAGATCGCAGGCGCCGCAAGCAATGCACAACTCATTCGGCAGATCAATGAACAGCGATGGATCGCTGAAAAAGAACAGGCGGACAGCGAAATACTGGCGGAGCTTGCTCAGCAGGCCAACCGGGGAAACGATGCCGGCGGACTTCTGGGTCCTCTGGCACGGGTACTGATTTCTCGCCTGGGGGCGGACCGGCTGGGTATGTGGCTTGCTCGAGATGATGGATTCTTGCATCTCGTGGCCGGTTACTCCGATGGAAGGCCCACAGACCCTTCGATCTATTCTGATACCGTGGTCCGGATTAGCACTGGCGAAGAGGGCGGCGTCCTGGCACGCGGATATCGCGAAGGGCGGACAATCTATGCACCTCGAGTTAACCTGAAGATTTTACAGTCTTCGGCTGTGGATCGGGAAATTCAATCCACCTGGAAATTTGATTGGTTTGTAAACCTGCCTCTACTGCTGGAAGGACGCTCAGTGGGAATGATTGCGGCATCAGGTCCTCGGTCCAGGCGGATCCCACGCAATGAAATGAAGTTTCTGGAAAGAGCCGCAGCCACCGTAGCCGGGGCCACGCAAAAGCAGATTCTGCTGGAGAAAATCGCAGAAGAGAAGAACCAGGCAGAATCGTTACGACTGGAAGCAGAGCGCGAAAAGGAAGAGAGTGAGTTACTGGCTGATATGGCCCGGGAGTCCAATCGGGGATCCGGTATTGAAAGCCTGCTCACGCCTATGGCCAGAGTTTTGAAGGATCGCATCGAAGCGGATCGTCTGGGGTTGTGGATCGTCAGCAAAGAGGGAGGCCTGGAGCTGGAAGCTGGATTTGTGGATGGGGAAAGGGGCAGCCCGGAAGACTACGATCCCCTGGTAGCGCATATCCCGGCTCGGGCCGAAAGCACGTTAACACACGTACAACAGAGTGGCCGCACTCTGTACGCGCCGAGAGTAAGCGCCGCTATTCTGGAGCGGTCCGCCGTGGACCGAAAGATGCAGGAAACCTGGAAATTCCACTGGTCCATTGTACTTCCCCTTGCCGCAGCAAAGGGCGTCATCGGTGTCATTGCTGCATCCGGCCCCAAGAAGCGAAGACTGGCCAGAGAGGAAATCCGTTTCCTGAAACGTGCTGCAGATACCTTCTCCGGAGTGTTGCAGAAACAAAAGCTGCTTGAGAGCGTAGAAGAAGAAAAGCTGCAGGCAGACTCCCTCCGCGTTGAAGCAGAAAGGGAAAAAGAAGAAAGCGAACTTCTGGCCGAGCTTGCCAGGGAAACGAATCAAGGGGCCTCTATAGATGAACTCCTTTCACCCATTTATAGAGCATCCCGTTCACGGATCAGGGCCAGAAACGTGGCGCTCTATCTGGTGGATCAGGGGGGCAGTCGGCTGGTTTTCCGTTGCGGCTATACGGCGGGAAAACAACAAAATGACGACGCCTATCCAGAGCTAATTCGCTCGGTTCCAGTTTCCGACCGGGAAAACAGTCTGGTACGTTGCTATCTCCGGGGCCGCTCCCTGTTTCAGGATCGCATCGACACAGAGCTCATGCAGGAGTTGCCGGTAGATCAGGCTTTATACGAACACTGGGCTTATGGTTGGCTGGCTCTGGTTCCCCTCACCCTCAAGGGCCAATCCATTGGAATCATTGCATGGGCCGGGGAAGACAGAAGCAGGATGTCCAGAAGTGACATGCCATTTCTGGAAAGTGTGGCAGATATCATCACTGGCGCTCTGCACAATCTTCAGCTTCTGGAGCAGGTGCAGGAAAAACAGAGCATCGCAGAACAAGAAGCCCAGGCCACAGAGATGCTGGCGGATCTATCCCGTAAGGCCCTGGAGGGCGGCAAGCTGGAGGAGGTAGTGCGATCCCTTTCCGATTTTCTGAAGCCGATGCTGGGCTATCACGGTGTAACAATTTACTTTCCTGATGATTCAGCCGAGGCGCTTGTTCAGCGGACGGTCATGGAGGATGGCAAGACTCTGGACATCGGTTCGCTCCCGGATCCTGTTCGCGTCATTCCGATGGTTCCGGGAAGCGGCAGTCTACACCGAGTATTTAGAAGGGGAAAGCCTATGTACTTTCCTGAGATAACGGATGAACTGCAGGCCAATTCTCCGGTGGATAAAGCCATACGGCAGTACTTCGGCTTCAACTGGTGCTACCACCTGCCCATGACCGTATCGGAGAAGGTGATTGGAATTGCCACCATTGCCGGCCACTCCCAGAAACAACTGTCCCCCAAGGAGCGAGTCATTATCCAGCGAATGATTGCCCAGGTGGCCGGGGCCGTACAGCAGCAGAGTCTGTTACAAACCATTGAACAGGAAAAGGACACAGCCCATAAACTGGAGCAGGAGACCCGGGCCCTTGCGGACTTTACGCGACGGTTGAACGAAAGGCAGGAACTGGGGTCCATTGTTCGTGAGGTATGCCGATTTGCCGTGGAATCTCTGGATTTACGCGGCGCATTTATCACGGCAGTAAATGAAAAGGAAAAGGAATTCCAGAACATTGGTGGCTTTGGCAAAGATTACAATGATCAGCAGATCCTGTTCACCGACAACGCAACAGCACCACTGAACCAGGAAGCGGGAATTGCCTATCGTACCTATAAACGAAGGAAAAGACTCTATCTTCGCCAGTTGCCCGAGCTGGAGAATCCAACAGACCGATATGTAACGGAATTACTGGGACTGAGAAGCTATCTGCAAGTTCCCCTGATTCTCCAGGGCGATGTAATCGGCATTATGGGTATTGATCCGGGACAACGTCAGCTCAGCCGGGAGGATCTGGATCGCTTACAGAGATACGCTGATCAGGTCACAGGTGCCATCAACAATGCAGCTCTATTGAAAGAAGTGCAGGCCCAGCGAATGAGCATCGAAGGCCTGGCCAGGATCACAGAAACCGCTGCCTCCACGGATAACCTNGACGAAATATTGAATCAAATCTTTCAATATGTTCGCGACCGATACGGCATTCTTTCTGGCATTGTTATGGTTCCCAACGAAGACCGCACGGAGCTTCAAAGCATCAAAGTACATACATTTGAGGATAAGGACAAACTTCAATTGCATGAGGCCGGCGATTACNGGGAGACTCTTTCAGTACGTATTGACACGGAGGGAGGAACACTTGCTCGCACCTTTTTGCGTGGCCGACCTTTCTATGTTCCGGACGTAGAACGCCTGATGGGTACAGAACGAAATTATCCGGGAGCCAAGATAGACCGGGACATTTTCCACAACCTTCGCTATCGGGGGTATCTGGCCCTACCCATGCAGGTGAACAAAGAGCCGGTGGCTTTGCTGAATTTCACTTCCTACGGACACGAACTGAAGCTCAATAAAACCGATCGAGAAGAATTATTCACCCTGGCCAGCCAGCTCGCAGGCATTATTCGCTCCCGACAACTGGCGGAAAACCTGGAAAGAGAAAAGGTCATCGCAGAGCGAGAAAGATCCGAAAATGCCAGCCTTGCCGCCCTGGCCCGACATGCGAACGAAGGAACTGGTATTCAGGACATTCTGATCCAGACTTCACAGTTCACAGAATCAGAATGTGGAGTAAGTCGCCTGGGGCTCTATCTTGTAGACAACGAACGAAACACTCTGGAATTGCATTCGGTGCTGCAGTCCGGAATCGTACAGGACCTGGCAGATGCACCGGAAAGCATTCGGTCCATCCCCATAACCTTCGAAAACGGCAGTCTGCCCGCAGTGATTCGTCGCAAGCGAAAGATGTTTTTGCCGCACATCAAGCAAGCTTTCCTGGACGCTTCGCCGGTAGATGCGGATCAGGTGGCCTTCCATAAGTTTGACTGGCTTCTCCATGCGCCAATGAGCATTGAAGGTTCCATTGTAGGTATACTGGTATTTGTAGGCCCTCACCAACGTCGTCCGGGGCTTCCNGAACGACAGTTGATGGAGCGCATTGTGGACCAGATATCCGGCGCGGTTCAAAGTAAACGTCTGCTTGCTCAGGTCGAGGAAGCCCGGATCGATAGTGAGGCTTTGGCCGAGCTGGCCCGGCGAGCAGACGAAGGGGCAGATCTCACGGAGATTGGCGAACTNGTATTNCAGTATGCGAACGATAAATGCGGCGTAGATACACTGGCTCTCTATACCCTGAATGAAGATAAGAATCGCCTGGAAGCCCGGGCCATGGCCCGCAAAGGGCAGATACAGTCCGGGGATACCATTCCGGAGGAAGTTCGATTCCCTTCCATGGCAGAAGACACGGGCACACTCCGTCGGGTGGTTTCTACCGGGAAGCCCATGTACATGGGCCGGATTCCCGACCGTATGAGGAAGAAAATGAGCGGCCACGATCGCAGACTCATGGAATATCTCGGTTTCGACTGGTTTCTGGATATACCCATGGTGGCCGAAGGCCGGGTCATTGGAGTCATAGCATTCGCCGGGCCCTCCAGACAGAAACTTTCCAAAAGCGAACGGGATTTTCTGGAGCGCATCACCCGGCAGGTTTCTGGATCTGTGCAGAATCGTCAGCTACTGAAAGAAGTAGAGTCAGAACGAAACGTGGCCCGCACTCTGCAGAAAGAAACGGAAGGTTTGAATCAGCTACTCAAGCGCATAGCCCCCATGGAAGATCTAGAAGAAATCATGGCCGAAGTAATCCGCTTTTCGGAAGAAGCCTACGGCATCGGGGTGTATTCGCTCTATTCTGTAGACAACGAAGCCAGGCAAATGCATGCGCTTTCCATGAACTTCCCGGATCACATCGCTTCCGAAGACAGAGAGCATATAATGGCCACCCCCATTCCCCTGGATTATCGGGGAGGNGCCTTTACCATGGCNTACCGTCGCAGCCCTCGATATAGCTACTACCGGACAGTAAATCCGGAACCATTGCCCGCCATAGAACAGTTTGTCACAGAGAAGTATGGCATAACCAACATGGTGGTCTATCCGCTTATGGANGGCAGCCAGGTTATGGCCTTCCTGAACTTCTTAACCTATAATCCAGAAGGTCTGAAAAGGGATCAGCTGAGTCAGCTTTCCATACTGAGCGACCAGATTTCAGGGATCATCCGAATGAATGGATTGATTCGAGAAGTAAAAGAGCAAAGCACTCGTACGGAGGCGGCGCGAAGAGAAACGGAAGTACTGGCCGATCTTTCTCGTAAGGCCAACGAGGCCACAGACCTGGAATCCGTAAGTCACACTCTGTTTGACCATTTGCGAGAGTCCCTGGATCTGGATGACTTCTGTCTCTTTGTTCTGGAACCAGAGACCATGCTCTTCCATGCGGCAGCCTGGGATACCAGGGCCGCGGACAACCCGAAAACCCGGAAATGGCTGGAAACAACACAGTATAAAATGGAACCGGAAATAGGCAGCCTGTATCGCACCTATTCCAGAAGGAAAACTACCTATCTGCCCTCCTTCCCGGATGAATTTACTGCTACCGGAGATCGGGCTATTGTAGAAAAACTAAATCTGAAATCCGCGCTGCAGGTACCACTGTTGATTCAGGACGAAGTGATTGGTTTTTTTACCTGCGGTCCCAGGCGAAGACTCTGGAAAGCAGAAATCCATTCCATTGAGCGCTTTTGCAACCAGGTAGCAGGTGCCATTCGCGCAACGGCACTATTGAAGAGCACTGCCCTGGAGAAAGAACGTGCAGAATCAGCCAGGCAAGAAACTGAAGTTCTGGCCGAACTTTCCAAGCAGGCAAACGAAACATCAAGCCTTCAGAACCTCTGCGAGACCCTTTTCGACAACCTGAAAGAACAATACGGAATCGAAAACCAGGCCTTATTCGTTGTAGATAACGAAACCTATGAGTTAACTCCTGCTGCGGCCCGTGGCGGAGTGGGACCTGAAGAAAGGCAGCGTTGGCTCAACACATTTCGCATCAATCTGAAGAATGATCCGGGTACCATGTCGTCCACCTACAAGCGGCAAAAAACATTCTACATCAAGCAGATTCCAAAAAGACTGGAAGGCAAGGACCTGGAGATTGTGGAAACTCTAAATCCACGCACAATCCTGCAGGTTCCTCTGGTGCTTCAGGATCGCACTGTGGGCATCATGGTGGCCGACCCGGCCAAGGAACTAACAAAGGCAGACATCACTTTCATTGAGCGAATGTGCGATCAGATTGCCGGGGCTGTGCGTACCACTGCCCTGCTTCAGACCACTCAGGAAGCCCGGGAAGAAGCAGTGGTGGCCAAAGAAGAGGCAGAAGTAGCCCGTGCAGAATCGGATGCTCTACTGGAAAACGTGCTGCCCAGTATCACTGCCAAAGAACTCAAAGAGTCCGGGCGAGTGGAGCCGGTGTACTTTGACAATGTTTCGGTGCTATTTACAGACTTCGTTGGATTCACGAAGGCAGCAGCAAAGCTAAGCCCGGCCGAGCTAATCCAGGAACTGGATGGATGCTTTTCGCAGTTCGATGAAGTTAGCCGGCGTAATAACATGGAAAAGCTCAAAACCATCGGCGATGCCTATATGTGCGCCGGCGGTCTTCCAGTGCCGGACGAAGGACATGCAATAGATGCCTGCCTTACAGCCCTGGAATTTCGCAGCTTCATGAATCAAATGGCAGAAGTGAAAGGCCAGCTGGGTTTTGAATTCTGGCAGATTCGCATAGGCATTCATTCGGGCCCGGTCACAGCCGGAGTCATCGGCAAAAACAAATTCTCCTACGATATATGGGGAGATACAGTGAACACCGCCAGCCGAATGGAGTCCTCCGGCAGCCCGGGAACGGTTAATATTTCTGGAGAAACATATGAGCTGGTAAAAGATCTCTTCGAATGTGAGTATCGCGGCAAAGTGCAGGCCAAGGGTAAAGGGGAACTGGACATGTACTTTGTTCATCGCATCAAGCCGGAACTTTCCGCTGATGAAGAAGGCCTGCTACCCAATGCCATGTTCGAGATGGCCCGAACGGATCTGGATATGGACGAGCTGGAGGCAATAAAAGCGGAAGCTCATAACGGAAAACATGGAAGAGGAGAAAGCCCTGCCAGCGGCAATGGACAGAGCGTCACCAATGAAACGGGCGAAGGTTTCGGCATTGAGCAGGAATACAGCACCCATCCCCGTGGAAACCAAACGTCTGGTATGGAAAATGAAAGAAGGCAGTCTGACCGAAGATCTGGAGGAGAACGCAGGAAACCTGCGGGCGCACGACCGCTGTCTGAAATAGACAATGAAAGAGAAGGCTGGTAAATTCATGGCTCCTGCAATGTAGTACCCTTTTCCAGAGGATAATCCACAATTCTCCGGAAATATCCCTGCCCGGAATGGATAAAATGAACATCGATGAAATTCGCCTGCAAATGCTACGAAAGGAGGAGCTGTCCACGGAAGAGCTTAACCAGGTCTGCGCTGCCCTGGAGGAATACTTCTACGCAATGGTTCGGGGAGACTACTATACGAGAGATGCGTCCTGGCTGCTTCGAGAGTACGCAAAGATTCACGAAACCGAGGTGAAGTTTGGGAAGTGGCTCAAGAATCAGGACATCGAGCCTGGCCCTTATGTGAAGCTCTTTCTGGACTACAGCTAGTGGACTTTGCACTGCCGGAAACAGAGGCGAATCAGGCAACAAAGTTGGCCTGTGGACGTAGCTTAGCGCAGAAAGAGTTGCCCCCGGAGAAAAACCAGGATGCACCTGAACGGGGGATTTCCGCTGGCCAACTCCGCAATTCGATTGCCTGTCCGGCCACATGGGAGACCATTGCTCCGCCATGAATGGCAAAAGTACGGTTCAAAAAAGTGAACGCCGACGCCCACCTGGGAGAAGTCAGCAGGACCAGTGGATTGTCGCCGACACAAGGGAACCAGGGAGCACTGTCATGAAAGAATATCATTTTGTCACTATCTGGCGGACGAAAGCACCGCTTTCAGAAGTCTACCGCGAAATCCATGCAAGCGACTCCTGGCCGCAGTGGTGGCCCGCCGTTAAAAAAGTAGAGACCTTGAGCAAGGGCAACGACCAGGACCTGGGCACGGTTCGGCGGATGACCTGGAAAGGCGCGCTTCCCTACTCCCTGGCATTCGACATGAAATCCACCATCGTGGAGCCGGAAAAGGTACTGGCAGGCGACGCATTTGGTGAATTGGAAGGCCATGGTCGCTGGGAGTTCAGCCGAGAAGGCGAGGACACCATCATTCGCTACGACTGGAAAGTCTACACTACAAAAGCCTGGATGAATCTGTTTGCTCCTATCGCAAAGCCCATGTTTCAGTGGAATCACGATCATGTTATGAAAGGCGGGGCAGAAGGATTGAGCCAGAGATTGGGGGCAGCAGTAATCGACGAATCTCCATAGCCCCGGGCGCATTCCTGTAAATACCGCCCACGGGCCTACCAGAACGGACATTTGCTGTGCCTTTCGTCCTGCCTTTCCTCCTTGAAGCCAGCGTGACTTGCGAGCGAAGGCCGAGATTCAGCCGGGCTTTTTTGCCCGCATAGCGATGGGCCTTCCAGGCGCGCAGCGGCAATTCGCGAACTGGTTGACTTCTGGATTCCACCAAACAAGTTCCCTTGATGAACTACAAGAAACTGGCTTCGTTCACGTTCGTAGCCGGATCCTTTCTGGCGCTCATGGCTGCCGGGCCTGGGGCCGCCATTTTTCCTCGTTCATTACTTCTTGCCAGCGATCTGTACTGTCCGGAACCGGCCCGGGCAGACGTCGAAACCCGGAACTACGCGTATGGAACGACAAGAGGATATACCGTTCACGTAAGCTGCCACGGAGCCGATGGAAGCAGAAGAGACGTAGGCGCCTTTACCGCATTTCTCTCCCTGTTCGCAATCTATCTTATACCAGGCCTTGTTCTGGCTTTTATTCCCTCTTTCCTTTTGCTGCGCTGGGCTGGACGGACCTTTGGTTCGCAAAGCAACTCGGTTGCAGATCTTGTTTCGGGCCTAAAGAAGCAGGGATATTCGAACGTTCAGGTCCAATCTAGAAGCTATTCTTCAGACAACTTACCGGAGAATATAGAAGAATTCATCCGCTCCGCCACGTCCGGGGGGGCCCCGGGCAGTACACAGAAGCAGCAGGATTTAAGCGCCCGGCTTTCGGAACTGCAGGAAGCGCAGAAAGCCGGACTGATATCAGATGAGGAATATGAAGCAAAACGAAAGGAGATACTGGACGAGTTTTGAAAATCCTCAGGGTTGCTGGATGCCACCTCTGGACTATGCCTCAAGATACCCTTTAGCGAATCAGTTTCGACACTGGTTCAAGGCGCAGCCAGAGTAGCGCGAGCAGCGGGATACGTATCCACCATATAATAGGCCCGGACCTCGCCCTGGATCTCCTGGCTCAGGGGTAGCTTAACGGATGTGATACTACCGGATTCATCGCCAAGGATTTCGATACCCCGTGCATACTCTGCCTGCGCTGGTTTGCCGGTCCGGGCATCCACCAGTAGAATCCCAAAAACATGTTCTCCCTTTTTAAAATGTCCTCCCTGAATGTCCGCTACCACATATCCATCCTCCCTGCGAAAGCTTACGTTACCCACCTTCGCAGAATCTGGTGCTTGTACCACTCCATCGTTCCAGAAACCAGCATTCATTCCGCCGTACACCCACATATGGCCGGTCCAGAAATCAGTGAGACCCATGATCTTTAGAAATTTGCCATAGAACTCCAGGTCATCGCCCAGAACCATGGCATTCAATGCAGCTTTTCTCTGGATGGCGCCCGTCCGGGGATCAGCTTTTGTGGATATCCTGTATTTTCCGAATGGCATATCCCAGGAGCCAATGAAGGTCAGGATAAAGGGATGGTAGTTATAGAAGCTAAGAAGGCCGTGATCGTAATCCAGTTCCAGAACAAAACGATCTTCTAATTCAGGTTCGGTCACAGTTAGCCCGGTTTCGCTATCCAATTTGCCGGGGATCACCCACAGAATGGCTTTATTCCCGGAGCTCTCAACAAACCCCGCAAGGTAATGCAGGGAATCGAAACCTATTTGATTCCAGGAAGGCAACATCGTAGGGTTCGGAGCCGCCAGTCTGGAGAATTCCAGTGCTGTGGCCGGATCTCCAGGTTCTTTCGGAATCCGATAGGGCATCACAATTTCGTCCCCCGAGGATTTCCGGGGAAGAATGAGAAAACGAAAAGTCTCCTCAAAGCTCCCTCCCGGATCACCACCAAAGAACTTGAGGCCAATCCTGGATTGATCTACAAGATAGTTTCCCTTGAGTTTCACTTCCAGTTCGCCGCCCCCCGGGCCAACCCAGGTCTCCTGAGGCATCAATGACAGGAATCTCTGATTGGCCGCAAGAGCCACCACAGGCTCAGTCTCTATGCCCGAGAACTCCACTTCCAGTGAATCGCCATCGAATGAAGATAAAATAGTATCTCCGTCTTTTCGCACAAAGATGCGCAGAACAATCGGTTCATTTGCATCGATTGCTTCCGGTGGCTCCGGATCCAGAGAGCCAAATCGTCCGGTCCAGACCAGAAAGACTCCATCATCTGGCAGGATTTCCCCTGGTCCCTGGATGGAGCGTGGATCGTTTTTTCCGGCGTTACTCAACGGATAGTCATAGGGAACAAAGAAAATTTCGCCGCTTTCGCCTGCGATGTAGACTCCATCGTAGCCCAATCCAGGGGAGCCGTTCAAATCGTTTCTCTCCTCTGTAATGCATTGATAGGCCCATCGCAAGGATCCATCCGGATTAATGGCAAATAATTTGCCTTCTCCGGATCCCACATAAATTACACCATTGCCATCAATGGCAGGGGATGAGCGAATGGGCTCCAGCGTGTCATATTGCCAGATCATCTCTCCATTTTCTGGATTGAGAGCGTACACGCTTCCATCAGCGGACGCCTGGATTATGGATCCGTCCGGCTGCTGCGCCGGACTGGCATAGATATGGTCCCGGGTTCCAAAGCTCCAGAGTTCTTTTCCGTTATCCTGGCTATAAGCACGTACGATACCATCATAGCCCCCCAGTACCAGTGCCCCATCCGGCGAAGTGCTGGTAAGTAGCGGCGAAGCTGCATTGGAACCCAGGCCTCCGGAAGCCCAGATCTTCTCTCCAGTCTCTGCATCCCAGGCGAAGATATTCTTCATGGCAACGAACTGCGAGCCCGAGAAGATGCGTCCCGTTTTCGGGTTCACAGCAGGCAAAGACCACATCAGTTCATTTCCGAAATAAATCTGCTTTCTCTCGCCTGTATTGCGATCCAGGGCATAGATCAGATAGTTATCGTTGGGTGCGATGATGCTGCCATCGGGAAGCATGCCGATATTTCCTTCGAACCAGTCTACGTTGTAGGTCTTGAGATCGAATTGCTCCTGAACTTCCTCTACAGTATGAGCCCGACTTTTCCAGACTACCTTCCCGGAATCTCGATCGATGGCATAAACATGGGCATCTCCGGAGCCTACGTACACCCGACCCCGATCATCCAGAAGGGCCGCTGAATCAATGACCTCGTCGGTGCGCACCTTCCATTTTAGAGTGCCATCCACACGAATAGCGTAGAAGTAATGGTCTGCAGATCCGATATATACGGTGCCGTCCCGGTCCACAACAGCCGAGCTAAAAATCCCCTTTCCTGTGCGAAAAATCCAGGGTTTGCGGTCGCTTTCGCTGGTGGATTGCGGAAGCACCGGGCTGCGTCCGGTTTGTGTGGCGTTGGCCCGAAACTTCGGCCAGGGACTTTCCGGGTCCAGAGGCACACGGTAGTTGTATTTTCCGTTCTGAAAGGTTACCAGCCCCTCCGGGCGCATGACCCGGTCCAGGAAAGGGGTTGTCGAATAAATGTAATACAGCGCACAAACTGTAATAAAAGCCGGAACACCGTAGAATAATGACTTTCGGATTCGCTTTCGGTTTACGCTCATGGCAACCCTCCCTGTCGATGACCCTTACTCTGCAGATTTACAGAGTTCGTCAAGGGTTTCGCGCGAAATAGGCAATGATTCGCATCAAAAATGCGACAGGCGAATACCGGAGAGTCCCATGTAAATCAGACTCAAGCAGGTGGCGAGTAAGCCGCCTATTTTCGTTCCCCGCAGCACTGTACAGTCAAAACCTGACCTATGGTTGCCCTACGCATTGCTCCGGCTTTGATAACTCTGATGTTTACTCTATCTGCCTGCATCTGGATACCGGCCAGGGATCCAGACAGCGAGCGGGGCCTTTACTGGTGTCCTCCACTTCCCAATTGCGCAAGTACCGAATCGTTGATTCCCTATCTTCATGGAACAGGTCCCTTTATTCTGAAAATGCCCCTGGAAGAAGCATGGCCCATAATCAAAGAAACCGTGGAAGAAATGGAGCGAACCGAGGTTGCAACAGAGTGGGATGGCTATCTCTATGCGAAAGCGTACAGTCGGGTGTTTCATTTCCTGGATTTCCTGGAGGTTCTGGCCATTCCTGAAGAAGGAAGGTTATCGGTCCGATCTTCTTCAATGCTGGGAATCACCGATTTCTGGGTGAACTACAGGCGAGTGGAACGATTACGATCAGCATTGATCAAAAAAGGGGTGATCGAAGGCGAAAATTGAATCTGTATTCATTCCGGTGGGGCGCCGAAGCATTTCTGAGATGCTATCCCCGATCACTGAAAGCGGCGTTACTCCTTGCGCTAACTGCAACGCTGGCGGAATCGGCGACTTTCCAGCGTGCTGCTTTTCTTTCACAGAGCTCGGTCCTTTTCCAGTTCCATTCGCAATTCTCGTATAACCTCCAGGCATATAGCGATCTTTCGCTGACCAACCCACGGGATCTTGGTACGAAAGAATCTCTTCTCCTGATTTAAAAGGCGGCCTGCCATTCTGCGCCCCGATGGACTGAGCTGGAACAACACCGATTTTCGATGACGCGGATTGTCCTTTTTTTCCAGGAGTCCCTCCTGCATTAGCAGATCTACTACCTGCTGCATTCGCTGCCGGCTCACAGCCTTTCTGTAGGCCAGATCAGGTACGGTGAGTTCACCTTCCGAATAGATGGCAAACAATGCAAATCGGCCGGTGCGCCCTCCCGGAAATGGCTGTCTTTCCTCAATGTCCTTGAAGGCAAAATAGGATCTGTAGATTTCATCGGATATTTCCAGGAGTTCTACCTCTCTGCTTCGTTTTTCCGGCCGCATGAACCGACTGGACACCTTCTTGTCATACCGACAAGCTAATTGTCATTTGCGATTATTTTTCTGCATGCCGATATACCCGACGCCATTCTCCGTATTGACGGAACTCACGATGCCGCCTAGAAAGGGCCATGATAATAAATATTGTTCTATGGCTAATTCTAGCTACATTTCTTCTGTCGGTAACTTTTGTTCCCGGCCTGGCCCCGGCACATATGGAAGTCGCGGATGGGCCGGTGCGAATGTTTCAGTACATCGTTGGTTTCATCTGGCTTTCATTTCTGATCTATAGCCTCTATTGCTCCTACAAGGAAAGCCTGCTAAAGACGGTGCGCAGGATGAGTTCCTGGCACTGGGGCAGACAGATCGGTCTGGATCTGTATCTGGGCCTGCTAATGTTTTGTGGTCTGATCTTCATGGTGGAAGGAAGCCTGCTCATCGCACTGGTCTGGCTGATTCCCACTCTAATTTATGGGAATCTGGTTCCTTTGTTCTATGCTGCCACCAGGCTGCCACAAATCGCTGGCGCTTTTAACATCTAATAAAAGCCCTTTTCGAAGAAATCGGAGGGCAGACAGGGGCCAGATCGCAGCATCTGGAAACCAACTGAATACTCTCGTCCGCCGGTGGTGGCTGGCCCCTGTGAATTACTCCCGGGTCACCGGCGAACGGAGGGACTTAAACATAAAGCGATGAAAGGCAGCAATGTAAAACGCGTTTCCTTCTTACTTCCTGCGCCCAAATGCACCCAATGAGAGAGATTGAATGAGTTAAAAATTGGCCGGATCAAAAAGAGCTGGTAATCCAGGGTTCACTTCGACATCCTCGCAGCGTTGTTTCGGAGGCTCGGACACTCTACCAAAACAGAAAGGCCACTTGACTTTCTAGCAACCTGATAATTTCAATGGCAACACCTATAAAGGAAAACAAATGAAACACCGATCCGCATTCTACATCGCAATAATTCTGACATTATCCTGTCTCAGCCAGTGCTCAGCGCCACCTGAAGAGCAAATTCAGGAGACCTTCCAGGCTTATAAGAAGGCAATTCTCAAAAAAGACGGGGAAACGGCTTACAAACAGATCGACAAGAATACAAGAGACTACTATGCCCTTATGCTGGATCATGCAATGAATCTACCGGCGGAAAAAACCAGGGAACTGACATTTGTGAATCAGATCATTGTTCTCATGGCCCGCCATATGATTGAACAGGAGCAGATCCGGGCCATGGACGGAAAAGCCTTCTTCGTGTACGCGGTGAACCAGGGATGGATCGATGAAAGACAGGTCCAGGGAATGGAGATAGAAATCCAGAAAGTGGATGGAGATAAAGCCACGACTCATATCAAAAGAGGCGAAGTCACAGCCCCCATGGGATTCGATTTTCGCAGGGAAGATGCAGGATGGAGAATCGATCTGACATCGGTTCTGGAAATCGCAGAACAGCAGTTTCAGGGTATGATCCAGCGCTCCCAGATGGATTCCCGGGAACTGATCTATGCAATTCTTGCAGAGCTTTCCGGCAACCAGCCTACAGATTCCGTCTGGGAACCCCTGAATCAGTAATCAGCCGGTAATTCACTGGCGCACCGCCGCGCACTGATGCAGTCTTCGGATTATGCGCGATGCAGTCCAAAATATTCGGCAAGCTGGTTTCGGGCATCCGAATAGCCGGCCTGAATCAACTGATCTGCCTGTCTTGCTGAAAAGTTCAGGATGGACTGAAACCCCAGCATGCGATGAGGGGCCACGGTTGCAATTCGCGTATCACCCAGAGTTAAAGTTCTCCGAACGAGACTTTGCAGCATTCCCTGTTGCTCTCGTAACTTGAATTCCCAGGAAAGGTGCGCCATAAAGGACTCATAGGAACCGATGAGCGATTGCTCGAAAACACGCTCGGCGGCCTGTCTGCGACTGTTGGGCAATGGCATCCGCGAACCGCCCACAGGACTTAACAAAACCACAATGACTTCCCGGGCTCCACGCTCCAGAGCAGGAAGGATGGGAGTGTTGGCCATAACCCCTCCATCCCAGTAAGGTTCACCATCTATGTACTGCCAGGGAAACAGAATGGGTATGGCGCTGGAAGCCATAACATGTTCGATATCGATGACCTGATTGTTGAAGAATTTCAGCCTGGATTTGATGATGTTGACGGCGGTAATAATGATTTCTCGATCGCTTTTTCGCAATGTTCGAAGATCCATGCGATCCAGGATCAGGTTCTTCAGTGGCTCCGTATCCATCAGCGGGCTGAAACCGCGGCGCGTAAAGAAATGCACAATCTGCTTCCATAGAGAGATGCGATAGATACGACCACGCTCGATGGTCTTCCAGAGATGCACCAGTTCCTGGAGGTTCAATCCACATCCAATGGCGCTGGCATTTACCGCCCCTACCGATGTGCCACAGATCAGATCTGGATTCCAGCCAATCTCCTGCAAAAACTTCCAGACCCCTACCTGGTAGGCACCCCGGGCGCCTCCTCCGGAAAGAATCAATGCTCTATGTCTTTTCTTCTGTTGAACCGGCGCTACTGCCATGGAATAAGAAATTCAGGGAGGGCTCTGCAGAGAAAGGAGAAATTCTTACAGAAATTGCAGATTTGGACGGAGCCAGGACACATTCGCATCCCCGAAAAGAATCCATGGGCCCCGTGTGCAGGATTGCTACTCCTGGCTGTCCGGATGCTCGGCGGAGTTGGATCCCTTTTTCACTACTCTGGTTCTCTGGACATCCAGAAGAAATCGCTCTGGATCTCCTTCATAGATCGCCAGCACTAGATAGGGGCCACTCTTTACGATATACATATAGTCCGAAGGGACCATATATCCCAGCTCATGAAAGATTCCTCGGGTGTACATGGAATCCCTGCTGATTTTTTCATACTCGAAGTCACCGGATTTCAGTTTCTTAACGTAGTCAGCCCCTTCAAAAGTATCCTCACGAGGAAGAATGCTTTTTAACATACGGAGCAGATTATTCTCCAGGCGAGCTTTGCGCCCTGCTTCCGGATCTTTCTTGCCGTCCAGGTAGGAGTTATAGTAATCCTGGTCTAGATTCTTCCCCGGTTGCTCCATCTTCTGATGGTTGCCACTGATTTGAGGGTCGATTAGAGCCGTAAATATATATAGGAGTACGAGCATACCCCGGAAATAACCCGGGCATTCGGTAAATCCAGTAGAATTTGGGGGCGGGTTGGAACCATCGGCAGAAAAAGGACCTCACCGAGATCAGGTGCATTTTGAGCTCAATGTTCAAAATGATATGATTGCCACGCTCCGACTCCGCGGCCATCCAGATCCTTCATTCTCCGCTACAGGCATCTATCAAGCTCTCAATGAGCATAACGTCAAGTACGGGGTAGATCAGCAAGCCATCGAAAAGATAGTCCACGCTGTAAAAAACAGCATCGAACCAGTTCACCTGGAAGAGGTCGTTGCCCGAGGCCAGGAGCCCACACCTGGAGTAGACGGCACCTATCATCGTCTGGTGCGAGAGGTGAACAAAGTCAACATCCGAGAAGACGGTAAGGCAGACTTTCGAAATATAGAGAAGTTTGTCACTGTAGACAAAGGCCAGCCTGTGGTGGAGATCATTCCTGCTACACCGGGAAAGCCAGGCTATAACCTGTATGGTGATGAAATTCATCCCGAGCCGCCGGGACCGACGCCGCGAAAACCGGGCAAGAATATAAGTCAGATGCCGGGCAGTAATCAGTACATCGCTCGCATCCATGGCATCTATGTAGATGACGGTGAAACCATCGACATCAGTCCGGAACTGGTGGTCCAGGGCAATGCTGGACTGGAAACAGGAAACATCGAGTATGATGGCAATGTTCGCATTATGGGAAATGTTGAGCGGGGAACCCAGGTGCGAGTTGGGGGAAACCTGTTTGTAGGTGGGACAATTGAATCCGGACATATGAAGGTGGCGGGCGATATTCAAGTGCAGCAGGGAATCAACACTGCGCGTCAGGGAACTCTGCAATGCAGCGGAAGCATTCAATCTACATACGTTGAAAACTCGGTGATCATTTGCGATGGAAGCCTTTACGTGCAAAAGTCCGTTCTGGCCAGCTACGTCATTTCCCATGAGAATGTAGAGCTAGGATCTGGCGGCTCGGTAGTGGCAGGGAGCGAAGTGGTATGCTTTGGAAATCTTTCCGTAGATCACCTGGGCAGCAAAGCCGGCAGCGTTACGCGCCTTTTTATGGGAACCCATTACAAGAACACCAGACAATGGGAGCATTCGAAAAAAGAACTGGAAGAGCTGGATCAACATCTGGCAACACTGACCCATAAGCTGAAGCAATATCGAGACAAAGTTCAGCGCTATCGCGGCAATCCTCCTGTGGCATTGCAGGCAGAGATTCGCCAATCTTTCCGGGAGTACAGGGAGGAATTGGCGAAACAAAAACGCGCTACCGGCATATTCAACTATCTATCCAAACATAGAACGAACCCGGATCCGCTTCAAGTGACGGTGCGAAACATGATTCATCCCGGGTCGGAAGTACGGTATCATGGACATACAGAAAAATTCACCGCAGAATCTTCATCCACTGTCCTCGATTTTTTTCCCGGTGAGCAGAAGCCGA
>PBEB01000024.1 GCA_002717505.1 Leptospiraceae bacterium
GAGGTTCCAATGGTGGGCAGTCGAACGGACAGATCCAGCTGCTGAGATGCCTCATCCAGATGAATTGCCAGAGCATAGGATGCAATGCCGTCAGCGGGCAGCGCAGGATCCAGATCATTACTTCGAACCCATGCACCCGGCACTGTGCGAAACTGGCTCTGCGTATCTGGCTCTGCTGCTGTGGCCGTATCATCCTTCTGTTGCGCCGGTTCAAGCCGTTCTGCCCACCCGGAAGGATCCAGAAATTCATTGTAGTGAAAGCCCCATCGGCCATCCAGAGGAATTGCTGAATCTCCGGCCAGGTCTGATTCTTCTATGCGGAGGGAGCCATGGTTGGCTGTGGCTTTGGGTGGTTCTGATCGAGCGCAGGTCAGAATAAGAGAAGCCATAGTGCAGAGAATGATCTGCGTTAGAATCCATCCCCTGTCCTTCGGTGTACTCATGGCTCTACTAACTTTGATCTATTATCGAAACACTGCAATTCAAAACGGAGCGGGTCTAATACCGATTCGCAATAATTGTTTCCCGGGGGCTCGTTATTATGACTCTTAAACGCGGGAACCCGGGCGGACATCGGGTAAAGTTTCATTCATTATGCTGTCCGCTGGTTATGAATCAGCGGATTATTTCACTTGCGGTCTCAGGGACAGGGGGTAGCCATTTACAATGAACTGGAGCCAAATCTATCGATCGGAAGTAGCCCCCATCCTGGAGAATTTTGCTTCCGGTCCTCCCGTCTGGGTCTATGCAATTGTTGGAATACTGGCCGCCACAGGAATTGCTCTGATCGTTTGGGCTCCCATGAAAGTGAAACTCGGAGGTGCAGTGCTCATCTTCTTTTGCGGTTTCATTGGTTTTATGGCCTTTCGCAGCTCCCGGGTCAAGACCGATGAGCCTGCTGAATTTCGTACTGGCTTGATCTTGAAGAAATATGAAAAGAAGCAAGTGGTGCGCAAAACCACAGGGATAATGGAACCTGAGATTACTTATTGGATCGATTTTCAGCCAGAGGTTGTGGGTCGTTTTGATGCCACCGGGCTTCTGGAGAAAAACGAAGTCTCCGCAGGGTCTGAATCCACAGAGATCTTGATCAGCGAACAAATCTACTCCATGGTAAAGGAAGGTCAGACTGTAACTGGAGTCATCCTGCCAACGGCCAATGAGTCCTTTCACTTTCTGGTGGAGTCAGGAGGAGCTATTGTTCGCTAGTTTTTATCTCTCTATTGAGGTTGACTCGACTTTTTACTTTGCGGCCATCCTGGAAATCGAATAATTGATATTGATGCCCGAATCTTCGCATAGCGGAAGCCTCCCCCTGGAATCTCTGAAGCCGGACTTCAAGATTCACCATAGTTACCCTGTGCATTTTACGCGAAATGTCTTTAACCTGGAGAATCCAGCGCTTTCCAGGGCTCTGGGACTGCCTCGGGAATTTCTAAGCGGAGGTGGAGGAGCAACTGATGTGTCCGGCAATGATTTCGGCAAAAGTACGGAGCCGAAAGTTTCCGCAAGAGCACTTGCCATTCTGGATGATGGCCTGGTTTCGCTAAATCCGGAGATTCCTTCGCTGCTCGTAGACTATTTTGACCTACTTCGACCCTACATTCAGTTAGAATCCACAATCACTCTGCCCGGAGGAGAATCCTGCAAGAACGATCTGAGTAACCTTACCAGGATCTATGAAGCTGTTGCCCGGTATGGCATTGATCGACATTCCTACATACTGGCCATAGGAGGCGGCGCTCTCATCGATGTTGTGGGTTTTGCCGCAGCAACCGCCCATCGAGGCATTCGCTTGATTCGCATACCTACAACGGTACTTGCACAGAACGATGCCTCCATTGGTGTCAAGAATGGGATGAATTTTGCCGGCCGAAAGAATTTCATCGGAAGTTTCGCTCCTCCGCATGCGGTAATCAACGATTTCGCATTGTTGCGTACTCTTTCACCAGAAGACAGGCGAGCCGGAATGGCTGAAGCTGTAAAGGTGGCATTGATTCGAGACCCTGCTTTTTTTCAATGGATGGAAGCCCATGCCGGCCAGTTAGGTCGCTTCGAAGATTGGGCGCTGCAACATCTGATTGTTCGCTGCGCGGAATTGCATTTGAATCAGATAAGTGGCGGTGGAGATCCCTTTGAATCCGGCTCGGCCCGACCTCTGGATTTTGGCCACTGGTCTGCGCATAAACTGGAAGAACTCTCCGGTCATCAGCTCAGACATGGCGAAGCTGTGGCCATTGGGATGGCTCTGGATTCTGTGTATTCCTGCCGAGCTGGACTTCTGGAAGAAAAGCAAATGATGCGAGTCCTCTCGCTGCTGACAGATCTGGGTTTCTCCCTGTATTGCCCCTGGCTGGATGAACTAAATGTAGATCAGGCGCTTCAAGAGTTTCAGGAGCATCTGGGTGGCGAGCTATGTATCACGCTTCTGGATAGTTGCGGAACCGGTCTGGAATTAAACGAGATCGATGGAACAATAATGAAAGAGTCCCTGGCCTGGATCAAAGAAAGCTACGAAAAGATCGGGGATGTCAGGGGAAAGAGTGCCAGCCAGGTCAGTGCGAAATCAAAAAACGGAACTTCAGAATTGAAAGCAGCGATTCATGTTTCCAGCGAATCAGAGAAGGTGCCATGATTCGATCTCTAAAATCCTGGGCTACTTTGGTCCGCCTTGCCAACGGATTTACAGCACTTTCAAATATCCTTGCGGCTTATCTTTTCATCGGATTCTGGAAGGGCTGGCTTGGTTTTCCCTGGTATCTAGTGGCTGCGACTCTCTGTTTCTACTATGCCGGTATGATTCTGAACGATGTATTTGATCGAGAGTCCGACGCTCTGGAAAGACCGGAGCGACCATTGCCTCGTGGTTGGATCAAGCCAGGCGTGGCGGCGGCGATGGGCTATTACCTCCTGATCTGCGGGTTGATCTTCGCCGCGTTTCAGGGCCAGGCTTCTTTTCTGATCGCATTACTTCTTTCTCTTTCTATTCTTCTATATGATCGTTGGATTAAACGTGGCCTGGCTGGCTCCATGGTCATGGGATTTTGCCGATATCTAAACTGGCTCCTTGGTCTTAGCTTTCTTTTCGCTACGGACGAGGCGCTGGCTGGCATTCGCCAGGCCCTGGCTCTGGGGTATGCACCTGAAATTGTTAAGTCCATCCTTCTAATCCCTGTTCCAATATTTTTCTATGTTTTTTCACTCACATTGTTGAGCAAAGAGGAAAGCAGGGCGGCCAGAAAATGGCCCCTTTATATAGCGATTCTGGGAATACTACTCGGTGCAGCCACTGTTCTAGTATTATTTTTTATTGAAATACTTTCCGGATGGTGGGGACTGATCGTCCTTCTGGCCGGTTTGATCTATCTGATCTATCGCCTTCTAATACTTGCCCGGCAGTTTGAGCCTGAATCCGTGCAGGCCATAATTAAGCTAATGGTTCTGGGCATCATCCCTCTGGATGCAACCCTGGTGCTTTCGGCAAGCGAAAGCTGGATGGCTTTTCCAGGGTTTATTCTGGTGATCAGCCTTCTCTGGCCAGCCCGGACGCTGGCCAGGCGATATGCTGTAACCTAGCGTCGAATTTATTGTCATCCATGAATCTCGGAATAAGCCAAATGAATTCAAATAAGATATCGGATAGAAACTGAGGAAACCGTTGGAAGCTCCCGATCAGACACCTGCATTACACTCTCTGCACCAGGCTGTGCTTCCGCAGCTCGATGAGAAAGGACGCTCATGGTTAAAGGAATGTCTGGAGGAGAACCTCGGCGGAACTCTGGACAGAAGAATGGCGGCGGCCCGGAGGAAGGTAGGAGATCGTCCTTTCTCTATGGACTTTCCCTGGACCGAGCAAACGACTCAAATAATGGCAGAGCGAGGATTGTCCGGCCTTCTTATCGGACATTCTTTCTGGAGCTGCGCTGGTTGGGACATTTCCGATGCAGTTCGCATTCTTCTTGTCCTAAAGGGATCCGACGGACAGAGCTCTGTCATTAAAGAGAGCTTTCGAAGGGGCGATGAAAAGGAACGATGTGCAATTCTAAAAGGTATGCTCCTTTTGGATCCTGCCGGCTCTCTGGTAGAGCTATTCATTGATGCGGGCAGAACCAATAGTATTGAAATGTTTTCGGCCATCGCAATGGGAAATCCTTACCCTGCTATTTTCTACGATGAGCCGCAATTCAATCAGCTGGTGCTGAAGGCGTTGTTTCTGGACTTGAATGCCGGTCACATTTTTGGATTAAAGCAGCGCACCGGCCCTTCCTTGATTCAAATGTGTGAGGACTTTCGGCAAGAACGGAAGGCCGCCGGACGATCTGTACCAGAAAGCCTGAAGCAGATCCTTTCTTGAGTTTTCGCAGGGGATGGAGAAATCTGCCCAGAATGGAATACTTCGATCCACATATCCATATGATCAGTCGAACCACCGACGATTATGAAGCGATGGCCAGAGCCGGCATCATTGGCGTGGTGGAGCCTGCATTCTGGCAGGGTCAGCCCAGAACCCATGTTGGCACATTCATCGATTACTTCGATGCTCTGGTAGGATGGGAGCGTTTTCGCGCAAGCCAGTTCGGTATCCTGCATTATTGCACCATGGCTCTGAACCCCAAGGAAGCGAACAATCCGGAGGTTGCGAAAGGGGTTATGGAATTGCTACCGCGATACTGCGAAAAGGATGGGGTTGTAGCTGTGGGAGAAATCGGCCTGGACGATGGCACAGAAATAGAAGAATTATATCTCAAAAAACAACTGGAGCTGGCAATGGAAATGGAATTGCCAGCCCTGATCCATACGCCTCATCGGGATAAGTTGAATGGCACTCGCAGAATCATAGAAATTGTGAAGGAAGTGGGCATCGAAGAACACATGGTCTTGATCGATCATCTGAACGAACAGACCTTACCTCTGGTGCTGGAAACCGATTGCTGGCGAGGGCATTCTATTTATCCGAAGACAAAAATGAGCGAAGATCGCATGGTTTCTTTGCTTCAACAGTATGGCACAGAGAAGATGGTTGTAAACAGCGCCGCCGACTGGGGCGTTAGCGATCCTTTGAAAGTGCCCAGGACCGGTAAGGCCATGCAGGAAGCTGGCTTCAGCGAAGATGACATTCGCAAGGTGCTGTTTGAGAATCCTATAAACTTCTACGCTCTAAGCGGTCGTATTTCAGTAGAAGAGGTACGCAGACCCCGAGTGGACCAGACCAGGCTGTGGATGGACAATTCTGCATTGCGGGGTCAGGAACCCACGGTAGAGTAATAGCAAACATTGATCTTCCAGAAAAAGGAACTAACCTACTGTAGTAACGTCCATCCAGGGGAGGGCGCTATGGAGATCATGGGCAATCTTCGTAGCTTTGTTTCTGCGGTAAGAAGAAATCGTCACCTGGACTCAATGGCCACCGGTATCTGGATCAGTAACCGGGCCGCTCTCGAACTTCTGGACCCGGAGCTTCGCCAGAAATTCAAGGCTGTTTTACTGGAGGAAAATCTCTGGCCTACTTCCATCAATGGTTTTCCTTTTGGCGGTTTTCATGAGCAACGAGTAAAGGAGAATGTGTATTTGCCGGATTGGTCCAGTTCGGCTCGTCTGGACTATACCTGTTTGCTGGCGGAACTGGCATCCGTGTTGCTACTGGATGCTCCTGATCCTTTTCGTAAATGCGCCATATCCACAGTGCCCCTGGGGTTCAAAGACTCCTGGACTGAGCAAAAGGAAATCCAGGCTATAAAGAATCTGCATGTTGCCGAGGAGTATTTTCGCAAGGTCTCCGGCGAAAGCGATGTAAACATATCGCTTTGCCTGGAGATGGAGCCTGGATGCGTTCTGGAGTCCACGCCAGAAGTAATTGATTTCTGGAAAAGGCTCTATGCGGGATCGGAGGTAGCTGCAGGGAGCAAGCAGCCCGAAACAAATCACGAATTTCCGGCGGCCGCTCCTCAGGCGCTTGGTTTATGTTATGATATCTGCCACCAGGCCGTAATGTTCGAGAGTATTTTTGATTCGCTTCAATCACTTGCGCAAGCCGGTATCCCGGTTTTTAAGTTTCAGATTTCCAGCGCCATTGAGGTTCGCTGGCCTTCAGTTCTTTCGGATAGCCCGGATATCCCGGACCTAGACTCGGGCCAATCCCCTGATCCCCTGGCTCCGGATGTTCGGGAAGCTGCGGATATCGTGCAAAGGCTGAGGCCCTTTTGTGATCAACGCTACTTACATCAGACTTCTGTGCTCGGGGACGAATTGCATCGCTATCTGGACCTGGACATAGCTCTGAAGCGTGCCGATGCGCCGGGAAGGGGGCCAGCAAAAGGTCCCGGGCCCCAGGAAAATGCAGCATCCAGATCGCATTTGGCCCATGCAGAAACATCGAATGCGCAAGCACCGGATTCTCTTTCGCTTGAGCATCTTTCGTCAGATAATTTTAAAGGCAAAGCTCGTAATCTCTGGAGAATCCATTACCATGTTCCCATCCATCTGGAATCTCTTGATGATGGGTTAGAAGACGACGAGGCCGGGGAGCCGTCCAGATCCATTGATCCTGAAAGTGAACGGCCGAAAGAAACGCAGTTTATCGGCAGAGCCGATGAGAAGAAAGAGGGTGGTTCGCATCCCTCCGATTCCATCAGAAATACCGGACTATTTACAACGAAGAATCAGATCGAGCAAACCCTGGATTATCTGGCTGCCTTCGGTGGTCGCCAGAAATTTGCTCCTGTTCTGGAAGTAGAAACCTACACCTGGACCGTACTTCCCGAATCGTTGCGAGACCGATACACAGATGTAGTTGAATCGATTCAGAAAGAGCTGGATTATCTGGAGCAATGCCTGCAAAAGCGAAACTTGCTGGGGTAGCCGGTTGAAGTCCCTGGGCTGGCATTCCAGAAAGAGAAACAGGCGAAAGAAACTGAGGCCCATATGAGTAAAAGGAAATCATTTACCTCCGGCTTTTCGCGGATGGATCCGCTGAAAAAACATCTGGCGGTGATCAATGTAGTAGGCCTTACCTCGGAATTGATTGGAGAAGACACTCCGGCCATTCGTGATCTGGCGGCGAGACGATTCCTTCAGCCAGTTCAAGGGGTCTTTCCTTCCGTGACCACCACAGCGCAGAGCTCCATGCTTACCGGATTGTTACCCGCCGAGCACGGTATCGTAGGCAACGGATGGTATTTTCGCGATACCGATGAAGTGGCCTTCTGGAAGCAATCCAATGAACTGGTTCGGGGCGAAAAGATCTGGCAGACACTCTCGCGCAGAATTCCGGGCTTCAAGACTTCGAACCTGTTCTGGTGGTATAACATGAATACTACGGTGGATTATTCCATTACGCCCAAACCCCACTATGGCGCCGACGGTCGGAAGGATTTTGACGTTTATTCCCATCCGGCATTCCACAGAGATGTTGAGAAAAAGATCGGCAAATTCCCGTTTTTTACTTTCTGGGGGCCCAGGTCAGGTATCGAAGCAAGCCAGTGGATTTCCCGGTGCGCTGTAGAAGAGTTTCGCATGCACAGCCCCAATCTTCAGTTAGTATATTTGCCGCACCTGGATTACAATCTGCAGAAACTTGGACCGGCTCATCCATCCATTCGCAACGATCTGCGGCAAATCGATGCTGTGGTGGGCGAACTCGTCCAGCATCTTTCGGAACTTGGCTGCGACAGTATGCTGGTTTCTGAATATGGTATAAGCCCTGTACATGGAAGTATCTCCATCAATCAGGAATTGCGCAGAGCGGGTTTGCTTTCTGTGCGCGAATCTCTGAAAACTGAGCTTCTGGACACGGGAACCAGTGAAGCGTTTGCTGTGGCGGACCATCAAATTGCCCATGTCTATGTTCGCAACCGACATCGCATTAAAGAAGTGAGGGGATTTCTGGAGAGAATTCAAGGAATAGAGTCTGTACTGGACGGTCGAGGAATGAAGAATCTGGGGCTTACCGGTGGACAGCTCTCTTCGCGATCGGCGGATGGAAAGCCTGCCCCGGTTTCCAGTCAGCGGGCCGGAGATCTTGTGGCTATCGCGCGACCGGGGATGTGGTTCAATTACTACTACTGGCTGGATGAACAAAAGGCTCCCGATTTTGCCCGTACCGTGGACATCCATCGCAAGCCCGGTTATGATCCCGTAGAACTGTTTACTGATCCTGACAGACGGCTGCTGCCCATGCGGGTGGCCTGGAAGTTGCTGAAGAAGAAGCTGGGGTTTCGCATGCTCATGGACGTCATTCCGCTCCGCCCGGATCTGGTGAAAGGAAGTCATGGACGACTGAACGAACTTTACAAAGGGCCGCTGGTCATTGGCGCTCTGAATCATAGAGGGAAATTACCCTCCAGGCTTACCGATGTTTCCTCTGTAATTCAAAAATATTTCCTGTGAAATTGCCATCGTTACTGTGAAGATTATCTGTATCCATGTCCCCGGTCGTCCGGTTTGAACTTGGATGCGCTTCCTGTGGGCGGATTCGAGCCCACTTTGAGTTTTCCATCGATTTCGACAGCGGTGGCTGCATCTAAAGCCACTGATAATTAACTATTCGAAGACTTATCTTACTGTAAATGCTTGCCAGCGATGCGGTATGATTTACAGTCTGGTCTCTGTTATGAGCCAATCAAACCCGTATCAAGTAAACGTTCCTCTGGATACCAGAGTTGAAGGTCATCATCCCCAGGGTTACAACCCACTGAGAGGCCTGGAGCGGTTCCTGACCGTCGGCCTTAAGATTTACATCGGAATGGCACTTGTCTTGACCGTGGCTCACATCATGTATCAAATTGTGGGCTCCAGGATACTGGACGGTCAGACTACGTTCACCGGATCCCTGGAAGATGAGGAATTACTTCAAGATTCCATTCAAGCACTGCTGGCCATCCCCACAATGCTCCTGTACTGGGGCTTAATTATCGCCTCTATTCGCTGGATCATGCGGGCGCAAAAGAATTTGCCGGTACTCGGGGCCAGAGGAATGACCATTACTCCCGGTTGGGCTGCAGGATGGTTCTTTATTCCAATTGCCAACTATTGGAAACCGTATGAGGCGATGAAGCAACTCTGGCAGGCCAGCGCTACGGCTAAAGCCGGATCTCCTGGATCTACCTGGAAGACCGCCCCTGTGCCCCCGTTTATGGTAGGCTGGTGGACTCTCTGGGTAATCACCAACATCGCCGCATCCATCTCCTTTCGTCTGGGTATGCGAGCCAACACTTTTGAGGATTATCTGTTTATTGGTTACCTGGATGTAATTCTGGCTCCATTGGAAGCATTTGTGGGCCTACAATATCTAAAGATAATCAAAGGAATCACAAATAATCAAGAAGCTGCCAGTGCATCGGCAGCGGATCGCACAAGTTCGTTCGACACGTCTACCTCACCTGACGACGGGCAGGGTTCCATCAAGGGAACAGGGCCCGAAGAGTCGGTGCCTGAATCACGATTTCCGTCCGGCGATAGTTCGCGCTTGGACAGCAGGTTCCCTTCGCAGACGGATTCGGATCCTTACGCATGATTCGATGAATAGAGTGACGGGCTCCTTCGGAAAGAATCCAGAGAGCAAACATACGGGGGCACCATTTCCCTTAAATGAAGTTCCGTCCCAAGCTCTGCGAGCTATGGAATCAAGTTCGATCGCTAAAATGGCAGGGATGAACGGCAGACACATTTTCGGAGCGCTCCTTGCTGCGGGACAGAGAGTGGGCGGAGCCGGTATCGTATTTTGACCAGGATCTGAGCGGAGGCTACGGCCTTACTTCAGGGCCAGTCTCAATCGGGAGAGGTTCTCTACAAGTTTTTCGAACGTTTGATCGCGATGAGGTTCGGTGGGGAAGGGCAGCACTTTGCGGCCATCATCCCCACTCATCTCAATAATAATGGTAGCTTCATCGCCTTTGCGAATGGTTCTGGCAAACGCCAGATTGATCAGTTCACCATCGCCCAGGCGAAGCCACATTATCCGTTCCTCTGGAGAAAATCCTTCATAAAATCAGCCAGGGCTTTGCATCCTTCCTGACTCATTGCATTGTAGATGGATGCGCGAAGTCCTCCAACAGAGCGATGGCCTTTCAGTCCATCCATGCCCTGTTTTTTGGATTCTTCCAGAAATCTGGCATTCAGTTCATCGGATTTGCAGTTGAAGGTAATGTTCATCAGTGAACGACTATCTTTCTGCGAATGACCAATGTAAAACTCCGGATTGGCATCGATTACATCGTAGATCAGAGCCGCTTTGCTTTCATTGTGTTTTGCAATTCCCTGCAGGCCACCTTTGCCATCGATCCATTCCAGAATCAGTCCAAGCATGTAGATCTGAAACGTTGGCGGAGTGTTGTACAGGCTCTTGTTTTCACCGTAGGTGCTGTAGCGAAACATTGTAGGTGTATCATCTTTTTCGCGCTTGTACAGCTCACGATCTACGATGGCCACAGCCATGCCGGAAGGTCCTGCATTTTTTTGTAGTCCAGCATAGGCAATGCCAACGCTGTCCCAGTCAATAGGCTTGCTCAAAAAGTCAGAGCTCATATCGATGGTCAGGACACTATCAGCCGGTTTCGGAAAGCTCTTAAACTGAGTGCCGAATATGGTATTATTCGACGTCGCATGGACATAGTCCAGGCCGGATGGAACGTTGATAGGATCCGGAATATGATTGAAGTTCGAATCTTTTGAGCTAGCAATCTCCTGCATATCGATTCCCTGGATTTTCGCCTGCTCAATAGCTTTTTTGGACCAGCTACCGGTGTTGATATATCCGGCCTTGCGCCCTTTTCCGGACAGATTCATGGGGATGAGCGCGAACTGCGTGGATGCGCCGCCTCCCATATAGTTGATGTCAAAACGGTCCGGAATATTTGCGATCTTTCGCATCAATTCGAATGATTTTTCATGTACGGCATCAAAGATCTTGCCGCGATGAGACATCTCAATAATGGACATGCCGCTGCCCTGAAAATCCAGAAACTCATCTCTGGCTTTTTCCAGAACTTCAACCGGCAGAGTAGCCGGTCCGGCGGAAAAATTATAGATTCTACCCATACTTTACGAAAAACCTGCAGGCACCTGCCCCGTAAAGTGAGATTTAACTGGTAGCCTCTGCTGTCCCGGCGGCCTGCAATGATTGGCCTGTTCAGGTTATAGAGTTTTCCCGGTCAATTCAGCGTTCCAGGGTTGTGTGGAGCTTCTGACGGGCGATGGATGAAACGGTGGGCCGAGATGGAAGTTAGCCCTGACTCAGTTCCCTCAGTTCATAGCTCTGGTGGGCAATACTGTCGATGCCCTGCTTCAGTCGTGAGGATGCATCGTTGATTCGACTGACTTCGGTATCCAGACTGGCCATGGTTCGAGCCAGTTCTTTCTGCCCTTCGATCTGCTCCCTGGCCGTAGTAAGAACGGCGCCGGCGCGATCCCTCTGAACCTCAAGTTCCGCAATGAGGTTTTCCAGGATTTCATTCTGGCTCTTGAGTAGTTTCGATGTCGTTCGGACTTGCTCTTCCGTTTCTCGGGTGCGAGTTCTTTGGTGCTCGGCCTGGCTCACTGCATTGTCTGCATGGGAACGGGCACTTGCAATGGTTTGCAGGGATTGCTCAACAATCTCCCCGATCCTTCGCACATTTTCTGCAGTATAGTCGGCCAGCTTGCTTACTTCTGTGGCCACTACAGCAAAACCTCGACCTGCATCGCCGGCTCGAGCGGCTTCTATAGATGCATTTAGAGAAAGCAGATTGGTTTTGTCTGCGATCTCGGTCATGATTCCGGTGATCTGTTGAACACTGGCAAAGGCCTGTTCCAGGTTTCGCAGACTACCCATGGTCTCTTCAATCGCCTGGCCTGTGCTCTGCATGCTTTCCATACTCTCTCGGGCCGAGCGGTTCAGGGAATCGTTGGATCGGACCACTCGTTCAATAATACCTCTTAGCTGCTCGCTTTCTGTGGCCATCCGCTCGATCCCTTCGCTCTGGGATTTAACCGTCTCCGATGTGCTGGTTGCACTGGCCGTCAATTCCTCGGAAACCGCGTTCGCCTGCTCCAGGGCGGCCGCCTGGGTTTCAATGCGTCCCGTGGTATCTTCTACAAACTGCTTAAAATCTGCTGTGGTTTTCTCCAGCTCCAGAGCATGATTGGCAAGCTTCTGTCGCCTTTGCTTTAGGGATTCGATGAGCTGGGCCTTTTCCTCTCCATGGTCCTCGGCTATTCGGGATAGTCCGCGATGCATTTGCAGGACAGCCGCAACGATACTCCCTGTTAACAGAATGAACAGAGTCTGCAAGACTGCGTTGGGAAGACTGAGGATACTATTGATCGGGTCTGGTTTGCCTCCAAAGATAACTCCGCTCTGACCGGCCAGCAACAGGCCCATTGCGTACAACAGGCCCGCATAGAGTGTGATGAAAAGGGTGTATCGGGGCGAACCCAGAAGTGCCGAGTATCCAATGCTGATGAAGAATATCGCATAGACCGGCATGTTTCCGATCATCTGAAAGGCATCTTCAGAGCTACTTGAGCAGACAACGCCAAAGATGGCTCCCAGGGTGGTAAAATCCAGGAGAATTGCAATCCTGGCAAATCTTCGCGGGATACGGCCACCTCGCATGAAATAGAGGCCCAGCAAGCCAAGAAATAGATAGACCAGCGTGCCCACGGCTTCAGCTTGAATCAGAATCAGGTGGAAGCGGCCAATGCCGGTGGCCAGTACCGCTCCGGCGAATACTAGCCCCAGCCCCAGACGAACGTAGTTGGAAAATCGGTAACTTCGTGCTAGAATGGATTCGGCCGAAAATCGTGTGTTCGTATCTTTGGACGTTGCTGCAACCATGGAAGTGGGACGATTCTGTACCTCCTGTTACAGAGGTGTCAAGATAAAAGTCTGACACTCTGTCTGATATTGAGCCACCGCTCAGTAGCCCATGCGCCGCCCAGGTGCATCGATTGCGCTACCGACCACATCCTGTGGTCTGGCTCGCGGGGGCCAACTGAAAGGCGGCAGTAGGATCCAGGGCTTCCTGTGGAAGCCCACCGGTTTGCGAGAACTGAAAGGCGGCAGTTTTTGATCGAGGGCTTTCTCCGAAAGCCCGACCAATTTCAGGNGCCGAGCGTNCCGGAAAGAGTCGAAGACTCTTTCGTGATCAGGAAGATCACCAGGTCCGGAGGACCGCAAAGGAATCACGGGAGCCAGACTACATGAGGTGAGGCTGCGAGCGTACCGGAAAGAGTCGAAGACTCTTTCGTGATCACGATGATCACCAGGTCCGGAGGACCGCAAAGGAATCACGGGAGGCAACCTTACAGGAGGTTAGGTGCCGAGCGTACCTATATAGAAATGAATTTACCACAACTGGAACGACAATTCTACCTGGCCCGACATGAGCCAATCTGTCCCTATTTCAAGGATAGGCCAGCATCGCTCTTATTNCTTCGGGGCGATAACGTGGGTCAGCTCTATCGTTCTCTCCTGGATGAAGGATATCGTCGGAGCGGCGAACACCTGTATCGGCCTGATTGCCCGGGTTGCAGGGAATGCCAGATTTACCGGGTGGAAATAGACCGGTTTCAGATGCGAAAGAGTCAGCGAAGAGTGTTCAAGGCAGGCCAGCAAAAGTTCCAGTATCGGCTGGTGCGACCGGAGATCAGNGATGAGAAGATGGATCTATATCGCAAGTACCTGGCGGCCCAGCATGGAGATCCAGAGCAAGCTTTGATGCTGGATGAGTTCTCTTACAGGGAATTCTTTGTCCGAAGTTTTCTGGGCGATCGAACTCGCGAATTGCAGCTCTGGGATGGCTCCAGGATGGTNGGACTGGGAATTTGCGATCTGGTTCTGGATGTCTGGAGCTCTGTGTATTTTTTCTTTGATCCAGAATACAACAGCTTTTCGCCCGGGCATTATTCGATGTTATTGGAGATTCATCTGGCTTCTGAGATGGGTTATGACTACTATTATCCGGGGTTNTTGATTCATGGAATATCGGCCATGGAATACAAGAACAAGCTACGTCCTGGTCAGACCAAGATCATCGGAACCGAGGGATTTTCGGATTACAACTCAGCGGCGCCCGGCGATAGTGACTGAGGGTACCCGTCGGTGCCAGGAATTCTAAACCCATTTATTAAAATGTTTTTTCCGGGGCTGTTAAGTCCGGATTCGGAAAGTCGATAAAGGAAATGTGATTGATAGTCTCCAGTGATAGATCCTCCCAGAACATCCGCCAGGCGCAAATGGGTATCTCTCCTTTGCCTTCAGGTGGAAATTCAGCTGATTGCAATCGGCACGGGAGGAGANTATCCTATCCTGAAAGACAAACAGGGGGGCATTCGTCCCCCCTGCTATTTTCTCAAACTGTTCCGAGTTTTCGAACCGCCGGGATTATGCTGGCATTGGTGCTCGTTTTTGCGCTGAGTCCATTGGCTGCAGAAACCGAATCGCAACAGAAAAATCCTGCCTCCTACAGTTCCATTTCCTTTGCCTATGGACCGGCTCTCTGGGGATCCGGAAGCATTCTGGATGGGGCGGGCAATGATCTGGAACTCTTGGCTGGGTTTGTAAACTCTGAAGTTCTCTATGAGCCCACTTATACCCCACTGGTGCAGCAATTCGGGCCAATCTACCAGGCTCCGGAATTTGATCTTCGTTCTGACAACGTAGCCATCAACTATCAATCCAGCGAACTCAACGGCTGGAGCTGGGGCGTATCCTTTCGTTATCTGAATGTCTGGGGTCGGGCCGAGGTGCCTCAAACATTTATCCAGCTGGATCGCTATACTCCCCTTTCGGGATTTTATCAAACTACGGAAGGGACACGTAGCTGGTTTCTTCTGGCAACGAGCTATGCCATCGACGCTTCCATTTCCTATCATTTTAGTCCGGGCAGTAGCGTAGATCCTTACGTTCAGATTTCCGCCGGTGCCGGTCGAGGATTTCTGGGTGAGGTGGAAACTCATGCATGGTTGATGGAATACCATGCTGCTATTTCCGGTGGACTTCGATTCAATCTAAGCGAATCCTACTTTCTCTATACGGAGGCCTACATGGTGGGCCACTGGGCTGTGACTCAACCGCGCAAGAACCCGATTGACTTCACAGAGGTGCTTGTAAATCCAGAAAAGGGGAGTCTGTATCTGGCCCGCCTTTATTTTGGAGCCGGATTTCGCCTGAACTAAGATGAGAACCAACATTGTCCACATCGGTGCTACCGAGCTAAACTACGAAATTCGAAANATTGTAGATGTGGCCCATGAAATCGCCCGGATGACCGGCGATCCCATACAATGGGAAAACATTGGCGATCCTATCCAGAAAGGGGAATCTCTGCCCACCTGGATGAAGGAGATTGTAGCCCAACATGCCATGAAGGATGAGACCTACGGCTACAGTCCTACCAAAGGACTTCTGGAAACCNGGGAATTTCTGGCCAAAAGAAGAAATTCTCAGGGCACCGTGAAGATTGATGCCAACGATATTCTGTTCTTCAATGGCCTGGGCGATGCCGTAAGCAAGGTCTATGGCTTTTTGCGAAGAGAAGCCCGGGTTATTGGTCCTTCGCCGGCCTATCCTACCCATTCCTCTGCTGAAGCAGCGCACTCTGGATATCCTCCCATTACCTATCGTTTGGATCCGGCCAATGGATGGATGCCNGANCTGGAGGAATTGCGCAACAAAGTAAAATATAATGAAAGCATTGCCGGGATCATGATTATTAATCCGGACAATCCCACAGGTGCCGTATTTCCTCGCGAAATCATCGAGGAGATGGTAGATATAGCCCGCCAGTACAGGCTCTTTCTCGTAGCCGATGAGATCTACATTAACATGGTGTACAATGGAAAAGAATGCACCCCCATCAGCGAAGTAGTAGGGGAAGTTCCAGCCATTGCACTGAAAGGGATTTCTAAAGAGTTTCCATGGCCCGGGGGCCGATGTGGATGGATGGAAGTGTACAACCATCACAAAGATCCCATGTTCGAGCTCTACATTCAGAGTATCCTGAATGCGAAGATGCTGGAAGTTTCCTCCACTACATTGCCTCAAGCAGTGATTCCCGAGGTGATGAGTAATCCTGAATACGAGAACTGGCAGAAACAACGAAATGGCTTTTTTGAGAAGCGAAGCCAGATGATTGGAAAGATTTTCTCGGATTGCCCTGGAGTGATTGTGAATCCTCCGGATGGAGCTTTTTACGTCAGTGTGGTCTTCGATGCCCCACTACGCGAAGGCATGCATCTGAAAATGCCCAATCAGGAAGTTCAGTCCTATATTGATAAGCTTTGCCCTCCGGGGGTGGAGCCAGACCGCAAGTTCGTGTATCATCTTCTTGGATCCCGCAATATCTGCGTTGTGCCCCTTTCCAGCTTTGTAACGGACCTTCGNGGCTTTCGCTGCACGCTTCTGGAAAAGGATGACCAGAAATTCGAGGAAACCTATCGCACAATCGCAGAAGCCATCCAGGAATTCTTGAAGAGCTAGGATTTTTCCAGGGTTACTTCATACTCCAACGAAGCTGACGGCAAAGTCCCTTCCCATAAAGGTTAGGACCGTTCGCTTAATACCGATTGCCGTCCGGGCGAAATCGATCTATTTCTTAATGGGCCCGAGCCGGCGTAGCCGGGGTCAAGGGCACGGCCTTGAGTCTTTCAGAAGGATCCCAGTCCAATGGCTCATCGAGAACATGAGCACCGCCCAGCAGCAGATCGGCCAGACGGTCCAGACAGGCCTTCTGATCCAACTCAGGATTNATNGCCAGTTCAATCTGGATTCCCCGTAACGCTCCCAGGAAAATGGTAACATCTTCCGGTCTCTGAAATCCAAATACTTCGGAAATATCTCTCTGCTTACAGGCCATGATTTCTGTCATCGCGGCTCGAACACTGGGCATTTCTCGGCCCAGGGAGCAAATGTCTGATTCCATGGTGCCAGATGAGGCACCGGCCTGACAGAAGAACTCCAGGACATCCCTTCTTGTATGCGCTTCAGCCACAATGCGATGGGCCTCAGAATGGAGCCGGTAGATCATACGGGCGAAGAGATTCTCCTGGCTACCGTAGTAGTGGTGGATGAGACCCTGGTTTACGCCGGCAGCTTCCGCAATGCTTCGGGACGTAGTTCCCTGATAGCCCCTTTCCAGGAGGCTTCGGTAAGCGCCGAAAAGCAATTTCTCTTCGCTACTCAGCTCATCAAAATTCTGAGGCCAGAAATGCATATCTCAGGGGAACACTAAATCCCAATACTGACCAGCAGTTTTCCAATTTTCACGAATTCTGGATTTCTGACTTGCCGCTACTTGCCTGAGTAAGTAGAATAGCTGTAATGAGTGTTCCAATGGCCCCAGAGGTATCTCCTGGGATCCAGAAGGTTCAGTCCTTCCGATTCCAGCCAGTACCTCCCTCCCAATTCGAAAGTCAGAAGCCTCCGGTTTCTAAAACGGTGCTGCGCTGGGCTCTGGTATTATTTTCTTTCCTCTTTCTCCTGCCCAATCTACAAAACACATCCAATCCCGGACAGGGGGATGAGGTCATGCACATCGCAACTGTGCATGATTCTCTTCAGGCCGGGTCCATCCTGTATCCCGAACTCAATGGCTTTGTGAATTATTATAAGCCACCTNTGCTTTTCTGGCTCTCCATGGCCTCAGAAAGGGTTTCGGAGATGGTTGGCCTGGGGGATTCCCTGGTAGGGGAGCGATTCGTTTCGTTGGCTTTCAGCGCTCTGGCAGCTTTGTTCGTTTTCGAGATCCTGCTGCTTTTTCGCACAGAGAGGAAGCAGGCCTTTCTCTGGGCACTGATGTATTTGTCCACTCTGGGAGTGCTCAAGTTTGCTCGATTGTTGATGTTTGAGCAAATCATGGCGGCCCATATGATGGGAACTCTCTATGTCTTCACATTATGGCTGGCCAGGGGCGGAAGTGGTAGGTTATTGCTTCTGGGATTTCTGGTAGGCAGCAGCTATCTCTATAAAGGCGCTCTGGTACCTATCTACCTGATTCTTGGGCTTTCTGTATGGGCCATCATGCAATGGTACCGGCCTTCGAATCGCTTTCGCGGCCATATGAACTTGAAAGCAGTATGGCCTGTGACCCGCACAGCTCTCTGGGTGCTGGGCGGAGCGATATTGCCCCTGGTTGCCTATGCGGTCTATCTTCTGGGACATCCNCAGGGNCTGGAGCTGATCAATTACTTCCTGGTTTTTGAAAACGCAGCAAAATTTGTGGATGCGAACCAGGGTGAATGGATTCTTTTGCAGGGGATTCTAATATATACCCTTCCCTGGACAGCCCTTCTTGCCAGCTCTTTCTGGAGTTTGCGACGAACATCCTCGGGTTTGACAACTCCCGCCAGGCAATTCGCATTGCTACTTCTCATTGCTTTCGCAGTCCTGCTCCTATTTCACTTTATTCCTCATCGAAAGGCTGACTACTATATGCTTCCGATGTTTGGACTGCTCTTTGTTGCAGCCGGATTGGCCCCTGTGCAGAAAACCAGGTCCACTCAGTGGCTGGTTCTGGCGCTTTCTCTGATGTCTGCAGGCGCACTGACTTATTTGAATCACTTCGAAGGGTTGCTTTTTCTGCTGCCCGCCGGTCTTGCGCTTTATGGCCTTCGCCTGGAAGACATGCCCCGACGCCTATCAACAAAGGACTGGAGAAAGCTTCTTCCAGGGCTTACCTTCTCTTTGCTTCTGCCCCTGGTCGCCTTTCCGGCGATCTTTCCTCCGGTACTCTCCAGTGAAACCGCCAATCGCCTCCGAGGCCAGGATGTATGTGTTCTCACCGAAAACCCCTGGAGCGCTCTTTCCTATCGTGCTGTTCTGAAGCGAAGCGAAATGACTCAAAGGCATCCCAATCTGGCCTCGGAGTGTCAGGAAGCCACATACATTATCGAACATGATTCAGCGGCCGTACCCGCCGGTTACCGAAAACTGGCAGAGTATCCGGTATGGAAAGAAGCCAGCTTCCAGGAATACTGGGACCATCTCTCTGAGCCAGACACCATGCAAAGGAGTCGAGTGATCTATGAAAAAGCTCCGTAATTATCTTCCATTGTTGCTCTTCGCTCTTTTCTGCTTCAGCCTGGCAGCAGCCAACTGGCAGAACCGCCGGGGCCACTCCCTGCCCGAAGAGCAAGCAGCCACTGTATGTTCGGAAACCTGTGATCGTTTTGTATCATGCGCCGCATCGCAGCTTCCGCCCAATATGCCAGCATCAACATTTCGATCAGGATGCTATTCTGGATGTATGAAACATGCGGGCACTGTAAAGGATTGCCTGGATCGCGGGGCCAGCACCTGCGAGGAGATCATGCAATGCTCATTAAAGAGTCATTTCAAAAAACAGTAAGCCAGTTCATGCGATTCGGGCTGGTGGGTGCTCTGGGAACGATTGTGAATCTGGCTCTGTTCGAAACCATTCGCAGAATGGGCCTGCATTATATGCCGGCCGCCTCNATCTCCTTTCTGGTGGCGGCTACGAGCAATTATCTCCTCAACCGTAGGTGGACATTTGCAGACAGCAACGATTCCTTCCGGGGCTGGTTCCTCTATTTGCTGGTAAACCTCCTGGGCCTGGGAGCGAATCTAATTGTTCTTCTGATTTTCCGTGAGAGCTTGAACTGGCCGGTGATCCTTGCGCAGCTGGCCGGGATCGGAGCGGGAACCGTTCTGAATTTTGTATTGAGCAAGACCCTGGTGTTCTCTAGCCAGCATTCGCAGGCACCGTGAATTGATGTCATAGTCGGTTAGAAAGTATTGGCAATGGCCGGGCAAAAGCTATCTATAAGAGTGAGAATTCTTTTGGACAGAAGTTGTCCGTATTCGGTCACCCCGGCGAGCTAGCAAGAACAGAGCATTGATGCGATGCTGGCGGGCCTCAGTCAGAAAAGAGGTAGAGATTTTCGGAGAATGGGATACGCAACGAGGGCAGGTAGGCCCGCCCTCGTTAAGAATGGTTCAGTCTTCGGCGGAGTCCATTTGAGATTGCAGATAGTTCTGAGTTCCTACCTTTTCGATGAGCGCCAGTTGAGTTTCCAGAAAGTCCACATGCTCTTCCTCGGATTCCAGAATGCTGCTGAATAGCTCACGACTGACGTAATCCTTCACTGATTCGCAGTATTCAATGGCTTCTCTGAGATCTGGCAGTGCATCCATCTCCAGCGCAAGATCCCCTCGCAGGCATTCGGCNACATCCTCTCCAATCCGCAGTTTATTCAGATCCTGAAGATTGGGCAATCCTTCCAGAAACAGTACTCGCTCGATGAGCTGATCTGCATGTTTCATCTCATCGATGGATTCTTTATACTCATACTGGGCCAGTTTTCCCAGTCCCCAGTCCTTGAACATTTTGGAATGCAGAAAATACTGATTGATTGCCGTAAGCTCGTTCTTGATGGCTCGATTTAAATACTCGATTACCTTTTGATCACCTTTCATCGATTATCCTTTGTGTATAATGAACCATGCTCGGCTAACATACGGATGCACAATACCGAGACTGGTTCACTGCTAAATTATTACGCCAGGAATTCGGAGACGACAGGAAAAGGAGACTGTGGGCGGACCTTAGATGACAGTGAGTCTCAATATCTTGGTACAATGATGGAGTTAGGGGCCGCCGGAATGGATTGTTCAGGCCAGCATGCTACTGGAAAAAGGTACCGGACTCTGACTGGGCAATCCCTCGTTGAGCTGATCCTGGATCACGGCTTCGGCATGAACTCGACATCGACCACAGCTTGTGCCCACACCCAGGTCCTGTTCCAGATCCTCCACGGATCTAGCGCCCTGGTCCACAGCTCGACGGATGGATTTGTCATTCACAGCTTTACAGATGCAAACAAACACATTCCTAGAAGAAATGAGACTCAGTCTCATGTCAACTCTGTACTGATTGAAAATGCAAAAAAAATCGGCATTTTTGGCTCCCGGACCTCGGACGGAAGCAGCCGCTAAATGCCCAATCAGAAACACCGGCCATAGGCCGCCTAATCCAGGAAGCAGCGCCGCCCCTGAATTAGAGATGACAGCCAGCTCAGAGCTTATCCATTGCATCCATGGGTCAGCTGGAAGAAGTAAAAAAGAAACTCAGACAATACACAGGAAAAGAGCCAAAGCCTCAAACCGAAGAGGAAGATGAGGATATTAGCTTCTGGGGCGGACTTACCATCACTGCCATTGTTTTTCTGGTTATTGGATTTGGAGCTTTGATCTATCGCAACTATGGTAGCCCACCACCGAGCATGGATGGATGGCTGACCTATGGGGGCATTGCCTGTCTGGTAATCTCTTTTCTGCTTAACGTAGTAGTCCTGATCAAAGAATTCCTGATGCTACTTCTGGTGGGCTTTCTTTTTGTCATCCCTACCTGGATATTCGATGAGTTCTTCGAATACTTTCTGGTCAAGATCCTCTATTACATANTCGTATTTGCGGTACTCGCCTGGCGTTCTGCGAAATTGCTTTTGCCCGCAATATGCATTGCTCTGATTTTGATATTCAAACCCTGGAAGCGTCCCGAGGAGGTGAAACTACCCGGAGAATCCATGGCGCCCCGAATGGAATATGTTGTTCAGCGAAACAGCATTTCCTGGGAATCTTTGCTCTGAACCAGCTCTACAAATCCCTCCAGGCTTAACANGTGCTTTCGCTCCTGCTCGGGAAAGAGTCTGTGATAGGGTCGGGGGATTACAAGTTGAACCCCGGCCTCTCGCATTTCTGATAATTGAGCACGGCTGATTCCCTGCTGAAGCGTAAAAAGGTGTTTGAATGAAATTCGATCTGCTTCGCTTAGAATCTGTCTCCATCGATCCTTGCAGGTCGTCTTCACCCCCAGAAATGTCAGTCGGTTCTCTGGAAAGGATCTATCCGCATAGGCCTGGCGGGAAGGGAATATAAAGTCCGGTTTTTTGTTACCTTCTGTCTTTGCCTGAGATGCGAAGGAAAGGCCGGCGGATTCGAAGAGGGCTGCCAGGTGCAACTCCAGTCCATACCCGGCTCTGGATTTACGGCGATTCAGAATCGTAAGCGAAAGCTGAATCATATCCTCCAGGGTGGAAAAACCTCGACTCAGATATTCTTCGTATTTTCGCACTTCCAGCCAGCGAAATATTCGATATTCCATNTCGATCCAGCGAAGCAGTTTCTCATCCAGACTGAGGGATTCTGTGCGAAAGTAGAGTTCGCATTGTTGTCGGGCAAGGCTGGCCAATCGGTCTGCAGTGGGAAAGGGGGTCTGCGAATGTAGATGCTCGGCCAGCGCTTCTTGAAGGCTTCTTTCAAAATCGGAGTCGGATTGTAGCCCGGGCAGCTGAATTTCTCCATTCTGAATGGCATAGGCAACTCCGGAATCCGACGGGTTAAGACTGAGCTCCTGGAAGAAGGATTCAATGCTTTCTTCGGACGAGAGCAAGAATCCGCGAAAGATCCCATCANCTTGCCTGGCAAGAATTAGAAGGTCTCCTGTGTTCTCTTCGCCCAGGAAATGAAAGCCCTGTGTTAGACGGTACTCGCTTCGCGTACCTTTTCCATACCAGCGAAAGGTACTGGCAGTAACGGTATCGTCCGGCCAGTGGATTTCTACGTCTCTGTAATAGTTCTCCCCCTTTTTGCCGGGAGCAGGCATGAAGAGCCAGTAGGCTTCTCGATGGATATAGAAGCCCGCCTGATGAGAGCCAGTTGCTCCGCTTTCATTGGCAGAGAGGAACTTGAAGAAGAATCCGGNGCTTTCCAGACAGGCGCTGGCCGGAGCCTTGCCTTCAAATCGCCCGGGCAGGTTCTGAAAAGGAAGTAGCATGTTGCATGTAACTCATCAATGCGGAGGCGATATCGGAGACCAGAGGCACAATTACGGAGTTGCCGAATTGTCTGTAAGCCTGGGTGTCCGATACCGGAATCTGAAAACTGTCCGGAAAGCCCATCAATCGGGCGCATTCCCGTGGAGNAAGCTTTCGCGGATTTTTGCCTTTCTGACGCACAAGGATTTCGGCCCCATCTTTATAGTACCGAGCGCTCAAGGTCCGGGTTGTATCCTCGGGGCCTACCAGCCCAAATCCGAATCCATTCCCCTGAGCGCGATGTTTGATCGCATAGTCCTGGTGCCACTGCCACAGTTTATCCGAAATTGTATAGCGATTCGGAATCGCACCCTCAGGCTCCANGATGGTTTTNAGAGCCGGCANNTNCGAAGAGTGTTCAGGAAACCGAAAAAAGGGTACCGGGCGAAACGCATCTTTGTGGAATCCCACAATATAGATACGCTCGCGATGCTGAGGAACGTAATACTTGCCATCCAGTATGGAATGAAATACAGTATAGCCCAGTTCCTGCAAGGTGCTGAGGATTATCCCGAAGGTTCGACCTCGATCGTGAGACTTCAGATTCTTAACGTTCTCGAGGAGGATTGTGGCCGGCTTTTTCTCCGCAAGAATGCGAGCTATGTCGAAGAATAGAGTTCCCTGAGTTAGATCCTTAAAGCCATGCTCGCGTCCCAGAGATCCTTTTTTGGATACCCCGGCAATGGAGAATGGCTGGCAGGGAAATCCCCCTACAAGAATATCATGGTCCGGTATCTCATCCACCGGAACCTGCTTGATATCACCCGACGGCTCTTCGCCAAAGTTGGCCCTGTAGGTCTTCCGACTAAATGCATCGATCTCCGAGGAGAAGACGCAACGAGCCCCGGCCGATTCCAGGGCCAGCCGGAATCCACCTATGCCCGCGAAAAGGTCGATGAATCGCGGCGCCGGTTTTTCTGCCAGAGTATTCAGGGAGGCCAGCCTAACCCTGAGCCATCCGATGTCAAAGGAATTATGTCGCGGGCCAATCTTTGCGCGTTTGACCAGGCCGGCCGCTCTCGAATGCCTCGGAAAACCAATGCCATACGGCCGCTATGGTGATCTTACCCTGGCAGAGAAAATGAAGAAATCCATCAATGTCTAAATAGCAGTTCCTTTCTGCAGTTTTCTAGCAAAACCTGTCTTAGCCATGGAAATAGAAGGCAGAGAATTCTCAATCCTGGCACCGGCCAATGATGCGCCAGGCCTGGGTCTTCGTCGGGAGCACTATGAACATATTCTGGCCGGAAAAGAGATCCAGGCACAGTGGTTCGAAGCAATAACGGAGAACTATATGGANAGCCTNGGGCGTCCCAGGCGAATCCTGCGAAGAGTCCGACAGGATTTTCCTGTGGCTTTGCATGGAGTAAGCCTTTCCGTTGCATCAGCAGATCTATTCGGCGCTCAGGGGAGCAGAAGCTCAGCCGATATACCGGACCTGACGCAAAATTACCTTCGGCGATGGAAGCAACTGATCCATGAGATAGAACCATTCATCGTCAGTGATCATCTCTGCTGGACAAGGACAGAAAAGCTTCAGAGTCATGATCTGCTTCCGGTTTCCTTTTCGCGTAGCTGGCTGGATCTAATCTGTTCCAATGTAAATCGAATCCAGGACTATCTGGGACGCAGCATCGCTCTGGAGAATGTTTCCTCCTATGTTGGCTGGAAGCATCCAGAGATGCAGGAATGGGAGTTTTTAAACCACTTAAGCGAACGCACAGGATGCGGTATTCTTCTGGATATCAACAATGTCTTCGTAAACGCCCACAATCATGACTTCGATGCTCTTACTTTCATTCAAGGGATTCGTCCTGAGTCTGTGCAGCAGTATCATATTGCCGGTCATGAAATTCAACCAAGCATTCGCTTCGATACGCATGGGACATCGGTATCCAGCGAAGTTCGCACTCTATACTCCAGAGCATTAAAATGCATTGGCGCTCGTCCGCTACTGCTGGAACGCGACCAGGACATTCCACCATTTCCGGAGCTGGAACGGGAGCTGATTTTACTTGCAGCCAGCAATGGAGTGTCAGAAAGCGAGGGGGAGAGTCTAGAATACAACTCTTCCTATCCCGAATTGCAGGTGGGAGAGCCGGCGAAACGAGAATCCATACAATCCAGCCTCAAAGCGAACGCAGACCGGATAGGAAAAAGCATTCAAGATCCGGCCAGTGCGCAGATGGATTTTCTGGAAGCCATTTTCAGCGGACGACTTTCGCNTTCTCTGGAAGAGCAACTAATGGGAGCAGGTCAACCTGCTATGGATTCTATACAGAGCCTGAATGTATATCGCGAATCAGTGCTCAGTCGATTGATGGACTCTCTGGAAGAAACCTTTGCTCCATTAAAAGTATTTGAGTCCCGCTGGTTTCTCTGGTTCAAGGACTACATAGAAAAGCATCCGCCTGAGCACTACAGTTTGTCTGAGTATGGAAGGGAGCTTGCAGGAATGCTGCGATCAGAGAACTCCGTTGCCAGGGATCTGGCCCGAATCTGCTTTTTGAATGTTCGATTTTTTCATGGCCAACGTCCTGGGGGGAAATGGATGGAAGACCTGGTTTCCGGCGCCACCAGGAGAAGAAAAAAGGCCGGGGCAGACGGGTATACAATTCGCAGAGACGTTGCACTGCTTTCTGTTTGCCAGGAGTCGTTGGAAATCTGGAAAAGCTGGAAAGAGGCCAGCAAGATTAATCCAGAGTCGAAAGATACAGGCAGAGTTTCGGTTTTGTTTTTTCATGATCCCGAAGAAAGGATTCGCATGAAAGAACTTCAACCTGAAGAAGCAGGAATTCTGACGCAGCTTCTGAAGGGCCACTCACTGGAGCAGTCCATGCAGTGGCTCGGACGAAATTTCCCTGCAGTCAAGCAACAGAGCGTTTTTTCCTTTTTTCAGTTCTTAACCCTGGNGGGAATCCTGGTCTCCGATGGGAATCCATAATTTGCCAGCGACCAGGGGATGGCAACCTATGCTAGAAGCGAATATGAAAACCCACCTGAAGTCCATCTCCGTTTCTGGTAGGCGATAGTGTAGTGAGCATCCCTTTACCCGGCTCATACAGCCACAGGTCAGCAAGGTTCCAGGCATACAGAGCTAGAGTTAGAGTAGCTCCCACATTTGCATAGGTGGCGAGCTGATCCGCATTGGTACGGGTGGAATCCAGTTTGTTCAGGCTTGTAATGGTCACAAGGCTGAGCGCCGCCGCAGAATCATAGTTAATGACCAGAGGGGAGTAATTCAAAAAGTCAGCTGCCGCATCGTTATACTGACCTTTCTGCACTTCAAACTCTCTATAAAGGACACCGGTGGTTGTCGCCAGAGCCAGGAAGCTTCCACCATAAATGTAGGCCGCATTGGTGCGTCCCTGATAGTATTGCCCCCAGCCTGGCAAGAGAGCGCTTCTCCACATGGCTCCCATTAAAGTAGGTTTGGAGTCCGGTTTAGGCTCTGGTCTGGGTTCAGGCTTCGGTTCGGGCTTAGGCTCCGGTTTGGGTTCAGGCTTTGGCTCTGGTTTAGGTTCGGGTTTAGGCTCTGGTCGAGGCTCGGGCTTTGGTTCCGGCTTCGGTTCGGGTTTAGTGGCCCCGTAATCAATTCGGCCAATGGTGGATTTGGGAATTACGCGCATTCCTGATTCAGTGAGGATACGCACTTCACTGCGATTCTGGTTTACAATCCTTCCGTACAGGACCTGCCCATTCTTCAGGTAAATTGCCTCGGCCATTAGCGGAATGGGCATTAAAAAACAGATAAAAACAAATAGTGATAGAAACCGCAATCGTATCATTTGAACTGTGTCAGGCACCCATTTCTCGCCGCGCCTTTCCGTCCCTTGAGTATGCAGAGCAGTGTAAGCAGATTAGCTCTCATGGCAAGTCTTATTGTGCTTGTCTCGATTACCCTGAGCTGTGGCGGAAGGGATTCGCAGCCCACGGTTCGCAAGGCAACGGATCATTCCCTATTCTTTCGGGAGATTACCGATTGCCCGTCCTCCCTCCGCGTAGTGCCTCCAGAAACGATAGAAAGCCGATTCCTGCCCTATCGCAGCATCCAGGACATTGGCGCGGCCAGAGCAGTGCTCTTTCAATGGTATGTGCCGGAATCCAGGCGCCCGAACTCTTCGCTATGGCTGGGCCGATATTATGACCTTGCCACCGTGTATCTGGACGGCGAACAAGTATGGAACACTGTGGAGGAATCCGGTCGATATCGCGGCATAGAATGGCAATTACTGCCACTTCCCAACAATGGTGTGGAGGTAACCGTCTGCTTTCAGAAAGGTTCGCTGCCATCTTTCGCCGGTCCTGGTCCCATCGATCCCATGCTCATTGGATCCGCTGCCGAGCTTTTAGAGCACATTTTTAGGTCCGAAGTGGATGATCTGGGTATAATGTCCATCAGCCTGGCGCTGGCTTTTTCCAGCCTGGGGGTCTTTTTCTTTCTAGCTCCTTTGCGATATCCCGGGATGCTTTTTCTGGCCTTCTTTTTGTTTGTCATGTCTTTGTATCAATTCAGCACTTCTTCTATTTCACAGCTCATTATTTCTTACCCCTGGATGCGGCTGATTCTCTTCTCCCTTAGTAGTGCTCTGTTTCCTCCCGCTTTCGCCTTGCTTATATCAGAAGTTTTTCAATCCCGCTGGCTCAGGTGGCTTGCCTACTTGCTTTTCGCAGTGGCCATCCTGACCCAGNTACATTCGTTTACTGTGGGTGGATTGCACATGGCTGGATGGCCCGCATTGTTTTCTGGCGCTGTGGCCCCTNTGCTAGTGCTGGGAGTCATGGTTGCGGCCATACACTGGGTATTTCAGGGGGTTCAAAAAGGCTGGATTCTTCTNNTATCNGTAGTGCCATTTTTTCTTTCCGCTCTCTTCGAATACCTGGGTGTGGTTTATAGCTTCTGGGGAGAGAATGCATTTTCCGGTCGGTGGACCTTTCTAATCTTCCAGGTGGGCATAGCCGTGGTGGTGATGACGCAGGCGAACCAATCCAGGGTAGCCATGGAAAAAAGCCAGGAGCAGAAGTATGCAAGCGGTCGCAGTGTAGCNGAGAATCGGTATCGCACACTTCAGGAAAGGATGGCNCCGCATTTTCTTTTTAATTCATTGAATCTGATTCATTCCTACATTGAGCGCGGAAATCCCAGAGCAGGGGATGCAATCATGATGCTGGCCTCCCATTATCGCTATCTCATCAATGACATGGAGCGTCGGCTGGTTCTTTTCGATCAGGAATGGGAATTCTCCCGCCGGTACTGTCAACTGGTGCAATTTCGTTTCGAGGATCATTTACGAATCGAAATGGAACGTCAGGGCGATTTCAGTGGTGTATTCATTCCGCCTCTGACCATCCAGCCTATAATCGAAAACGCTTACAGACACGGGCTCAGGGATTATACAAGCAATGGAATCATTCAAGTACTGGCCCATGTTCAGGATGATGAAGTTCGAATCCAGGTTCNGGATAATGGCCGAGGCATCGATCAGAACAGCATGCATGTTTCCTCAGTAGGAGGCGTTGAACGACGTTTACAGGAGAACTTCCAGCAGGCCAGGATCACGATGTCACGCAGACCGGATCGAGGAACCTGTGTTGAAATCGCCTACCGCCTGGAGCCCATGGCTCTGGAAGAAGAGCCCACGGATGGAGAATTTTCAGGCTAATTTGGCCAGTTCCATGTCACGCTCTCGCATGAGCTCCAATATATGGAAGTTCAGTACCGGTGTCCTGGATACAATGGCTTCGATATCGCTTCGCTGAACTTCCAGAATCACCGAATCGGTTACCGCACGAATTGTGGAATTCCTTATGCGATGGGCCAGACTGGCATGTTCTCCAAACAGATCCCCGGGTACCAGCTCTTTGACTTTGATGGAGCCATGTTCTACCATAAAGGATCCCTGGAGTATTATATAAAACTGATTGTCCTGACTACCCTGGCGAATCACCGTTTCTCCTTCTTTGACTTCTCTACGACGACCCACACGGCCCAGCTTATCGTTTACATAATCCGAGAAATCCCGAAAGGGGAAACTCTTCTCCAGATCGGAACGGTTCTGCCACAGTCTTTGCATTTCTCCGATCCGGTTTTCAGCCACCAGGAAGGAATACCAGGTCCGCTCATTTATGGCACACAGAGTGACCGGCGTTCTGGCAACAATGGATGCGCTTCGCTCGGATTGCTGATTCACCGCAGCCATCTCACCGATAATATCTCCGGCTTCTTTAATGGCTACTTCCTCCAGTGAATTCCCATCATGGAACATCACACTACATTTTCCGGTAAGAATAATGAAGATCAATCCCTTGTTTTCCTCTCCCTGCTTCATGATCACATCACCAGAATTATACTGCTGGATCCGAATCTCGTTCATGATGGCTGTAGACCATTCATTGGAAATACCCGAAAAGTGATTCTGAAGCACCAGCATCGCTTTAACAAGCAATGCCTGACTGGAATGATACTGGTCATCGATCACCGGATAGCGCTTACCTGCACGGGCCATGGAGAACGTGGCATCAAACTCTGAAGGAAGGTTTTCCAGGTGCATAAATACAATCTTTTCGGAGCTGGACTCGATGGAATCCTTGGGATCACCGTGCAGAATCCCTTTCCCTCCATCTGGAAAAATCAAATCATAGGGCTGATGATAGAGCGAAAGGATATGGTCGTATTTCTCGGATGATACGATCCCTTCATCTCGCATCTGTTTGATATCATCCAGAGATTTGTTGTCGCCAACAAAAACAATGCTATGTTTGCGATTGTCCGATTTCATAACAAACGTAGCCCCGGCCGTAGGGATCGAATGCACAGTATAATGAGGGATTACCTGCATTCCGTAGAAGTCGTTCTCCTGATAGGGCTCCAGCTCGAAGAACTCGAAGAACGTGTACAGATCATCAATACTGAGCTCTGTCTGCAAGGAAAGCTTCTGCAACGCCATCCAGTAGATCTCCCTTGTTCCCAGAAACTGGATTTTATTGTTGAACTGAAGTAGCGGGAACATATTGCAGTGATCATCGTGGATGTGCGACATATAGATCGCATTGATCTGCTGGCAGGATATTCCGCGTGCATTCAAGGTATCCTCCAGGTACGGAGGACAATCAATGAGCATATAATTGGAATTGTAGTTCAAAAGCAAAGCAGAGCAGGGCTTGCTCGGGGTAAACCCGGAGCCGCCCCCCAGTACATCAATACCAAAACGAAAGGGGGTACGCGGCGTATAGCTGGGCTTCAAATCATAAGCCAGTGGCTGCCTCTCGGAAAAGTTGATGTCTATGGTTTCGCCGCCCACCTCATAGACATTCTTATCCTTATGGCGAATCTCACAGAGATGGCCATTCAGTTCAACCTCCAGAAGATCTTGCTTGAAGAACGAGAAATTCACAAAGCCATCAATATTGATCTCTTTTCCCTCCGAGTCCTTGATGGCCAGATATCGCGATTCCTTATACAGGCGCTGGTAGTATTTGCTAGCTCCAATGGCATTGTACTCTTTGATACTGGGGCCGAGCAAAGATAACTGAAGCANTTGNCGATTGTTCTTAACCTGTCTTTTGTTNCCGCCAATGTTTAGCTTCACTCCNTTNTGAAAGTTCCCCATTAGAAATAGAAAGTTATAGAGCGGGAATTCTGTGCTGTTCTGCAGAGTCCCATTACGATGAAGTGTATCGGGAATAATGATCAGATCGGGGAAGGGGATTTGCCGAATCATCAGATGTTTGATGATTTCAGGAGGACATCCGAAAAGAACCGAGTAATGCTCGTTCTTAAAAATCTTTACACCTGGGATTACATCAATTACGGGCATAGCTCTTCCTGGGGATTAGTGTCTATTGCTTAGACTTGTTTTCTATATCATCGGCAATCAGTGGTGGTTGCAAGAAGGAAACGTATCGGCGCCTGTTCCAGGGCCATTATCTTTTTTACGGTGTTGCGCTTCAGGCATGCCTATTCCGCAAATTCAGTTTCGCTTAAGCGAGCCAGCTCTGTAGCCTGNGTGGAGATTCTATTAATTCCATCGGACAGATTGCGGGCCGTTTCATTGATCTGTGAAATCTCTTTGTCCAGACTTTCCATAGTCCGGGCCAGTTCCTTTTGCCCATCGATCTGTTCTCTGGAGCTATTCATAACATCACTGGCGCGGTTTCGCTGCACCGAAAGTTCCCTGATCAAACCTTCCAGAATACTGGCCTGCTTCTTTAGCAAGTTAGATGTCTTTTCTGCTTGCTCATTGGTGCGATTGGTTTGTTCTTTTTGATGAGTAGCCTGTTGCGAGGCCTCATCAGCCTGCTTTCTGGCTTCATCGATTGTATTCATGGAATCGCTCACAATCTGAGCAATCTGCCGTACATTCTGACCGGTAAAATCCGCAAGCTTGCTCACTTCGTTGGCCACTACGGCAAAGCCGCGGCCAGCATCTCCGGCCCTCGCAGCTTCAATGGAAGCGTTAAGCGAAAGTAAATTGGTTTTATCTGCGATTTCAGTCATCACTTCTGTGATTTGACTTACATTCGCAAAGGCTTCCTCAAGGCGTCCCAGGATTTCGTTTGTTCCCTGGACCGCGCTCAGTACGGTAGCCATGGAACGTACGGCATCAGAAGCGCTTTCTGTAAGTTGCTGGTTGGATGCCCCGATTTCATTTACCAGAGCATTTAGTTCGGTGCTGCCTTCAGCCATGGTTTCAATTCCTTTGCTCTGATGTTCCACTATGCTGGAGGTCTGCGAAGCGCTGGCCGTAAGCTCTTCAGTCACTGCATTGGCCTGTTCCAGAGCGGCGGCCTGGCTTTCTATGCGACGGGTGGTATCTTCAATGTATTCCTTGAATTGCTCGGTAGCCTGATCCAGATCCTTCGCATGCATGGCCAGAACATGTTTTTGATCCGTAAGCGAAGATACGAGTTCTGCATTGGAGCGAGCATGACCATCGGAAATCGAAGAAAGCNCATTTTGCATTCTTATGCTGCCCGAAATGATTCCCCCCACCACNGGCATATAGACTACCATGATTGCAAAATCTACGAGACCCACGGTATATTCGCTATAGATCTCCGTATCCCCAAACTGAATCCCTGTGTTCGCGGCCACAAACAACGAAGCCGTGTAAATGGCCGCCGCCCAGAGTGAAAGACTGAAAGTGAGCAAAGCGGATCCCAGGAGAGCCGAGTAACCCAGAATTATATAGAAAACAGCATATACGGTGGAATCCTTGACTACATCGAATGCTGACAGTNTGGAATCAGAGCAACCCACAATNATAATGGAACCAAGCACCGCCATATCGATGAAGATCGCAGTTCTTGAATATCTTTTTGGAATGCGACCACCTCGCATTACCACCAGACCAAGGATTCCCACCAGAAAATACACCACTGTTCCCACAGCTTCCGCGCGGATCATTATACCGGTGGAGTCTCCAGCCCAGCTAGCGGCCACTGCGGCCGCGAAGAGAAAAGCAAGTCCCAGACGAATGTAGTTTACCGTTCGGTAGCCCCGGGCCATGACATCTTGAGCGGTTTTCTGCGTTTCTTCCATGGAATCCCTGTTAGTTGTTTACGATCATGGGGCAATCCATCCCACACTCGTGACCTTTATATCTACTTACTATAAATTTGCCTTCAGACTTTCCATGGGACGGAGGGAATGGCAACGTGCTTATCCCTTTTCCGGTTCAGGTCCAGAGGAAAAGAGTCCTATCTGATTCTAATTATCGCCATGCACAGGTCCTGGATCAAGGCTTCGCATCGAATTGTAATGAGCCATCTTTGCGAATCTCTTCAGGCTAAAGGTAGCCTTCTCCAGGTTTTCGCAAAGGCACTTAAATTGCGACAGGAGCCAGCAACTGGCCTAAAGGTTGGACAAACCTTCCATCGCTCATTCGGGCAATCCTGCCAGAAGCGAGCCTCGCCGTATTCGGGAGCATAGAGTAAAGACCGCACATTCCCGGTGACATCCTGATTCCTGCCAGCAGCTATTACGCCTCCGAGCCTGTTTGGCTTCCAGTCCAGGTCGGCTTCCGTGATCACAGCACTACCGATAATCTATCTTATGTCTCCTTGGCGAATCAGGATACGAATGTATAAACAGTCTGCATATTTCCATGGCAATCCGAGCTAATTGCTTATACTCTAAACGGGGTTGATGGGCTACACGTCATAGTCTCCAGAAGATGCCCTGGAGTTCTTACAAGCCAAAGCCAGCTGTTTGGGATGGATTATCCCTTATTTTTGCTGTGCTTCGAATGCTCAGTCCATCGTCCACACAGTAGCGTCATCACATCGCCTACAGGGCCCGGTCACCACTGCTTCAGCCGTTTCCATGAATTGCAATGTCTGTAGACCAACTGCAATCCAGTTTCAACTGATGGCACATCTATGGCTTTCTTCTGGAAAAGTTTTGCATGCCCATGAGATCGGAGAAACTTTTCCGCATCTCAAAGAACGCGAATGCGGTCACCGCTGTCATACAGCGAGCGAAAATTCCCCGGAGTCAGCGGCGGATCCAATGCGTAGCAGGACCCACCGGTAACTCTCTGCACACTACCTATTATTGATGATGTGGAGGTGTAATAATCCGACGTTGCATCTGGAGGGACAGACGGGATGGATAACACCGATAATGCTCCGCAACCAGTCCCCAAATAAAACTCGTAGCCGGATGCTGCGAGCGAGGAATTATGAACACGAATCAAGGAATAAGGCTCATTATTCTCTGCCAGAATTGCCGTTATTGCAGTCAATTCAAGATGTGCACCGGTCAGGTTTTCAGTGGGGGTACAGTTCATCACTGCTACCAGAGGAAACGCCAGCAGGATCATTTTCATTCGGTTGAACATTAAAAGATCCTCCTCAAAATGGAAATCGTGATGCCAGAATAACTATCCTGCACATTGCTGCCATCCGAGGTGGAGAGGTTAAGTGCCAGTACCGTTGGAGCCAGTCCATCAAGCTGACTCAGCTGAAGAATCGAAGAGTCGTTCTTTCGAGTGGTCTGAATGTATTGCTGATACCGTGCCGAAATCCGAATAAGTAGAGCATCGGAAACTGAATAGCTATAGGTTACATCAATCAATCCTCCATTAATATCAATCCAGTTTCTCTCTCTTGTCGAGTAGAAGATCTTGTTGGACGACCTGGAGAAAAGATTGGGCGAGAATTCAATCTGCGCCTGAATCCGATTATCCAGCGACTGCGTGCCTCGCAACTTCATGAAGCCAATAGAAAAAGTCAAAGCATCGTAATCTCCAGGAGTAATGGCATAGGATAGGCCAGCCAATGGACCGCTTGTGGTCATTTCCATACCAAAGTTGGCTTTCACCGGAATAGCCGAATAGGTGTACTCTTCCAGGATAGAGGTACTCTCTCGATCATACTGCAGGCCATTGCCCCAGGCCAGGTCATTGGAGGCATGGATTTGAAACTGAATTGCCTTAATTCCGAAAAATACGAAGAATCCTGAACCGATGGATCGCGCCGCGTGCAGCTCATGTTCGGAGCGATGGTACCTGGCATTTAGATCATAGGGTATGCGAGTTAGAATCTGCCGGGTTCCTTCTGATTGAGCAAAAAGAATCGAGGAGGATATACTTGCATCGGCGAATCCGAAGTGACCATAGTAAGAAAATGACCAGTCACCGGTGGTGTACGTTGCTCCTGCCCCCACCTGATTGAGGCTCTTAGTGCTGGGATCAAATTCTTGAATCAAGAAATTCGATGAAAAAACGGACGTTACTATGGCCCTGGAGAAATTGCCTTTACTGTATGTATCGAAAACACCCGCATTCCAGGCCTGGCTGCCTCCCCGCAAACCCAGATACAGGCTTTCCGAGGAAACCGAGTAACATGGAACCAGTATTCCAATCACCAGTAGGAATAGTGCGCTGCGCATGATCAAAGAGGCGGAGTGAGGAAGCCTGCCATTCTCCTCAGATTCTTTCGGGGCCGGTCATAGTCCGGATCTGCCTGAGCTGCTTTCTCAAACTCCTTCTTCGCATCTTCGCGAAGTTCCGATGCATTTTCCCCTGTCTCTTTTGCAGAAGCTTTCTCCAGCAAGATCTCGCCATCATAGT